>NZ_JAXCHW010000001.1:0-855076 GCF_035984805.1 Chryseobacterium sp. MP_3.2 | reverse complement strand
CCTACAAAAGAAAAAACACTAGCGATAACGTTATCGCTAGTGTTTAATTATTTAATTTTGTTTAATAATCTGTATCGCTTTTTTAGGACGGGACAAATCCCTGGGTGGAATTAGATCTTAATATGAAAATTGCTTATTCAGGAAATTCTGGACAAGTTGGCGATTAATATTGCTGGGACGGAAATGATGATGCCGTAAAGGCTGTCATAAAATTACAGCAATTGTTCCCAATGAAAAAGTCTCTTCCTTGATGATTTTTGAAAAGCCTTTTCAAAGTGAAGCTACTGCAGATATCATTTTAAAACCAGAAGGAAATGCTGCAAAAATAACTTGGAGCATGGATTGTGAATTAGATTATCCAATGAAGTTGATGAAGTTGTTTATGGATGGTCAGATGAATGGTTCCTACAGCAAAGGTTTAGCAAAATTAAAAGCCTTAAATGAAAAATAGTTTTTCTTTTGCTATTTGTGGGATTCAGTTTGTGGTAAGAGTTTGCATTAATTTTAAATTTATCGGCCAAAATTATTTTCAATGTTGAAAGGCACTTTAAATAATTACCTTAAATTTGTCAAAAATTTTTTAGAAAGAATTTTTAAGTAATTAGAACATTGAACCAAAATATATTAATGAGAAAATATACAAGCCTTGTGCTTATTTCAGCCGCACTTTTATCTTGCAAAAAAGAAACGCAAACCATAACTAAAGTTGATCCAGTAACAGGCAAAACGATTACTGTAGAAGTTCCAGTTACAGAATCGGATTCTACCGAAAATGTAGTAAATGAAGTTGCAGTTGCTCCCGCAATAAGTAATAATAATGGCGTTTATGTACAGACTTTCAAATTAGAAAAAGGCAAAACTTATCCTTTAATTACGTACCAAAAAGATGTACAAACTGTAACCTCTCCAGACGGTAAATCACAGAGTGGTACGAATGAAACAACGGATGAAATGAGTTTTACAGTGAATGATTTTGTAAACGGAGTTTATGATATCAGCATTAATCTAGTGGGCAAAAAGAATTCGCAATCTGCTAATGGAAAATCAGTTGCGATTGATTCCAAAGCTGCAGAACCAAAAGATGAGCAACTGAAAATGATGTGGAAAATGAACAAAGCTTTAGCTGGGAACAAGCTGAACTTAAAAATGGATGAAAATGGGAAAGTGATTTCCATTTCAGGGTTCGAACCTATTTATACTAAAGTAAATGCTGCATTAACAAGTTCTGTAAAAGATGCTGCCACAAGAACTCAATTTTTAAATAGTGTAAAATCCAGTTTTAATGAAAAAGTTTTAAGAGAACAGTTTTCTAAAAATCTAATTTTGCTTCCGGCCAAAGGGGTAAAAGTGGGAGATAAATGGACACAAACTGAAAATGCGACCCCAGATGGCAAAGTGAAAATTACAACCAACTATACTTTAAAAAGTGTAGGAAATGGAGTGGTAGTAGTAGCGGTTGCAGGTGGAATTCCAGCGAAGACAGATAAAAAAACACAAGAAGGAATTACCAGAACCTTAAATTCTCAACTGACCCAGAACGGAACCATTACATTAGATCAAAATACAGGTTGGATTAAAAATCAAAACATCTCTGTGAAAACTGTACAAGCAGAAACCCTTTCTGATGGTAAGGAAACCCAAACGATGAAAAGTGTATCTAACTCTTCCGTAATGGTGAACCCTGCAGGAAAATAGTAAAGCGATTTAACCCCTAAAAATTAGAAAATCCGCAATCATCAAAATGATCTGCTAAATTTCTCCTCTTTTAAACAATGAAATTTATTTTTGAATTAATTCTTGCCACTATTGTTATATTTTTTCTTTGGAATATCCTGAAAAGACTCTTTTTCGCTTCTTTTTATAAATATCCAAAATCCACGAATGGCGATTCTACCCAAACCCAGAAATCTAAAAAAAATCTTGATGCTAAGATTAATTGGGATGCCGAAACCGTGGATTACGAAGAAATAAAGGAAAATAAGGACACAAAAAACAACTAAAGAAAACCCTTTCTGTATGATTATGCAGAAAGGGTTTTTACAGAAAGATATTCTACTATGGGAAAAAATAAAAAGTTAATTTACATCTTTGGCAGCCTCCTAGCGTTTTTGGTTTTGGCTTTAATTTATGCCAATCCTGTAATTACCGGGAAACAGCTTTTTCAGCATGACATCGTGCAGTACAAAGGTGGCGCAAAAGAATTATTAGATTACAGAGCGGCAAATGGCAAAGAAACATATTGGAGTGATTCTATGTTTGGTGGAATGCCCACTTATCAAATGGGAGCTCAGTTTCGAGGCGATATCATCAAAAAAATAGATGATATTTTCTTATTTCTACCCAAACCAGCCAATTATATTTTTCTTCTTTTTGCTGGCTTCTTTTTTCTGGGTCTGGTTGCCGTCCGAAATTGGAAATATGCGCTCTTAGGAGCTACATTTTTTGGACTCTCAACCTATTTTTATATCGCTTTGGCGGCAGGACACAATGGGAAAATTCATACGGTAGCGTATTTTGCTCCGCTTTTAGCTGGGATTTTATTGGTCTATATTCGCAAAAAATACATTCTTGGATTTATTGTGACGGCACTTTTCATGGGATTACAAATTGCTGCGAATCATCCTCAAATGACCTACTATTTGTTTCTTGGATTGGCGTTTCTATTCATATCAGAATTAATTCGCGCCGTACAGAATAAAACACCCTGGAAGCATTTCGGCATTTCTACGGGAATTTTGGCGCTCGCTTTCATATTGGGAATCGGGATGAATTCTCAGCGATTAATGGCGAATTCTGAATACGTCACAGAAACGGTTCGTGGGAAACAAATTTTGGATAATGATATTCATTCGTCTGGAAAATCAGGCATGGATAAAGAAAGCATGTTGGCCTGGAGTTATGGCAAGTTAGAAACTTTAAACCTTTTTATTCCGCGATTAATGGGCGGATCCAGCACTGAGGAAGGCTCAGAAGAATTGATGAGCAGCATGCAAGAAATGGTACAAACTAACGTCACGTCTCAAGCAGAAATGGATCAGATCTCGCGGGGATTTGGATCATTAACGTATTGGGGCGATCAACCCGGAACTTCCGGTCCCGCTTATCAGGGAGCAGTCGTGTGTTTCTTGGCTTTGTTAGGTTTTTTCTTTGCGTGGAAGAAGTACCGCTTCTGGATTTTAGGCGCGTCCATTTTGACCATTCTTTTAGCGTGGGGAAGTAATTTCTTGCCGCTTTCTGATTTTTTCATTGAGTTTGTTCCTTTCTACAATAAATTCCGGGCACCAAGCTCCATTTTGGTGGTGGTAGAATTATTATTTCCGTTGATTGCTATCGTAGGTCTTTACCGATTTTTTAATTCGAATGAAAGCATTGAAACGACTTCAGAAAATATATTGACAGAAGAGTATAAAAAGAAAATACTGCTTGCTGTAAGTGGTTCGGTTCTGGGAATTACGATTATTTTGATGGTTTTTGGAAAAGGAATTTTAGGATTTTACACCAGTTCAGAGAAAACATATTTACCACCTTACTTATTAGACTTCCTTATTGATGCCCGTGCAAAAATGTTTCAAATAGATGCTTTGAAAGCGATTTTCTATGTCGGAATTACGGCCGCAGCTTTATGGTTCGGCTTGAAAAAGAAAATCAGTCAGAACGTGGTGTTGATTGTAATTGGACTTGTTAGCTTAGTGGATTTGTGGAGTGTGAATAAGAGATATTTGAACAATGACAACTTCATTGACAAAAACTTTACAGAAAATCCTTTTCAAACTGAAAACTCAGACCTTCTCCAGCAGAAAGTGGGTGATAATAATAATTTGAAAGCATTATTGGAAAATGCGAATGTGAACAAAGTTTTAGAAACCATTGCAGAAAAAGATCAAACCCATTATAGAGTGTATAATCAGATTTTGGGAACCTTTGGCGAAACCAATACCTCCTATTTTAACCCCTCCATTGGCGGCTATCACGCGGTAAAATTGAGAAGGTATGATGATTTAATCAATGAGTATTTCAGCAAAATGGATACGGTGAGAGTTCCGCAAATCTTAAATATGCTGAATGCCAAATACATGATTTTTGGTGATTTAGAAAAACCAGATGCGGTGATTAATCCGCAAAGCAATGGAAATGCCTGGTTTGTTTCTGAAGTGAAAATAGCCAACTCACCCAATGAAGAAATACAATTAATTGGCGAAATTGACACCAAAAAAATCGCCGTGGTGGCGAAAGAAGATCAATCCTATTTAACGGGAAAATCTTTGGCTCAAGATTCCGCAGCCTTTATAAAATTAGAAAAATACCAAGCAGATGAGTTGGAATTTAGGACCCAATCTAAAACGCCTCAACTTGCAGTTTTTTCAGAAATATACTATCCGAAAGGCTGGAAAATGTTTGTTGACGAAAAAGAAGTTCCTTACATCAAAGCCAATTATTTGTTGAGAGCCGTCCACGTTCCCGTCGGAAATCACACCATAAAAATGATTTTCGCACCGCAGGTTATAGAAACGGGGAAGCTTATCTCGATGCTTGCTGTTGGGTTGTTTGTGTTGTTAAGCCTTGGCGGAATTTATTTTCTTTACCGAAAAAGAGACAGAAGAGATTTGATACCTGAAGAACTATAAATAAATGTTTTCGGCCATTATTGTCATTCTGAACGGAGTAAAGCGAAGTGAAGAATCTAAATATTTTTTATGAAAATTTCAGAAACGCATTACTACTTTATTGGTATTTTAAAAAATACGTTAAAGATGGTTTTGTATACCGGAGTTACAAGTCTTGCGGAGAGATTATATTAGCATAGAATAGGAAAGCACATTTAGGATGGGTAAAAAAGAAGAAAGAAGATTTAATTAATGTAGTTACTCCGACTTGGAAATTCTTAAATGATGATATTTGAGATTCTTCATTTCGCTTTGCTCATTCAGAATGACAACAAAAAAATTATCATTAACAATCCAAAAAAAATATTAATCATTACCTATTATTGGCCTCCAGCGGGAGGTCCAGGAGTGCAGCGTTGGTTAAAATTTGTAAAATATTTACCAGAGTTTGGATGGAAACCCACGGTTTTTATTCCAGAAAACCCTAGTTATCCCATTATAGATGAAACCTTAAAAAAAGATATTTCTAAGGATTTAGAAGTTATTAAAACCAAAATTTGGGAACCTTATCAGCTTGCAGAACTTTTCGGAAAAGACAATAAGAAATTTAAAGCCGGACAATTTGATGTTGGGACCAATCAATCTTTTAAATCCAAACTTTCCATTTGGGTCCGCGGAAATTTTTTCGTTCCCGATGCACGCGTTTTTTGGGTAAAACCTTCTGTGAAATATTTGAAAAAGTATTTAAAAGAAAATGAGTTCGAGGCAATTGTCACTACTGGACCACCTCATTCCATGCATTTAATTGGTCTAGAATTGAAGAAAGAATTTCCCAATATGAAATGGATCGCTGATTTTCGAGATCCGTGGACGGAGATTTCTTACTACAAACATTTAAAACTTAGTAAATCTTCCGATGAAAAACACAGAAGTCTAGAAAGGCAAGTCTTTGAAAATGCGGATATAACTTTGGCAACAAGTTATAGCGATGCGGAAAATTTTCGAAAAAAAGGAGCCAATGCTTTTTGCATTACCAATGGTTTTGATGGGGTGGAATCTAAATTTGAGATCAAGGAAAAAACGAGAAATTCAAAATTTACGCTGAGTTACATTGGCGTTTTGGAACAGTTGAGAAATCCAACCGTTTTGTGGAATATTTTGAATGACCTGATTGTAGAAAACGAAACGTTTAAAAATGATTTCGAAATGAAGTTTGTCGGACGAATCGACGATAAAATTTTGAATCAGCTAGAAAGCTCTGCCTTGAAGGATTCTATAAAAAATGTTGGCTATTTATCGCATTCAGACGCGAATGCAGAGATGAATTATTCTGATTTACTTTTAATGACCAATTTCCCTGAAGATTCTTCCAAAGGAATTATACCGGGAAAAATATTTGAATATTTAGCCACGGGAAAAACAATCATTTCTTTCGGGCCAGAGAAAAGTGATGTGAAGAAAATTTTAGAAGAAACGAAAGCGGGAAAACATTTTTCTTATGATGATGCTGATTCTGTAAAACAATTCATCTTGCAGAAATTTGAGGAGTGGAATAATGGTGAGGAAATTATTCAGACGCAAAATATTGAGCAATTCTCCCGAAAGAATCTTACGAAAAAACTAGCTGAATTATTATAACAAATCTTGCGTGAGGTTGGAGGTGGAAATCCTTTTTTATGAGCGCAGACTCGTCTGAACACTAAACCGAATTCATAAAAAAGATTGGGAACCGAAGACCGACCCTTTATAAAAAAAGAGCAAAATGAAAATTTGCTCTTTTTTTATAATGGGACACGCCCAAAAAATTTTTACAACCAACCTTGTTGCGCCATCCACTCATCATTGTAGATTTTTCCCACGTATCTGGAACCGTGATCATGCAGCAAAACCACAATAATATCATCTTTTGTAAATTGGTCTTTCATCTGTACCAAAGCCGCCATGGCACTTCCAGCAGAATAACCGCAAAAAATCCCTTCCTCTTTCGCCAGTTTTCTCGCGTAAATGGCCCCGTCTTTATCCGTTACTTTTTCGAAATGATCAATTACAGACATGTCATAATTTTCTGGAATAATATCTTCCCCAATGCCTTCTGTAATGTAGGAATAAGCGTTTTCTGGATTTAAAATTCCCGTTTCGTGGTACTCTTTTAAAATAGATCCAAAAGTGTCAATCGCAATATTCTTGATGGCTGGATTTCTCTCTTTCAAAAATTTGCCAACACCGCAAATCGTTCCACCAGTTCCAGCGCCCGCCACAAAATGCGTTAATTTACCTTCTGTTTGCTCCCAAATTTCTGGCGCAGTTTGCTCGTAATGTGCAGTTCTATTGGATAAATTATCATATTGATTCACGTACCAACCGTCTTCAGTTTCTGCCGCCAATCTTTTCGAAACAGAATAATAAGATCTAGGATCCGTCGGTTTCACGTCGGTAGGACATACGATTACTTCAGCACCCACGGCGCGTAAAATATCGCATTTTTCTTTGGATTGTTTTGCGTTGGTGACGAAAATACATTTGTAACCTTTGATAATGGCTGCCAAAGCTAAACCCATTCCCGTGTTTCCAGAAGTTCCTTCAATGATTGTTCCGCCTGGTTTTAAACGACCGTCTTTCTCTGCGTCTTCTACCATTTTCAAAGCCATTCTGTCTTTGGTGGAATTTCCGGGATTAAAGGTTTCTACCTTCGCTAAAACTAAAGCGGGGAAATCTTCTCCTAAAACTTTATTGATTTTTACAAGTGGCGTATTTCCTATGGTTTCCAGAATATTTTCTGCGTATTTCATATATTTTTTCTTTTTTTGTTGGAATCAAAAGTAAATGTTGTTAGTAACTTTGCTTTTGAATTTTTCGCAATATCTTACCTTATAATTACGAATGTGCAAAGGTATAATTTTTTGATTTAATTATACTTTAAAGCTTTTACCGGCGAAATTTTACTTATCAAATAACTTGGTAAAACTAATGCAACAGCGGAAACCAACAGAATTCCAAAAGATATTCCGAGGATGTAAAAGATATTTAAATCCACCGGAACCACACTTAAATAGTAATTCTCTGGATTGAGTTTTATAATCCCAAAATACTTTTGGAGCAGTAAAAATGCGAGTCCAATGAAATTCCCAATCAATAAACCAGGAACCATAATGAGTAACGTATAATTAATAAATATGGTCTGAATCTGTCCATTGGTGGCGCCCAAAGTTTTCAGCATTCCAATAGAATTGGTTCGCTCGATTATTAAAATGAGCAAGACCATGACAATATTTATAATCACTACAAACAGCATGATGGTTATAATCAGCGCAATATTGGTATCAAAAATCGCAATGAAATCCATAATTTGGGGGTATTCATCCGTTGCTTTTATGGTATAATTTTTATAACCCACTAATTTGTCAATAATCGGAGCATCATCATCAATGTTATTTATATTTTTCAAAAAGACATCTATTCCGCCAATCTCCGTCTTTTCCATGTCCTGAATTCGTCTTGCATGGTTAATTCCGCCTAGAATAAATAAATCATCGATGAGCTTGATATCTGTTTTGTAAATTCCTGTAACTTCAAATTTTCGGTAGATGGGACTTTGACTTTGTTTTGAAAAAATGGCGACGATGCTGTCTTTTACTTTGAGTTGAAGATCACCCGCAATCTTTTGCGAGATTAATATTCCACTATCAAATCCATCTTCAGAAAATTTTGGCAAAGCCCCAGAAATCATGAATTTCTGAAAACGTTCCCGATCAAAATCTTTCCCCACCCCTTTAAAGATGATGCCCGCAAAATTATGTTCATTTCTTAAAATGCCGCTAGACGCCACGTATTTTTGAGTAGTCGCCACATCGGGCAAAGCTTTGATTTTTTCAAGTTGAAAACCTTCAGAACTCAGCACAGATGAATTGTAAGAATTATTCGACTGTTTAGATTTAATGGAAATATGGCCAGAGAAATCTGCCATTCTCTCTTTAATGGCTTTTTTGGAACCTAATCCCGTAGAAACCGTGATTAAGGAGACGATGACGCCCAATGCCACAGACAATCTCCCAATGAACACGATAATTCGTGAGAGATTATTTTTGTTATCTTTGGAAAAAGCTATTTTTTTGGAAAAATATAACGGAAACTTCAAGCAGATGAATTTAGGCCTCAAAATTAAAGATTTAGTTCTGACTGTGCTAATCTTTTTTAGTTTTAACCAAGCAAGTTTCGCCCAAGACATTGGAAAAAACTGTTTTAAAAGCGGTGCAGACCGACCAGAGCTTTATCTGCCCCTGCTGCAAAATAAATCGATTGCCATTGTAACCAATCAAACCGGATTGCTTAAAGATGGCAGCTTTCTGGTAGATTACTTGGTGAAAAATAAAGTGAAAATCAAAACTATTTTTGCGCCAGAACACGGTTTTCGTGGTGATGCAGACGCGGGAGAGCATGTAAAGAATGGAGTAGACACCAAAACGGGAATTCCGATTTTTTCACTTTATGGTTCCAACAAAAAACCGAAACCAGAGCAATTGAAAGGAATTGATATTGTTCTTTTTGATATTCAAGATGTGGGTGTGAGATTCTACACCTACATTTCTACTTTAACGTACGTAATGGAAGCTGGTGCAGAAAATAAGGTGGAAGTAATCGTCCTCGATCGTCCGAATCCTCATGATGGTTATGTTGATGGCCCTCTATTGAATGAGCAGTGGAAAAGTTTTGTGGGGATGCATCCGATTCCTGTTGTTTACGGATTAACAATCGGAGAGTACGGAACCATGGTGAACGGCGAGAAATGGCTGTCTAAAGGTATTCAAGCAAAATATACTGTTATTCCAATGCAGAACTACCATAAAAAACAACGGTACGGCGTTTCCGCTTCACCTTCGCCAAATTTGCCGAATGATACGGCCATCAATCTTTATCCAAGCCTTTGCTTTTTTGAAGGAACTCAAGTTTCGGTGGGGCGAGGAACTGATTTGCCCTTTCAAATTTATGGCAGTCCGTGGAGTAAAAGTCTTCCTTATCAATTTACGCCTAAACCTAATTACGGCGCAAAAGATCCGTTCCTGAACGGTAAATTATGCTTCGGAGAAAATCTTTCTAAAGAGAAGCCAGATCTAAGGGAATTAAATATCGACTGGCTTTTAAAAGCTTACCAAAATTATAAAAATCCCGCGCAGGATTTTTTCCTGAAGAATTTGTTTTTTGATAAATTAGCGGGGAGCGATGAATTGAGAAAACAAATAGTGGCTGGAAAATCTGCAGCTGAAATCAAAAGTTCCTGGAAAAAAGATCTGGAGGCTTTCCAGAAAATCAGAACGAAATATATTTTATACGTGGATTAATACAGCATCAATACTCTTTTAAAACAAAAAATCGGACAGAATTAATTTCTGCCCGATTTTTTTATCATAATTTTTAAGTGCTATTTCTTAATAAATCGAAGTGCGGTTTTGCTCGCTCCGTTATTGATCTGTACGTAGTATACGCCAGATTTTAAAGATTTTACATTCAAATTTTCTGAGAATTTTTCAGATTTTAAAATTCTTCCAGAAGCATCTAAGATACTAATTGTAGCATTTTTTGAATCAAAATTATTATCTACATTAATTTTTAATTCGTCATTTACCGGATTTTCTTTGATCGAAATTGCCTTCGCTCCAACACTTGAATTGTCTGTTGCCAAGGTACCTGATACAAACAAATCAGAATATTGTTGCGCAACTTTAAATGCACCCATAGACATGGTTGGAACTGCTGCAGTATTGGTTCTTAATAAAAAGCGATCCATCGTGAAAGATGCCGCATAATCAGCCCCTGCAGACATGGTAGCATCTGCTGTTACAGGCTCAGAAGCTGCAGTTGGATTTACATAAAATTTAATGACATCATCTGAAGTAGTTCCACTATTCATTGTGTATTTAACAACCACCAAATGAGTAGTGTTCAAAGGATAAACCGTAGTGGTGTAGACGTTGGTTCCCCCATTTTTAGATCCACCAATTGTAAATCCACCTGCTGCAGTTTTAACCTGCATGCGAATTGCTGTATTGAAATTTCCGCCCGCAAGCGCACGAAAGACATCCGCTGGAGTTCCTGCAGGAGCTGCTGCAACATTTACCAAGAAGGAATAATAGATGGTAGTGCCGTTTGCTGGCATTGCAAGAGAAGTAGTGAGTGGAGTTCCTACTGCATCTTGATTTGGTTTAATAGCTGCAACATTTGTGGTAGCACCTGCAATATAATTAGTGTAGCTCAAAGCTACATTTGCAACCTGTGTATTGGTGCAACCAGATCCAGCGCAAGTTCCGCCACCGAAAGTGCCAGAATTATTGGTCCAGGTTCCCTGACCAGAAAGTAATGCTCCTGCAGTATAACTTCCTAAATTATCAGAAAATAAAGTTTGAGCCTGAGATAATCCAAAGATTGCTACTAAAGCTAAAGAGTAAATTTTTGTCATTGTTTTAAATATTAATTGTTGATAATAAATTTCTTGTTAATGGTTTTCGATCCGTTTTCTAAGGTGTAAAAATAGATTCCTTTTTGAAGCTTTCCTACAGAGAATTGCTGGATTTTCTTGCTGTTTAATTTTGTGCTGTAAACCAGTTTTCCGTCTACGGCGGTGATATTCAAATCTGCGTTGCTATATCCTGTTTGCTGAATCGTGATATTTCCATTTGCATAGTTGAACGCTGCATTTTGATGAGTATTAAATTCTCCCGTATCCAAAGTTTCTGGAAAATCTAATTCATCCCAAGTTCTTGCGATACTTACCAATCCTATTTTTCCTGTAGCTTTTCCTGCTTTTGGCGTATTGTATGGAAAAGCAACGCGGTCAATGTTATTCGAATATTCAAAAGTACCAAGTGGTGCACTTAAAGTTGAAGTTGCCGGTTCACCTGAGGCAAATACGGGATCGATAAAAAGATTCATTATGTCATCAGAACTTCCTGGTCCAATTACATATTTCACTACAAATAAATGAGTCTGGTTAAATGCGTAATCAGAACTTGTAACTCCCGCTGGATTAGTAGAATCTCCAATTTTAATTCCTACTTTAAATCCGGCGGCAGTGCTTCCTGGCTGTACCCATATTCTGGCAGAAGTTGTGAAGGCTCCTCCATTCAGCATTCGTAAAACATCGAAATAATTTGTTCCTGTAGGATAAGCGCTGAAGTTTCCTAAAAAAGAAAAATAATAAGTTCCCGCCGTTATTGGGGTGGCTAATAAATGTCCCGGTCCATCTTGATCAACCCCTTTCATTGTGATTGATTTTGTCGCATTGCCATAATTTGGATAAGATAAAGCATCTGCAGAAACGGAAACAAATTCAGCGCCTGATATAGCACCACCTGTTCCACCCGCGGAACTGTTATTGGTCCATCCGTTCTGCCCATCTAGTTTTCCTACATTTAAAGTAGAAAAATCCTGACGTAAGATGATTTGTGCATTAGAGTACACCGCAAAAGGTAAAATAAGTAAAGTAAGTAGTTGTTTAAGCATATAAAATTTCTGTAAAAATAGAATAAATTTTATTATATGCAACGCATTTTTAATTGCGCCTTAAAAACTCGCTTTCACTTGCATCGATCCAATGTGAATGGTACGTTCCCCAGAGTTTCGGCCTTCATAATTCACATTCAATTGAATAAAAGAATTGATGGATTGCTGTAAGAATACAGACCAAACCTGGTTTTTTCCAGGCTTTAAACCATCAAGCATTTGATTGCCCACCAGGGAGAAATTATTACCCGTGAAATCATTATTGATGAAAGAAAAATTCCCACGAATGGAGGTTTTTTTGCGGTCCCATTGTAGACTTCCCGTTAAATCGAAGGTCTTCAAAAATTCCTCGCCATCTGCTCTTTTTTTCTGTCTCAAAGCTGAAGATAGTTCTGCCTGAATCGCCTCTGTAAATTTATAAGTGACCTTTGGTTTGGTTTCAAAATTATTCAAGACATAATCGCGAGATTGGAAAAGCTGAGAGGCATTTTCAATATGGTGCAAAGAATTTTCCCAGTCTAAACGGAAATCCTTCGAGAACCAATAACCCACATTTAAAAAATTGGAAGTTTGGCTACGTTCCTCATTGCTGAAGTTCGCATTGACTAAATTTTCATTCGTGATAAAGCGGTAATTTCCATTCCATCCAGATTTTTCTGTTGGATTAAATTGAGCTGATGCTAAGATATTTTGATTTTTAAGAATTTGATCTTCATTTTTTTCGAAAGGATTTAAAACCAAAACCTGATCTCTTTTAATGAATGAATTCTGAGAGTTAAGGGAAATGTTGAAATTCCACCTTTTCAAAAATTTATTTTCGGAGTTAAAAACCACAGATGGATTCACAAATAGGGCGACCTGTAATTTATTTTTGTTAGATGGAATATAATTTACGGTGTTGGTGTAAATCCTAATATACTGTGCTAAATCAACATATTCTGCAATTTCAAATTCATCAATTTGCTGTATTCCATCCCCGTTATAATCAGTCCATTTATAAACTCCTTGACCGTCTGTCACTTTTATATATTGAAATTCGCGCTGTGCTTCTTGCCCATTTCCTAATTCATAAAAACCCTGCAAACGCATTCCATTTCGAAACAATTGCTGATTATAAAGAATGTTTCCGACCACAAAATCCTGACTGAAATTATTGGTTAAATCTTGGTTTTGATAATAGAATTTTCGATAGTGGAGCAAAGCATTAAGCGTGGTCTTTTCGGTTTTAATGAGTTGACTTTCTGCCATAATCCCCAGAATATGATTCATGTTTTCCAAGGAATTGTTGCGCACAGAATCATTGTCCCGAAAATAGACGCGTGTTAATAGTTTGGTCCGCGCAGAATCCCCAATTTTTTTCTGCAAGAAGGCTTCTTTCCAACTAAAACTGGAAACATCAAGCTGATCTGTCTCGTTAAAGTTTTTCACATTGTGCTCTATATTTCCACCTATTGCCCAACTTCCTTTCTCTGTGGTATATTCGGAAATCACACCGCCCCGCACAAATTTTGTGTTTTGAAAAGTCGCTTTGGTGTCCAAATAAGAGAGGTTTCCTTTGGTGTTAATTTTTCCTGTTTTCCATCCGAAATCGAGGTCATTTTTAATTCCTTCGTAGGAATTTTTTTCATCCAGATAATTCAATCTGTAATTCAGGAAAGCAGAAGTTCCCCATTGGTTAAGAAAGCTGAAAATAAGGCGATTCTGAGAAATCTGGTTAAACTCGGAAATCAAATTGAAATCGCGGGAAAATTCAACATCATTGATTCTGTCCAAAATACGAAAACGCGAATCTATATGCTGAAATTCAAAGCGAGGTGTGCCCTTCCAATTGTTTTTCGTAAAAGTTTTATACCCAAAAATCCGGCCTGCATACCCAATATTTTCATTGCTGTCTCGGGAAGAAAATAGATTAACATCAAAATTACTTAAGGAGAAATCGGCTCCAATTTTACCCTCCTTCAAAAGGTATTCTGCATTGGCAGAAAAAACCTGAGATTTTTGCGGTGCGGGTAATTTTCGCACTGCTCTATATTCACCTTGACTTGTTCCTACATATTCGAAAACACGGCCATTATTGGTGGTTTGTTTCAGTACATAATTTCCGGAATTCGGACCAAAATAGGTAAATGCAACCTGATAAAGCGTTTGGGATTGATCCGTAGAAAACTCGTAGTAATTTTCACTGGGATTTAGTATAAGTTGGTAGAGAATTTTATTAACATCATATTCTGAAACCGTTCCAGATGGAGCAAACATTAAGTCGGGGTTATTTCCGGCATTTGCTAAAATTTGTTCATCCTCTTTGCTTAAGTTTAAAGCAAGTGGAGCATTTTTATTGTCATTTTCTAGAAACCAATTTAATCCAACTTTCAGCCTTTCTCTTTGATGCTGCAGGGCCCCTGTGACTAAGAATCGGGTATAATTGCGATTCGTGTAATTGTAGGAAATGGTAATAAAATTTTGCTTAAAAATTGGCCGGAAACTCGTGAACGTGATTTCGCCTGTGTTGTAGTTGATAACATAGTCCAAGCTTTCTCCACGTTTCATCAAAATACCATCGATAAAAACTTGTTCGGACCCAGAAAGGATGGTAATAAATTGTTCGCCATTTTTACCTGTTAATCGATAAGGACCTTGATTACCTTCAACACCCTGAAAACGGATGCGGTGAAATTCACTTCTCGCCACTCCTGCAGAAACGTCTACAAAAGTTTTGTTTTCGGTCCCAAAATTTGTCTGAAACTGCAGTCCCATGCTTCTCCTTTGGTATCGCCCGAAGTATGTAGTGTCATCCAGTAAATCTAAATGACCAGCACGCAAAATTGAGCGATCTTTAATGTTGACTTGCATGTAAATTTTGTCAAATTCCTCTAAAGTCTGCGTGTAACCGTCTGCTTGAATCGGTAAATTATGATCAGAAATTGAGGCTAAAACTGTAACATCCTTAGATAATTTACCAGAAATCTGCAGGTCCATTGAACTTTGAACACTTTGACCCTGATTATTTCCGAAAGTAATCCCGCGAATGATGGATCCTTTAGAATTAAGGTCTCCCAAAATCTGTGAGCGCGTGTTTTTAACCAATATGCCTTCGTCAATGACAACTTTATCGGGGGTGTTAATAAAATCCAAAGTGTCTTTGGTGAAAACGTCCTTATTGAGTTTAGCAGAAAGGATGGAATCTTTCTTAGTAGAATCTGCAGGGAAATTTGGATTTTTCCACGAGAAAATTTGAGCATCAAAATGAGTTAATGCTGTGATGAAAAGGAAAAGGAAGCGTATTTTTCTAATCAAGATTTTGGTGGAAACGATTTGTAAAAATAACGAAAAAGATGATTTAAAATTGTTTTTGCATTCTTAACACTTTATTAATATTATTAGTTTGAAATTTATAAAAAAGGGCGTATTTTTGCGGGATTAATTATTAATTATTTAAATTTTCAAGAAATGAAAAAAATCTATTCTTTATTCGCAGCAGTAATTGTAGCTGCTACTGTTAATGCTCAAACTGCAACGCAAGTTGTAAATGAAAATTTTAGTTTCACTGGTGCCTTAAATGCAAATGGTTGGGCTACACACAGTGGTACTGCGGGACAATTATTGTCTGATGGAAACGCTGCTAAGTTGGTAGCAGGTAATTCTGAAGATGTAAACAAAGCATTTACAACCAGTTATTCGGTAGAAGCTGGTAAGAAAAATGAGGCAAATTATTCTGCAACAATAAATATTGCAAATGCTACAGGACTTACTACAGCTGGAGATTATTTTTTAATGTTTGGATCTACTGCAGGATCATCAGTAACATCTTTCTTTGCAAGATTATATGTAAAAGGTAGTGCGACTGGTTATACATTGGGAATTTTAAATAATTCTAGTGCTGGTGCTCTTCCAACTTATGGAACTGAACTACCTTATGGAACAGCAGCAAATATTGTGGTAAATTACACAATTGATAATACTTTGGCTACTCCAACAAATGTTGCAACTTTGCAAGTTAACGCACAATCATTATTAACAAATTCTTCTGGAACTTCAGCAGCTCCAACTACATTGGCTTCCGTTGCAATCAGAGAAGCGGGGAATGCTACAATTGGAACAGGAAATATCTCTATTGATAATTTATCTGCTAATACAATCTCTGCTACTACGTTAGCTGCTTCAGTTGTAAACGCAACGAAAAGTAATTTAGTAAAAAACACAATTGTTGGAAACACAATTATGTTCGCTGCAAAAGCAGACGTACAATTGGTAAATATGAATGGACAGATTGTAAAAACTGCTTCTGTTAATGAGAATACTTCATTAGAAGTTGCCACTTTACCAAAAGGAACTTATATCGTTACAGGTATTGTAAATGGGAAAACAGTTTCTCAAAAAATTATTAAAAAGTAATTTTACGATACTGTTAATTATGAATGCTTCCTTCTTTAGGGAGCATTTTTTTTGTAAATTTGTGGGATAACATTTAAATATTTTCAAAATGAAAAAAATCTTTACAATCTTAAGTTTAACGGCGATTGCTACTATGGGTAGTGCGCAAATTGTAATCAATGAAGTGTATGGTGGTGGTGGAAACTCCGGAGCTACACTTACCAATGATTTTGTAGAATTAATCAATAGAGGGACCGCATCGGCCACTATTTCTGGCGCGTCATTACAATACGCATCTGCTTCAGGAGCATTTAATCAATATCACCCACTTCCAAACATTACTTTGGCTCCAGGTCAGACTTATCTGATCCAAGAAGGTGCAGGTGCAGGTGGTACCGTTGCTTTAACACCAGATTTTGTAGCTCCAATCCCAACAAATTTTATTTCAGGAACCAATACCTCTCCTGGATTTGCAATGTCTGGAACTAATTTAAAAATTGTTCTTGCGAGTGATCTTGTTCAAGTTACAGGTCCTACAGATGCTAATGTTTTAGATTTTGTAGGTATAGGTTCTGCTAATCTTTTTGAAGGTGCAGGTGCAGCTCCCGTAATGACCAATACTACTTCTGATTCCAGAACAAATGGCATTGATACAAACAACAATGCGGCAGATTTCATTAATGGAACACCAACTCCGCAAAATTCTACGCAGCTTGCAGTTTCAGATGTAAGTGGTATTAAAATTACCTTGGTAAAAAATTCTAATTTCACAAATACGTTGGTATTTGGTGCTAAAGCGAACGTACAAATTATCAGTGCAAACGGACAAATTGTAAAAAGCGCTTCAGTTACAGATAACGCTAGATTAGATGTTTCTTCTTTACCAAAAGGAATGTACATCATCTCTGCGGAAATTAATGGACAAAAAGTTTCTCAGAAAGTAATGAAGAACTAAAATTCTTCCCTTAAATTACAGAAAGCGATTCCTTTGGGACTCGCTTTTTTTGTGATTATCGAAGCTGTAATTGTTTAGTAATGAACTTATATCAAGCAGTTTTGGGGGGTTCAATATAAAGGATAAAAGTATTTCCTTAAAGAAAATGAACTAGCGATTTTAATAGCTAAAGGTGAGGTTTGAATTTAAAACCAACCTCTTCTTAAATAACTTGTAATTGCAGAAAAGTTAAGAGACAAAGTAAAACGAATTCTTTTACCATAATCTTTAAAGGAAGGCTCAAAACCTAAGGAACTTTGAATGGGAAAATAAACCTCCAGAAAATCTGGAATGACCTTTAATTTTACGCCAGAATCCCAAATGAAATCTGCATTTTGATTCTTATTTTTATACAAGCCCGCATCTGCATAAACATTAAACCAACGCCAAACATGAGAATCTACGTTGAAAGCAGTAATCCATTGGTTTGCAGTAGTCCCAATATATGATTTAAAGCCTGCGTCTGCCACAATTAATTGCTGAGAGAGAACACCCGAAGTGGCGCTTTGACCCAGTAATCCATAAGAAAAGGAATAATTAGAAACGCGGGAAATTCCGTAATCAAATAAATTATTCTTCGTGTCATTGTTGAAAAAATACCCGCCGAAAAACCGAAAACTTACTTTTTTATCTTGGCCGAATTCCCAACGGTAAAAAGCTTCCCCAGATAATTTTTGGAAATCTTCCATCCACTGCATATTTGCGCTAATATATTTTTCATGGATTAAACTGCGATCAGAATAACCATAACCCAGATACCAAAGATTGTACTTAGAATATTCATTGTTCAGCAAAAGTTCTGGATTTAAGTCTTTCTCAAAGAAATTGTAAGAAAAACCTAAATTTCTTCCAATGTCACTTCGGGGATCTTTATTAAAACTAATGTTCGCGAAGGCCGTAATTTTTTGATATGTTAAATCGTAATCATAATGAAAGTAAGAACCAGAAACGCCAACATCTAATTTCCGGTAAAAACTTTCTGCGGGTTGAAAAGAGTAGGAGACAGACCCAGATCCTGTTAATTTACCAGTTCCAGAACTGTAATAAGGCGTAATGGAATATAGAAATTTACGCTCGAAAAGGGATGAATTCTTAAAATTGAGCCCAGCCAAAACTTCATCATAAACATTAAAATTAAAGCGCGGATTTAAATAAATCTCATTGTACTCTGGATTTGGTATGTCTCGGAAAAGTTTCAATTTAATTTTTTTCGCATTTGCGAAAATGCCTTTCGTATACAAATAATTATCTCGAAAGTTTTTCTCGGGGAAAATATAATCTCGGTTCAGAACTATTTTTTCTGCATCGGACTGTGGAATCACGAACAGTTTGGGTTCTGTAGAATCCGTGGTATCAAACCAAAACGTTTGTTTATCCCCACTTTCAGTCTCAGTTTCAACTTTGAAAGGTATTTTTTGAGCAGTGTTCTTAGAAATTTTAACTTCAAAGTTATCTCCGACTTTCTTGTATTTTTTTAAATTAAAATTAACGCGGTTTTTTCTTTGGATAAAATCTTCTAAAAATTCCGCAGAATACCCAGAACTTAGGGTGAGTTGATCTAAAAAGTCTTGCTTATCAATGCGCTCAGAATTATTTTTTGTCAGATAATTTTTTAAAAATTCGTCAAAATTTTCCGTTCCCATTTTCTCTGCTACAAAATCGAAAAGACTTCCCGCTTCGAAGTGGCTGATTGCATTCGCATTAAAATTACTAAGATTTTCAAAATTCTCATTAATTTTTTGATCCAAATTTTGCGTCATGATGTATTGGTAAGCCAATCCATACCGTTCACTCAACTTTAATTTGGAGGCATAGAAAAACTTCAAAGGTTTTAAGCCAAATATTTTTGCCTCCTCAGGTAAATCGCCAAGGAGTTTTGCATCTGGGTAGTACCTGTCCAAATATTGAATTTCTAGATATGTTTTTAAGCCATTTTGAACCCAATGATCTTGATTGGTTTTGAAAATGGTGGACTGCTCCATAATGCATTGAGAAATGATACTGAAATAATTCAGATCATTTTTTTCTGCATCACTGAAAAGTTGATATTTAAATTTCCAAAATTTTAAATCACTAATGCCCACAAAATCTTCACTCTTGCGAAATTTCTCGCTGATGAATATTTTTTCTGGCAGGAATCCAATTTTATTTTTAATAAAGTTAAGATGAAGCGGCAGATAAAATTCTAAGTTCCTTACATCTTCTGGGGTCAAAAAGTATTCAAAGCTAACCTCCACTTTCTTTCCTTCCACGTTTGTATTTATGGACGGGAATTGATTTTCGGAGATGTAAAATTCCGGGTCAATTTTCAGATTTCCTTCAAAATAATTTGGCTGTACTTCCTGCAGATTGCTCTGAGAATAATAATGGGTAGGAATATCCAGATTGACGCGCCAATAATTCCCGGGACTTTGATTTTCTTCTATGTCGATGTAAAAGCGTTCATCTTGATTTTCATTTTTGAAGCCGTCTGGAACGAGGAAGAAATATTTGAGCGCGAATTTTTTCTCCTCTTTTCCATAACTTGTAAATTTGGAGTGCGGCAATAGTAGAGCATAGTCTAAAGTAAGCGTCGCCTTTTCGCCAACGCCTAATTTTTTTGCCAGTGGTAAGAAAATATTTTCCCGATTAGAATCCACAATGGTGATCAAAGAATCATTTACGAAAATAGAATTGATTTTTAGGCCCCCTAATTCTTCTGCACTGGCAAAATGCAAATCACTTTTCCGATCTTCTAATTTTCGAAGCGCCAGTGGCGTGTTTTGATTTTTATATGAACTGATCCAGTTCAGTAATTTAATTTTTTCTTGCGGAGAATTTGTGGTGTTGGTGTAGATGATTTCTTGCTTTACAAGGACTTCTCTGCTGTTTTCAGAAATTTTAGCCTCAATGTAAATACTGTCTTGTTGCGCCGAAACTGCAACAAAATTAAAACCTAAAATAATCCCCCAAAAAACTTTTTTCATAGTAAGAAGGCCAAATATAATGATGTTTTTTTTAAAAGAAGTTTATTTAAGGTAATTTAGAAATTATAATTAATTTTGAGTAAATATCATGCCTTGCAGAAAATTTGCCTCTTTCCATTTTTAGTACTCCTGCTCAATTTGCAATTGTTCAGCAGTCAAGTGGTAGAAACTACGCAGCTTTTGCTCATTGACCACAGCAAATCCACTATCCGCACCAGATTTACACCGCCGAAAGGATATGTTTGGGAAAAAGATTTGCCAGGAAGTTTTAGTGAGTTTATGAGTAGTTTTCCGCTTCATCCACGCGGTTTTCCGGTGCGCGATTTTAATGCCGTTCCGATTGAAAAACAGACCAATCACATCGCAGTGCTTAAAATTGATGTGGGCGATAAAGATTTGCAGCAATGTGCAGATGCCTGGATTCGATTTTACGCGGAATATTTATGGGGAAATAAACGTTTTGAAGAGATTTGTTTTGAATTTACCAGTGGACAGTTCTTTTCTTGGAATGATTACAAAAATGGAGTGAGAACCAGAGAAGTTCGCAGAAAAGTCTCCTTTTATAAGACGAAAATTGTTGATGATTCTTATCAAAATTTTCGCACCTATCTCAACCTTATTTTTCGTTATGCGGGAACTATTTCCCTCAACAAAGAATCCTATTCCCTCACAGACAATTCTCAAATTCAAGCGGGTGACTTTATCATCAAACCGGGAAGTCCAGGACATTCGGTGATTATTGTGGGCGCGGCAAGAAATAATGCTGGTAAAAGATTATTCTTGCTCGCAGAAAGTTTTATGCCGGCTCAAGATATTCATGTCTTGGTGAATCGTCAATATCCAAAAATTTCGCCTTGGTATGAATTAGATATTAATTCGCCAAAAACAGTAACGGCTAAATATACGTTCGAACCTACCTCCATTAAAAGATTTCATACTTTGAAATAGATCCACTTTATAGCTTTTAAAACCGCCAATCATCAGGTAAAACAATAAATGATTCCCTAAAAATGGTCAAAAAATATTTAATTTTGCGGGTCTTTAGAATTTCTGTGTCATGCCAAATAAATTACCGAATTCCATCCTTTATCTTCTCAGTATTTCTGCTGGTTTAGAGGTGGCCAATTTATATTATAACCAACCTCTGCTGCATGATATGGCCACAAGTTTAGGAGTTTCTGATTCCGAAGTGAGCAATGTTGCGCTCTCTACGCAGATTGGGTATGCCTTCGGATTGTTGTTTATCATTCCTCTGGGTGACAAAATTAACAACATCAAAATCATGAAACTCAATTTTCTGATTTTGATCCTCTCACTTTTGGGGGCTGCACTATCCCAGTCATTAGTTTTACTTATAATGAGTAGCTTTTTAATTGGATTCACTTCGACTTTACCCCAATTATTTGTGCCAATGGCTGCACATTTAAGCAATGATGATGGTCGTGGAAGAGCGATAGGAATTGTCATGAGCGGTTTGCTCATCGGTATTTTGGGAAGTCGTGTCTTAAGTGGATTAGTCGGCGAATATCTCGGATGGCGAACGGTTTTTTACGGTGCTGCCGGACTGATGATTTTGCTTTTCTTTTTGCTCAATGTGAAATTACCCGTTATTCAGCCCAAGTTTGGGGAGAGTTACAGCAAACTCATGAAATCTCTTTGGTTTTATTTCCGCACAGAATCTTCATCGACTGGCTGATTTGGCTGGTGCCTTGGCTTTCGGAAGTTTAAGTGCTTTCTGGACGACTTTTGTATTCTTGATGGAAGATTTTTTGGATATGGAAGTGCGGTTGCTGGAGGTTTGGATTGTTTGGAATTGCTGGAGCATTGGGCGCAACGGTAGTTGGAAAGTTGAATAACCGCGTGAAGAAACACAAACTTATTATTTTGGGAGGCGTTCTCATCATTATTTCTTGGATCATTTTTCTCCTGTCTCCACACTCCATTATTGGTTTAATTATCGGAGTTGTGCTTATTGATTTAGGCGTTCAAAGTGTGTACATATTGCCAATCAAAATATTGTTTTTTCAAAGAATACAGAAGCGAGAAACCGCGTGAATACCATTTACATGGTTGGTTTTTTTATCGGCGGCGCGGCTGGAACAAGCTTTGGATCGCTTGCGTGGAATTACTTCGGTTGGACGAGAGTTTCTGTGGTAGGACTTGGCTTTTCTGGATTAATTTTAATCGTACAATTGCTGACGAGTAAGAAGACGATTTAGGATTAACTAATTAAAAATTATCCCGAATATCAAGCAGATTTTTGATAAGAAGAATTTTTATCAGCTCAATCTGCAAAATCTTATCATTTTTCCTAGAATATTAATATTCAATCTTTAAAATTTCGAACGTATTCTTCTTTTCTCCTAAGTGTAAGATTGATTCTTCACCCACTTTCTTGTGCATTAATGATTTTGCTAAGGGAGTTGTGAAAGCCATTTTTTTCTGTGCAATATTGGCTTCATCTACACCCACGATTTGAAAAGTTTGTGCTGCATTACTGCTGATATTTTTGAAGGTGACTTTTGCACCAAAATGGACTTCGTTCTGTGGTAATTTTTTGGGGTCAATGATTTTCGCGGAGGAAATTCTTTCCTGTAAAAGCTGCAATTTGGCGTTGCTGTGATTTATAGAAATTCGATATTCTTTTTCTTGAGAAGAATCCAATACATCTTGTTCCTTCAGCATAATTTCTTTCTCTTCTAGCAGCAAATCCAATCCAGCTTGTGTTACAAAATTTTCAGTTCCGGCGGGTAAATCTGCGCGTGGTGCAACGAAGGGAATATCTTCTTGATCATCTTCTTTTACAAATCCTCTACTCATCTCGTTTAATTTCAAGAAATAGTGCAATTTCAATTCCAAAGAAATTCAATTGGTATTCAAAAAAAACTTCCGAAATACAATATTTCGGAAGCTTTCAGTTCATTGATCTTCGGATATTAATCGCAGTTGCCCTCAATATCACAACTTTCTCCGCTATGAATAATCTTTAAACCAGCATCTCCCGCCGAAAATTCTTCCCAAGATTTTTCCAAAACTTCAGAGAATGTAGAAGCTGGCTGCGCTCCCGAAACCCCATACTTATCATTAATAACGAAAAAAGGAACGCCACTTACACCCATTTGCCGCGCTAACATCATATCTTTCTCTATGGCAGCACCATATTTTTCGGATTGTAATGCAGCCTTAATATCTTTTTCATCTAAAGAAATAGACTGACCAATTTCAACCAAAGTTGCTTCATCATCAATGTTTTTTCCCTCGATTAATTGGGCAATAAATAAGGCTTCTTCTGCTTCATTAGCTACGTTTTTTTCAGCAGCTAATTGTAAAAGCAAATGCGCTCTGTAAGAATTTGCAACTTTTTGATGGTCGAAATTAAAGTCAATTCCCGCATCTTTTCCCGCTTTGTAAACGTGTGCATACATTTCTTTTGCTTTTTCAGGAGAAACTCCTTTTCTTTCGGAGAAATACTCCATGGAATTTTTTTCTGGGTGCGTTTTCATCTCTGGATCCAGTTGGAAACTGTGCCACCTTACATCAATCTTGCTCCCTTCTGGAAATTGTTCCAGCGCTTTTTCAAAATTTTTCTTGCCAACATAACAGAACGGACATCTAATGTCACTCCAAATATCTACTTTCATAATTGTAATTTTAGTAAAATCAAAGGTACAAATCTCAAAATATTTTTCTCTTGATATAAGATAAGAAGCGTCTATTTCTGGAAAACTCTTAAAATCTCAGCGTACCATTAATCCAGAAGAGTGTAAAATTAAATACCATAATGCTACGGTCAGTAGCGAGAGGGGAATTCCAATGCCGACCATTAAGTTGCAAAGTTTTGGTTCTAATTTGTGCGTGGAAGCAATTATTGCGGCTGTAATCATGGGTGCCATTGCTGACTCTAAAAATGAGATTATAATAATTTCACCTCTTTGATCTAGAAGTAAAAAATAGAGTACAAAAATAAGTGCCGGAAATAATACCAATTTGAAAGCAAGTCCCCAAAATAAAGGCCGACTTTCCTCCTCTAATTTTTGCCACTTTAATTGAGTTCCCACAGAGACCAAAGCTAGTGGAACCGTAGTGGCGCCTAAAGCCAGGAAAACTTCATCTAAAGCAAGAGGAACTGAAATATTAAATATATTAAGGAGTAAAGCCACTACAAAAGCAATGAACGGCGGAAATTTTAGAATCTTTATAAAAATTTCTGAGTCGTAACTTTTTTCTCCCGAATAAAAATTGGCGAAGAAAATGCCCAATGTGGATAAAGCGACAAAAGAGCCAGGTTGATCTACGAGCATTACCGTTTTTAAACCGTTTTCGCCATACAAAGTTTGAATAATAGGAATACCTACAAAAGAAGTATTTCCAAATCCAGCACATAAAACCAAAGCGCCAATAGTAGTTTTAGACCATTTTAATTTTTTGCCGAGGATGGTGAAAAAGAAAAAAGCCAGAATAATATTTAACCAAGGCACTAAAACGGGAAAAATAAGCTGAACATCTAAAATAATTTTTGGAATATAATAGAGGGAAAGAGCCGAGAGGGAAATGGTGATGACGAAAGAGTTTAAAGCCAAATGACCATCTGCGGGGAAAAGTTTCGTTTTTCGCAGAAAAATTCCGAGAAATAAACAGAGAAAAAGTAAAATTAAATTAGACAAATTTCGATTTTATGTAGGGATTTTTTTTGACTTCAGTTTGAATAAAATATAAAACTCCCGCAACTTATTCAGATTAAGTAGATGGTTTTGCGTTAACCTGATTCTTCTGAATAATTTGCGGGAGTATTTTCTTTAATGTAAATAAAGATATTCTATAGACTTGCTTCGTACGCTTCCCAACCTGCAAACTTGTATTTTAAAACTGCTTTTTCTGCGTCTGCAGCTTTATAAACACCGCGACCTACGATGATGAAATCTGTTTCTAATTGTGAGAAAGCATGTTCCGGCGTATTGTACTGCTGTCCTTTTCCGTCCCCAGAATCCGCTAAATTAATTCCCGGGGTAAAGAGAAGCAATTCATTTGGAATTTTATTTTGAGCCACACCACCGAAAACATTAGGATGAGACATGGCAATTTTCGTGGCTTCTTCTCTATAATTAGCATCTGTTAAAGTTCCTTTGGAGGACATTCCCAAGATGGCTACAACGCCTACATTTCGGAAACAATCTAGGGAATCATAACCTGCAATAACTTGTGCTGTAACTAAATCTGCCCATTGAGAAATTTTATAGGTCCCGTAAGCAAACTGCAATTCTTGGGTATTTCCGATGTCTGCAAATTTCCGATCTTCCATTAAAAGGAAGTTGTATTTTGTGGCAATATCTTTCAGTTTCAAAATCGTTTCATCTGGATCAAAATCCAGTAAAATATCAATATGCGTTTTTAAAGCGACGATATGTGGGCCTACTTTTTCGGCAAGTTCCAATAATTCTTGTGTAGAAGTTACATCTGCAGAAACAATAAGATTTGATCTTTTATCCAGGGCAATCTTCAATAATTTTTGCGCCACAGAATGATCACAGATTTTTAATTTTTCCTCATAAGAAAGTCTTTTTTCCTCCTCGAATCTTACCGCATTTCCAGCCAGAAAATCATTAATTCTGCCTACCTCCTCATCGCTTAAATGACCTTCTTCTTTTAACATGGAACATACCTCAGAAATAGTAAAAAGCGTATGAACACGGAAACCTTTGTGCTCTAATATTTCTCTACCACCTTGTTGACGGTCCAAAACCACCACAATATCTGAAACCGTAATTTCTTCATTTTCTATTTCGGGAATTGTTTCTAGCAAAGAAGTTCCAGAAGTAATTACATCTTCTACCAATAAACAATTTTGACCTTTGGAGAAAATTCCTTCCAGCATTTTTTTAGTGCCGTATTGTTTGGCCTCTTTACGTTTAATAATTAAAGGAATGTAGCTTTCTAGAGACATTGCAGTTGCCATAGGAAGTGCAGCATATGGAACGCCACAAATTAAATCGAAATTATCAAGTGGAAGCATATCCAATAAATAATTTGCAAGTTTTTTCAAAATTTTTGGGTCCGAAGAGAGCGGTCGTAAATCTACGTAAAAGGGACTTTCTATTCCCGATTTCAGGGTAAACCTGCCAAACTTAATGATGCCGAGTTTATAACACTCCAGAAAAAATTCCTTCTTAGTTTCCATGTACTTTTTACTTTATTACAAAGCTAATATTTTTAGGATATAAATCATTGTTGTACGCCTGCCTTTTTAAATTTTTTGGGGCCCTTTTCCGCCTTCCACTCCCGTTTTTTTTGCAAATCCCAATCCGATTGCTCGGCTCGGGATTTACAAAAAAGAACTCCGTTTAAGTCGGGGTGCAGATTGTTGCATGGCACAATAGGGGTAATTAATTATAATGATCAGGATCTCCATCACCTGGATTATTTAGGATTTTATAATTCTATTATCTCTGTTCAAAAATTCACTGATTAAATTTTATAAACGTCATTAGTAAATTTTATAAATAATAAATTTTAATAAAAAACCACCAACGAGCAAACTGCAGCCAGAAGTAATGACATTCAGGGGCAAAGAAATGGACATTACGAGACATCCGATCAAACCCAAAATGGGAATAATTTTGCTATACATTCTATCTTTTTCTGGTTGCCTAATTGCCGCAATATTGGTAATGCTGTAATACAGTAAAATAGTAAAAGTAGCAGCTCTCACAATAAATTCAAAAAATCCCACGAGTGTAAGAATTAAAATGATAAAACCTGTAAAAATGATCCCGACGTGCGGAACTCTGAAGCGAGAATGTATGCGCTCAAAAACTGGTGGAAGATCTCTCCTACGAGCCATTGCCAACATCATTCTACTGATTCCCAGAATCTGACTCAGCAAAACTCCAAGCATTGCTGTAGATGCTCCAATGGTAATCACACTTTTAATTCCTGGCGTTGAGAGCGCATTTGCCACTTCCTGAAGTGGGGAAGTGCTTTTTGCCATATTTTCAGCACCGATTACGCCAATGGCAACTACAGAAATTAAACTGTACAAAATAATGGAGGAAACAATGGTTATAATGATCGCTTTTGGAATCGTTTTCTTGGGCTCTACTACTTCTTCGGCGAGGGTCGCGATTCTTGCATATCCAGTGAACGCAAAGAATAAAAGTGCGGCCGCTTCTGCAATTCCTGCTATTCCAAACGGTGCGAAGGGTTTAAAGTTTTCGATTTTTATTTCGGGAATTCCACTTGCGGCAAGATATAAAAGGGAAAATATTGTTACAGCGACGATTACCAAATTTAAGCTCCCCGCTTTTTTAATCCCAAAAATGTTAGCAAAGGTCAGAAAAAGCACAGCCAGCACAGAAAAAATAATTGGGGAGCCAATGGGGAAGAGTTGGTAAAAATAGCTTCCAAATCCCATAGCGACAACTCCTGCTGCCGCAAGTTTACTGATCAGAAACATCCATCCTGCAGAAAATCCTAAAATGGGATTGAGTAAGATATAGCCGTATTCATAAGTTCCTCCAGAATTTGGATAAATAGCCGCCAATTGGGCAGAACTCAACGCATTAAAGGTGGCAATAATTCCCGCAATTAACAGTCCTATCAGAAAAGCTGGTCCAGAAACGCCAGCCGCAATTCCCGTCACCACAAAAATACCGGCTCCGATGATCGCTCCCAAACCTATGCCTACAGCATCTTTTAAAGTAAGCGATCTTAATAAATCTTTGTCATTTAATTTTTGCATTATTCCTTTTTAACAAAAAATAATCCAGGGAAAAGGAGCCGCCACCTTTGAGGAGCAAGAATAAACTACCGAGTAACATTGCCCAATCTGTACGGCTTGCATGCATCATTTCCCAAAAACCTTTCTCAGCAAAAACTTCAGATTTTGTAGTTGCAAGGGCTATGATCATTATAAATATTAAGGGGACACTGGCTAATCTAGTAGTCAGTCCTAGAAGTACGAGAATGCCACAAATAATCTCAAAAATTCCGACCAAGTTTCCTAAAAATTCGGGGGAAGGCAGCCCAATCTTTTGAAACCGTCCTGCACCTCGCATTTCAGTAAACAGAAACTTCTGAATTCCCTCCGAGAGAAATACAGTTCCGACTATTAATCTTATTAAAATTGTTGCTTTAGAAGCATCAGTTTTTAAAATTCTATTTTTGAGATCAGTCATCTGATGATTTTAACCTCCAATATATTTCTCCACCATTTCCTCGAACTTATTAATGTCAAAAGGTTTGGCAATAAAATCATCTGCTCCAGCTTGTTCCGCCAATTGATTGATATTAATATTCGCAGAAAAATAAACCACTGGAATGTGTTTTAAATTTTCATTTGATTTTAGAAGTCTTGTAGCTTCGATGCCACTAATATCCGGCACCCAATTGTCCATGAAAATTAAATCTGGTAAAATATCTTGAACCTGTTTTTCCACGTTATTGGTGGTAGCAGAGGTATTGACTTGGCATCCAAGATCTTCTAAAATTTCAGTACACAATTCCAGAATTTCCAAGTTGTCATCAAAAATAAATACTTTTTTTGAAGTTTTTATTGCACTGTTTTCATTCATCTTCCTAAGTTATTTATAAAGTTTGCCATATTTTTCGGCTCCAGAATTTCATCGATGGTCACGTTTTCTAAAGCATTTTGCGGCATAAAAGGCGAGGTTGCTGATTTCAAATCTTGGATTGCTGTTTTGCCCCCAGTTTTAGTGACCGCATCTAAGCCTAAAGTTCCGTCACTATTGGCACCCGACAAAAGTAAACAAACTAAATTTTCTTTAAAAATTTCTGCTGCACTTTCGAAGGTAACATCAATGGAGGGGCGAGAGAAATTAATTTTTTCTGAGGCATCCAATGAAAAAGTACGGTCGTTTTCTAAGAGTAAATGATAGCTTGGTGGCGCAAGGTAAATAGTTGCGGATTTTATTTCTTCTTTTTCCTCAATTTCTTTTACTTTTAATTTCGTGCGTGCGCTTAATAAATCGGTGAGCATGCTGCTTCTGCCAGATTTTCTGTGTAGCACAATGATAATTGGAAAATTTAAATCAGTGCGCAAATCAGGTAGAAGCTTTAAAATAATATCTAAGCTTCCTGCAGATCCACCGATAATTAATGCTTCGCATTTTCTCATTTATTGTGTTTTGCGCCAGATTTTTCTGGTTGTATTTCGCTCGAAATTTTTAGAAATAGTTGAGAATTCAAGTGATTCTTTGGTTCCTAAAGCTAAGTAACCAAATTTTTCTAAACTGTTATCAAAGAGTTCAAATACTTTGCTTTGTAAAGGTCGGTCAAAATAAATCAATACATTGCGGCAAAGTATTAATTGAAACTCATTAAAAGAATGATCCGACACTAAATTGTGCGTGGAAAAAATAATATTTCTTTTTAATTCATCATTCAATTTCCCTAATGAATAATTAGCAGAATAATAATCAGAAAATTGTTCAGTGCCACCTGCTGCAATATAATTTTCGGTATATAGTTTCATTTTGCTCATGGGAATTAAGGCTTGAGCAGCTGTTTCTAAAACCGTAGCGTTAATGTCTGTGGCATAAATTAAGGATTTGTGTAAAAGATTCAATTCTTTCAAGAATATGGCAACAGAATACGCTTCTTCGCCAGTGCTGCAACCGGCAATCCAAATCCTTATAAAAGGGTAGGTTCCAAGATGGGGCAAAATTTCATTTCGTAAAGTGGTGTAAAATTCTGGATCGCGGAACATTTCTGTCACGTTGATGGTAATTTGCTCCATGAAGCGCTTAAAATAGGCGGGTTCCGTTCTGATTTTATAACGGAATTCTGCGAAGCTTACAAACCGATCCAGCTCATACAAGCGAACCACCCTACGTTTCAGGGATGCTTTGGAATATCCGGTAAAATCATAGCCGTACACTTCTAAAACATCTGAAAGTAATGTTTCTACGTGGCGGTCTCTGTCTTCAGTGGAATTCACGGTTTAGTCAATTAATTGATTGAGCAAATTCATCAGTTCATCTACATCTACAGGTTTGCTGATGTAGCCATCTGCGCCTGCTTCCATGCATTTTTCTCGATCTCCCGTCATCGCTTGTGCAGTAATCGCGATCACCGGTATTTTCTTAGTTTGTTCGTCTTTCTTCATTCGTTCAATGGCTTCATAACCATCCATTTCAGGCATCATCATATCCATTAAAACAATCCCAATATCATTATTATTGGAGAGGATTTTTAAACCTGCACCTGCATTCAAAGCAGAAACACACTGAAATTTTTTGGATTTTAAAACTGCACTGAGTGCAAAAATATTTCTGCTGTCATCATCAATGATGAGTACTTTTTTATCTTTTTTCATGATTTTAGATTTTATCATACAACCAAACTCGTAATAAGGAAACCATTTGATCGATATCTACTGGTTTTGAAATATAGTCTGAAGCGCCTACTGCAATACATTTTTCGCGGTCACCCATCATTGCTTTTGAGGTTACTGCCAATACAGGCAGATTTCTAAATTGTGGTAAAATTCTGATTTCTCTAATCGTTTCGTAGCCGTCCATTTCTGGCATCATCATGTCCATTAAAACCACATCAATGGAGTTATTGTCCTTCAAAATTTTCAGTGCTTCTTTTCCGTCCATGGCAGAAATTACTTTCATACCTTGAATTTCTAAAGCTTTGGTTAATGAAAATATGTTTCGAACATCATCATCTGCAATTAAGACGGTTTTGTCTTCCAAAATGTTTCTAAGCTCGGTTAGATTTTGAAAGCTGCCGAATTGATCCTTGTCTTTTTTATTTTTTTCTTCTACCAAATGGAGAAATAAACCAGCTTCATCTAAAATTCTTTGGTAAGAAAAAGCAGTTTTAACCACGATAGAATCCGCATATTTTTTAATCCGATTTTCTTCACCTTGAGAGAGACTTTTTCCTGTGAAAACAATGATTGGCAAATGCTCCAATCCTTCTTTTTGTTTGATGGTTTCTAAGGTTTCATAGGCGTTTTTACCAGGCATTCCCATATCCAGAATGACACAATCTACTTCTTGCTTTTGCAGTGCGTCTATGCTTTCTTGTACATTATTGACGATGTCTGTATTGATGCTGTTTGCGCCAAGATAATAGCTTAAGGCTTTTGCATGTTGCTCATTTTCTTCAATAATTAAAACTTTTTTCGGGGAACGATCCAAAGCTTTTTCTAATTTTTTAAACACCTCTTGCATTTGTTCCAGCGCGAAAGGTTTATTGATGAAATCTACAGCGCCCCGCAATAAGCTTTCTTGTTTAAATTTCATGCTAGACATAATGTGAACTGGGATGGGTTTGGTCTCTGGATTAGATTTTAAAGCTTCCATCACTTGCCAACCGTCCATGATTGGGAGTTGGATATCCAATAAAATTGCGAGAGGTTTGTATTTCTGCGCCAACTCAATACCTTCATCACCACGAACAGCGGAAATTACTTTGTAATTTTTGGAACGCGCGAAATTGAGGAGGATTTTCGCAAACGGCGTGTCATCTTCAATGATTAAAATGATTCTATCTCCTTCTACAATGTTTTCTCGGTCATCTTCTACCGCTGCAGGAATGATATCTGAGATAAATCTCTTCGGTTGTTTTTCAATCTCTACAGGCGTATAAACCGGAAGTTCCAGTGTGGGTTGTTTTGGTTCTATGGTTGCATCCAAAGCTGAAATAGGGAGGGATAAAGTAAACACACTTCCAACGCCTTCTTCACTTTCCAGATTAATTTCGCCACCTAACAAACGGGCTAGTTCTCTACTGATAGAAAGTCCTAAACCTGTTCCGCCATATTTTCTTTGCGTAGATCCATCGGCTTGTTGAAAGGCTTCAAAAACCATTCTGAGTTTATTCTGCGCAATTCCAATTCCTGTATCCGTGACTTTAAAGTTTATTTTTTCCTGTGCGGCATCATTAGAGATATTTAAAGTGATACTTCCTATTGAAGTAAATTTAATAGCATTGGATAAAAGATTTTTTAAAACTTGTTCTAATCGCAGTTTATCCGTGGTTAAAATGGCGCTTGTTTCGGGTTTAATTTCAATATTTAAATGCAGGTTTTTTGCATTTGCCATTGGACTAAATAACATTTTCAGATCACCCGTAATTTCTGTTAGCGGAACCTCATTGATTTCCAAGGTCATTTTCCCCGATTCAATTTTAGAAAGGTCCAGAATTTCATCGATAAGGGTGAGTAATCCTAAGCCAGAACTTTGCATTACTTCGGCATATTCCACATATTGCTCGTCCAGGTCATCACTTTCCGTCATTAATTTGGAAAGAAGGAGAATAGAATTTAGGGGAGTTCTCAGTTCATGAGACATATTCGCCAAAAACTCAGATTTGTATTTAGTACTTTGTTCAAGCTCTTGAGATTTTTGCTGAATTTTGATATTTCTTTCTTCAATTAAAGCATTTTTTTCTTCCAACAGGCCAGTTCGTTCTTCCAGCTCTTGGTTGATTTGCATCAATTCCTCTTGCTGCACACGTAATTCTTCTTCGGAAGCGAGTAGTTTTTGGGATTGCGCTTCTAATTCAGAATTAATATTTTCCAGTTCTGAATGTTGAGTTTGCAGTTCCTCGGACTGTGCTTGAGTTTCTTCTAATAGCTCTTGCATTTTCACCCGACTTTGCATCGCGTAGAAAGCCATTCCAATGTTACCGGCTACATTCTGCAAAAACTTTAGATGTAAGGGTGAAAATTCCTGCATAGAACCCAATTCGATTACGCCTATCGCTCTGCCGTATCTTGTAATCGGTAGTGCTAGAATATTTTTCGGTTTAGTTTCACCTGTTGCATAGGTAATGGTTGTGGAATGATCTGGAACATCTTCTACTAAAATCATTTGAGAAGAACGGAAAGCTTCTCCCGAAATTCCATCTCCAATTTGAATCGTATTCCTTAAGCCTGGTTCTGCGGCATAGCTCCTCACCAAATGAAGTTTGCTGTCTTCTTGCTGCACGTAAATCGCTGCAACACGGCTGCCGGTATGTTCCGTGATGCTGCCTAAAATATCTGTTGCCAAAGTTTCCATGCTTTTTTCACCCAGCATTTTATCATTGAGTTGTGCAACGGAGGAACTTAGCCACTCTTTTTCTTCGATTAATTTAAAGGAATTTTGAAGTGACTGCGCCATTTGGTTGAGTGATTCTGCAACTGTTCCTAAGTTTTCTCTTGCTTTTTCATCGGTTAAAATATTGTAATCGCCTGCAGAAATTAGTTCTGAAACTATTTCTATCGCTGCAATTCTATTTTCTGATTCTTTATTTTTTAACTTTAGTTCTTCGGTTAAACTGTTTTTTTTACTGTAATCCCGAGAAACTTTTCTAAAAAAAACCAAGGTTATACTAATGGCTAGAAGAGCAGATAGAATAATCAAATAAGGCGTGTAAGAAGCAAATTTATCCAGATCTTCTCTTTTGCTTTTCAGAATTCCCTCCTCTTCAAATTGCATTTTCGCAACAGACAGACGAATCTCATCCATGTGTTTTTTTCCTAAGAGTAATTGTTCCGTAGTAACCTCAATATTCGATTGTTTCTGAACGAGATTTTGATCCAAAATCCTTAAACGATTTTCTATATTGGATTTTAATTTTTCGAAATTTTTATTCTGAACCGCTGTTCCGGTCATTCTTAAATATAAATCTTCAGTTTCCCTTTTAATGTTCTGCTTTGCATCTAAATAAGGGTCTAAAAACTCTTTATTTCCCGTAAGCAAAAATCCTCTCTGATCCGTTTCTGCATCTTTCACGTAAGACAGTAAATTATCGAAATCTCTGATGGTCGTGTTGCTGGATCTTACCATCTGCGATGAATTAATAAGGTTATTAATACTAATGTAAGAAGCCAGCGAACTTATGAACAATATGATAAGCGATATTCCCAGTCCGAAAAGTAGATTTTTTTTAAAAGTCATGTTATTAATTATTGGTTGCGGGCACTTCTGGTAGTAAAGGGATTTGGAAATAAAATTCGGAACCTTCGTCAGGACTGCTGGTTGCGCCAATGGTTCCATTGTGCCGATCAATGATTTCTTGACAAATATAAAGACCAATTCCTAAACCTTGGAAACGTTCCGAAGTTTCTTCTATTCTGTAAAATTTCTCGAATACTTTTTGTTGATGCTCCTTCGACATACCAATTCCAAAATCGCGCACGGAGAAATAAAGTTGATCTCCCCTTAATTCAGATGTGAGATGAATCTCTTCTTGATCTGGAGCGTATTTCAAGGCATTGGTGATAAAATTTACAATGACTTGTTCAATACGTATTTCATCACCTAAGACTTCAAAATCTGTAAAGTTTTTCTTCAATATTTTCACGTGCGGTGTGGAGTTATGCATCACTTCTACAATGTGATCCACCAAAACTTCTAAGGAGAAATATTTTTTATTGAGCTTAAGTTTGCCACTTTCTATTTTAGAAATATCTAATAAATCTGCGATGAGCAAATTTAATTTTTCGATTTGGTTCTGGACCTTGTGAAGACGTTTTTTTACTGTTATAATGTCATTTTTGTCCAGACTTCTTTCTAATAATTGAATGTACCCTTTAATGCTCGTCATGGGCGTTTTCAGTTCGTGACTTGCAATACTGATAAATTCGTCCTTTTTTCTTTCGGCTTCTTTTCGGAATTCAATTTCTGCACGCAGTTTTACCTGCATTTCTGTGAGCGCACGACTTTGTTCGTAAATACGGTAAAATGTTTTCACTTTCAGCAAAAGAATATTCATATCAACGGGTTTGCTGATATAATCTAAACCTCCTGAAGAATATCCTCTAGTGATAAGATTTAAATTAGCACTTGCGGCAGATAAAAAGATGATGGCAGTTTCTTTGGCTTTACTAAAGCCAGAAATTGTTTCTGCCACTTCAAAACCATCCATTCCCGGCATTTGAACATCCAGAATAATAAGGACGTAAGATCTCTTAAGTATTTTCTTCAAAGCTTCTTCCCCAGAAGATGCCGTATCAACTACGAAATCATTTTTCTCCAAAACCTTTTTCAAGGATATTATATTTTGGGGAGAGTCATCTACAATTAGAATCATTATTTAAAACTAGATTTAAGTACGGTGAAAAGATAGCAAATATACTATTTTTGAAAACTTTAAAATTGATCGCTTCGAAGTAAGAGAAACAACTTTGTAGAAATAGGTCAGTTTTTACAACTTGATGATAGTTTCTAAAATTTGCTTTTCCCAAAGGTTAATAAATTAAAGTCCGGATCAAGCAGGGAAAATTCTTTCTGCCCCCAAGATTTTATTTCTAAAGGTCCATTCGGATGTATTGTAACATTGTTATCCAAAAAACTTTTATACAACTCTTCAATCGCATTTGTTCTGATGTAAATCATAACGTAATTATCTTCAGGCTTAAGGTCTTCGAAGAGAAAAAAATGAATTTCTACCTTGTCTTTTTCAAGGAGTAAATAATCTATGTAATCCGAAACCACTTTAATTTTCAGAACATTTACAAAATAATCGTGAGTTACCTGTTTGTTCCGCATCGGTAATTTGGGATGAATTGAGGTAAGCATTGCAAGATGTTTTTTTTTGGAAAGTTTTAAACATAAATATACTTATTTCTGTCTACAAAATTTGATTTCTGCCTAGCTGCGCTGAGAACTTAGAATACTTATAAAAAATTTTTATCTTTGGAACCCACGTTGAAACTTTAGAATAAATATTTCGCATCACCACCTAAAATAATTCCCATGAAATTAAAATTATCATTCCTCTTTATCCTCGTTTTCGTTTTTGGTTTTTCCCAAGTAGAAGAAAAAAAACTGGATGAACTCATCCAAAGTACTTTAAAAACTTTTGATGTTCCAGGAATATCCGTGGGAATAGTTAAAGACGGAAAAGTGATTTATTCTAAAGGTTTTGGGGTAAGTTCTTTAAGTACCAAACAAAAAATGACCGATGAGACTTTGGTTGGGATCGCCTCTAATTCAAAAGGTTTCACCGGAACTGCACTTGCAATTTTAGCAGATGAAGGGAAATTAAATTTTGATGATAAAGTTTCCAAATACATTCCAGAATTCAAAATGCATGATGCGTATGTGACGCAAGAAATTACTATTAAAGATTTAATTACACATAGAGCAGGTTTAGGTTTGGGACAAGGTGATCTCATGTTTTTTCCAGAAGGAGGAAATTTATCCGTGAATGACATCATTCATAATGTTAGATATCTGAAGCCAGAAAATCCGTTCAGAACTACTTTAGATTACAATAACATTATGTTTATTGTTGCAGGAGAAGTTATTCACCGTGTTTCGAAATTGACTTGGGCAGAATTTATAGAACAGAAAATTCTAAAACCCGTGGGAATGAACTCGAGCTATGGAAGTTATAGCCGCGCAAAAGCCGCCAATGTTTCTAATATTATCGATGCTCACGCACCCGTGGACGGAAAAGCCGTACAAGTTCCGCATGACTGGAATGAAACTGCCAATGCGGCCGGCGGTATAATCAGTAATATTAAGGATATGTCGATTTGGGCAGAATTTCTGATAAACGGTTTCACCACGAAAGATGGCAAAAAATTAGTGTCTGATAAACAAATTCAGCAACTGTGGAATTTGCAGATTTCTACTCCAGTTCCCTTAAAAAATGCCTACGATTCTAACTTCGGCGGCTATGGATTAGGGTGGTTTTTGACGGATGTTAAAGGTCACAAACAAGTTTATCATACCGGTGGTTTAATCGGAACTGTAACGCAGTTTACCTTAATTCCAGATATGAAACTGGGTATTATTGTCTTAACCAATCAGCAAAGTGGCGCTGCTTTTAGCGCCATCACCAATACGGTAAAAGATTCTTATTTGGGAATGCCTCAAAAAGATTGGTTGAAAACGTATGGGGATAGAATGGCCAAAGTAAACGCAGATTATGCGAAAGATAAGAAGGAAATTTTTGCCACATCCGAGGAATTTAAAAAAGAGAAAAGTAGTCAAATTAAGAGCGAGCAAATTGTTGGAACTTATATTGATCCGTGGTTTGGCGAGGTGATGATTTCTAAGGAGGGAAAAAATTTCCGGATTTTCTGTAAAAATTCACCGCGATTACAAGGGGAGTTATTGCCTTATACCACTAATGTGATGATTGCAAAATGGGACGACCGAAGTTATGATGCAGATGCTTTCGTGAATTTTAATTTAGATGAAAATGGGAAAGCGCAAAGCATTAAAATGAAACCTATTTCGGATATTACCGATTTCAGTTTTGATTTTGAAGATTTGGATTTACAGCGAAAAAATTAGAAACAGAGAAACCTCACCGTATTGGATGAGGTTTTTTTTCGGAGTTTTTTTATTTAAATTGTTTTTGGTTCATAGAAAAAGATAAGCTTCTTCTTCGCATCATGAAAATCTGCCCAAGAATCGCAGTCAATTTCAAAGCCTGCAACACCGCAGGTAGGCAACATGAAAACATCTTCAGACATGCCATTTGCGAAATTGGAAATTCCATTATTATGAGAAAATACTGCTACATCAGTAAATTGATTGTCTATAGTCAAAACCAAAGTCTCAAAAAAACTTTCGGACGCGTTGTATAATTTATCAACTTTTTGTATTTCTACGTAATACTCCTCATTAAAAATTTTGCAAGTCGTTAAAGCCCGTAATGCCGGACTGGATAGAAAATGGTCAATTTCAATGTTCTGGGAAATTAAGAATTTAGACATTTTTTCTGCATCTCGATAGCCCTTTTCGCCAAGTGGACGGTCAAAATCTTCGGTATCTTCGGGCCAATCACTCTTCGCGTGTCGGACTAGAATTAGTTTTTTCATGGCTCAAGTTTTTTTTCTGAACATAAAATTAGAAATTATTTTTCAATAAATGTGTAAAAAGAGGTTGATGATAAAAATCAGTTGTTTTAAATTTCTTAAATTTGCAGAATATGGCACAAATTCTTGCAGTTGATTACGGAAAGGCACGTTGCGGACTTGCAGTAACAGATGACTTTCAAATTATTGCAAGCGGTTTGCAAACGGTAGAAACTAAAAATATTTTTGATTTTTTATCTAAATATTTTACAGAAAATGAAGTAGAATCCATGGTGGTTGGGCTTCCTACAGATTTAAAAGGAAATCTTAATGAAATAGAAATCCATATTTTAAAATTTATAGAAAAGTTTCGACTTCAGTTTCCAGAGATTTCTGTTCATCGGTTTGATGAGCGCTTTACTTCCAAAATGGCCTCCTTTGCGATTTCTCAAAGTGGTAAAAGCAAAAAGAAAAGGGAAGAGAAAGGACTGATTGATAAAATAAGTGCCACCATTATATTGCAGAATTTTTTAGAACAGAAACAGAAATGATATTACCCATAAGAGCATTTGGAGATGCTGTGTTAAGAAAACATTGCCATGAAATTAAATCAGACTATCCAGATTTAAAAATTCTGATAGACAATATGTTTGATACCATGAACTCTGCGAACGGTATTGGTTTGGCAGCGCCACAAATTGGTTTGGATATTCGGTTGTTTATTGTTGATCTTTCTCCGCTTGCAGAAGATGAGGATTATGAAGATATTGCAGCAGAATTGATAGATTTCCGAAAAGTATTCATCAATGCCCAAATTTTAGAAGAATCTGGCGAAGAGTGGAAGTTTAATGAAGGTTGTCTCTCTATCCCAGATGTTCGAGAAGATGTAAAAAGAAAGGAAACCATCGTGATAGAATACCTGGATGAAAACTTTGTAAAACATACAGAAACCTTGTCAGATATGCGCGCGCGAGTGGTGCAGCATGAATATGATCACATAGAAGGAATATTGTTTACGGATCATTTAAGCTCACTGAAGAAAAAACTAGTGAAAGGCAAATTGATTAAGATTTCTCAGGGAGAAGTCGGCGTAAATTATAAGATGAGGTTTCCAAAGTAATTTCTCATCTTTGTGCGGGTTAAAATTCCCAAAAAATAGAACTTTAGTATTAAAATTAAATAAAAAATAAGCAGATGCAGTTAGAAAAAATAATTTCGATTTCCGGAAAACCGGGACTTTTTAAATTAATTTCACAGTTGAAGAATGGATTCATTATCGAAGATGTTTTAACAAAAAAGAAAGTGAGTATTGGTAATACTTCACAGGTAAGTTTGTTGGATAATATCGCCATGTTTACGTTTGATAAAGAAGTTCCTTTATTCGACGTTTTTGAAAAAGTAGCGAAAAACAATGAGTACAAAGAGACCATTTCCCATAAATCAACGGATGCAGAACTGAGAGAATTTATGACGCAGTCTTTAGCAGATTACGATCATGACAGAGTTTATGTTTCGGATATTAAAAAATTGGCGCAATGGTATAATGTCTTGCACAAAGCAGGTTACATCACTCCAGAAAGTTTTGTAAAAACTGAAACAGAGGCAGAAACTTCTGCAGAAACAGATGTGATCACAGACAAAATTGAAACGAAAAAAGCAGCGCCGAAAAAAGAAAAAGTAGCCACTTCGAAAGTGAAAGCTGCCACTTCTTCCGCAAAATCTGCGCCGAAAAGTACACATCGGAAAATGGGATAAATTCCCCTTTTTATAATTATTACTTTGTCAAAGTTTAGACCTTTGACAAAGTTTTTTGTTTAAAGCAACCAAATCATTGCACGCAATTCTAAAAAAGGAAATATTATTTCCCATTATTAGAGGAAGTTTGTAAGTCTATCATCTCTATTATCTTTTTTCTTTAAATAAAATCTCCAAAAATTATGAATTCCAGACAAGAACAACTCGAAGCTTTCGGGAGATTACTCGATATTATGGATGATCTGCGGGAAAAATGTCCCTGGGATCAAAAGCAGACTTTGCAAACTTTGCGGCATTTGACTTTGGAAGAAGTTTATGAACTTTCTGATGCGTTGCTCAAGGAAGATTTGCCGGAAATTAAAAAAGAATTAGGTGATGTTTTATTGCATTTAGTTTTTTACGCAAAAATAGGATCAGAGAAAAAAAGTTTTGATATTGCAGATGTCATCAATTCTTTAAATGAAAAATTGATTTTCCGTCATCCACATATTTATGGCGATGTTACCGTAATGGACGAGGATGAGGTTAAGCAGAACTGGGAAAAACTGAAACTGAAAGAAGGCAACAAATCTGTACTTTCTGGCGTTACGAAAGGAACGCCAAGTTTGATCAAAGCGTACAGAATCCAGGACAAAGTGAAGGGAATCGGTTTTGAATTTGCGAACGCAGAAGATGCCTGGAAAAAAGTAGATGAAGAATTGGCAGAATTTCACGCCGAAACCGACCTGGATAAAAAAGAGCAGGAGTTGGGCGATGTTTTCTTTTCGCTGGTTAATTATGCGCGAATTATCGGCATCAATCCTGATTCAGCTTTAGAAAGAACGAATAATAAATTTATTACCAGATTTCAAAAAATGGAAAATTTGGCTTTGGATAAAAATCTAAATTTGGCAGATTTATCATTAGAAAAAATGGATGAACTTTGGGAAGAAGCCAAGAAAAACGAATAAACCTCCAGAATTTTCCGAAGGTTTATTTTAAAATGATTAGTTGAAATATTCGTGATATTTCACCATCGATTCTTTGAGCTCGTCCACGATTTTATTCGCTTTTTCTCTGTTATCTGCTTTTTTCAATTTTTCAATTTCTTTCATGTGAGGCGCTAACCAAGAGTGCAAAACATCATGTGGCGTTCCTTTGATGGTGCAGCTTTTTATTAAATTATCATTGGTCGCACTTAGGTTGTTTCCTAACTTATTGTAATCTCCACTTTGCGCATTGTAGGCATTTAGCTGAGTTTCCATATCGTTCAGGAAGGGTTTCATTTCTACATTCATGGTCCATTTTGCACCATTATTTAACTCCAGTTTTGCACCTTCTTTATGCTCATCTGATTTTTCCTGCGCTTCTGAAGCTTTTTCTTCCGAAGTATTTTGTTCGGTTTTCGTGCTTTCATTGGTAAGGTTTTCTTCCTGTTTTTTTTCGCAAGAAATTACGATCGCTAAACCCAAAAGGGCTGATAAAATTGCTTTTTTCATTTTTTTAAAATTTTTATGGTTGTAAAAAGAAATATTCCAGTTACTAAGATTCGGAAAGCCATGGCTCCAATGGTTTTTGTTTCATACAATCCACCGTTATTGATGTTAATAAATAATCCCATATAGGCGAGAACTAAAATAATTAAAGAGATAACTAAAGGCACTTTTGCCCAAGTTTGATTTTTTAAAATTCCATAAGCAGCAACCAAATAGTGGATTCCACAAATCAGGTTTGCCCATACAACGAGCGGAACGTAATTGCCTTCTTTTGCCCTTATTCCAAACCAATCGAAGAGGACGGAACTGCTCATAAAAAGCGTAACTGCTCCGAAGAGGACGAGGAAAATTAGAAGTATTATTTTTTTCATAATTATAGATATTTATATTTAATAAATTAATTTCCTTACCATTAAGTTTCTATTAAGTGATTAAGCGCATTAAGAAAAACATCTTGAGATATTTTTTGTGCGTGCTAAATTCATCTTTGTTCAATCTTAATTTTCTTAATTCCTTCATTAATCTTAATGGCTAATTTTTAAGATTTCTAACTCGTTTTATGATACCGCAAAACAGCCCATGAAATCACCACAATTGCCAATCCTGTGATAAATCCAAAGTGCGGTAATAAATCCATGAATCCGCTGTTTTTCAACATAATTAAACGAACACCGTCAACTCCGTAAGTTACGGGATTCACATAAGCCACATATTTTGCCCAGTCGGTCATGCTTTCTGTTGGGGTAAAAAGGCCGCTCATCAAAATGAAGATCATCATGAAGAAAAAAACCATAAACATTGATTGTTGTTGGGTTTCACTATAAACTGAAGCCAAAAGTCCCATTCCTAAAATGGCCACTAAATAGACAGAAATAAATCCATAGAGCAGCAAAAAACTTCCCTGCATTTGGATTCCATAGACGAAAATCGTCACCAAAAGTCCGATGCTGAAAGCGACCATTGACAAGATCCAAAAAGGAATGAGTTTTCCCAAAATGAAATCTCTTTTCTTTATCGGAGAAACGTTGATCTGTTCGATGGTTCCGATTTCTTTTTCTTCTACGATATTTAAGGCGGTTAAATAGCCTCCAATTAAGGTTACTAAGAAGGCCAAAATTCCGGGAACTAAGGAAAGTCGGTAATTGTAATTTTCATTAAACCAAAATTTGGGCACGATTTCCACACCGGAAATTTTCTTCGCGCTTTCTAATTCGGGCGTCATTTTTAATTGAACCTGTTGGTTGTAATCCTGCAAAATCTGGGCGAGATAACTTGCAGAAAGTCCGGCTTTTGTTCCGTTGATGGCATTGATGGCGAGTAAAACTTTTTCTTTGTTTTCCCGAACTAAATCTTTTTCGAAATTATTGGGGATTTCCAGGATCAAATCGACTTTGTCTTTTTCAATTTCTTCATAAGCGGTGTTGTAATTTTCGCCATATTCAATGATCTTAAAATATCCTGAAGCGGTGATTTTCCTAATGAGTTCACGGGATTCCGTAGATTTTTCGTGATCTACAACGGCTATTTTGATGTCTTTTATTTCATAGTTTGCTGCCAAAGGAAGAATGACCAACTGAATAACGGGCATCACGAAAATAATGGCCAGAATGGATTTGTTCCGGAATATTTGCAGGAATTCTTTTTTAATTAATATGAGTAATGTTCTAAACATTTTTTTATTTATTTAACCACAAAGTCACAAAGCATTTATTTTATTGTGTCGTAAAAAAGTCCATAGAGTGAGGTTTTATTTTAATCTAACTTTTTATTTTATCTAAAATCTGCAGCCCGACTTGAACGGATCCCGATGTAAAATCGGGAGGGAGTGGAAGGTCTCGTCTTTAAGGACAAGATCTGCCCAAAAAATCAATCTAATTTTTATTTTACATTTACTAATTTTGTCTATTATCTTTTATCTATCAGCGAAGCGGTCTTCAATCTCTTTTTTATTCTAACCTTATTTTAAATTTTTTCACGGCGATCACGAAGAGGAAAATCATCATTCCGAAAAGGACTAAAACGTGTTTCCAAATAACCGCTAAACCGGTTCCTTTGATCATAATATTTTTTACAATTTCGTAATACCATTTGGCGGGAATGAGATTTCCGACCATTTGTAAAGGAAGCGGCATATTTTCTACAGGAAACATAAAACCGCTCAACATAAGGGTTGGAAGCATGGTTCCAACGAGCGCGATGAGCATGGCGGTTTGTTGGGAAGCGGTGACGATGGAAATTACAATTCCAATTAAAAGATTGGTAATGATGAAAATGATGCTGATTCCAAAAAGTAAAAAGAGACTTCCTTTGATGGGTAAATCGAGAACGGTGACACTTAAAATTAAGATGGAAACCAAAATGATCATGGACAAAATGAAGTAGGGAATTGCTTTTGCTAAAATAATAATATAGGGTTTCATGGGCGAAACGAGTAATATTTCCATGGTTCCGGTTTCTTTTTCCCGAACAATTGCGATGGCCGTCATCAAAACACAAATAATTAAAAGAATAAATGCCATGACGCCGGGAACGAAATTTGGCGCGCCTTTTAGTTGTGGATTGTACAACATTCTGATTTCTGGTTGAACGCCAAAAGTTTGTTGAAAGGTTTTTTGACCATAAAAATCCTGGATGATATTCGACATGAAATTATAGATCTGGTTTGCCATGTTAAGATCTGTTCCGTCGGTAATTAATTGTAGTTGGGCTATTTTGCCGCTGTTTAAGTTTTGAGCAAATTGTGCGGGAATGACCACAATCATTTTTATTTTTCCGCCTTTGAAAGCGTTTTCTGCTTCATCAATGGATTTTAAATTTTGATCAATATCAAAATACTGATTAGCACTAATTTTTGAAATAAGTTCGATGGAATTTTGAGATTGATCCTGATCCAAAACACCGATTTTTGTATTTTTCACTTCTGTACTCAAAGCAAAACCGAAAAGCAGAACCTGCACGATTGGCATTCCGAAAAGCACGAAAAGCGTTCTTTTGTCACGCAAAACGTGCCAGAATTCTTTTTTTACAAAAGTGATCAACTGTTTCATATAATTATTACTGATGAATGATAAATTATCATTGATTTATAATTGCCGTTTATAGATTTATTATGATTTTCAATATTTAAATTCTCAAAGTCTCAAAGTCTCAAAGTCTCAAAGTCTCAATGTCTCAAATTCTCAAATTCTCAAATTCTCAAATTCTCAATGTCTCAAATTCTCAAATTCTCAACTACTCATTCACTTCTTTTCGCGCCTCTCGCCAATTCATAAAAAACATCGTCCATATTTTGGGCATTGAAATATTTTTTCAAATTTGTTGGCGTGTCTAAAGCGGCAATTTTTCCATCGACCATTATGGAAACGCGGTCACAATATTCGGCTTCATCCATATAATGCGTGGTTACGAAAATCGTAATTCCACGATCCGAAGCTTCATAGATCATATTCCAAAATTGTCGGCGCGTGACAGGATCAACTCCACCGGTTGGCTCATCAAGAAAAACAATTTCAGGTTCGTGAAAAATAGCGACTGAAAATGCCAATTTCTGTTTCCAACCCAAAGGAAGTTGGGAAACCAGTTTGTTTTTTTCCTCTTCTAATCCTAGTTTTTTCAGAAGGTCGTCGCGTTTTATTTTTAAGTTTTTTCTTGGGATTCCGTAAATGCCACCGAAGAAATTGAGGTTTTCTTTCACCGTTAAATTATTGTACAAAGAAAATTTCTGACTCATATAACCGATGTTTTTCTTGATCTTTTCGGTTTCCTTATATACATCAAAACCAGCAACAGTCGCAGTTCCCGAACTTGGAATTGAAAGTCCACTGAACATTCGCATCGCTGTAGTTTTTCCGGCGCCATTTGCACCGAGAAAACCAAAAATTTCTCCTTTTTTCACCTCAAAACTGATGTGATCAACCGCGGTGAAATCTCCAAAAACTTTGGTGATATTTTCTGCTTTGATGGCGATATTTTGATTTTTAATATTCATTTTTAATGAGATAATAAACGGATGAAACTGTCTTCAATATTGGCTTTTATAGGATTGATCTCAACATTTTCAAAACCTTCTTTTTCTAAATATTCTACCACTTTTAATTCTGAAAAATTTTCATTTTTATCGATAGTTAAATGCACATATTCGCCGTAGGCATACACATTTTTCTTTTGTTCAAAATTTTCTAAAGCACGTAAAACCGCTGACGTTTTTCCAGCTTTTACCTCGAAAAGGAAATCTGGATAAGAATTGCTGATGTTTTCTGGCGTATCAATGGAAAGGATTTTTCCTTCTTGCATTAAAGCGATCCGGTCGCACAAAGCGGCTTCGTCCATATACGGAGTTGCGACTACCATTGTGATTCCTTGTTTTTTTAATCTTTGCAGCATTTCCCAGAATTCTTTTCGGGAAACGGGATCAACTCCGGTTGTTGGTTCATCCAGAAATAAAACTTTCGGTTTGTGGATTAAAGCGCAACACAACGCGAGTTTCTGTTTCATTCCGCCCGATAATTTCCCAGCTCGACGATCTTTAAAAGGTTCGATCTGAATATATATATCTTTGATCAGATCATAATTTTCTGCAATGGTGGTATTAAAAACGCTGGCAAAAAATTCTAAATTTTCTTCAATCGTTAAGTCTTGATAGAGGGAAAATCTTCCAGGCATGTAACCTAAAATCGTGCGAATTTTTTTATAATCTTTCACCATATCCAAATCTTCGATGGACGCAGAACCAGAATCGGGGAGCAAAACCGTGGTTAACATTCTAAAAATAGAAGTTTTTCCAGCTCCATCTGGACCAATCAAGCCAAAAATTTCGCCATGATTCACTTCAAAACTCACGTGATCTACCGCAAGAACTTTTTCTTCTTTCTTGCCGTAAGTTTTGGTGAGATTTTGAACGATGATTGATTTCATTTTTTTGTTTTACTTAAAAGTTTTTTTACCACAGAAGTCACAAAAGTTGACTGTATAATTTAGTCAATCAGAAGAGCATAAATGATGACCGATTAGTTTTAACGTATTTTTTTTGTGAACTTTTATTATAGTTTTTTACATAAACCTTTTGTGACTTTTGTGGTTGAAGAATTAAAATTTTACGTCGCCGTACATTCCGATTTTTAGGTAGCCATCATTTTTTACATGAATTTTCACGGCATATACAAGATTTGCTCTTTCGTTTTTGGTTTGAATGGTTTTTGGAGTAAATTCAGCTTTTGAACTGATCCAGTAAATAGTTCCGGGAAGTTCTTTTGTTTTTCCCTCACCTGCATCGAGGAGAACTTTTACTTTTTGTCCGTTTTTTATTAAAGGCAATTGATCTCCGGTGATGAATGTTTTTAAAGTCATCAAATCTAAATTTGCCATTTTGAATATTGGTTTTCCCACCAAAGCAAATTCTCCCTGATTCAAATATTTTGTAAGAACCATCCCGGAAATCGGACTTTCGATCGTGTTATTTTTCAACTGTTCCTCGATTTGTTCTACTTTTTTCTGGGTTGGTTTTCTTTCACTTAAAATCGCCCGATTTTGAATGGAGACATTTTCTTTGGTGGTGGAAATCTGTTGTTGCAGAACACTTAACTGACTTTGAGCCGCAGAAATTTGTTTCTGAATGACTTTTATTTGTCCGTTTGCATCATCGAGTTGTTTTTTTGTCGCGGCATCTTTTGCGACTAAATTTGCAGTTCGGTTTCTTTCGCGAACTGCGTTTTGTAGTTGTTCCTGTAGAATGGAAACATTCGCAGATTGACCTGAAATTTGGGTTTGTAAAACCTGAATTTGCGGAAGTGCAGAATTGGTTTTTTGGTCGATTGCATCCATACTTGCAATGACCTGTTCTTTTTGTAATTCTACATTTTTCGGATCTATTTCGCCAACTTTTTCATTCAGCTTCAATTCTTGACCTTCTTCCACATTGAGTTGCAGAATCGTTCCATTTGCTTTCGCCGTTACTAAGATTTCATCGGCTTCGAAAGTTCCGGAAGCATCGTAAGAATCTCCCGAATTATTGCAGGAAAAAAGGAGAAGTGCAGTTGCAAACAGGATATATTTTTTCATCGGATGGGATTTTTTATTTTTCTAAAATTCATTATTCACTATTCATTATTCATTATTCATTATTCAATACTCATTACTTATCTTTCATTGATTGAGTTGCGCCTTCAGATTATACTGCGTCAACAAATATTGAATTTCGTGGGTGATTTTCTGGTTTTTTGCACGATCCAGTTCATTCACTTCTCTTAAATAATCACTTGTAGTTATGACACCGTTTTCCAGCTGAGCGAAAGAAGATTTTTTAATACTTTCTCGCAAATTCACTAATTCGTCGTCTTTTTCAATGAGTTGTTGAATTTTTTCGAGGTCATTATTGTTTTGAATAGTTTGAAACTGTTGATTGAAAAGGAAATTTTCTTTTTGAATGTCAATTTCTTCCTGTTGAATTCCTACTAAAGCCAAATCATTTTTTTTCGTATAAAATCCAGAGATTGGTATATTCAGTCGAACTCCACCGATATAGAATAAGTCGAATTCGTTTTTCAGCATATTGAAACCAGGTTTTCCGTAACCACCTTGAAAAAATACTCCTAATTTTGGAAGATTTCTGGAGTTGATGTTGGATTTCTGTTGGTCTAAAACCGCTTTTTGTAAATCAAAAAGTTTCAATTCTGCACGTTTGTTTTCATCTTGAATCAGGATTTTTTCCGGTTTCTGAAGGATTGTGTTTTCGTCTAAATTTTTTTGAATGAAGAGAGAAAGCATTTGGAGGAAACTTTTTTTCGTGGATTGAAGCTCGAGTTGTTTCTGGTCGATGTTAATGATTTGTGCTTTTAAAACATCAACATTACTTCTAAAGATGACGCCGTTTTCTAATTGTGTTTCGGCTTTTTTCAGTCCGCTGGATAAATCAGATTTAGTCAATTCTGTTTGTTGAATTTGTTCGTCCGTTTGAAGAATTCCGAAATAAATTTGATTAATTCTCATTTCCAATTGATCGGTCTCAACCTCTGTTTTCTGCAGTTCAATTTCAGAATTAATAGTTGCTATTTTCTTCTGATTGGTAATCATTCCGCCGTCGTAGATATTTTGTTGAACGTCTGCAAAAACTTTGTACTGATCTTTACTAACAGGTTCGACGGTCATATTTGGCAGTTGAATCGGAAACTGAATCACATCGTTTTGATACGTTGCTTGACCCACAACTTGGATTTGTGGAAGCCAACCTTTTGTGGCATTTTGTAGATTGTAATCTTTGCTTTTCGCAATTAAATCATGTCTTTTGATGAGCGGATAATTTTGTTTTGCTAAATCATAACATTCATCTAAAGTCAATGTTTGGGAATTAACAGAGAAGAAGAATAGTAGGAATAAGTATTTTAAAATTTTCATTTTATCTATATTTATGTCATTCTGAATGAAGTGAAACGCATTTAAGAATCTTTTTTATGGAGAAGAGATCCTTCATTTCACTTTGTTTCATTCAGCATGACAATTGATGTTCTAAAAATTAGTTATTTAATATTATTTTGATCCATGCTGGAACCAAGGTTTTTCTTTCTTCCACGAATTGTTGAAACTCATCGTCATTCATAATATCGAAGGAGGTCAAGATTGGTTTCATGGCGAAGGGAAATGCGGTCATGCTCAAAAAATTCAATAGGATATGAAAAGGGTTTAGATCTGGTTTTCTCTCTTTGATCTGTTGAATGATAAAGGAATTGTTCAAAACTCGTTCAAAGGGCAGAATTGATTTGATGTCGGAAGTTTTTTTCTGGATCTCACTTAAAATAAAAATAGGAAGATTTGGATTTTTGGAAAGAATTTCGAAGTATTTTACACTTGCTAAATCAATTTTTTCTTCTAAACTTGTTTTTTCATTGGTAACGATGGGAATGATTTGTCCAAAAAGCAAGACGATTTTTACTTTCATGACTTGTTCGAACAGTTTTTCCTTTGTTCGAAAATAGTAATTGAGTAGCGCTAAATTAATACCTGCCTCTTCTGCAATATCACGTGTACGAGTGCCAGAATAGCCTTTTTGTGTGAATACTTTTGAAGCAGCTAAAAGGATTTTATCTTCTGTAGAAAGTTCGGTTTCGCTCATGATCATTAATTATAGGACGAAGTTAGGATTTATATTTTGATTTAAACAAAATAATTAATCAAATGATTAAAATAGCTGAATAAAAAAACGCAAATCTAATTGAAGTGCGTTTCTATTCAATTTTATTTCTGTTTATAAGCCGAACTGTCTCGCAAATAAATCTGGAAAAACTCCAAGTGCCACAATTGCGAATACAACAAATACTGCTACAATATTGTAAGTAAGTGATACTTTTTCTGAAGTGTTAAAACTGCTTTCCTTAGGAAAAAACATGACCATGATCAACCTTAAATAGTAGGCGATGGATATTGCAGATCCTAAGATTGCAACAATCACCAAGAAAGGCGAATCTCGAATTGCCTGCGCGAAAATTGCAAACTTACCCATGAAACCTGCTGTTAAGGGAATACCGGCCATTGATAGCATGGAAACCGCTGCTGTAACTGCTAAAATAGGTTCAGAATGTGCAAGACCTTTGAAAGCATTGTAAGACGTTTCTCTTTTTAGCTTTTCTACATAAATTAAACACATCATTACACCAATGGTAGCCAAAGAATAAGCAAATAAATAGAAAGCTAAATTGTAAACCGACATATTATTAATGCCGAAAAATATCAAAGTCAAATAGCCTACATGAGAAACAGAAGAGTACGCCAACATTCTTTTCGCGTTGCTTTGAGCTAGTCCCATGACGTTGGCTAAAAATAATGTGATGATAATGAGAACACCCATGATATTAATCCACTCTGAATTAATTCCAAAGAATCCAATACTCATCATTTTAAAGAAAGCGTAGAATGCACTGATTTTCACAGTAGACATCATAAACGCGGTAATCAATGAGGGAGAACCTTGATAAACATCCGGACTCCACATGTGGAAAGGTGCTAAAGATACTTTAAAAGCCAAAGCTGCCATCATTAAAACTGCACCCATGATGAACATTACATCTTTTGGATTATTGATGGAGTATTCATGAATGGTATATAAATCAAAACTGCTGGAACTGCCATAAATTAAAGCAATACCAAACAATAAAAATCCGGTTGCAAAGGCACCCATTAAGAAATATTTAATGGAAGCTTCGTTAGAACGCAAATCTGTCTTATTGCTTCCTGCCAATACGTAAAGAGGAATGGAAAGAATTTCTACGCCCAAAAACAAGGTGACTATGTTTTGAAATCCAAAAAGTACAATACCACCAACAAGAGAGAAAAGCATTAAGGCGTATAATTCTGATTGGTGGCTGCGGTGATTGCTAAAGGCAAATCCGCCTAAGAAGAATATCAATAAGGTGATGACCAAAGAAATTTTGGTAAACAAAGCTGCATTAGGTCCGAATTCGAACATGCTTTTATACTGATCGAAAAATTCTAATTCTGGTAAAAAGCTCACATAAAATGCAATGATAATTCCTAAAATACCAATGTATCTGGAATATTTTCCCTGCTCGAAAACACCTGCAAACAATGCAATTACCGCGGTAAGGAATATGATGATTAAAACGCTCATTTAGTATAGATTTGAGATTTATAGATTCGGGACTTTGGATTTTCATCCACTGTCTTCATCTCTTATTTCTTTATTATTATTTTTCTTAATTCATCATCGAAGAGAAAATGAACTTCAGCGAACTATTGACCATATCAAGAATGGGTTGCGGAAAAATCCCCAACACCAAAACAAAAACTACCAAACTTGCGAGAACCGTAAATTCTACAGCAGAAATATCACCTGTCGATGATAATACGGCTTCATCTCCTGTACCAAGCATCGATTTTCCGAAGAAACGGAACAAATAAACCGCAGAGAATATCATGGTAGTTCCTGCAATTACAGCAGCAAGAATATTATAATCGAAAATGGCTTTGATCAAAATAAATTCCCCAATAAATCCATTGGTTAAAGGCAAGGCGATAGATCCTAGTAAAATAATCATGAAGAGGATTGCAAATTTTGGGGCTACTTTCGCCAGACCACCCATTTTACGAATATCGCGGGTTTTGAATTTTTTGAATAAAATATCGGCACAGTAAAATAATCCAACCACATTAATACCGTGGGCAAAAGTTTGTACTAAAGCTCCTTCGCCACCAGTTATCGTTAAGGTTCCTTTCATGGTAAGAATAGCAGAAGCCATAATTCCAGCCACCATCAACCCAACGTGAGATAAAGAAGAATAAGCGATAATCCTTTTGGAATCGTTTTGAATAATTGCGATGAGCGCTCCATGAACAATCCCGATAATGGCTAAAACCAAAACAATCTGTCCAGATATGCCTAAAATTGGCGCTGGAGTAATTGGCAATAACCATCTCAATAGTCCATAAATAGCCATCTTCAGCATAATTCCGGAAAGTAGCATGGAACCTTGCGTTGGAGAGTAGGTATAAGTATCTGGTTGCCAAGAATGGAAAGGAAAGATAGGCAACTTCACCGCAAAGGCGAAGAAGATAAACCAAAACGCTACAGTTTGTTCCGCAACGGTTAAATCAGCGTTGTAAAGGTCTGTTAAAGCGAATGACGCAGAATTGGTGTACACATATATCAATCCAACCAACATAAAGAGGGAACCGACAAAGGTGTAGACAAAAAATCTGGTTGTAAACTGAATTTTCTTATTCTCTTGACCCCAAATTCCAGCGATTAACCAAATTGGAATTAAGGTAACTTCCCAGAAAATATAGAATAACAATCCGTCTAAAGAAGTAAAAACTCCGATCAGACCAAACTGCATCAATAAGATTAAACCGTAAAACGTATTCTTGTATCCAGGCTTTTCATTGAAAGCGGAAAGAATGATCAAAGGTGTTAATATAGTGGTGAGCAGAAGCAATAACATACTCATTCCATCAACCCCGAAATGCAATTGCGTCTCTATGAAGCGCATCCAAGGATAATTAATTTCATGCTGCAGAACTGAATCTACAGTTGGTTTGAAATCAAAATCAGAAAGCATGTAAAAGGTGAGAAACATCTGTACAAATGCAATCCCTAAAGCTAAAAATTTACTTGCGGGATTTTTCCACGCGAACACCAATGCAGAACCTACAAGAGGTAATAGTAGTAATGTTAATAATAGGTATGACATTTACTATTGTAATATAAAGTTAACAATTAAAATAATTCCTATGGCCAAAGACATGATGAGAACATAATTCTCTACATTTCCGTTTTGAAGGCGTTTTGCGGCACGTCCAGAATCTTCGGCACCAATTCCGATGTAGTCTACAAATTTGTTCAGTACGCCTTTGTCAAACATATTTCCGCCTACGCCTAAACCTTCTGTAAACTTGATGAAGGTAGCATTGTAGAGTTCATCAAGAAATAATTTCTTATTAGAAAGTCTTTCCCAACCCGTATATTTTTCATCTGGCAAAGCCATTTTTTTCTTATCGACGTAAATTTTCTTCACGATGAACCAAACGGTGAAAAACATGATGATCGTTAATGAAAGTAAAATCATCTCTGTTCCGAAATCCACTTCAGGTAAACTGATATCAATTTTATAAATCGATTTTAACCAATCTGCTAACCTGGAATAATTTCCGTGTCCAATAAAGTGAGGAAGATTAATAAAACCTCCAACGATAGATAATCCGGCAAGAATCATCAAAGGAATGGTCATTGTTTTCGGACTTTCATGCAGATGCTTTTCTTGTTCTGGTGTTCCTCTAAACTCTCCATGGAAAGTCAGATAATAAGCACGGAACATATAAATTGCCGTCATGGCTGCAATTGCGAATAAGGCTACCCAAATTGCGGGATGTTTCGCCCACGCGTTGGTTAGAATTTCATCTTTAGAAATCATTCCGGAAAGGAAAGGAAATCCTGAAATTGCTAAGGTTCCTATTAAAAAGGTAATATGCGTAATGGGAATTTTTTTCTTTAAACCACCCATCAATCTCATATCCTGCTCATCACTCATGGCATGAATCACAGAACCTGAACCAAGGAATAATAAAGCTTTGAAAAATGCATGCGTCATTAGGTGAAACATTGCCGTGGTATAGGCTCCAACTCCAACTGCCACAAACATAAATCCTAGTTGAGAAACAGTAGAGTAGGCGAGAACTTTTTTAATATCGTTTTGTCTTAAACCAATAAAGGCAGCAACTAAGGCGGTGGTTAAACCGATAAATAAGATGGCTTCTAATGTGGTGGGCGCCAAAGAAAATAAGAAGTTAGATCGTACCACCAAATAAATCCCGGCAGTAACCATGGTTGCAGCGTGGATTAATGCAGAAACTGGAGTTGGTCCTGCCATTGCATCTGGAAGCCAAGTGAATAAAGGAATTTGAGCAGATTTACCCATCGCACCGATAAATAGACTTCCTGTTATGAAAATTATCATGGTAGAATCCAATTCAAACTGCCCTGAATTCTGTGCTACGGATAGAAAATCTACAGCGTTGGTTTGTTGAGCAATCATAATGATTCCTACAATCATTCCTAAATCTCCAATTCTATTCATGATAAAAGCTTTTCTGGCAGCTGCATCATATTGTGGATTGCTGTACCAAAATCCGATGAGGAGATAAGAACACAATCCTACACCTTCCCAACCGATGAAAAGAATAAGGTAATTACTTCCCATTACAAGAAGCAACATGGAGAAAATAAATAGATTTAAATAAGTAAAGAATTTATAAAACCCTTTGTCGTGACTCATGTAGCCAATAGAGTAGAGATGAATTAAAGAGCCAATTCCCGTGATGATCATTATCATCATCAGAGAAAGTTGATCAATTTGAAAAGCAAAATTAACTTGAATTCCACTGATTCTAAACCATTCAAAGGCCTTCACAATAACAGGAGGAGCCGCTGCATCGAAATTTAAAAATATACTCACCGCAATACAGAAAGAAGCAAAAACAACTAAAGTTGCAAAAGCTCCAACAAACATTTTCGGCAAATTTTTACCGAAAAGCCCATTGATTAAAAATCCGAGTAAAGGTAAAAGTATAATTGCGTAAACTAAATTTTCCATCTATAATTATCCTCTTAATTTATTAAATATACTGATGTCTACAGATTTTGTATTTCTATACATCATGGCGATAATGGCTAAACCAACGGCTACTTCTGCTGCAGCAACTACCATGATAAAAAATACTAAAATTTGCCCATGTCCATCACCTTTGTAACTGGAAAAAGCTGCCAGCAAAAGGTTTACAGAGTTCAGCATCAATTCCACACATCCTAAAATAATAATGGCATTTTTTCTAATCAAAACTCCCAAAACTCCCAAACAAAACATCACCGTACTGAGCATAATGAAATACTCCAGGGGAATTGCCTGTATAAATGAATTTACTTCCATAATATTATAAGTCTTTTTTACCAATCAATACCGCACTTACAATCCCTGCTAAAATCAGGATAGAAGCCAACTCGAAGGGCAAAACATATTCGTTAAACAATAAGCGACCAAGATTTTTGGTGAGTCCGATGTCTGCACGTACATCCACCGCTACAGGCTGAAAAGTAAATCCGCGATACGCTCCCAAAATACCAATCAACAATAATCCTGCGGAGAAAACTCCGATGAACTTCATCAAGTTTTGTTTCTTGCTTTCGTCCTCTTTACTCAGATTAAGCATCATTAAAATGTAAAGGAATAACACCATGATGGCTCCAGCGTATACTATGATTTGTACAATTCCAAGGAACTGCGCATTTAAAATAATGTACAAAGCCGCAATGGAAAACATGGTCACAATAAGGGAAAGAATCGCGTACATTGGATTTTTTGCGAATACAAAACTTACTGCACTAGCAACTGCGATCGATGCCACGATGAAAAATATAATCTGCTCCATCTACTTCACGGATTTTTTTTGCAATTCACTCTGTCTTGCGGTAATATCAATTCTTTCGTTGATTTTTTCTACCAACTTATCTTTTCCATAGATAAAACTGCCGCGGTTTTCTTCCACATTCACCAAGCGATCTGTTAAATAAACTGCTGATTTCGGGCAAGCTTCTTCACACATTCCACAGAAAATACAACGCAACATGTTAATTTCATAGACAGCTGCATATTTTTCTTCGCGGTAGAGGTGTTTTTCTTCTTTCGTACGTTCAGCCGCCGTCATGGTAATGGCTTCTGCAGGACAAGCTACGGCGCAAAGTCCACAAGCAGTACATCTTTCTCTACCTTCTTCATCACGTTTTAAAACTTGCTCCCCGCGCCAAACTTTTACGCGTGGACGCTGCTCCTCCGGATATTGCACGGTGGCTACACCATCACCAAAAACAGACTTCATGGCATGGCGAAAAGTAATTCCCATTCCCTTGAAAATCGCGGGAAGGTAAACGCTTTCACCGAAAGTCATTTTTTTGTTGGAGACCACTTTTGATCTATTCGTTAATTTCATCTGCTTTCTTTATCTTTTTCTTCGGGTTTCTAAAACTTCTAAACTCATCGTTATCGATTGATGAATTTTCAAAAGTTTCATTTCTGAAGATATTTTTATTTTTTACGGGAGCAATTTCTTCTGAGCTCCTTTTCTCGTTCTGTCCCGCTTTCCGCTCTATCTTTTAGGCGTCCTTCGTCCTTATAAAAGGATGCCGCTACAATCGGGGCTATATTTAAAACGGGTTTCTCCTTTCGAGCTTTTTTCAATGCTCCTTAAAGAAGATTGTTATCTCATAAAATGCTCAAATGCCAATATCACCGCGCCTGTTAACATCAAGTTCAGCAAAGCGAAAGGAATTAATTTTTTCCAACCTAAGTGCATCAACTGATCATATCTAAATCTTGGCAAAGTCCATCTGATCCACATAAAGATTAAAATTCCAATTACTGTTTTTCCTAAGAATGAAAAGATGGAAAGAATCCCTGCGGCATTTTCTCCCCAGTTATTCGTTACCCAATCAATTCCCGGATAATTGTATCCACCAAAGAATAAGACTACGATTAATGCATTGGAAATAAACATATTTACATATTCCCCAAACATATATAATCCTAATTTCATGGAAGAATATTCCGTATGATAACCATTCACCAATTCAGATTCACATTCTGGTAAATCAAAAGGAGATCTGTTTGTTTCTGCCAAAGACGCTACATAAAAAATTATGAAAGCCAAGGGCTGATAGAAAATATTCCAGTTCGTTCCAGAAACTTCGGGTAAAATTCCCCAAATTTTTCCGTGCGTTTGTTGCTCTACAATTACTTTTAAATCCAATGAACCCGCCATCATAATAATCGCCAATAAAGCCAGACCCAAGGATAATTCGTAAGAAATCATTTGAGAACTTGCCCGAATTGCACCAATTAAAGAGAATTTGTTATTGGATGCCCAACCACCGATCATAATCCCATAAACTCCGATGGAAACCATGGCTACCAAATACAAAACACCAACATCAATGTTGGCAACTTGAAGGTCATAAGAATTTCCACCAATATTCAAGGTTTTCCCCCATGGAATAATGGCTCCCGTAATCAAGGAAATAAACATCACCAAAGACGGCCCTACTACAAAGAGGAATTTTTCTGCTCCCGCGGGCGTAAAATCTTCTTTGAAGAAAAATTTACCTCCATCCGCAAGGGGCTGTAATAATCCGAAAGGTCCAGAACGGTTCGGTCCAATTCTGTCTTGCATAATCGCTGCAACTTTACGTTCTGCCCAAGTAGAGTAGGCCGCTACCGTAAGTGCAAGCACAAAGAGTACAACAACGAGTATGATTTTAAAAGTTAATAAACCCATATTATTTTAGAAAATTTTGTTCTTTAAAAAGAACTACATCAAATTAAAATTGTTTTCAGACTTCGCCTGAGATTCTGCTTCATCTTCTGCGCTTAATTCTTTCGCATCTGAGTTATTCAGCAAGCTGACCATATTTTTCGGTTTCTCATAATGATTTAAGGAAATCACAGAGTGACGGTCTATATGTCTAGGACCTTCAATATTCCAAAGGCTGGTTTCTTTCTTCTCGAATCTGCATTCATTACAAATCCAATCAATAATTTCATCATATTGATCTTTTCTGGCGGTTACACGAATTATTTCTTCACCTTTCATCCACAATACTGCTTTTCCGGAACACTTCGTACATTCACAAGTTCCGTTCATTGGTTTTGTAAACCAAACTCTGGTTGCGAAACGGGAAGTTCTATCGGTCAACGCGCCTACAGGACAAACATCAATTACATTTCCAATAAAGTCATTGTCTAAAGCCTTGTTCAGGTAAGTAGAAATTTCTGCCACTTCTCCACGGAATAGAATTCCATGTTCGCGGGTTTCTGTTAACTGATTCGCCGCCAATACACATCTTGCACACAGAATACATCTATTCATGTGCAATTTAATATTGGGACCAATATCTTCCGGTTCAAAGGTTCTTCTTTCGAATTCTGTTCGGGTTGCTTCTACACCGTGCTCATAACCTAAATCCTGGAGATGGCATTCTCCGGCCTGATCACAAACTGGGCAATCTAATGGGTGGTTAATCAGTAAAAACTCAGTTACCGCTTTTCTGGCTTCCTGCGTTTTTTCTGAAAGTAAGTTTTTCACTTCCATACCGTCCATCACACCAGTTCTGCAACTTGCCACTAATTTTGGCATTGGTCGGGAATCTGCATCAGAACCTTTAGAAACTTCTACCAAACAAGTTCTGCATCTTCCACCACTGGTTTCCAAGGGTTTGTAATAGCACATTGCAGGTGGCACAGATTTACCTCCAATTTGGCGGGCTGCTTCTAAAATAGAAGTCCCGGGCAAAACTTCAGTTGTCTGTCCATCTATGGTTACCTTAAATTTTTTAATTTCGTCGCTCATTATATATGAATTCAAAAATGAATTATTTATTTTTTAATCTTAAAAGTATATCCAACTCCAAAATTGATCTGACCAAAAACAAAATCTTGCATTGCTTTATCAGGTTGATTATTAAGGGTTGTTTTAATATCAAACATATTGATATAACCTGCTTTCGCTTCTATTCTTGCCATCCAATGGTTCCAAAAAACAAAATTGATATTCGTTCTTGCATCTAAACCAAAGCCGGCAACATGAAATCGATCGCTTCTCTCATTTCCAAAAAGTTTGATATTACTTTTCGGAAACATTACTCCTGTACCACCTCCATAACTCCAAACGATATCTATATTTTTTGAAGAATATAGGGAATTGTATTTTTCTAAACCGAGGTTTACATAATTCAATCCGTCTGTATGTTCGAAGGTCAGAAATTCTTTATCTCGAAGATCTACTGTACCATTCTCAGCCATTGCCGCGTAAACTGGATCACTAATATTACCTGAAAAATCAACGGTCTGATTTTGATCCATCACATATTTCATGTGATCCTGAGCAATAACCAAAGCTAAACTATCCTTAATAAAATATCCTAATCGAAAATTAAATTGTGGAGTTGAAATATCTCCTGGATTAATATAATCCCAACTTAATGGTGAAGGTCTATCATGCGCGACTACATTTTCTAATGTGAAATCATAAGCGCTTCCTTTAAATCTAATATCAGATTTGGTAAACGCCGCTCTATTCCAACCCCAAAAAACGAACATTTGTCCTTTTCTTGATAATGTATTTTTAAATGAAACATCACCGTGATCAGACATTAGGCCACTTAAATCAACTGAATCTTTTTCCTGTGCAAAAACAAAATTCAACCCTATAAAAAGGAATACAAATACTTTAAAGAACTTCTTCATTTATTTATTAAAATCTCTCAATAGGATTTTCTCCTATTCTCTATTAAAGCGCCACTTCGCGACGATCTTAATTATCTTCTATTTCGCTGCAACCGGAATTGGATCTGCATAATTTGCCAATCCATAATTTCTGGTTAAAGCTTCTGGATTGTCAATATACCATTCAAATTCATCACGGAAATGACGGATTGCAGCGGCAACTGGCCATGCTGCGGCATCACCAAGCGGACAAATCGTGTTTCCTTCAATCTTGCGCTGAACATCCCAAAGCAAATCGATGTCTTCCATTTTACCAACTCCAGCATTGATATTTTTCAAAATTCTCCACATCCAACCAGTTCCTTCACGGCATGGTGTACATTGTCCACAACTTTCGTGCATGTAAAAATGCGCAAGAGTCAAGGTATGTTTAACCACACTTTGATCTTCGTCTAAAACGATAAATCCACCTGAACCCATCATGGTTCCTGTCGCAAAACCTCCGTCTGCAAGGGATTCATAATTCATATATCGCGGCTCGCCGTTGATGGTTTGTAATAATAAATTCGCAGGAACAATTGGAACGGAACTTCCACCTGGAATACAGGCTTTTAATTTTTTACCGTTCGGAATTCCACCACAGTATTCATCAGAGTAAATAAACTCTTCCACCGTAATGGTCATGTCGATTTCGTAAACACCCGGTTTATTAATATTTCCACATGCGGAAATTAATTTGGTTCCTGTAGATCTACCTACACCAATTTTGGCATATTCAGCTCCGGTAATATTGATTATTGGAACTACTGCAGCAATAGTTTCTACATTATTTACAACAGTTGGGCATTCCCAAAGTCCTTTAACGGCTGGAAAAGGCGGTTTCAAACGAGGATTTCCGCGTTTACCTTCCAATGATTCTAGCAAGGCTGTTTCTTCACCGCAGATATAAGCTCCGGCGCCACGCTGAACGTAAATTTCTAAATCGTAACCTGCTCCTAAAATATTTTTACCAAGAAATCCTGCAGCTTTTGCTTCATCGATGGCTTCTTCTAAGATGTTTACAATCCAAGCATATTCGCCGCGGATGTAAATGTAGGCTGTGTTTGCGCCCAAAGCGAAAGAGGAAATAATCATACCTTCCAACAACAGGTGCGGAAGAAATTCCATTAAGTAGCGATCCTTGAAAGTTCCGGGTTCAGATTCATCAGCGTTTACTACTAAATATCTTGGAACGCCTTCTGGTTTTGCCAGAAAGCTCCATTTTAAACCTGTAGGGAAACCTGCACCACCACGACCACGAAGTCCTGAAGTTTTCACTTCTTCCGTAATTTCTTCTGGTGACATTTTGAAGGCTTTTTCCACTGCATCATAACCACCTTGTTTCCGGTAGGTTTCAAAATAGCGAATTCCTTCTATATGTGCGTCTTTAAGTAAAAGTTTTTTACTCATTAGTTATTAAAAAATTAATCCAAAGCAAGCTGACCTTCTCTGCAAAGTGCAATGATCTCAGTTACTTTTTCATTGGTTAAATGTTCATGATAAAAATCGCCCAACTGCATCATTGGTGCGTAACCGCAAGCGCCTAAACATTCTACAGTTTTTAAAGTGAAAAGTCCATCTGCAGTAGTTTCACCTACTTTTATATTCAATGTTTCTCGGATATGATTGATAATTGCATCGCTTCCGTTTAACATACAAGGACCAGTCTGACAAACTTCTAAAACGAATTTTCCCACGGGTTTCATATTGAACATGGTATAGAATGTTGCCACTTCATACACTTCAATCGGTTGAATATTCAGAATTTCAGCTACATAATCCATTACTGGAACTGCTAACCAACCATCAAATTCTTTTTGCGCAACGTGCAAAAGAGGAATCAAGGCGGATTTTTGTTTTCCTTCTGGATATCTTGCTATAATTTTATTAACCTGCTGCATGGTCTCAGGTCTGAAAGCTATTGTTTCGCTCACTTCTTTTTTATTTTAAATTTTAAATTCTAGATTTTAAAATCTTAAATTTAAGTTTCGTATTTGATTTTTTATGCGTCTAATTCTCCGGCAATGACATTTAAACTACTCAATGTAACTACTGCATCTGAAATTACAGAACCTGTAATCATTTCTGGAAAAGCTTGGTAATAAATGAAACAAGGTCTTCTAAAATGCAGTCTGTAAGGTGTTCTACCACCATCACTCACCAAATAGAAACCTAATTCTCCATTTCCGCCTTCTACCGCATGATAGACTTCACCTTTTGGAACTTCCGTTTCGCCCATTACGATTTTGAAATGGTAAATTAAAGCCTCCATATTGTTGTAAACATCTGCTTTTTCTGGCAGGTAAAAATCTGGTAAATCAGCGTGGAATGGTCCTTCTGGAAGATTTTTATGGGCTTGCTCAATGATTTTCAGACTCTCCCAAATTTCTTGCTGACGCACCATAAAGCGGTCGTAAGTGTCACCTGCAGTTCCTACTGGAATAATAAAATCAAAATCTTGATAAGAAGAATAAGGTTCCGAAACACGAACGTCATAATCAACTCCGGCTGCACGTAAATTTGGACCTGTGAAACCGTAGTTTAAGGCACGTTCTGCTGTTATAGAACCTGCACCAATCGTGCGGTCCATGAAAATTCTGTTTCTTTCTAAGAGATTACAAAAATCCATAAATCTTGCGGGGAATGTTTTCAAAAAGTCCGTTAATAATTCATGGAATTTTGGGGTTAGATCTCTTTCGAAACCTCCAATTCTTCCCATGTTTGTAGTTAATCTGGCTCCGCAAACTTCCTCATACATATCGTAAATTTTTTCACGATCTTGGAACAAATAAGTAAATCCAGTTAAAGCTCCAGTATCAACTCCGGTTACCGCATTACAAACCAAGTGGTCTGCAATTCTTGCAAGTTCCATCATAATTACCCGCATGTAATCTACCCTTTTCGGCATGGTTACTCCGAGTAATTTTTCAACCGTCATATGCCATCCCAAGTTATTGATAGGTGAGGAGCAATAGTTCATACGGTCAGTAAGAGTCGTAATTTGGGTGAAATTTCTTCTCTCGGAAATTTTTTCGAAAGCACGGTGAATGTATCCAACGGTTTGCTCAGAATGCAGAATTTTTTCGCCATCCATAGTCAGGATGTTTTGAAAAATTCCGTGTGTGGCAGGGTGAGTCGGACCGAAATTTAGGGTGTACAATTGCCCGTCGATTTGATCTTGAGCATCGTACTGATTTAATATATTAGAGAGGGCGTTATCTTTCATAATTACAACTGAGTTAAGCGTTTTGCTTTTCTACTAAGCATTTTATCTACCGAACATGGTGTCATCTTTATCCATTCTGGTTCCATCTTCTAATCGATATTCTTTTAACATCGGATGGTAACCCAATTCTGGATCATTTAAAATAACCCGTAAATCTGGGTGTCCTTTAAATTTAATTCCATAAAAATCGAAAGTTTCTCTTTCCATCCAGTTTGCACCGGCATATAAGTCTGTTAAAGTATCAACTTCTGCATTTTCGCGCGGCATAAAAGTTTTTAGTCGAACACGTCTGTTTTCCACCAAATTGTGCAGATGGTAAATTACTCCAAGTTCTTTTTCTGGCATTTCTGGGTGGTGAATTCCACACACATCAGTTAAAAAAAAGAAATTTAGAGAAGAGTCCTTCATGTGATGCACTACTTTCTTTAAATCTTCTTTTTTAATTTCAAGCGTTAACATTCCGTAAGATTCGGAAATATTAAGAACGGAATCGGGAAATTCGCGGGTAATTGCTTCTTGGACAAAATTATTGGTGAATTCCATAAACCTAGTTGATGTTGTAAGATTCCAATAATTCTTTGTACTGAGGAAGGTCTCTTCTTCTTAAACTTTCACTTGTCGCCAAAGCTTGCACTTGCATAAAGCCTTCAAGAATTTGTTCTGGTCTTGGCGGACAACCTGGAACATATACATCCACAGGAATAATTCGGTCTATGCCCTGTAAAACTGAATAAGAATCAAAAATTCCTCCACTGCATGCGCAAGCACCTACGGAAATTACCCATTTTGGTTCTGCCATTTGTGTATAAACTTCTTTCAAGATGGGTCCTAATTTTTTAGATATTGTTCCGCAAACCATTAAAACATCAGCTTGTCTTGGGGAGAAACTCATTCTTTCGCCACCGAAACGTGCTAAATCATAGTTTGGTCCCATGGTCGCCATAAACTCAATTCCACAACAAGAAGTTGCGAAAGGTAAAGGCCAAAGGGAAAGGGAACGCGCCATTCCGATTAGATCGCTTAATTGTGTTGCGAAAAAGCCTTCGCCAGAAAAACCTTCTGGAGCAGGAGCGTTTGTATTTATTATTGGTGATATTTCTGACATTCTAAAACTTTTTAAAAACCTAAAATTCCGTTAATACGGAGTTGTAAGCAGATTATTATTTATTCCAGTCCAATGCGCCTCTTTTCAAAACATATACAAATCCTAAAAAGAAAATGGATACAAAAGTGAGCACGGCGATAAAACCTTCAACCCCAAATTCTCGGAAATTAACGGCGTAAGGATAAAAGAACACAATTTCTATATCAAACAAAACGAAAAGTATAGCGGTAAGAAAGTAGCGGATGGAAAAGGGACTTCTCGCATCTCCTTCACTTTCTATCCCACACTCAAAGTTTTTATTTTTAGTAACGGTAGAATCACTTTGTCTTGGGCCTAAAAAGTGAGCACCCAAAAGGGAAATGGCTACAAATCCAATCGCAACCAAAGCTTGGATGATGATCGGTATATAATTTTCTGGTAAATTCATTGAACTACATTATTTCTCAGTAGGCAAATTTAATGAATTAAGATGTAAAGACGAAATATAAGGCCTCTAAATGTGCAGTAGTAGTTGCTTTTTTTTAATTTAGAATGAGTAAAAATAGCCTATTTTTTTTTCGTGCTCCGTAGTTTTTTCAAGACGGCCCAAGCAATATATCCGATGTATAAAAATAAAAAACTGGCGAAGAGAATATTAATAATACTATTCAAGCGTGCATCTTTTACTTGATAGAATTGATTGTATGCCACAAAGGCGAGAATCAGCAACACATAGATATACAGTTGATATTTCATTTTAAGCGCGTATTTCTAAGGAATAAGTGCGTCTTCGCTTATGATTGGTCGGATTGTAATCTTGCCACAAAACCTGTACACTTTTGTTTTCTTCCAATTCTGGATTGGTTTCTGCGAATATAATTCCCATTTTATTAAACCGTACAAAAATTTCCTTGAAAATAATCGATGTAACGCCACGCCTCTGATACTCGGGATGAATACCTATCAAATAGAAATTGGCGCGGTCATTTTTTTTACCAGCTTGCAAGAAATGCCACCAACCAAAGGGAAACAATTTACCTTTCGCTTTCTGCAATGCTTTAGAATAGGAAGGCATGGTTACGGCAAAGGCAACAAGTTTATCATTTTCATCTGCCACGCAAATCACATAATTCTTGTCAATAAAAGGAAAATATTTTTCCCGATACGTTTTTATCTGTTCATCTGTAATCGGCGTATAGGTAGAAAGCGTATTGTATGTTTGATCTAATAGTTTGAACATCGGCTCTACAAGTGGCAAAATTTCTTTCTTGCTTTTAAAGTCTAAAACTTTGAGTTTATATTTTTCGGCAATTAGGGAACTGAATTTCTTAACCTTTTCTGGCAAAATTGTAGGAAAATTCATTTCAAATTCTACCCACTCTTTTTCTTTTACCATGCCTAATTTTTCCAAATGCTCAGGATAATAGGGGAAGTTATAAAGACCAATCATGGTCGCTAATTTATCAAAACCCATGGTGAGCATTCCTGCTTTATCCAAATTGGTGAAACCCATGGGTCCCTCAATTTTGGTCACTTCATGCTGTTTGGCAAAGTCTATGGCACAATTGATCAAAGTTTTTGAAACTTCATAATCATCAATAAAATCCAACCACCCGAATCGAATTTTATTCGATCCTAATTCTTTCATATCGTGAGTGTTAAAAATAATTGCAATTCTGCCGACCATTTTTCCGTTTTTATACGCTAAAATTTTCTTAGTTTCGCAATAAGCCAAGGCTGGGTTTTCCTTTGGATTCCAAATGTTTTTTTCGTCATTAATTAAAGGAGGAACGTAATTCTTATTGTTCTTATAAAGCTCCATCGGAAAGGCGACAAACTTATTTAGGTCCTGTACTGTTTTAACCTCGAGAAGTGATATTTCGGACATGGTTGAGTTTTAAAAAAACAAATATAATTGATTAAAACAAATATCAAAACTTTGGCACGTTATTTACTTCTCAGTAGCCGAAAATTAAATCTAAAATAAAGTTAAAAAATGATAGGATATTACGCGATTATTGGGATTTCTATGCTTCTAAGTTGGTACGTTTCCAACAAGCTGAAATCTAAGTTTGCCTACTATTCCCAAGTAAATCTACGAAATGGATTATCTGGGAAAGAAGTAGCAGAAAAAATGTTGAGGGATAATGGAATTACAGATGTTCAAGTAATTTCTGTGCCGGGACAATTAACCGACCATTACAACCCATCAGACAAAACAGTTAATTTGTCAGAAGGAGTTTATATGCAAAGAAATGCAGCCGCGGCGGCAGTTTCTGCACATGAGTGTGGACATGCGATTCAACATGCGGTAGGATATTCTATGTTGCAATTAAGATCTAAACTAGTTCCAATTGTGAATATCACTTCTAATTTAATGCAATTCGTTTTGATGGCAGGTATTGGATTAATGTTCGCAACGCGTTCCATAGAAAATCCAAACGGAAACACTACCGTTTTAGCAATTGGGGTTGCCTTATTTGCAATGACTACTTTATTTGCGTTTGTGACTTTACCAGTAGAATATGATGCAAGTAATAGAGCCATGAAATGGTTAAAAACCACAGGAACAGTAACCGCTGAAGAATATGTGGGAGTAGAAGATTCTTTGAAATGGGCAGCAAGAACGTATTTGGTTGCAGCTTTAGGGTCATTAGCACAATTACTTTATTGGGCATCAATGTTACTAGGAAGAAGAGATTAAAATTAAAATTATTCCTCTAATTTTTAAGAAAAATTAAAATCAATATTTTGCATCTCGGACAATTGTTCCGAGATGTTTTCTTTTAATGCCAATTTGATCTTTGCAGAAATAGTACAGCGCTCTTCTGTTTTGAAGTCAATAATTTTCGCATCCAATTTATTGAGTAAAGTGAAAATTTGATTTTGTTGAGAAAATTCAAATGAAATATGAACTTCACTTTCAAGTTCTTTGGTGATGATTTCTGCAGATTCCAAGGTCAATTTGGCGGTTTCTTTATAAGCCTTCACCAAGCCAGAAACTCCGAGTTTTGTGCCGCCGTAATATCTAACTACAACCACGAATATATTCGTCAATTCGTGCGCTAAAAGTTGATTATAAATCGGTAAACCAGCACTTCCACTTGGTTCTCCATCATCATTTGCACGGTAATTTTCTCCCTTTATCCCAATGCGGAATGCGTAACAATGATGCGTTGCTTTTGGATGAAGCAATTTTACTTCTTCCAGTGCTTTTTTAAAATCACTTTCTTGATCTACAGGATAAGCAAACCCAATAAATTTGCTACCCTTTTCTTTGTAGAGCATTTCCAGGATTGGATTTTTAAGGGTTTTAAAACTGAGATTTTCCAAATTGAGGCCGTCGTTTAGTAGGAAAGTGAATCCTGATTTTTGTAAAACGCAATGGTGTTGTCTCCAAAATTTTCTATGCGGTCTTCCTCATAATTAAAGTGTGGCGCTTTCGTCCCTTTTTCAAAGAGTAGATTATCATTTTTTATAATGAGGGCTTCATCCCACAGATTAGCGTCAATGAATTGCTGAAGCGTATAACTTCCACCTTCTACAACTACAGATTGGATATTCTCTTCGAAAAGTTCTTTCATTAAATTTTCCAGAAAATTTTCCTTTTCAATTTTTATGAATTTCAGGTGGTTTTCTTCACTACTTTTTTCAGCATTAAAAACAAGAGTGCTTGCATCCTCATTATAAATTTTTGAATTTGGTGATGCCTTTAAATCAAAATCAATTAAAATTCTGATGGGATTTCTGCCCTCAACTTTGCGCACCGTTAGACTTGGATTATCATTTATTGCCGTATTGGTTCCCACCAAAATTGCGTGTTCTTCACTCCGCAACTGATGCACAAATTGTTTGGTCAAAGGATTACCAATTTGCGTAGGTTTAAAATTTTGATCCAAAAAACCATCGCCAGATTGTGCCCATTTTAAGATAATGTAAGGACGTTTCTTCTCATGAAAAGTAAAAAACCGCTTATTTAATTCCCGACTTTCCTGGTCTAATTTTCCAGAAGCTACTTCTATTCCTGCATTTTCTAAAATTTCAATGCCTTTCCCATTTACTTTTTCATGCAAATCTACCGTACCGATAACCACTTTTTCAAACCCCTGTTCTACGATCATATTGGCGCAGGGTGGCGTTTTTCCAAAATGAGAACATGGTTCTAGAGAGACATAAATTGTAGATTCTTTAAGCAATACTTTGTTTTTTACGGAACGCACGGCATTAACTTCAGCATGCGGTTCGCCAGCTTTTTGATGGTAACCTTCGCCAATGATTTTTCCCTCGTGCACAATTACACTTCCAACCAGCGGATTGGGATAGGTTTTTCCGAGCGCTTTATTCGCTAATTCTAAACAGCGCTTTAGGTAGATTTGATCGGTCATTAGTTTCAAGAATTGCTTTATTTTAAAATGGCAAATTTGCTTACTTCAGAAGTTTTAAATGAAAAAAAAACACCCAACGATTAGCCAGGTGTTTGTTTATTTTTATGATTAATTACCGGAACTTGTCGCAACTTTAATTTCTGGAATTTTATATTCAATCATCGTGGCTAAGAGATGATCTCTCTGTTTTGATAATGCTTTGGCCGCACCTTTTAAATCTCCATAATTTCTCTTTGCGAAGCTTAAAATTAAAAATTTCTTCTGGTCTCCTTGCTGCATTTCTTTGAAGCGGTAAATGTTATACTCCACAAAGGAATCGCCTTTACTCGGTGCTTCGGAAATGTAATAATCTACAATAAATTCCTTGCCGTCTGGACTTTCAGTAACGTTTACTTTCGCAAATTTATCTTTTTCCTCTCGACTTTGGATAGATTCTACTTTTTGACGAACCGCCAATTCCATTTCAATTTCTTTATTAAAATAGGAAAAATCCAAGAGTTGCGTGAAATCTTCAATTCTTTCATCTGAAGGCAAATATTGCTGACGAAATAATGTTTTAGAGGGTTGCTTGCTCCAAGTTAAATAAAATTCTATTCCGTCATATTCGATAGGTCCCGGAATTGAAAGTAAATCCGTAGCATTTTCTTGCGCTTTTGCGCCAGAAAAGAGAGCAATCATCACAAGGAAAAGAATTTTTTTAATCATCATGTTTTCTAATTTTCTCCAGTTACAATTTGATGCAATGTATTTTTCATACTTTCCAACTGCGCTTTTTTATCATCAATTTTTTCGAAGGTGTCTTTCAACAAAGGATTTTCTCGCGTAGAATTGCTGAAGAAACCTAAGTTATTCTCCATTTTCACGATCTCTGCTTCTAAATCTGCAATCTGATTTTTGATTTTGCGCGCTTTGTCCGTCAGTTGATTTTCCGTTAAACCTTCCTCTTTTAAATCGTATTCGTTGATTTTGTTGAGTTTCAGTTTTTCCCTCATTACCTTATTAAATTCTGTATTGATGGGCAATTTCTCGCGTGGAACTTTTCCGATGGAATTCCAAGTGTTTTTAATATGCTCAATTTTTTCTACGCTTCCTTCTGAATCTGTAATCTCTTTCAACTCCTCTAAAAGCTGCTTCTTATTTTTATAATTTTCTTTCCAGTTGTCATTAACCGCATTGTTTTTCTCTCTGTAATTATTAAAGAAAACATTACAAGCTTCGCGGAAATCATCCCACACTTTGTTGGTCATGCTTCTTGGAACGTGACCTACTTTTTTCCAATCATCTTGAAGTTTTTTGTAGAGTGGAACGGAAATTTCCCAATCTTCAGAGAGCATATTGTCCTTCGCTGTTTGAATGAGTTTTAATTTTTGGTCCAAATTCGTTTGCTGAGAATTCTTTAATCCTTTATAGAATTCATTTTTTGCATTGTTGAAATTTCGCAGGTTAGTTTTAAAATCATTCCAGTTTTGATTGGAAGATTTTCTCGGTACACTTCCTAATTTTAAAAACTCACTGCGTAAATCCTCAACTTTTTTAATGGCGGTTTGCCAGTAACTGTGATTAGGTTCTTTTTCTGGACTTGCCATTTTACTAAGATCTGCAATAATCTTATTCTTCTTCTCTAGATTTTCATTTTGTTCTACCTCAATTTGAGCAGACAATTCTCCTTTTCGATCATGAATTCTGTTAGAAATCTCTTTGAACTCATCCCAGGTTTTTTCCCGAAATTCTTCAGAAACAGGTTCTGCTTCTTCTTTCCAAAGTTTATGCAAATATTGCAATTCATTCAGCGCTTTTTGCACCGCTGGTTCTACTTCTAATTGTTTTGCACGCTCGATGATGTGCTGTCTTTTCTCTAAGTTATGTGCATATTCCTGCTCCATATATTCCTTATTCATATCAAGCATTTGATAGAATTGGTTCAGGTGGTGGAAATAATTATTGTTGAGAAGTTTGAATTCTGATTTTGCGACTTGCCCAGAGTTTTTCCAGTCTTCTTTAATTTGGCGAATTGCCTTGAAAAGATTGGTTCCAGGTTCCGTATTGGTATAGAGGTGCTTTAAATTATCGATAATCGCTTGTCTTTCCGCTAAATTTTTGGCTTGATTTTCATCTTGTTCCTTGTGATATCGGTCATTAATCTCCCGGAAAATATGAAGTAAGCTAGAAAGTTTCGCTTGAGAAGGATTGTGATAGCTATATTCTTCTTCGGAATGACCTTCTGCGGCGTATTCTTTTTTATGATCCGCATTTTCTTCGTGAATCAAATGATTGGCGGCTTCTTTTAGGTGATTGAATTTTTTATATTGGGAACCTGCATCATCTTTATTTATGATGGTTTCCATCTGCTTTAAAATTTCTGGTAAAGCTAAACTAGCAATATTTTCTTCTTCATTTGCTTCGTGACCCTCTGATTTATGATTTTCTGCATCCGAATTTTCATCACTGCTTTTTGCTACTGCAACTTGCTCCTCAGATATTTCATGAATGGGTTCCGGCATCTTTGCGGGTGGCGGAATTTGCTCGCCCACATTGACCGAAGACCATTCTTCGGAAATGGTTTCTGTATGATTGGACTCCGGAGTCGGAGTTTCTTCTGGTGGAAGCGTATTTTCTTCTTTAGGTTCTGGAGTTTCTTCTGGTGGCAAAGGATTTTCTTTTACACTTTCCTCAGCTTTCTCTTCCGTAGGCTCATCTGGAGTTTCCTCCAATGGCAAATCTGAAGATTCTTCAGAAGCAGTTTCAGTGGATGTTTCTTCGAGGGGAAGTTTTTTTTCAGGGTGGTCAGAGATTGAATCTTCTGTAATCATAGCAAGTTTTTTAAGTAGATGTAATGGTGAAAAATTTCGCGTTTTTCACCTTTTAAAGGAAACAGAGCACTAATTTAACTTTATTTTATTTATAGTTCCAAATTTCCCAATTTTTTTCTGCCTGCTGTTCAAGCATATAATAACCATTTACTGTTTTTGCTCCTCTGTCCGAAGCTTTTTTAATAAAGGCGGTATAATCTGGATTGTAAATGAGGTCAATAACCAAATGGTTTTCATGAATTCCCTCAAACGGAAAATCTAGGCAATCCTCAACATTAGGAAAAGTTCCCACAGGAGTACATTGAATAATCAAAGGGTTCTGCGCTACTATTTCCGGCGTGAGATTCTGAAAATTTAAATCTCCCTTTCTGGTTACGAATTGATATGGAATATTTAATTTTTGTAAGACATATTGCACGGCTTTCGCTGCGCCACCATTTCCTAAAATTAATGCAGAATGATGCATTGGTTTTTGATGGATGAGTAAGGTTTTCTCAAATCCAAAAACGTCTGTGTTGTAGCCTTTTTTTACTTTGTTTTTAATGACAATGCAATTAACTGCACCAATTTTTTCAGCTTCGTCACTCAATTCATCCAGAAAAGGAATTATTTTTTCTTTGAAAGGAATAGTTACGTTGAGTCCCACCAAATCAGCTTTGGTAAATAACTCTTCAACTTCTGTTATGTTTTGTAAATCAAAAATATCATAGGTGTGATTTTTAAGCATCATGCGCTGAAATTTATTTTCAAAGTATTTCTTCGAAAACGAGTAAGAGATATTGGTGCCGATTAAACCGAATTTCTTTTGCATTTCCATAGTTCAAAAATAAAAAAAGACCAGTGATAAACCGGTCTTCTTTAATAAATTATTTCTATTGCGCTTAGTTCACAATAAATTTAGCAGTGCTGTTGTCTGCTTTCAATAGATAAACGCCTTTCGGTAGATTTTTCAACGCAATTCTAGTAGAATTTTTGAAAGGTTGATTGATTGTTTGAACCAATTTTCCGGCAAAATCAAAAATATTCACCGTTTGAATGGCGGATAAGTCTTTGCCTTTTACATTCAATTCACCGTTTCTTACAGGGTTAGGATAGATGGTCAAAGCATTTTTATTGATTCCATTTTCATTCACGGCAGCTAAGGTGTAGCATGTCCATTTCATATCATCGATAACAATTCTATTGGTATTATCATTAACCAAACTGATTTCAACATTACCAGAAATATTAATTCCTGTAATTACCGTAGTTGCGGTAGTAGCGCTGTAGGGAATTACTTTTCCGGTGTCCACACCATTCACAAATAATTTTAAATTTCCAGGGGTGCCACTAAATTGTAATTGTGTAGTCACGGTTAAATTACCAATTCCATTCGGTACAGAAAGCGCAGTCACAAATCCATTTCTAATCATGATGGCACGACCATTAAGACTTCTATCTGTTCTGGAATCTTCGGAAGTCCAAGAAATTCCATTGCTTGTCCAGTTATACGTAGAGTATATTGAAGCAGGTGCTGGAATGGTTTCAAAATTTTCATCGCCACAATTCGTTCCAATATTACTTGTAGTAGCCAATACGGTGTTGCTTGGTCCAGAAACGTTTCCGCCGGCATCTTTCGCTATTACATAAATTGAATAGGTAGTTGCAGGATCCAAATTAGCAATATTAGACGTGGTAGAACTTGTAGAACCCACCAAAACTCCGTTTACGTAAATGTCATAAGATGCAACGCCCACATTATCCGTAGAAGCGCTCCACTGAACTTCAATATTATTTGATCCTACCGAACTTACTGCTAGATTTGTTGGATTTGTTGGTACTTCATTATCAACCAAGGTTGTTCCGTTCACGATGTTACTTTGCGGAGAAACATTACCAGCGCCATCCACGGCTGCAACAGAGAAATTATAATTGGTTCCCTGCGTTAATCCTGAAACAGTAACTAAATTGGTCGAAGAATTTCGACTGAATATACCATTGACAAAAACTTTGTAATACGTAACTGCAATATTATCTGTAGAAGCGGTCCAAGATAGAGTAGCAGATCCAGTGGTAATTGAATTTAAAGCCAAGTTAGTTGGAGTAGAAGGGATTTCTGTATCCACAACCTGAGTTCCCCAAATTGCAGCTACCCATTCTGGATGATCAATAAAAGGATTTCTATTTTTTTGAAAAACATAAGATGCATTATTTCTCTCGATTTCTGTAGGAGAAACTGGATCTTGGTTAGACCAAGCGATCATTACATTTTTTTCCCATTCTTGCAAACCGGGAAACGGCGAGCCGCCCAACATGTTACCCGTGGAAAAACTGCTTAATCTTGATTCATAACGCGTCACAAAATAGAGAACCATTCTGGCAACATCACCTTTAAATTCATCGATGGGTTCAGCAGAAGACCCAGTGTAACCTGCAGAACTGCTTGGACCAACTTTAGTCCCATTTTTAGAGGTAAAAGCAGGATTGCTCACCATGGCAAAAGGATAATTGCTACGCATTCCATTTACCTTTCCATCCGTAGGTCTCACGAAATGGATATCACTTCTCATTGGAAGTCCCTCCTTAAAAAAACTTTGCGGTACAATGTGTTCTCTATTGTAACAATCACTTTCATTACTGTAGTTTCCACATGTTTTTACACCATGCTGAAAATTGTAAGGATCTGGTCCATTTGGATTTTCAGAATACATATCTAAAACAGAATTATCACCTTCATAAAAACTATCTTTATCGGTGGTGGGATAGCCGTTATAAAGACCAGCGTAACCATTATCGATGGCTCCTGCATTAATGATTTGGCTCAATTTTGTTTTTAAAGCTGGCCCTGTTAGACCTTCAGTTCCACTGTAATAATTCGCAGGCATTTGTGCAAATCCAAGGGAAAATATAAATCCAAAGAGTAAAATTGTAATTTTTTTCATAAGTCGTCAAATAAATTTTGGATGGTAAAGTTACTTAATAAATCGAGTTTGCATAAGTTTACGAATAATAAAACTCAGGTTTGCCGTAACCGTAATATTGGTCGGGGTTTTTGCACAAAAAAAGCTCCAAGTTAAGTTCTGGAGCTTCTCATTATTAAAGCTTTATGACTATTCTACGATAAATTTTGCGGATTGATTTTCAGTTTTCAGCATATAAACTCCTTTATCTCTGTTTTTCAAGATAATTTTTGAAGTATTTTTCTGATTAAATGGAGAAGTTTGAAGCAGTTTTCCGTCCATGCTGTAAATCTGAACTTTTTTCACTTCCTCTAAACCATAACCAGATAAATTAAGTTCCCCATTTCTCACAGGATTAGGATAAATGGAAATTTTCTTGCTGAAGTTTGCTGTTTCTCCAGTGGAAAGGGTTGAAGTCCAAATTTGGAAAACCCATTCTGGATGGTCAATAAAAGGATTTCTATTTCCTTGTCTGGCTGCAACTGCATTATTACGGTCCATTTCTTTCAGGGAAACTGGATCTTGAACGGCCCACTTTAGCATCAAATTAATAAACCATTGTTTATATCCACGATTAACAGTTCCGTCTAATGGATTCTGATCACTTTGATAGCTTACAAAATCCAAAAGTTTATCTTCATAACGGGTAATAAAAAACAACTGCATTCTTGCTAAGTCGCCTTTAAATTCATCAATCGGTTCGAAGACTACTCCGCCATAACCTGGAAAAGTGTTGGTGCCAAGTTTTGATCCATTGGTAGAAGTAAACGTTGGACTTGCAACTTCCCCATAAGAGTAATTAGAGCGACGATTATTCACATAGTAATCCGTTGGAACAACAAAATGTCCATCGTTTACCATTGGAGCAGCACCAGATCCACCGAAAAAACTTTGCGGCAGCGTATGTTCCCTGTTATAGCAGAATCCTTCAAAATTATTATTGGTAGAACCGCATTGATTTCCGCCAGATCCAGAGGAGCCAATTCGGAATTCATAAGAGTCTGGACCCGAAGGTTTTTCAGAATACATATCTAATAAAGATCCGTTGTTTTCATAATAAATGTCAACATCAGAAGTTTTGTACGTGGTCCATAAAGCATTATATCCTAAATCTGAGGCGCCATTAGAAATAATCTGATTCAGTTTCGTTTTAAGAGCATAGCCTGTTAAACCTGCTGTTCCATCATAATAAGTTGCGGGTGCTTGCGCAAAAGCCATTGACAAAAAAGAACCGAATAAAAGAGTAGTAAATTTTTTCATATTAAAGTAAAAATTGGACGGCGAAGTTACATAAAAAATGATTTCAAATTTCAGAATTTGAAAATTCCGGGCGAAATAATCTTAGGTAAAACGGATAGAACAGAGTAGAGAAACTCGATCTTAAAAATTTGAAAATGTTTAGTTTAAAGAAATATTGGCTTTGTTGATTTTAGAAAAAATCCAAGAAACAAGCGTCCCGAAGAGCAAGGCAGTTCCGCCCACAATAAAATAGTTCATCAATCGAATCCTCACCGGAAAAGGCAAATCTGTATTTTGGCCAGCTTTAAAAAATCCAGTTTCCATTTGCAGATAACTTAAGCCAGTGCCTAAAATTAAACCACTAACCAAACCGAAAAAAATGATTAAAAGGCCGGTGTAGAAATAGACGTTTCGCAGGGAGCGCATATTCATCCCTAAAGAAAGCAAGGATTTGGCTTGTTCTTTTTTATCCAATTGAAGAATAATAATTGCACCCGCCAAATTGAAGGTCGTAATGAATATCACCAAGGCAAAAATAAGATAGATGAAGAGTTTTTCCGTATTAATCATTTTCCAGAAAGCAGCATTCTCTTCGGATTTCGTTTTTACAATATAACCCTTGCCCAAAGACTTCTCTAAATCCGCTTTCACCAAATCCGTATTTTCTGGATTAAGGAGTTTAATGACAATTTCGTAGGCTGAATTTTTTGGCAGATTAAGCAATTGCTGACTTAGTTCGAGGGGAGAAATAATGGTATTGTCCAACTGATCATTTCCGGGAAAAACACCCGACACAAAAATATCGCTAGTGTTGAAAATATCTTCCTCTTTGGTAACCAAACCTTTTCCCGGTCTCGGCATTAATAATTGAGCGTAATCAGAAGATTCACCCACAGGAATTGCGAGTCTGTTGTCTAGTTTATTTTCAATTAAAACTTCATTCGCGTATTTAAAACTTGGATAATTGCCGTAGAAAATATTTTTGTCGATGGGATTGACCATCGTGTAAGCGGAATCTACACCACGCAAGTTCGCGATGTCTCCATTCTCCCGAAATTTAATGTAGACTTTTTCCTCAATTACTTTCGAATAATGTGCAATGTCCTTATTGCTGCTGAGGATTTTGGTGGCTTTGTCAATATCTGGCAAAGTTTTACCCTTATTGCTTTTTAGGGTAATATCAGAATGAAGGTTTGAAATTAAATCTTGGTTCAAATCCTCTAATCCAGAGAAGACGGAGATAATGATAAACATTGCAGTTACGGCAACCATCATGGCCAAAGCAGCCAACCACGTAATAAAAGTGACGGCGGTGCTTCCTTTTCTTGCCAATAAATAGCGCGTCGCGATGTAAAATGCAGTGTTTTTCAAGAAGAATGATTTCAGAAATTAGAGAATCGGATTGTCGCCTTCGCCTTTCAATTCGCGTTCAATTTGTTCTACGTCATCCAAAGTGGTATCCAGATAGAAGTTAAGTTCCGGAATAATCCGCACTTGTTTTCCCATTTTCTGGCCCATATAATTTCTGTAAGACGCTTTGTTCACTAAGATTTCTTTCATAATCGTTTTGCGATATTCGGCGGGAAAAATACTCAGATAAATTTTAGCGATGGAAAGATCGGCCGTCACTTTCACGTCGGAAACGGACACCAAGAAAGTCTGTTTGCTTTCCGCGGCTTGTTTCCGAAATAATTCTGCGAAATCTTCTTGTATAATCTGTGCGACCTTTTTCTGTCTGTTGCTTTCGTTCATGGCGCAAATTTACTATTTTTGTTTCAATTATTGGGGCGTGCCTTTTTTCTGCAGCCTCAAAATTGCCCAGGCGAAAAAAAGTCGGTCTCCGTGCAGTCGCTTTTTTCCACCACCGCGAAATCCACTCCAGAAAAAGAGCTCCAACAATGCACTCCGCCCTCACGCAAATTTGGATTCCAATTGAAGGGTAGATAGTAATAAGAACTTATTTAAATTCTAAATTGTATCAGGTAAAGTGTACTAAGTAAAGTAAGAAATAGATTTAAATTTAGAAATTTTCTATACATTGTACAAAACAATTTTCAAAATGAAAATAGAACACCTCGGCATCGCCGTAAAATCATTAAACGCTTCAGATGAATTATTCGCCAAACTTTTAGGCAAAGAAAATTACAAGCAGGAAGCTGTGGAAAGGGAGGGCGTTACAACCTCTTTTTACGAATTGGGAGAATCTAAAATAGAACTTTTAGAAGCCACAAATCCTGAAAGTCCCATCGCCAAATTTTTAGACAAACGGGGAGAAGGAATTCATCACATTGCTTTTGGGGTAGACGATATTCAAAAAGAAATCGCACGATTAAAAGAAGCCGGATTTATTTTCATCTCCGAAGTACCCAAAGACGGCGCCGATAATAAACTCGTAGTATTTATGCACCCCAAATCCACGAATGGAATTTTAGTAGAATTGTGTCAAGAGAAAGAGGAAGAGCCAAGTTAAAAGTAGAAAGCGCCAGGTGCGGTCAATGGTGAATAGTGAATTGTTCGATTTGGTTTTCAATTGATTAAACGATATAGAAAATTATAAACCCAAAACCCAAAATCTTTTCCACCCTTTGCTAAGTAGAACGCCTTTGTGTTCTTAAGAAGAGGTAAATAAAGCAGTGCAAATGTCAGGTAAAATCTGCGAGGCCTTCGCGCTAGAAAAAATTCTCGTCAATCAATTAAAATTTCTTAGTAGATTTCACCACGTAAGATCCTTCGTCCAACATCAAGCATCCTTCATTGATCATCTAACACCCAACACCCCACATTCATCACGAAAACTTTCTCAGGAAAATCTCCAAATAAATTTTGATTATTTCAAAAAAACGCTAATTTTGCAAACCAATTGAGACTTATATATCCTCGGAAATAAAGTGAGGCCCTATAACTCAGCTGGTTAGAGTAGCTGACTCATAATCAGCAAGTCCCTGGTTCGAGCCCAGGTGGGGCCACGATATTGGAAATCAAGCACTTACAGCGATGTAGGTGCTTTTTTTATGGATTTAAATCTCTCTTCAGGTAGAATTTAAGAATGACAAGATGAGTTTATCAAAGTTTGTTTTCTTTAAAATACTACTCCTTCAAAATAACTCAAGAGTATATTCAAGAATGGATTTCCATACAGGTTAATTTTGCCATTATTTAATTATTAATAAATATCTTTCCAAGATGATCAACTTGAGGAGAGATTTGCAATGGTCTTTAAATTGTACTTCGTGAAGAAAAGAAACCCAAAATATTTTAATATGGAAAATACCAAAACTGTAGATGCATTGAACAATTTACTACAAATCACAAATGATAGATTAGAAGGATTTAAGAATGTAGACACCAAAATGATTTCTTCTTATCCTAAACTTCGGGATGAGTATGATCATGGTGTCATTCAATCGAACCGGATGCGAATAGAACTTTCTTCTCTTATTCAGGAAAAGGGCGGCGATCCAAATGACACTGCAACAGTTGCTGGAGGTTTGCACCGAACCTGGATCGATGTGAAAAATTCACTTTCTTTTGATAAAGGTGAAGCTACTTTGGAGAACGTTCTTTTTGGGGAAGGTGCTGCAATCAAGGCTTTCGAAAATGCGCTGGACAGTGGCGATCTCTGCTTGGAAAGCAGCAAAGTTGTTCAGGATCAGCTTCATGAACTTAAAGCTTCTTACAGAAAATTCGAAAGTTTGGAGGAAAATAAGGACTAAAATGTAAATTCATAAAAGTAAAGATTGCCCTCAAGGTGCAATCTTTTTTTTGCAATTTTTTGCGGTTATGCACCCTAGTCACAAGATCAACATTCAATTCAATTTTTTCTTATCCTGATTGAAAATAAAGACGCTAACTTTGGATACTCTTGAATAACGAGGCAAAATAACATAAATGCAATGAGTTCATAACAAATTTTTGTAAATTGCGGGAAATCATTTAAAACATAAAATGCTTGATTCTCAGAAGGTTAAATCAGCGATCGGAAATTCCGCTGAAGTGACTCCTCCTTACAAGTAGCATCACCTTAGAAATAATGAAGATATACATCAAATACATGGTAAGTCTCCGTTGCAAAATGCTGGTGAGAGAAACTTTGGTCGATTTAAATATAAAATATTTCTCGATCGAATTGGGATTGGTAGAGACGGACCAGGACATTAGCGAGGAGCAACAAATCAAACTGGCAAAAATTTTAAAAAAATCTGGATTAATTGTATTAGATGATAAAAGAAGTATCCTAATAGAGAAAATTAAAACCGCCGTTGTAGAAATGATTCATTATGCAGATGAACCACCGACTCAAAATTTTTCAGATTTTTTAAGTGAGAAATTAGAATATGATTACACGTATCTCGCTAATACATTTTCTGAAGTAAAAGGAATTACAATTCAACATTTTATCATTTTGCACAAGATAGAAAAAGTGAAAGAACTCTTGCTATATGACGAGTTAAGTCTCACTGAAATTTCCCATAAACTGAATTACAGCAGTGCAGCACATTTATCTGCACAATTCAAAAAAATCACCGGTCTTACTCCTTCTTATTATAAAGAACTGGGACAGAAAAGAAAGATAAATCTTGAAGATTTGTAGAGCAAAAATTATCAAACAAAATACAAGTAGATTTTACTAGAAGCGCCAAGGCTTTATTCAAGCCTCATTTTGTTTTTTAAATAAGTTGATTTTTTTACTTTTAGATTTATGAGTTTTCAAAGCTTTAATATTTGTAGAAAACGGCGCCAAATCTGGCAAACTCCTACTCCATAGTTAAAAGTGTGAAATGTGTAATTTAATAGGTTATAAATATAATAATTATTAATTATTAAATAATATTGTATTTTTTTTATTTAAAATCGTGAGAAAACATATTTAGTGGCACGAATAATGAATTAAACTGAAATAGCTGTCATAATACCATTTCAGCTTTAAATTTTACCACTATGAAAAAACTTCTATTATTGGCTACCACAGTAGCCACAATGTGTCTCGCCACGATGCATGGTCAAGCACCAGTTCTTGGAACGGCAGCCAATTTTGCTTTGTTTTCAAGCAATGGCGCGGTAACAAATACAGGAATGTCAATCATCACCGGAGACGTGGGTACCAACAATGGTGCTGCTACTAATTTCGGAAACGTAAATGGAGTAATGCACGATGCAGATGGCACCACAGCAATCGCTGCAGCTGATCTAACTATTGCATACAATCAACTTAATGCAGCAACACCTAATTTTTTCCCCGCAGCACTCTTGGGAAATGGGCAAACACTTACGGCAGGAACTTATTCAATCGGTCAAACGGCTTCCCTTAATGGCACGCTAACTCTCGACGGAGGTGGAAATGCAAATTCCGTTTTTATTTTCCAAATCGGAGGTGCTTTTTCTTCAGGTGCTAACGCGCAGGTTTTACTTACCAATGGAGCTACTGCTTGTAATGTCTTTTGGAAAATAGAAGGACTCGTAGATCTTGCCACCAATACCGCAATGAAGGGAACAATCGTTGCGAATAACGCCGCTATTATTTTAAATACAGGAGTCTCTTTAGAAGGTCGTGCACTTTCTACCACCGGAGCAGTTTCGGTAGCTAGTGTTACGATCGCTAAGCCACTTGGCTGCGGTACACCAGTTCTTACGGGACCTGCAGCACCTGTCTTGAATTCAGTTGCCTGTTACACCGTATTTTCTGGCAACGGAGCGGTTACGAATACTGGTATCACCTTTATTACCGGTGATGTCGGAACCAATGTTGGTCTTACAACTGGATTTCAAGCAGAGAATGTTACAGGAACAATCCACACTAATCCTGATGTATCAACTGCAATTTGTGCAGCGGATTTAAACAACGTATATACTTATTTAAACACCCTTCAGACGGATATTGAATTGCTTTATCCTGCTGCGTTTGGTAATGATTTAGTATTAACGCCTCATACTTACCTTATGAATGCGGCGACGGTTCTTAATGGAACGGTTTATTTAAATGCGCAAGGTAATGCAGATGCGGTATTTGTGATCAAAATTAACGGAGCCTTGTCAACCACTACTTATGCTAAAGTGATTTTGCAGAACGGAGCGCAAGCTAAAAACGTTTTCTGGAAAGTTGACGGAGCAATTAGTTTGAACGATTATGCTGACTTCAAAGGAACGGTCATTGGAAACAATGGCGCAGTAATTATAAATACGGGCGTCAACATCGAAGGTCGAGTATTGAGTACAAGTGGTGGAATCAGCACATTTGGTATCAAAGCAGTGATGACTCCGGGTTGTAATCCATTAAGTACAAATAATGTCAATTTTGGAAAACAAGGAGCGAAGTTCTATCCAAACCCGTTCTCCTCTGTATTAAATGTTGCAATGGATGACGTAAATGGCGGTTCAAATCTTATGATTTTTAATGCTGCAGGTTCTAAGGTAGCAGAAGCAACCTTGTCTAACAAGACGACTGCAATACCAATGAAACTTCCAGCTGGAGTGTACTTTTATCAATTAAAGGGTAAAAATGGTGCAAAACAGAGTGGGAAATTGATATCTAAACCTTAGTTTTAATTTTTTATATTATAAAGCTCTGCCTTGTGGCAGGGCTTTTTTTATGCAATGTCTAAAAAAAATAATGAGGTGTATAAAATTATTTATAAGCTCACCTCAAAGAATATGCAGTTCAGCCACTCCGCCATTTGTTCCTGCGGGCTTCAATATCGGGATAAATATAAATGCAGAAACCGGACAGACAATTTGGCATTATCACATTCATGTAATTCCTAGATATTTAAGCGATGTGGAAAAATTCAAGAAGTGAAATAAGAGGTTTTATTCCTGATAAAAAAAGTATTAAATTTCTAAAGAACTGAGCTATTTCCAGTTGTATCTAAAGCAATTTCTTTAAATTTGCCCCTTCAATCTGCATAAATCTCCCCAAATATGATCGATAAAAACTTCTACCTCGAAAACCTTTCTGCTTTTGATATCCTTATTGAAGATGAGCGCGAAAAAGCGGAGGAAGTAATTTTTAGAGTCTACTGCATTTTGCAGCGAGACAAAATCTGGTTGCAAGAAGTGGCGACAGAAGAAGAAATTATAGAAGAAGATGCGGAACTTTTAGAAGAAGTGGAAGCAGAATTGTTGCAGCTGGATGAGGAATATGAATTTCGTTTTGATGATTTCTACCAAAGAATTCAGCAGGAAATAAAAAAGAAACAGTCTAATTCCACCAATAATTTGGAGGGAAATCATATTATAGAAAATGAAAGTAAGGATGAAAGTGATAATCTAACCGACGATGAAATGGAAGAGGAAGAGGAGGAGAGCGATGATGATTTTTCCACCGATGATTACGATGAAATGTACGATGATGAAGAAGATGATTATAGCGATAATGATGCTTTAAGTCATCTTTCTGAGGAAGAATTGGATGAGGTGACGGATTTTATTTTAGCGAGTGCCAAGAAGAGATTTGATTTTCAAGATTTCCTGCAAGATTTTCCAGAAGCGGAAGAAAGTTTCGTGGACGAAGAATTTTTGCTGCCCGTTATCGCTGGAAAAGCTTTTGGAGAAACCGATACAGAAATCGCGGGCGTAATGCTTATTTCCTTGTTGGAATTCGGTTATCAAATCGATGTACTGGATCTTACCAAAATGATTGCCCAAAAAGGAAAAGAACTTGGCCCAGAAATTTTAGCTTTTAAAATTGCCTCAGATTCCCTTAATCAAGGCGCGTATCCAGCGGCGGTTATTCAACAAATTTCACAACTCCTAAAGATATAATATTCCCATAAAAGTATCAAACTAAATAATCTCTATCCATTATTTTTTTTTCTTTTTCTGTTCAAATTTTCAGGATTTTAACTCTAAAAATCTCCAGCGTTTATTATGGAATGCTGTTATTTCGATTTTCCGGAGCGATTTTGAAATTCAAAAGTTCAAATTTTGCTCCTGGCTTTTTACTCTGGGAAATGTTTCCCGGTGTTAAAAATTAAAGTAGGTGATAATAATAAGATATACTTAGCATATTAGTATTTTGTACTGAAATAAAATAAATGAGAAATATTTATTTTTAACAGGTTAAAATTATTGTTTTAAGTGTAAATCTCAAATAATTATTCTATTTTTTACATTATATCTAAAATTTGTATTGGAGTAGCAAATATTATTTATAGTTGGATAATGCCAAAAAAATCAATTTAAGCCCCTTAAAATGATAAATTCGTATTTTTGTTTAAGTTTTACTACATTTGCACCTCCAAACACACACACATGAAGAAGAAATATTTTTATATTCTTTTAATAATTTTTTGTACAAGTGCAATCCAAGCGCAAGTATCCATCGGCAAAAATAATGTCTCCAATAATTCAGTTTCATTGGAATTTGGACCAGGAAACAAAGGGCTTTTGCTTCCCTGGGTTAATTCAGCAAGTGCGGTTACGGGAGCTGTTGGCGGAACGATCATTTATGATACGGCTGATAAAAAGATTAAATACAAAAAAGGGAATATCTGGTCAGATTTAAGCGTTGATAACACGGGGGTTGTCGATACATCTCTGCAGAATTCGTTACCGGAGCAAACGTCAGCGCGAGTGGCGATCGGTAAAAATGCAGTGGCAGATCCTACTCCAGGAATTCTCGTTCTAACAGACACTGATAAAGCCATGATCCTTCCCAAAGTGCCTTCTCCACATCTTAATATCATCAACCCTTCTGCCGGCATGATTGTTTATGATACAGATAATTATCAGTTAGCCGTGTTCAATGGTAAGGTTTGGTCTTTCTGGAAACCATAAAGGAGAATTCCAAGAATGCTATCAGTTAAACCAGTACCTATTTCCTAACGATACTTTTAGCTCAAAAAATTTTTATTTCAATTCTAATTTTTCTGACAATAGATTTATAATTTTTTATGAAGTGTTTTTTGAAAGAACCTATTTTTTTATACCACAATTTTAATTTCCTGCACAGGAAAACTTATTAGAAACGATGAAAAAAACTTTTACTTTAGGCCTTTTTTTACTTACTGTACAGGCATTTGCACAAACTGCTGTCACCAAGATTTACACCGATTTTAATAATTATTGGGTAAGTGGAACCATGGCCACACCCAATCCTATTTATCCAAATAACAGTCACAATCTTTTAGGTTTCACCTGGAATAATGTTACCTATTCTACCGGAGTGAACGACACCAAGTTGGCTTCAAACGCTCTCAGTTTTCAGCCTCAGTTGTTTAAGGCATTTTCAAGTACTTTTAATAACAATACGGTAACCAATAATACCTTTATTGGCGTAGGATTAAATTATGGGGGCGCAGGCAACGTTTCTCCGGTACCCGTACAGAATAATTTGGTGAATTATCTAACTGATGGGAATAGCGGACTGGATTTAGGAACCGGTATCTTTAACTATCCGACAAATGAAAAATTATTTTTTGAGATTAACAGCATAGATCCTGCCTCAATCGGAGATGGAGTTCCAGATGTTTTAATTACCCAGATCGGTCAAATTGACGATGTAAATGTGGATCAATTTTATTTTGTGAACAGCGCCAACGAAATAGTTGGAAATAAATATCTGGTTAAGTTTGGAACCGTAAACAGCGTAGGAAATGCGAATTGGAAATTTTATAATGCCAACGTGAATCCACCTGCTTATAATGGTCCTACTTCTTCGTCGGCTCACAGACCGCTGAGGCTTATTGCGTTTGACTGGTCAGAGTTAGGACTTACAAAAGACAATCAAAGTCAGGTTAAGAAGTTGGTGCAAATATTTTCGGGACAAAGTGATTTGGCTTTTACCGCATATAATACCCAATCTATTAATTTAAAAATGTTCCTCTATGGAACAGTTTATAATGATAACAATGGAGGTGTTCCAGATGGCAATGGATACGCAGGTGCGAAAGTTTTACTGAAAAATAGCGCAGGAACTACCGTTGCTACAGCCACGACCGATGCAAATGGAAGCTACGTGTTTTCCAATATTTCGAGCAGAAATTATACGATTCAGTTAACCACTCCAAACGGATTTGTGACAGTGGGGAATGCGGACGGAACAACGAGTGATTCTTTGCCCATTACTGTCGCAAATAATCCTGTAGACGAAAGGAACTTCGGGATCAACCAGCCCCCTAAAGCAAGCAATGATGTGATCTCTACAAATCTTAATACACCTATTTCTACGAACATTGCGGCAAACGATGTAGATTCAAATGGGGGTCACGTTAATGAAAGCAGTATTAATCTTATTGCTCCAGCAGAAGCTATAAATACTGTAATAACAAATGGTTTGTTGAAAGGTTTTAGAATTAAAGGACAGGGAAAGTGGTTCGTAAATAATGATGGTGTCTTGACCTTCACGCCCGTAGGAACTTTTAGCGGCGCTGCAATTCCTGTAAATTATACACTAAAAGATGATGCCAATTTGACCAGTAATGAAGCAACCATATCCATCAAAGTGGAAGAATTTTGTTACAAACCCGCAACAAGCGTAGGAACTACTTTAGACGTTACCCATGGAATTACCGCTTTGGGAAGAGCAGGTAGTGAAAATACTGATAATTGGCCAATGGTAAGAAAAGGTGCCTGGACTGCCTTGGAATCGAAAACCAAAGGGTTCGTCATCAATAGAATTGCTACTACCGCCAATGTAAATGCGATACCGAATCCTGTGGAAGGAATGATGGTTTATGATGAAGAGGTGAACTGTTTAAAAATATACACCACTACAGATAACGGCACTACCTTTAGCTGGAAATGCTTTGGCACGCAGGCATGTCCCCAGAATTAGTAATTGTGAAAAACCACTTAAGGTCTTACTATAATAAGAATTATTTGATAAAATGATCCATCAAGATATTAAAAAATATTGAGGTAGACTATCTGTTTTTAAAGGTGCAGCAGAAATTAACAAACCCAAATCTTGGCAGCATTTATGGAAATTGCTCAACTGCTACATCATTACATTGGCAATTTGTTATATTGGTAAATTGCTACACTTAGTCATCTGCATTTTCTAAAGAATCATACTCAATTGAATTCTTTTCCGCGCTTCATCAACTTCTGTAACCTTTACCTGAACATGTTGATGCAGTTTTACCACTTCGTTCACATCCGAAACAAAACCTGCTTTCAGTTGCGAAATATGAACCAAGCCACTTTCCTTAATACCCACGTCTACAAAACATCCAAAAGCCGTGATGTTGTTTACAATTCCGGGCAAAATCATTCCGGGTTTTAGATTTTTAATGGCTTTTACGGTGGGATCAAATTCGAAGACTTTTGCTGCTTTTCTCGGGTCTAAACCTGGTTTTTCCAATTCTTTCAAAATATCTTTTATTCCTAAAATCCCAATTGTTTCAGTAAAATAATTTTCTGGATTAATGGCTTGAATTTTTTCCTTATTTGCGATGAGGTTTTCCGTTTTTAAGCCTAAATCTTTTGCCATTTTTTCTACAATGGAGTAGGCTTCTGGATGAACCGCCGAATTGTCCAGCGGATTTTTTGCATTCGATATTCTCACAAACGCAGCCGCTTGTTGATACGCTTTTTCTCCCAAGCGTGGAACTTTTTTCAACTGTTTGCGGTCTGTAAATGCGCCATTTTCTGTGCGGTAGTTCACAATATTTTCCGCCATCTTTTCCCCGATTCCGGAAACGTAACTCAAAAGTGATTTGCTCGCGGTATTCAAATTAATGCCCACAGAATTCACGCATTTCATCACCGTAGAATCCAGTTCATTTTTTAAAAGGGTTTGATCCACATCATGTTGATATTGCCCAACACCAATAGATTTTGCCTCAATTTTCACGAGTTCTGCCAAAGGATCCGCCAAACGCCGACCGATAGAAATGGCACCACGAACCGTAACATCATACGTCGGAAATTCATCTCTTGCAATTTTGCTTGCTGAGTAAACTGAAGCTCCAGCTTCTGACACCACAAAAACTTGGGGTGGTTTATCGAATCCAATTTTTTTAATGAAAAATTCTGTCTCTCTACTCGCTGTGCCATTTCCAATGGAGATGGCTTCGATTTGATTCGCATTTACCATGGAGCGGATTTTTTTCATCGCCATGCCGGTTTCATTTTGTGGTGCGTGGGGATAAATGGTTTCATTATATTGCAAATCACCTTTTTCATCGAGGCAGACTATTTTGCAGCCACTTCTAAAACCCGGATCGATGGCCAAAATTCTTTTTTCTCCGAGTGGTGGAGCCAAGAGCAATTGACGCAGATTTTCCGCAAAAATGTCAATGGCTTTTTGATCTGCTTTTGTTTTCGCTTCTTGTAAAATTTCATTAGAAATTGCGGGTTCTAGCAATCTTTTGTAACTGTCTTTTATAGCCAAAGCAATTTGATCCGCACATTCATTATTAGAATTGATGAGCGTATTTTCAATCATTTCAAAGACTTCCTCTTTCTCAATTTCTATCTTCGTTTTTACGAAGCCTTCTTTTTCTGCGCGAAGCATTGCCAACAAACGATGTGAGGGAATTCGGTTTAAGGTTTCTTCCCACTCGAAATACTGAGAAAATTTTTGTGCAGCTTCTTCCTCTTTTTGCGCTTTTACCACTTTGCAAGAAATTAGCGCTTTTCGTTGAAAGATCCGGCGAAGATTTTGACGCACGATTCTGTTTTCACTGATCCATTCTGCCATGATATCACGTGCTCCTTGTAATGCTTCTTCTTCCGAAGAAACTTCATTGGATAGATATTTGGAGGCTAAGAATTGTACGTCATTAGAATTTTGATTGATGATGGATTTTGCCAACGGTTCCAAACCTTTCTCTTTTGCGGTGTCTGCTTTTGTTTTGCGTTTTTTCTTGTAGGGCAAATACAAATCTTCCAAATCTTGAAGGTCAAAACTTTGCTCAATTCTTTGCTTTAAATCTTTGGAAAGCGCATTTTGTTCTTCGATGGATTTTAATATACTTTCCTTTCTTTTCAAAATTTCTTCTAACTGTTTATTGAGCTTAAAGATATTTTCGATCTGAACTTCATCCAAATTTCCCGTCGCATCTTTTCGATAGCGGGAAATGAAGGGAATGGTGCAATCCTCGCTTAAGAGTTTCAGCGTGGCAGTGATGTTTTTAGGAGAAAGGGAAAGATTTTTTGTAATAAAGTCTACAGAAGTCATGCGTCATTTTTATAGGCGCTAAAATAAGGACTTTTTAAAAGAAACAGGGCGTAATTGCTTTTATTCTCAATGTTTACACAGCACTTAAATAATCATTTTTGGAGAGATTTTGAACCATAATAGATGGACTGAAAAGGCCTGATCGTTCGTCTAAACACAGATCTGTCAAAAAATTTCCGGTTTGCGCCCCCGATTGAACGGCGTGTTTGAGCTCTCCCGATGCCTAAATCGGGAAGCGAGGAGTGAAAGCGGGAATTTGGCGCCCAAAGTATATGTATTATTTTGGCGAAATTCCTACTTCTTGTTTTCGTCTATAAAATTTTTGGTTTCTTGAAAGCGATTACTCCAGGGGAAAAAGTATTGCAGAATCATGGGAATGTGGCCTTTGTTCACGATAATTGGTTTCACTTCTGGTTGAAATTCATTCAGTTTTTCGATAAAATTTTTGTTAGCGGTTGTGATCGATTGATAGGTTTTGGAGCCCACGTAAATTAGAAAAGGCGGCGATTTTTCATCTAGAAAATTAATAGGTGAAGCTTGGTACCAATTGTCGGGATTGTTGCTCCATGTCGCCAAATAATCATCGGCGGAAGTAGGTGGATTTTTTTCCAGATAGTTTTTCATGTCGATTCCGGCGCCATCATTTAAAATAATTCCGGCGACAGAATTTTGGGCGATGCCAAATTTTGGATTAAGAACAGCAGAGGATACCAATTGTGCTCCCGCGGAATGGCCCGTCACGAAAATATTTTGGGAATTGCCATTGTATTTTTCTATATTTTTTTGTGTCCATTTTACAGCTGCTGCAATTTCTTGCGTCATTTGGTCCACATTCGCTTTCGGACTCAGCGTGTATTCTGGCATCACGGTAATCACATCTTTTTTGGCAAAGTTGCGCCCCAAGAAACTGTAAAAATTCTTATTACCACTGTTCCAGTTTCCGCCGTGAACAAAGAGGAGAACGGGAAGTTTTTTGTTTTCGGCTTTTTTGGGTACGAAAATATTGAGTTTTAAATCTTCTTGATTTACCGTTTGGCTATACACCACGTCTTTGTATTTAACGGATTGACAACTGAAAATAAGGAAGGAAACCAAGGTGAGTGCGATTAATTTTTGCATGTTTTAAAATACGAGATTCGGGTGAATTAAGATTTTCTTAAAGTAATTGGAACAAAAAAGCCACGACAAAAATCGCAGCTTTATTGGACTTATTTTTGAGTATTAGTGCGCATCGTGACCATCTACGCCATGAGCGTGACCATGATCCAATTCTTCTTCGGTTGCAGGTCTTGTAGATTCTACTTCCAAATCAAAATGCAAAGTTTTTCCCGCCATTGGATGGTTTAAATCAACCACAACTGCTTCTTCCGTAACCTCTAAAACGATGGCGTTTAAGTGATTTCCTTCTGGATCTTGTAGTGGCAACATTGCTCCCACAGGTGGCATCCCAGATTCTGCAAACATTTCTAAGGGCAATTCTGTTTTTGCGTTTTCATCTTTATCACCATATCCTTCCTCTGGAACGATGGTGAAAGACTTTTTATCGCCTGCAACCAATCCAAAAAGATGTTCTTCAAACTTCGGCAACATCATTCCAACTCCGTATAAAAAAGTGAAAGGTTGATCCGCTTCTGTTTTCTCGATAAAGGTGTGATCGCCGTTTTCTTCTACCGCGTTCAGGGTGTATTGTAGTGCAACTACGTGATTTTTGTCTATTTTCATAAAATAAATTTTAGGAAGAATTTTTCAATTCTCATCTTAATGAAGTAATGATTTAAGGGTAACCGCTGGATTACTCTTTTGGTGGTGCAAAGGTAAGAATTTCAAATAAAATGAATTGTAAACCACAAAAGTCAAAAAATAATCCTTCGGAATAAATTGATTTCATTGAGCAAATAAGTTTCTGAACTATTTAATTTTCGTAGGAAATCTTAATCTTCTTAATCCCTCAATTCAATTGTAATTGTTATGTTTTATTTTAAATTCCCCCAAATATTAATTGTGAATTAAAGCAAATTCCTTGACTCGCTGTTGAGAGGAAATGAAACATTTTAATCAGTCTTTAATTCAATATTAAAATCTTTCGTCAAACGTAAAATTCCTACCATTACATTTTCGGGGTGTTCTGTAAATCCTTTTAATCGAGAAGTTTTGCCTTTTATAATTAAATCATGAATCTGCTTTTCGGTAAGGTTTTTCCCGAATTGTTGGAAAGGGATTTTAAAACCACATCCTTTAAAATTTCCACAACCGATAGCGGTTTTTCCTTTAATCAGTTCACTTTCTTTGCATTTTGGACAATTTTCATTTTCCCAAATGATTGCAGTGGATTTTCTTGGAACTGCTTCTTTCACTTCTTTTGTCACAATTTCTTCTACATGAGAAAATACCATGGATTTTTGATTGATGACTTTTTTAGTCAAAGCCGTTACCATCTCGATTAACTCATTTTTAAAGGTACCTGCATCATATTCTCCGCGTTCGATTTTGCGCAGTTTAAATTCCCATTCTCCTGTTAATTCGGGGCTTTTTAAAAGTTCATCATCAATCGTATCAATCAATTGAACTCCCGTAGAAGTGGCGATGATATTTTTCTTCTTGCGCTCAATATATTTTCGCCGGAATAGGGTTTCAATAATATTTGCGCGCGTAGAAGGTCGACCGATGCCACTATTTTTCATCAGTTCCCGCAATTCTTCGTCATCAACTTGCTTTCCCGCAGTTTCCATGGCACGAAGCAAAGTCGCTTCTGTGTACGCTTTCGGTGGACTGGTTTTTCCCTGATGGATAAGGGGAAGATGTGCACCTTTTTCTCCTTGTTTAAATTCTGGAATGGTCTGTTCTTCGTCTTTATCTCTTTTCTCCGGCTCTTCTTTTTTATCTTTTACATAGACTTCCCGCCATCCTAATTCCAGAATTTGACGTCCAGAGGTTTTAAAGGGAATTGTGCCAACTTGCCCTTCTACTAAAGTATTTGAAATTTTACATTCTGGATAAAAAACTGCGATAAATCTTTTTGCTACTAAATCGTAAATCAGTTTTTCTTCTCTGCTTAAATTCGAAGAGGGAGGAATTTCTGTAGGAATAATCGCGTGATGGTCCGTCACCTTCGCATCATCAAAAACTATTTTGGATTTTGGAATGGGTTGCGACAAAAGTGGAGCCGTTAATTCTCGGTAATGCTTCATACTTTCGAGAATTCCTTTAATTTTCGGATGTAAACTTTCAGAAAGGTAAGTGGTGTCTACTCTTGGGTAAGTGGTGTGTTTTTTCTCGTATAAACTTTGAATATACTTCAGCGTATTTTCTGCAGAATACCCAAATTTTTTATTGGCTTCTACTTGTAATGCGGTTAGATCAAAAAGTCGCGGATTTTTTTCTTTTCCTTCTTTAATTTCAAAAGAGATAATTTCAAAATCGTGTTTTTTCAAATAGTCCAAACCTTTTTCTGCTTTTTCCTTCGATTTCAAACGATCAATAGAAGCATTGAAAATGACGTCGCGGTATTTTGTTTTCAGTTCCCAATATTCCTCCGTAGAAAAAGAGTCCATTTCTTTTTGCCTTTGAACAATCATGGCTAAAGTTGGCGTTTGCACGCGTCCAACGGAAAGTACAGTTTTATTGGCTCCGAATTTTTTCGTGAATAATCGGGTTGCGTTGATCCCCAAAAGCCAATCGCCAATGGCCCGCGCATTTCCAGCCAAATAGAGATTTTGGTAATCTTCCGCCGGTTTTAGATTGGCAAAACCTTCTTTGATGGCTTCCTCCGTTAGAGAAGAAATCCAAAGTCTTTTGATGGGTTTTTTACATTTTGCTTTTTGCAGTACCCATCTTTGGATGAGTTCACCTTCTTGTCCCGCATCTCCACAATTAATTACAGATTCGCAATCTGCTACTAATTTTTCAATAGTTTTAAATTGCTTTTCTACACCTGGATTTTCGATGAGTTTAATTCCGAAAGGTTCTGGAATAATGGGTAGATAAATAAGATTCCAGGCTTTTAGATAAGGTTTGTAATCGTGGGGTTCTTTTAGCGTACAGAAATGTCCGAAAGTCCAAGTCACACAATACCCGTTACCTTCCAGATAGCCTTGTTTTGCAACATTAGCGCCTAAAACTTTGGCAATATCTCTTGCAACGCTGGGTTTTTCTGCAATACATAAAATCATAGGTCAACTTCATTTTTTGGACGTGCTGCAAATCTGAGGAAATTTTACTGCATAAAAAAACGCTCCTGTAGTTTCAGAAGCGATTATAATTTTTAAAATATCTTATCTTAAATATTCATAAAGAGTTTCGGATTAACCGGCGTGTTGTTTTTATGAACTTCGTAGTGCAAATGCGGCCCGGTAGAACGTCCAGAGTTTCCTGATTTTGCAATAACCTGATTGACGTTAATGATCTGATTTGTTTTCACTAAAATCTGCGACAAATGTCCATATAGAGTTGCCAATCCATTTCCGTGAGAGATGATCACGCAATTGCCATAACCACCTTTCACGCCTGCGAAAATTACGGTGCCTTTTGCCGCACCTCTTACTTCTGTGCCATACGCGACCGCAATGTCTAGACCTTTATGAAACTGAATCTGATCCGGTTCTGGAGCACTATTTTTTTCTGCTGCTGATTTTGTCGCTGCCAAATCAACTGGATTGACTAATGTTCTCTTCACCACATTCCCTAAACTGTCTTTTTCTTCCAAATATTGGGGTTTCACTTCGGGTTTCACCGGTGTAGCCGAAGCTAAGAATATCGTTCTTGTCGGGATTGGATTTACTCTTTTTCCGAAGTTAGAAGAGATGTAACCATCGGTTGGTACGCCTAAGGGAACTTGTTGCAACTTATTTTGTAAGTCTACTAAATATTGGCTGTAGCGGTTGCTTTGTTTTGCCAAATAAACTGCGTTAGAAATGCTGTCTTGCGCAAGCGTTGCAATTTTTCCGTCTGTAATATTTTTCTCCGCTAAAAAAGAATTAAGTTCTCTTACCGTGTAATCTATTAATGCTAGATTATTTCGCATCTCCAAATAGTCGATGCTGTCTTTTTGGGTGTTGATTTGAACCAAGTTGACTTCGTAATTTTTATCATTTTTCTCCGAGAAAAGTTTTCCGATAAATAGGGATTGTCCAAAAATGATTAGTGCGAAAGCGCCTAGAATCACATTGACATTTTTCTTACTACTCAAAATATTCTTCATTGTTATAAATTTGGTAAACAGCTTGTTATAAAATTTTGGTGTGCGAAATTACTAAAAAATTAATTATGGTCTGTTTTTTTATAGAAACTTTAACGCAATAATTTTGATATCATTATGCTCTTCACGTTAAAAAATTCATAAAAAAAGGCGAAAATGCTTTTTCCCTTCTTTTCATTTTTTTCAGATGCATACTTTCATATCTTTGTCATTAAAGCGGTAAGACATGGTAAAAAGTAATATGGGTGATAAAAATACAATAGGTGTGGTAGGAAGCGGAAGTTTTGCAACGGCCATTGTGAAAATGCTTGCAGAAAATTGCGAAACGGTTCACTGGTGTGTGCGGAATGAATTTGTGAAAGGCGCCATAGAACTACGTCATCATAATCCCTCTTATTTAACTGCGGTTAATTTTGATATTAAAAAATTAGCCATTACCACAGATATTAATGAACTGGTTTCTGCGTGTGATATTGTTGTTTTAGCCACACCTTCTATTTATTTGTCGGATAGTTTAGATAAAATGACTTGCGATTATAAGGAGAAGATTTTCGTTTCTGCCATCAAAGGAATTGTACCAAAAGTGAACGATGTAGTTGCACATTACCTCAGAAATGAATTTAAAATAGGCTTCAGCAAGCAAGCGGTAATCGCCGGTCCTTGTCACGCAGAAGAAGTTGCTATGGAAAGGCTTTCTTATTTAACCATTGCCACCGTTCCAGAAAATCAGCAAGTTCTGATCGATAAATTTTCTTCTCATTTCATAAAAGTCAATGCCAGTACCGATATTCTGGGCAATGAATACAGTGCTATTCTTAAAAATATCTATGCCATTGGAGCGGGAATTGCCACTGGATTGGGGTATGGAGATAACTTCACGGCCGTTTTTGTAACCAATGCCATTCGGGAGATGGAAGTTTTTCTGGAGGCCATTCATGAGACGCCGAGAGACGTGAATGAGAGTGCTTACCTTGGAGATTTACTCGTAACGGCGTATTCCTTATTCTCTAGAAACAGAAATTTGGGTAATTTAATTGGAAAAGGCTACACCGTGAAATCTGCCATTCAATCCATGAATATGATCGCGGAAGGATATTACGCCGCGGATTCTGTCTACCAAACCGCGAAAGAGCAAAATATTAAAACCCCAATTATAGACACGGTTTACAAAATTCTCTATGAAGAAAAGAATGCGGAAAAATTGTATCAAGAATTGACCTCCATTTTGAATTAATAGCATTTGGGCGTATCCTTTCGTCGGTCGCTCCGCGCAAAGTACTTCTTCGTCGCATTTTGCGCTCCGCTCCCTTCTGCAGGTCGGTCTGCGTGCAGTAGCTTTTTTTGCCAACGCCAGAGCCTGCCGAAAAAAGAGCGCCAACAATGCACTTCGCACTTGCTCGAAAAGTCACCAGACGATGTTTTTTAGCTAAATTTTATAAATTAGTTTTTAATTGTGAAATAATGGAATCGCTTTTGAAGAAAGAAATTTTTATTAATCCTCTAAACTCCAAAGTTTTTTTTAATTTAGAGAAAGTATTTATTTACTTTCCATTTTAAACAACATTTTGACATTTCAAAATTCAATTTATTTATGCCGAAGTTTCTTACCGATACAACACCAAAACCGAAATATGATGCCATCTTAATTGGTGGCGGAATCATGAGTGCTACACTCGCAACCCTTCTTCATGAGCTTGAACCAACCATGAAAATTGCTATCTTCGAGCGCCTTGGTCGTTTCGCGATGGAAAGTTCTGCGGCATGGAACAACGCAGGAACTGGCCATTCTGCCTTCTGTGAATTAAATTATACGCCAGAGAGTGATGATGGAACTATCGACATTAAGAAAGCGGAAAGCATTGCAGAGCAATTTGAAATTTCAAAACAGTTTTGGTCCTTTTTGTTAGACAAAGGTTATGTAACCGAACCCAAAACATTCATCAATTCTTGTCCGCACATGAGTTTGGTCTTCGGGGAGAAAGAAGCTCAATTTTTGCACAATCGGCAAACGACGATGGTAAAATCTCCGCTTTTTGAAGGCATGGAATATTCTACAGATCATGAGCAACTAAAAGAGTGGATTCCGCTCATCATGGAGAAAAGAAAAGAATCGGAAGTCTTGGCTGCAACTAAGATGGACCTCGGAACAGATGTCAACTTTGGAACTTTGACCCGAAAAATGGGGCGGTATTTAGCAGAAGATTCAGCGGTGGAAGTTTTTCTCTACCATGAAGCGAAAGATTTGGATCTATTGAGAGATGGAACCTGGCGCATGGATGTGAAAGACCGAATGAATAATCACAAACAAGAAGTGATTGCAGATTTTGTTTTCATTGGTGCGGGTGGTTATGCACTGCCTCTTTTAGACAGTTCGGATATTCCGGAAAGTGAAGGTTATGGTGGTTTTCCAGTTTCGGGTCAATGGCTTGTAAGTTTTAATCCGGAATTGGTGGCAAAACATCAGGCGAAAGTCTATACTCAAGCAACAATAGATGCGCCACCGATGAGCGTTCCGCATTTGGATTTAAGAATAATTGATGGCAAAGAAGCTCTGTTATTTGGGCCATTTGCAGGTTTCTCGACTAAGTTTTTAAAAAATGGAAGTTATTTGGATTTGCCCGAAAGTATCAATTTTAAAAATATCCGTTCCCTTTTTGGCGCATGGTGGCACAATTTGCCTTTAACACAATATCTCGTACGGCAAGTTGCGATGACCAAATCCCAAAGAATGCAACATTTGCGTGAATTTGTAAAAGATGCAAAAGCGGAAGATTGGGAATTAAAAGTTGCGGGACAGCGCGTTCAAATTATAAAAAAAGATGAGGAGAAAGGTGGTAAATTAGAATTCGGGACAGAAGTGGTGGTGAATGAAAATGGGACTATCGCGTCTTTGTTAGGTGCATCTCCGGGAGCTTCAACCGCGGTTTATGCCATGACGCAGGTTTTAGAAAAATGTTTCCCTGAGAAAATGAAGGGCGAATGGCGGGATAAATTGTTAGAGATGATTCCAACCTACGGCCAGAGATTAGCAGATGATGCAGAACTCACCGCAAAAATTAGAAACTATACCAAAGAAAAACTTGAATTGGATTATTAATTTTTAATATGACCATCACCAAACCCCTGATTGTTCAGGAAATATTAGAATTATTGCAAACAAAAATCGAAGAAGAAAAGCAAGTCATTGTACATTGCTGCTTTCCTGCGACCCTGAGTTTCGGCAATTTAATTAGGATTTGGTCTTCTACATTTTTGGTAGATGACAGTATTAATCATAAAAGCACCTTGATTCACCACGAAAATATTAGTCTATTTCCCTATTGGACAGAGGTTCCACCATTTCAGGATTATTGGTTTACTTTGGTTTTTTCTGGCTTACCGAAAGATTGCAAAACTTTTGAACTCAGAGAGGAAATTCCAGAAAGTGGAGGTTTTTCCGTAAAAGATATCCGAAGAAATGTTTCTGATATTTATCGCGTTAAAATAACTTAAGAATTCGTCAGGGATTTCAAAACGTTTTATGAAAAATATAGCATTACTGCTTTTACTTGTACCCTTCATCGCTTTCTCCCAAACGGATAGAAAGCTGATTTCCGAAATCAAAAAATTTCAAGAAAACTTAAATGCGGAATATAAAAATACAGAGGAGTCGCCACTTCGCGGAGAGAATTTTGCCAAATTTAATGCGCATCCGTATTTCCCCATTGATCTTAGATTTAGAGTAATGGCTGATTTTAAAATTACAGAAAACCCAATTCCTTTTATGATGATGACTTCTTCTGGAGAGGAGCAACCTTATGTGGAATATGGAGTTGCAGAATTTAGCATTGAAGAAAAAGTGTATGCGCTGAAAATTTTCCAGAGCCTTAATCTAAAAGAAAAGAAAGGCTTTGAAAATTATCTTTTTCTGCCGTTTAGAGATGAAACGAATGGAAAAGAAACGTACGGCGGTGGAAAATATATAGATTTAACAATTCCAAAAGGTGGCACCCTCATTATTGATTTCAATACTTCTTATCAGCCATTTTGCGCCTATAATGCCTACGATTATAGTTGTCCGATAGTGCCGCAAGAAAATTTTTTACCCGTTGAAGTAAAAGCTGGGGTGAAATATAAAGAGGTCAACTATTAGCAATCTTAGTGCAATGGCATAAAAATGGATTTCGGAAGATTCTAACAAAAATCGATACCCATGCAAAATTCAGAGAAAAATAAACCAGCGCCACTTGTACTTGTAGGAATAGGAGTGATCGCACTTTTGATCGTATTTTATTTGGTTCTTACCATGTTCTTCCCAGATTTATTTCAAAGTATGACGGTGGGAGATGTTCAACCCGTAAAATAAAATTGTAATTCTTATTACGGAAATAACGTAACTGAACCTAAACTTTCTCCAAAAACTGATCAAAGCTTAAAGTCACGGAAACAGTGCCGTCCTCTTCAATTTTTTGCAGTTTCAGCCTTTCTATCTGGTTCACAGAATTTGGATCAAATGTTTTTTGAACCCGAACATAATTTTCGGTGAACCCAAACATCATCCCATTTTTATTTTCATGCTCCCAAAGTACGGGTAGCGTTTTTCCCATTTGTGTCTCATAAAATGCCATCTTTTTCTTTTCAGATAAAATGCGCATCATTTTATTTCTGCGTTTACGTTCTGGGATAGGTATTACGCCTTCCATTTCGGCTGCTTCTGTATTTTCTCTTTCAGAATAAGTGAAAACATGGAGGTAACTGATGGGTAATTCATTAAGAAATTGATAAGTTTCTAAAAATAATTCTTCCGTTTCCCCAGGAAATCCTACAATCACATCTACACCGATACAAGCATCGGGCATGACTTCCCGAATTTTATGAATTCTGTTATAATAAAGGTTGGTTAGATAGCGGCGCTTCATTTTTTTCAAAAGTTCATCACTTCCGCTTTGCAATGGAATATGGAAATGCGGCACAAAACTTTTACTTTTCGCCACCAATTCAATGCTTTCATCTTTCAACAAATTAGGTTCAATGGAGGAAATTCTAATTCTTTCAATTCCTTCTACTTGATCCAATTCAGAAATTAAGTCTAAAAAAGTATGTTCGTGTTTTTTATTTCCAAATTCACCCTTGCCATAATCACCGATGTTTACACCAGTCAACACGATTTCTTTAATATTTTTCGCGGCAATTTCTGTAGCATTGCGAACTACACTTTCTATAGTATCTGACCGGGATATTCCGCGCGCTAAAGGAATGGTGCAGTAGGTGCATTTGTAATCGCATCCATCTTGAACTTTAAGAAATGCACGAGTTCTATCGCCAATAGAATAACTGCCGATGAAAAAATTGGTTTCTTCAATTTCGCAAGAATGAATAATTCCGTTCTCCTGTGTTTTTTCTAAATCTTCTAAGAAACTTAAAATATTAAATTTCTCTTTCGCACCTAAAACCAAATCCACACCCTGAATTGCCGAAATTTCTTCAGGTTTTAATTGCGCATAGCATCCTAAAATCACCACTAAACCTTCAGGATTTGCCTTCATCGCCCGTTTTACGTGAAGCTTGCATTCTCGGTCCGCGTTTTCTGTTACTGAACATGTATTAATTACATAAACACTTGCCACTTCATCAAAACTCACTTTTTCATATCCCGCATCTGTTAAGTGACGCGCAATAGTAGAAGTTTCTGCAAAATTTAATTTGCAACCTAAAGTGTGAAATGCGGCGGATTTTTTGGAGATTGAATTCAATGTAATATAACTTTTGCGAGTGCAAATATAGCACTTTGAAAAATTTTAATTGAAGAAGAATTTTTTTACAGTTTAAAGTCCCTTATATTCTTCTCGAACCTCATTACTTTCTAAAAAACAAACCGGAGAGGAGCTTTCTTGAATTACTTTTGTTTGCTGCTTCTTTATAAAATCTGCATTGAATTCTGATGATTGATTCTCTGGAATCGAAAGATTTTTCCAGTCCTCATTTTTCAGCATTTTTGCAATGTAAATAATTTGTCCGATGTGATATGGATAATGCGCTAACTGACGTAAAATGGCATTTAAAAGAGAATGTTTTTCCCTACGAATTAGTAATGTACTGTAAAGATTTTCCTCCGTAATTTGGTCTAAAGCCGAAAATAAAGCCAACCAACCTTTTTCCCAAATTTCAATCATTTCAGCTTTGGTTTGGACGGTATTTTCAAATTCTCTATCTCGATTTCTCCCGTCTTTTTCGCCATCTTCTGTCAAGAAATTTGTCCAGCGCGAAATCATATTTCCAGAAAGGTGTTTAACTATGGTCAAGATGGAGCTACTCTCAGAATTAAACTGGAAAAGAATCTGTTCATCATTGATCTGAGAGAAAGTTTGATCACCCAATTCCTTGTAGTGTAAGAAGCGTTTAACAAATAAATCTTTCATTTTTTCCTAAAAATAAAACTAAAGTTAATCAATTTGTCGTATATATGCGTATGGAATGTAAAGTAACCTCGTTTATGCAAGATTTGAATTCTTTGAAAATTGAAAATCTTCAGAAATGGTTTAACGAAGAAAGTAGAATTTGGATTCCACCCGCAAAAGAAATTGAAGGTGGAGGTCGAATATTGGCATTGTTCCGAGCTATTTTTAGAAAATATGAAAATATAGAATGGAAAGCTTCCGAGATTTTCGATCTGGGAAATAACAGATTTTTTTATGAAACAGTTTCTCTAGGAAATTTGAAAGGCAAAGGCGAGTATAGCAATCATATTTGCACCGTGGTGAGTTTTACGGAGAATGGAAAGATTAAATTTCTGTCGGATTACTTCAAAGACACCTGCATGTTTTAATTTTTTTTTAATAGATAAAACAGCTGTTTTTTTAAAAATATTATTCCCAATTCTTAATTGAATTGGGTTTTTTAATTTTTGTAATATTAAGATTTCATTAGTGTTGAATTAAATAGGTTTAAAAATTTTAGTGAAAATTTAATTTTAATACATTTGTACCTTAATTTTAAGAAAAACTAATGGATTTTAAAAATTTTTCAATGCCGTTCAGCATCAATCCGGAGTACAGCAAAAAAGTTGCGTATTTCTCAATGGAGTTTGCGATTGATCAGGCCCTCAAAATATATTCTGGTGGACTGGGCTTTTTAGCCGGATCACACATGCGCAGCGCATTTAATTTGAAGCAAGATTTAGTAGGAATCGGAATTCTCTGGAAATTCGGATACTATGATCAAGCAAGAAATCATGATCAAACTTTGCAACCAACCTGGACCAAAAAAATGTATACTTTTTTGGAAGATACTGGAATTAAATTTCAAATTGAAATTCATTCTGCGCCAGTTTGGGTAAAAGTGTACTATCTGAATCCAGACACGTTTCACACAGCGCCCATGTTTTTCCTATCTACTGATGTACCGGAAAACGATCATATTTCTAAAACAATTTGTCACCGTCTTTATGATGCGAATGAATCTACAAAGATTGCACAATACGTTCTTTTAGGAAAAGGTGGTGCTAAATTATTAGATGTTATTAACTGCGAAAGAGATGTTTATCACTTAAATGAAGCACACGGTTTACCAGCTGCTTTCTACTTGTTGAAAAAATACGGTGGTGATTTGGAAAAAGTGAAAGAAAAGTTAGTGTTCACTACCCATACTCCAGAAGAAGCGGGTAATGAAAAGCATAATATTAATATGTGTTATGATATGTCTTACTTTTCTGGATTAACTTTAGATGAAGTAAAATCCATAGAAGGAGTAGAAGATGACCGATTTAATCACTCCTTGTGTGCGCTTCGTATGGCAAGAGTTGCGAATGGAGTTTCTCAACTTCATGGCGAGGTTTCTAATAAAATGTGGAGTAAATATCCAAATATTTGCGAAATCAAAGCCATCACTAATGCTCAGGAATTTAAGTATTGGGCAGATAAACCTTTGTATGATGCAAAAGATGATAATGATGATGTACTTTTTGATTTCCGCAAGAAACATTTGAAAAAGAGAGCTTTTAGAATTGTAGCAGATCAAACAGGAAATCTTTTTAATCCTAATATTTTTACCATCGTTTGGGCAAGAAGATTTGCGGGCTACAAAAGAGCTGATTTATTGCTTCATGATAAGGAACGGTATGAGCGATTATTGAATAATCCGAAATATCCCGTACAAATCATCTGGGCAGGGAAACCTTATCCAATGGATTATTCTGCAATTTCTACCTTTAATACATTGGTAGAAGAAAGCAAGTATTATAAAAATATGGCAGTACTTACGGGTTATGAATTATCCCTGAGTAAAACATTGAAACAAGGTTCTGACCTCTGGTTAAATAATCCACGTGTGCCTAGAGAAGCTTCTGGTACATCTGGAATGTCTGCAGCAATGTGTGCGTCTGTTAATCTTTCCACTGATGATGGTTGGATTCCAGAATTTGCAAAAAATGGCGTTAATTCCTTCGTTACTCCACAAGCGGATTATGATCATATGAGCGTTTATGAGCAGGATAATTTTGACTTAGAAAATCTATACAAAGTTTTGGAAGAAGAAATTTTACCAATGTATTATGATCGTCCAGATGAGTGGAGAAAAGTACAACATACTGCAATGGATGATGTAAAAGTTGCTTTTAATTCTGATCGAATGGCAGATGAATATTACAAGCAAATTTATTTGTAATCAATAATATTAAGCAAGAACAAATTTCCGCTCTGATGATAACAGAGCGGATTTTTTATGTCCATTTTTTAATTTTTAAAGAATCATCAAGCCAGGTATTTGGGAATTAGAATCATTTTACCGCAACCGATATATTATCATCATTGGTGCCGGTTTTACGGGATTGTGGTCTGCCATTTCTTTAAGAGAAAAATTTCCTCAAAAATCTATTTTGATTGTGGAGAGAAACGGCAGTCTGTGAAAAAACCTCCGTTTATTACTTTCAAAAATAGCGAAATTATTTCAATAATAAGGGAGTAAATTCGTATATTTAATAATGCAACACATCACCGGAATCGCCCGCAATCAAATGGTTTTTACGAGTTTAGAAGATTCGATTTCTGAAGATAATTCAGTTCGATTTGTAGATGCTTTTGTGGAGGATATCGATTTAAAAGCATTGGGTTTTGAACTGCAAACGGTAAAAACAGAAGGGCGACCGAGTTTCAATACGCAAATATTTCTCAAAATCTATTTGTATGGTTATCTCAATGGTCTTCGAAGTTCCCGGAAACTCGAAAGAGAGTGCATTAGAAATATTGAACTCCAATGGCTTTTATTTGGACTTGTACCCAATTACCACAGTATTTCTGATTTTAGAAAAAACAATTCTGCGGGTTTAAAAAAGCTGTTCAAAGTCTTTGTTTCTTTTTTGAAAGATGCCGATCTAGTTGCAGGAGAAACCATCGCCATTGATGGCACCAAAAGTAGAGCCCACAACAGTAAAAAAGCGAACTTTAATCAGAAGAAAATTGATAAGCACCTGGCTTATATTGAGGAGAAAACTCAACAATACCTGGATGAACTGGCTCAGAATGATGAGAAAGAAAACAGCACTACAATCACTAATATTCAGGAAAAAATAAAACGTTTAAAGAAGAATAAACTCCGCTACGAAGTCTTGGAAGAAAAATTAAAAGCGAGTGGCGAACCTCAAATCAGTACTACCGATGAAGATTCCAGAGCTTTACTGGTTCAGGGGCAAGTTGTGGAAGTGAGTTATAATATTCAAGCCGCTGTTGATGATAAACACAATTTGGTTGTTGCCACACACACCATTAACCGCAATGACCGTAATGCTTTGAGTGCTATTGCAATTGAAGCGAAGAAGAATTTGGGAGTTGAAACGTTTACTGCTTTAGTCGATAAAGGTTATCACAATGGTCGGGAACTCACCCAATGTAAAGAGGAAAATATCGTTACAATTGTTGCGCATCCCAATCAAGGTAAAAGCAATGAAAATGGGACTCAGCCAGATTATTTTGTTTCCAAATTCATTTACAATAAAGAAGATGACACCTATATTTGTCCAGAAAATCAGGTTTTAAAAACGACAGGACGGTGGCACAAGAAAACGCGCGATAGAGACAGTTATGAGTTCAAAAAATACCGAACTCCCGCTTGCAAAGAATGTCTTGTAAAATCACTTTGTACAAGCAGAACAGGCGGCAGAGAAATAGACCGAAGTGAATATGCCGATGCTGTTGCAGAAAATAATGAACGTTACCAGGCGAACGCACAATTATATCGAAAACGACAAGAGATTAACGAGCATATTTTTGGAACTATTAAGCGACAATGGGGTTATAATCATACGAATTTAACGGGATTGGAGAAAGTAAATGGCGAACATAGCTTGATAATGTTGGTGTACAATATCAAACGTGCGATGAATATTCTGGGAGTTCCGGAGTTAATTGCCAAATTGAAAAACTGGAAGTCACCTTACAAAGGGAACGTCAGTTATACTTTTAAAACGACCTATTTTAAGCATTTTATGACCTCGTTCAAAAATAGATTATCAATTGCAGCATAAAAAGCAGATGGTCTTAGAACAGGTTTATTGAGCTGTGAAAGATTATATTTATAAACTAATTATTGGAAATGTGAGTTTTTTCACAGCCTGACGCTGTTCCGCTTGGTGCATCTACCAGAAATTCAGGTTTTACATATTTTGGAAGTTTGACGGAAATTATTGCAGATGCAGGAAAAATGGGTTGGCCCAAAACCTTGCACTTGGTTAAAATGCAGTTTAAAGGTGTCGAAAAAATTCAGCATTACTTTAAAAAAGATGCCATTAATTTTGAAAATTGTGGCGGTTTTGCAATTTTGAAGGATATACAGTGTTTAGAAAAAATGGCTTAGGTAAATCTCAAGCTAAAATTGATCACAGGTTTAGATGAAACTTTCTTTCTTAGTCCGGAAAAAAGTACGCAATCCGCATTTCAGGAAACTGATTTTTTAGTGGAAAATCTAGTTGAAGGAGCACTCCATTCTGGAAAATTGGTCATGAAATTGGTGGAAAAATGTCAAAGTTTAGGAATAGAATTTCTCTTTGGAACACCTATTTTAGAAATAAAGGAAGAAAGAAATGCTGTTTAAATAAGGTCTGAAAACTTTCAGCTCAATGCAAAACACATCGTCATCGCTACAAATGCTTTAGCCACTTAATTAATTCCAGCCCTTGATTTAATTCCAGTTCGTGGACAGATTTTTGTCACGGAGTCGATTCCAAATTTGAAATTGAAAGCCACTTTCCATTTTGATGAAGGATATATTTATTTTAGGAATTTGGGAGACCGCATACTTTTAAGTGGAGCCAGAAATCAAGATTTTGAAACGGAAAACACGGGCACTTTAGATCTCACAGAACATATTCAGAATTACTTGGATAACTTTTTAAAGAAGGTCATTTTGCCGGAAGAGGATTTCAAAATTTCGCATCGATGGTCGGGAATTATGGCAATGAGTTCCGATAAATCACCAATCGTAAAAAGATTTTCTGCGCGGCAAATTGTTGCAGTGCAACTATCTGGAATGGGAGAGCTAGTTTCGAAGTTATGAAATTGACATCTTAAAAAAGTAATTTCTTTTGCCACGAATACACGAATTTTTCTTGATATGAAAAATAAAAATTTGTGCATCCGTGGCTTTTTCCTACCATAAATTGTATTTTTGCTCCACTTATGATTAACACCGACCAAATAAAAAATACGCAGTCCAGAATACAGGATTTATACAAGTTTTTGCAGATCGAAAAGAAGCAGATTGAGATTTCTAATGACGAGGAGAAAACACTTTCACCAGAATTCTGGGACCAACCAAAAGAGGCAGAATTGTTTATGAAGCAACTACGGTCTAAGAAAAAATGGGTGAATGATTACGAGGAAATTTTTACGCGTTTTGAGGATATTCAAGTTTTGCAGGATTTTGCGAAAGAAGACGTAGATTCTGAACAGGAATTAGAGGTCTCCTTTCCCGTTTTGATTCAAAAAATCGAAGATCTGGAATTTAAAAATATGCTTTCTAATGAAGGCGATGAGCTTTCTGCTGTCTTGCAAATTACGGCAGGAGCAGGTGGAACAGAATCTTGTGATTGGGCAGAAATGCTCATGAGAATGTACACCATGTGGTCAGAAAAACAAGGCTATAAATTAAGAGAACTGAATTACCAGGAAGGGGAAGTTGCAGGTGTAAAAACCGTGACTTTAGAAATTGACGGCGAATTTGCGTTCGGATATTTGCGTGGAGAAAATGGAGTTCATCGATTGGTGAGAATTTCTCCTTTTGATTCTAATGCAAAAAGACACACGAGTTTTGTGTCCGTCTACGTATATCCTTTGGTTGATGACACCATTGAAATCAATATCAATCCTGCAGATATTTCCTTTGAAACCATGCGTTCTAGTGGAGCAGGAGGACAAAATGTAAATAAAGTTGAAACGGCGGTTCGGCTTCGTCACGCTCCTTCTGGAATTATTATTGAAAACTCGGAGTCCCGTTCGCAACTTCAGAATAAAGAAAAAGCCATGCAATTGCTGAAATCACGTTTGTATGAAATGGAACTTGCGGAAAGAATGAAAGCGCGAACCGAAATTGAAGCCGGAAAGATGAAAATAGAGTGGGGAAGCCAGATCAGGAACTATGTGATGCATCCCTATAAATTGGTGAAAGACGTTCGGTCTGGTCACGAAACTTCTGATGTTGATGGAGTGATGAATGGCGATCTAACTCCATTTCTAAAAGCGTTTTTAATGGCCGATGGAACCGCAGTTACCGATGATGATTTTGAACTTTAAACTCTTATTGATAGTTTTAAAATGTAAAAAAATATCAAAATTTTGAAAGAAACAATCACTCAATTTTTCAATAACCTTGGTTTGTTCAGTCCCTTGGATTTTACAGATCCGGTTACTTATTTTGTTCCCGGATTTATACTTTTGATTTTGGGCGAAACATTTTTATATCAAATTCCTCAAAAATTATTTACCAAAAAACTGGTAAAAGATGAACTTTCCAGTGTTGGATTGGGTTTGGGCGCAATGTTTTTGGATTTTGGGATGAAAGCCATTTCACTTTCCTACTTTTTCTGGATTTACAATCATCTCCGATTAACCAATTTTTTTGGAATTGAGAATTTTTCGGAATTTTTCACTTTAAAATGGCAGCTCGAACATTGGTGGTTATGGATTTTGGTTTTGATCGTTCAGGATTTTGGGTTTTATTGGCACCATCGTTTGAGCCATAAAATTCGGCTTCTTTGGACTGGACATGTTAATCATCATTCTGCGACGCATCTCAGTTTTGCGATTGCTCTGCGGCAAGGTTGGTTTGAGATTGTGTACCGTGATATTTGGTATATTCCGTTTATTTTGCTGGGTTTTCACCCGATTATGATTGTGATGATGCATCAAATTAATTTAATTTATCAGTTTTGGCCGCACACAAATGCGATTGGAAAACTCGGTTGGTTTGATAAAATTTTCAATTCACCGTCCAATCATCGCGTTCATCATTCTAGAAAAATTGAAGATTTAGACAAAAATTATGCTGGAATATTGATGATTTGGGATCATCTTTTTGGAACTTACAAAGCTGAAAATGAGAAAATTGAAGAGTACGGAATTTTGCATAACATTCAAACTCACAATGTTTTTCATATTGTTTTCGATGAATTTGGGAATCTAATAAGAGATGTGAAATCTGCTCCTACCTTTCAAGCGAAATTGAACTATATTTTCAGAGCTCCCGGTTGGAATCACAGTGGGAAAGATGAGCGGATTGCAACATTGCAAAAGAATTTAAATTAAATACTGTTAAATCATCTTAAATAATTTTCATTACCGATTTTAATAAAGTATTTTTGTTTTTTTAGAAATTATATGGAAAACTATGAAAGTTGGAAGGATCTTTTAAATCCTGAATTTTATATAAAAATGGGCGGATTTTGGCTTATTTTATTTATTATTTTCGCAGAAACAGGTCTATTTATCGGCTTTTTTCTTCCGGGTGACAGCCTCCTTTTTGTATCTGGAATCTACGCTGTAGAAATTGTAAAGGAAAGTATCGGAAGTACAGGAAGTGATTTTCTGGATACCAGTATTTTAGCAACAGCTGTGGCGATAGCCGCAATTATCGGTAATGAAGTTGGATACTGGTTTGGTTTAAAAGCTGGTCCAGCATTGTATAAGAGAGAAGATTCTTTTCTCTTCAAGAAAAAATATTTATTTCAAGCGCATGATTTCTTTGAGCAACATGGTGCTCTTGCCGTGATTATGGCAAGATTTTTACCCATCGTACGTACTTTCACACCTATTGTGGCAGGAATTGTTAAGATGGACAAAACACGTTTCTTGATTGATAATATCGTAGGAGCTTTCCTTTGGTCTTTCTCTTTAATTTTTGCGGGACATTACTTAGATGCTCTTTTCAAAAACCAATTTGATATTGATTTGAAATCTCATTTAGAAATGATTATTCTAATCATTGTATTGATCACTACATTGCCGTTAATCATGAAATTCGCCTTCGGGAAAAAGAAAAAGGAAGAAGAAATTAGTTAGTCCTCTTCCTTTACGAATGAAAGAATTGCGGGAAAAATTATTGTTTCTCTTTTCGATCTAACAAATCTTGGAATATGACCTGCGTCTTTCATCAAGATTAATTGATGCGGAATTTTCTGCTCCGTAAGAACTGAATCTAAGGCTAAGCCTTGCTTTCTATTTACCAATAAATCTTTATCACCCTGAAAAATTAATGTTGGAACAGCACTTACATTACCAAGCGGACTCGCTTTTTTAAAGGCTTCTAAATTATCTGCAAATTTTTCTCCCACTACATTTTGGAAAACGCGTCTCGTTCTTTTATGGTAAGAACTGCTCAGATATTCCTCCGAATATAGATCTGTGGGACCACTTAGGGAAATCAGTTTGGAGATTTTATCTGGATTGTTGTACCCATACAGCAAGGATAAATGTGCACCTGCACTTTCACCTAATAAAATTATATTATCTGGATTAATGCGCCATTCAGCAGCCATTTCTTTACTTTTTGTTACTGCTTTTCCAATGTCTTCCAATTGGTCGGTATAAAGAATTCCATTCTTTAAGAGTCGGTAGTTAATATTAACGCTTGGAATATTATTTTGATACAAAAACTTCTGAATAATTCTAACGTGTTCTTTATTACCATACTTCCAGGCGCCACCATGCACGATGATCACCGTTGCGCTTTCCTTTTCAAATTTTGCTGGAAGAAAAACGTCCATCGATTGACGCTCATTTTCGCCATACTTTACATTGTATAATTTTTTACCAGCTTCATCTTCCACGTTTTTAAAACGACTGGAGCAGGAGCTAAAAATAAGTCCAACTAATCCCATCATCCAAAAGTGATGGTTTATAAGAAGTTTTTTAATATCCATAAATTTTAATTGCTACTGTAAAGTTCTGCTTTCTAAAACAAAAAAGGAAACTTAAAAAGTTTCCCTAGGATGTGTTAGTTGAATAGATCTCTCACTTTATCGAAAAATGTTTTTTCTCTTCCGGAGGGTTCAGCCATCATCTCCCCATTTTTAATTTGACTTTCGAAAAATTCTCTTTGGCTCGGAGATAAATTTTGAGGGGTCCAAACATTGATATGAACAAACATATCACCTTTTCCATAACTGTCTATGCTTGGTAAGCCTTTGCCACTAAGTCTCAAGATTTTTCCTGATTGTGTCCCGGCATCAACTTTTATTTTTACTTTTCCACCAACGGTAGGAATTTCTTTTTGGGTTCCGAGTGCAGCTTCTGCGAAAGAAACATACAATTCTTGGTGAAGATTATCGCCTTCTCTTTTAATGGTTGCATCAACTTCTTCTTCTACCACAACGAGTAAATCGCCAGGATTTCCACCAAATGGTGCATCATTTCCTTTCCCGCGAACATTTAATTGGATTCCTTCTCTCGCTCCTTCTGGAATATTGATGGTAACTTCTTCGTCTTCTTTGATTAAACCTTGAGCATTAGCTCCAGCTGGAATTTTATCTGCAATTTTCCCAATACCTTGGCAACTTCCACAATGTGTTTGCGTTTGCATCTGGCCGAACATGGTGTTCATCACTTTCATTTGCACTCCGCTTCCACTGCAAGTAGTACACGTTTTTGCTGTAGCACCAGGTGCCATTTTCATCTTTTTTACTTTGATGGTTTTTTGTGTTCCATTAACCATCTCTTCAAGGTTCAATTTGATGCGCACCCGAAGATTAGATCCACGCAATTGCTGTCTTTGCTGATTGCCGCCTCCGCCGCCAAAATGTCCACCGAAAATATCTCCAAATTGACTGAAAATATCGTCCATATTCATTCCGCCTCCACCGAAACCGCCACCGCCAAATCCGCCACCAGCTCCACCTAAACCAGCATGTCCATACTGGTCATAGCGTGCTTTTTTATTGCCATCACTTAAAACTTCATAAGCTTCTGCCGCTTCTTTAAACTTTTCTTCTGCAGCTTTATCACCGGGATTTTTATCTGGATGATGTTTGATCGCCATTTTTCGGTAGGCTTTCTTTATTTCTTCAGCCGAAGCACTTTTAGAAATTTCTAGAACTTCGTAATAATCTCTTTTAGACATGTTTAATCTTGATTGGTAAGGGGAAATGAGGGAAAAAAAAGTTTTCTATTCTAATTTTAAACTCATCGGAAAATGATTTTTTAGTTGCCAGTAACAACTTTCGCGAAACGCACAACTCTTTCATGCAGACGATAACCCGTTTGAATTACGTCTACAATTTTTCCCTTTAGGTCAGGAGTTGGAGAAGGGATTTGTGTAATAGCTTCATGAAAATCTACACTGAAATCATCTCCAGCTTGAACTTCAATGGGCTTAATACCTTTATCTACGAGAATGTTTTTAAATTTCTGATAAATCAGTTCAACTCCTTGTAAATCAGTTTCACTTCTATTTTTAGAAATCTCTTTAATTGCTCTTTCGAAATCATCCAAAACGTCTAACATTGCAATCATCATATCCTGATTTGCATATTGGAAAAACTCCATTTTTTCTTTGGATGTTCTTTTTTTGTAGTTTTCAAATTCTGCAAACAAACGGATGTACCGGTCTTTTTCAGCTGCTAATAATTCTTCTGCAGTGGGTACAACTTCTTGGTTTTCTGACTGAGAAGTTTCTAAATTTTCTTCTTGCAATTCTGATTGATCCGTAGTATCTTGATTTTCTGACATAATTTTATCTTTTAATGGTCATCAATTCTCAAACATTTTGCCAATTGGTATAATAAGACAATAAGGCAGAAAATGTACCTTTTAGTCTTATCAACAGAATAATTTTGAATGAGTTTTTTCAATTTTTGACAAAAAAAAGTCTCGACTTTGTCGAGACTATAAAATATGTTCAATGTTGCTTATTTCGCAAATCGTACTGCCATTTTTCTATCTACAGCTCTTTCAGCATCACTTGAAGTTGCATCTACCATAGCAAATTGACTTCCGTATCCTTCAGCACCTAAAATTTGGGCACCCACACCTTTATCAGTTAACCAAGATTTAATGTAGTTTGCTCTATCGGTAGAAAGTTTAACATTAGAAGCTTCATTACCAACTTTATCTGTATATCCGCCGATTTTAATTTTCGCATTTTGATATGCTTTCAAAATTGCTACTAAATTTTCCATCTGACCTGCAGAAGCAGCTTCTAATTCACTTGCAGATCCCATTTTAAAATTTACTTTATCAAAACTGTACCATGTATCTTTCAAGGCAGCATCATCTGTCGCATTTGTGTACCCATCTGATTTTAAGAAGGTAATCATATTATCTTCCATTCCACCTTTGTAACCTTTGATCATGGTTCCATTCAAATCAATATCAGAATCAGTCATGATGGTAGTACTGTTACTTGAATCTAATGGCATTGCAGTCATTATAGAATCAGACATCATTGCTGTAGAGTCAGTTGTTGTTGTAGTAGTGTCTGCCGGTTTGCTATCACATTGTTTCCAGAGGAACCACGCTGCTAAAGCTAATAAAAGTAATGGTAATAACCATTTCCAAATTGATCCACCGCCATTGTCATCCGTTTTGTCTACTTCCACATGGGTATTTCCACCTCGGTTCACTTCTATTTTTTGATCTACCTCTGGGGTAACATTGATATTTTCGACGTGAGTTACGTCATCTGCACCTCCTAACCAATCACCCATTCCTAAAGAAGCCATTGATAAGCCCGCTGGAAGCAATGAAGAAGCAACACCTTTTTGCTCCTGAAGCAAAGAAGAAACTCCAGATGCGTCCATATTATTATCTGCCGCATATTTTCCGATAGATCCTAAAGCAGCTCCAGCAACCATGTTCAATAAAGAATTAGATGATGAATTGCTCACTCCAGCATAACCGGAAACAGCATTTACCAAACCTCCAACTTTGTCTCCAAATATGGCAGTTAAGACCGTCGCGATCATCGAGTTATTTGATGAACCACCTAAAAGATTACCCAATAAACCGCTGGAAGCAGCGCCCGTTATAGAATCCAAAACTCCAGGCTTATCAGCATTATTTGCTAGACCACCTAATATTGCGGGTAAAAAACCGCTTATGGCTTTGGAAATTCCAGATTCGCTTTCCCCGAGTTGACTTGCAGCTTGAGAAACTGTAGCAGGACCTAACTGTCCCTTAATAAGATCGATAACATTTAATGACATAGTAGTTTATTTTTAATATTAATTAAATAAAAGTAAACAAAATTTAAACCGTAGTCCTTTTTATTAATGGATTTATAATAAAATTAACATAATTATTATGAATTAAGTAAAAGGATTTTAATAAGCCTTGGCGAATATTACCCTTTGCGCGGAAATTTTGCCACTAATTAGGGATGTACCTTTTTCTAATTCGTTGTCAATAGGAATGCATCTTATCGTTGCTTTCGTTTCATTTTTAATTTGCTCCTCTTCTTCAGCTGTACCATCCCAATGCGCAGAAATAAATCCGCCTTTTTCTTCCAAAACTTTTTTAAATTCTTCATAAGTATCAACCTTCGTAATATGGGAATCACGATAACTCAGGGCTCTAGTGTAGATGTCTTTTTGAATTGTTTCTAAAAGGTCTTCAATATAATTTTCAATATTTTCCAAGGGTTGTGTTTCCTTAGTGAGATTATCTCTTCTGGCAATTTCTACCGTTTTATTTTCTAAATCACGGGAACCCATTGCAATTCTGATGGGAACTCCTTTCAATTCATATTGAGCAAATTTCCAACCTGGCTTATTTTCTGTGCGATTGTCATATTTAACGGAAATTCCTTTGGCTTTTAATTTTTTCTGAATTTCCAAAGCAACCAAATCTATTTGCTGCAGTTGCTCTTCTCCTTTAAAAATTGGGACAATAACCACTTGAATCGGAGCTAAAGTAGGTGGTAAAACCAACCCGAAATCATCAGAGTGTGTCATAATTAACGCACCCATCAATCTTGTTGAGGTTCCCCAAGACGTTCCCCATGCATGCTCAATTTTTCCTTCTCTTGTTGTAAATTTTACATCAAAAGCTTTTCCAAAATTTTGTCCTAAGAAATGAGAAGTTCCAGCTTGAAGCGCTTTTCCATCTTGCATTAACGCTTCTATACAATAGGTTTCATCCGCTCCGGCAAATCGCTCAGATTCCGTCTTGATTCCACGAATAACAGGCATTGCCATAAAGTTTTCAGCAAAATCTGCATAAACGTGCAACATTTTTTCCGTCTCTTCTACCGCTTCATCTTTTGTTGCATGTGCAGTATGACCTTCTTGCCACAGAAATTCAGCAGTTCTTAGAAATAATCTTGTACGCATTTCCCATCGAACTACATTGGCCCATTGGTTAATAAGAATTGGTAAATCACGATAAGATTGAATCCAGTTTTTGTAAGTGTTCCAAATAATTGCTTCGGAAGTTGGACGAACAATTAACTCTTCTTCTAATTTTGCGTCTGGATCTACAATTAATTTTCCGGGATTATTTGGGTCAGTTTTTAAACGATAATGAGTAACCACCGCGCATTCTTTCGCGAATCCTTCTGCGTTTTTCTCTTCCGCTTCAAATAAGCTTTTTGGAATGAAAATAGGGAAGTAGGCATTCTCATGTCCAGTTTCCTTAAATTTTTTATCCATCTCATCGCGCATTTTCTCCCAAATTGCGTAACCGTATGGTTTGATCACCATACAACCGCGCACGCCAGAATTTTCTGCTAAATCAGCATTAACCACTAATTCATTGTACCATTTGCTATAATCCTCTGCTCTTGAAGTAAGTTTTGCCATGCTGTTTTTTAAGTTTTATTTTAACTTTTTAAAGGTTTCTTTATCTAATCTTAAATGAGTATTTTTACCTGCGTTTTTACCACTCTAATTGGTATAATTTTGGTATAAAATGCAAATATAAATCAAATTAAACTTTTCACCTATCATGGAAAAAATTACTTATAAAAAATTACTTAATTCCCTCACTTCAAAAGCTATTTTGGGCGTGTCTGCAGGATTATTATTAGTGTCCTGTGGGGCGCAAATGGGAGGGTACAGTGAAACTGATGGCGTTTACTACGATCCAAATAATGACACGCTTCCACAAGGAGCTGTGATGAATGGTGGTAACCAAATCGGAGATTATTACAATTATCAAGCTAAAGATAATGAAAACAAATACCTTAATTCCGATAATAGAGAATCTAAATGGCAAGAGTCACAAGATTCTGACTGGGGTAATTATACTGGAACTAATACTTATTATTCTGACTATGGATCACCATTTGGATTTTATTCTGGCTTTGGTTACGGCATGAGCTTCGGATGGGGTTACGGAGGTTTTGGAAGTCCATTTGGTTATGGTTTTGATCCTTACTTTGGTTACTATAATCCATGGGGGTATAGTCCATTCGGTTACAATTCTTACTTCGGCTACAATCCTTATTTCGGCTACAACCCTTACTTTGGCTATAATCCTTATTATGGAGGATATGGTAATAACTATTATGGAAATGGCTATAATAATGGATACAACAGTTATAATGGAGGTTTTACATCTAAAAGAAGTGGGTCAGATGGATCTTTTAGAGATTTAAACAGATCACAGAATACGAGCACAAGAATGAATGACACCTCTAATAATGGTTTCCGAAATGAGGGAACAAGAAGTAATCCTAATGCAACTGGTACTAGACCTGGTTTCAACCAGAATACAAACCCAGGTGGACAACGACTTCCAACTAATAGACAGCCAACTAATAGACAGAACACACCACGTCAGCAAGCGCCGAGACAGAGCACGCCTGATTATAATTCTGGAAGCAGAGATCAGCAAAACAATAGTGGATTTCGTGGCAACTCTGGTGGTTTTAACAATTCAGGATCGTCATCTTCTGGGTCATCAAACTCTGGCAGATCATCTGGTGGATTTCGTAGGTAATTAAATTTAGATAAAAAAATGATAAAAAAGACTTTAACAGTTTTAAGTATGTCAGTGGCGTATTTTGTAAATGCACAAGATTTGTCCACATTAAAAAACACGGCAGATGTACATTCCGGAACCGGTTTAATGGGATCTTCAAAATACAATGCAATGGCGGGCTCCATGGGAGCTTTGGGCGGAGATTTTTCTGTCCTAAACTCCAATCCTGCAGGTATCGGAGTGAGTATTGCCAGTGAGTTTTCTGGTACTTTAGCAATTCGAAGCAATAATAACAGCACCAATTATAGTGGACAATCATTAAATTATAAAGTTAATGACACCGATTTGGGGAATGTAGGTGGAATTGCGGTTTTTCCAATAGAAACTTCTTCACCTTGGAAATTTGTGAATGTTGCGGTAAATTATTCTAATGAATCCATTGAGAATTATGTGGAAACTGCGGGAAACAGTGGTTTAGTGTATGACATTACCGACGGTACTGGTGCATTAATTGACCAACTTTCTTTTGATGGTCATGCCTATAACAGATATGGTCGTGTATCCAAAATGAGTGTTGGAGTAGGTGCTAATTATAATAATAACATTTACGTAGGTGCAGGCTTAAACTTTCATAATGCTGCTCTAGATCAGTATGATACTGCAGCATTTGTAGATAATTCTGGTAGTGTAGATGTTTACAACAAGCAGTATTCTCCTTTTTCAGAATCATCAGATGGTTTTTCTGCATCCGTCGGAGTAATTGGTAAAATAAATCCACAATTCAGAGTAGGTGGAGCGATAGAGACTCCAACCTGGTGGAATATTTCTAGACTCTATAGTGAATATGAAAACCCTACTGATGGAACTTATGGAGAAGATCGCAAATTATCTTCCCCTTTAAAAGCAACTTTAAGTGCGGCTTATGTTCCCAACAAAAATTTCGCAATTAATGTGGACTATACATTAGGCCTTACAAAACCCTCTTATAAAGTTTATGGAGGTGCAGAGACGGAATTGAATAATTTCTTTGATAATAATTACTCTAATCTTTCCGAAGTTAAAGTTGGGGCAGAATATCGATACAACGCGTTAAGGGTAAGAGGTGGATATGGATTTGCATCAAGTCCTTTTGATTCAGTTAACCTGCAAACTATTGCTAATAATGGCACTGTTGGAAACAATTCTTACAATGACTTAATGGTCGGGAAAAGAAATTTGATTGGAGCAGGGATTGGATATGATTTTAAGTCATTCTACATCGATGCAGCCTACCAAAATGTGAGTTCTACCTACAGCAATCCATTTATTCAAGGATCAGCAGCGAACAATACTGGATATTTTTCTGACAATTACATTGTAAATTCAGATGCTTCCATCGTGTCTGAAGTTGAAAATAAAAGAGATAATTTCTTTATTACGTTAGGTTGGAAATTCTAACTTTTAAGATTTTCACGAAAACAAAAAAGACTTTGAAGTAATTCAAAGTCTTTTTTTATTTAATGGGTATGAAATAAATGTCCAACAAGTGCCAAACCAACACCTAAAATGACAAGTAAAATTTTAGAATAATCGATATTATGATTTTTATTGCTTTCAAAAATGATAACGGCAGAAATATGTAAAAATATTCCGCCGACAAGAGCTAAGAAATAAACCTTCAAATTCGGATTAAAATAGTTCCCGACTAAAAGGCCCAAAGGCGAAGCAATGGCAAAAATTCCAATGATTAACCAAGACGTGCTAGAGAATTTTCCCTTCTGTATTAAAAATGCCCCCAGGACAAATGAAATGGGCAAGTTGTGAAATAGAATTCCCATCAAATAGGGATTTAGGATATCAGTTTCATTCGCCAACGGTATTCCTTCTAAAAATGCGTGGATGAACATTCCAATCATCAATGCGAAGGGCAAGATGTTTTTTTCTTCGTGATGGTGGTGAAAGTGGCCATGCTCAAACCCTTTCGTCAGATTTTCTAAAAGCATCTGAAGCAAAACTCCTACAATTACGAAAATTCCTATATTCTCATTTTCCGAGGCATACACTTCTGGGAATACTTCATTCAAACAAATGGTAATCAGAAATCCCGCACTCAGAATTAATAAATTTTTCGCAAATTTTTGCTGAGCGCCAAAGAATTTTCCTAAAAAAACTCCCGCCAAAACGCTAAAAATTAATAACGCTATAATCATGAGATTGCAGAATTAAGTGTAGTTTTCTTTTTTCTAAAGATATTGATGCAACGGGGAGAATTTTCTAAGTCAAAAGGGTCTAGCTGATAATTTCCAAAAATTGCCGCTCTTTCAAAGCCAAATTCGTTTGCATATTCTGCAATCTCTTCCAAAGAATGCAACTTCACTTTCTCAAAGTAATGATGATTGACCCCGCCTTCAGAAAAAGTAATATCTTTAATAATGTGCTCGTCTTCAATTTTCTTCTTAATGGTGAAATCAATTCCCTCTTTGTGAGTAGTTTCATGCGGAAGAAGGGTGTTTTTTACCCACTTTTCATTTAGAAAATCCAAGACAAAAAAGCCTTCATCTGTTAATGCTTTAGAAATTGAGCGAAAAACTTTTCGATCATCGCTGGGGTTTTCAAAATAGCCAAAACTTGTAAATAAGTTAAAAACAGCGTCTACTTTTTCTTCGCTGATTTCTGGAAAGATAGGATTTCGCATATCATGAACCTTAAACTGTAAATCTTCAGATTCAAATTCTTTGTTGTGAATAATGCTTTCTTTGGATAAATCTAAACCTAAAACTTGAAATCCTAAATGGTTTAAAAATTTTGAGTGTCTGCCTTTTCCGCAAGCTAAGTCAATAATTTTCGAATCTTTACTAAGAGCTAAGTAATTGGTTAACAAGGTGATAAAATTTTCTGCCTCTACAAAATCTCTGTCTTTATATAATATATGATAATAAGGAGTATCAAACCAAGTTTCAAACCATGCCATTGTGCAAAAATAACTAAATTTGCGGGATTAAATAAAGTTTAAACTTTTTACTTTTTGTCGATTGTTGCATACCAACAAGTTTTACAAGAAGAAATAATTTTAGGCAAAGTCAATATTGACAATCCAATACAAATTCTTAAAACATCCCCAATATTCAATGGATACAGATAATTTAAAAATTCAGATCAAAACATTTTTCGGCTTAGAAGAAATTTTAGCAGAAGAGATTAGAAAACTTGGCGGTGCCAATGTAGAAGTGAAAAACCGCGCCGTGAATTGCGAAGGCGATTTAGGATTTCTCTATAAAATTAATTATTCTGCCCGTACTGCTTTGAAAATTTTGGTTCCACTCCTCACCTTTAAAGCTTGGGACGAAAATCGTTTTTATGACAAATTATTTGACTTTCCCTGGGACGAATATATGACTGTGGATCAAACTTTCGCGATCGATACCACTATTTACTCGGATAGATTTTCGCATTCTCAGTTTATGGCTCAGAAGATGAAAGACGCGATTGTGGATTTTTTTAAATTTAAATATAATAAAAGACCAAATGTAGATACATTAAATCCAGATGTTAAAATTCACCTGCATATCGACAGAGAATTGGTAACCGTTTCCTTAGATTCATCAGGTGATCCATTATTCAAAAGGGGTTACAGAAAAGAGCAAGGGGAAGCACCGATTAATGAAGTTCTCGCTTCGGGAATGTTACAATTAGCTGGTTGGGACGGAAAAGGTAATTTTCTGGATCCCATGTGTGGTTCTGGAACTTTATTAATTGAAGCCGCCATGATTGCGATGGATTTACCGGCGCAAACGTTCCGCAGAAGATTCGGTTTTCAAAATTGGTTGAATTATGATGCTGAATTATTTACAACCATCAAGGAAGTTCGCCTGAACCGCGTTCGCGAATTTACAGGTAAAATTGTCGGGTATGACGTTGATTCTAATATGTTGCACGCTTCTAGAATCAACATCGAAGCTGCCGAAATGGAAGATGTGATTGAAGTAAAAGAGCAGGATTTCTTCGATTCTAAAAAGGATCTATTTCCTTTGTTAATGGTTTTCAATCCACCTTATGACGAGAGAATTGTTATTAATGATGATGAATTCTACGCTAAAATTGGCGATACCTTTAAGAAAAACTACCCAAATACCTTGGCTTGGCTTATTACATCAGATTTAGATTCAATGAAAAGGGTTGGCTTAAGACCTTCCCGAAAAATAAAACTTTTCAATGGAAAATTAGAATGTCGCTTTATGCAATATGAAATGTATGAAGGCACGAAGAAAATTCATAAATTAGAAGGAAGAGAAGGAGATAGTTAATTTCTTTTTTCAAATTAACACCACCAAATTCCCGCATTGACTACCATCTCTATCATCATCGCCATTTACAACCGAAAAGACGAACTTTTCGAACTCCTCAATTCCTTGTCATTTCAAACTGATAAAGATTTTGAAGTCATTATCGTAGATGATGGATCACAGATTAATTTACGTCCAACTCTTGAGCTATTTAAGGAGAATTTAGACCTTAAATTTTTCCGAAAGGACAATTCCGGTCCCGGGTTATCCCGAAATTACGGCTCGAGACGTGCTAAAAATGACTGGCTGATTTTCATTGATTCCGATGTAATTGTGGAGAATGATTATATTCAAAACATCAAAAAGAATATTGAAGTGATTACCTGTGACGCTTTTGGTGGCGCAGATAAGGCGCACAAAGGTTTTAATTTGATACAAAAAGCTATTTCCTATTCCATGACTTCCGTTTTTACCACGGGTGGAATTAGAGGAAATAAAAAAGCAATTTCTAAATTTCAACCCCGCAGTTTTAATATGGGTGTTCGGAAATCTGCATTCGAAAAAGTGGGCGGTTTCTCCGAAATGCGTATTGGAGAAGATCCCGATCTATCGATGAAACTATGGGAAAATAATTTCACCACGTCTTTTTTTAATGATACTGGAGTTTATCATAAACGCAGAGTTGACTTCGGTAAATTTTCTAAGCAGATCTTCCAGTTCGGTTGTGCAAGACCTATTTTAAATCAGCGGCATCCGAAATATGTGAAAATTTCATTTGCCTTTCCCACCTTTTTTTTAGTGGGCTATTTCTTCGGCATCATCGAATATTTTCTCTTTAAAAAAGGCTTGTTACTCGGTTTGTATGGAATTTACACTTTGCTCGTTTTTTTTCATGCCTTGTACAAAACCAAAAACGTAAGCGTTGCTGCAATGGCGGTCATGTCAACCTACATTCAAATGTTTTCTTACGGTTACGGTTTCTTGAAATCCTGGATTTTGCTCAATGTCTTTGGGCAGAAACCAGAAGATGCGTTTCCCTCTCATTTCCATAAACCCTAAACAGAGGTAAATAAATAGTAAAAAGCTCCAAGTAAAAGGAGAAATTTCGTGCTACGATGATACAAAAGATCTGTAAAATCCGCTAAACCTGCGAGACATTTTAGCCCATATTTTCCCATTAAAATCCCTATTTTTGCAAAAAAGTTTGACATGAACACGTACCTGGAATTTAATTTTAAAATAGCGCCGCTGCAACCCTGGAATGAAATCCTCATGGCAGAATTGGTAGAAATCGGTTTTGATAGTTTCACGGAAGAACATGATGGAATTTTGGCTTACATTCAAAAAGATTTGTTTCAAGAAGAAGAATTGAAAAACGTAAATCTTCTTGAAAATCCAGAAATTACTATTTCTTACACATTCGAAGAAATGCCCAATATCAATTGGAATGAAGAATGGGAAAAGAATTTTTCACCCATCAATGTAGAAGATCAGGTTTCCATCCGTGCAGAATTTCATGAGAATCAAAATTTACCTCATGAAATCATCATTCAACCTAAAATGTCTTTCGGAACTGGGCATCACGCCACAACATATTTGATGATTCAGCAAATGCTGGATATGGATTTTGATGGGAAAACCGTTTTGGATATGGGTTGTGGAACTTCTGTTTTGGCCATTTTTGCAAAACAACAAGGTGCAGGAAAAACTGTCGCCATTGATATTGATGAGTGGTCCGTAGAAAATTCTATTGAAAACGCGGCGAGAAATAACGTAGCGCTAGAAATTTCTCAAGGAACTGCAGAAAATTTAGGAGCAGAAAATTTTGATATTATTTTAGCCAATATTAATAGGAATATCTTGATTTCGGATATTCCAACTTATGTTTCGGTGTTAAATAATGGTGGACAACTTTTGTTATCTGGACTTTGTTTCTTTGACGTAGATGATATTTTAGAAGTTTGTACCGCGCAAAACTTGACAATGAAAAAGAAATTGCAGAGAGAAGAATGGGTTTCTCTTCTGCTCATAAAATAAAAAAAACCTAGCAATTGCTAGGTTTTGTGACCTCGACTGGATTCAAACCAGTAACCTCCTGAGCCGTAATCAGGTGCGCTATTCAGTTGCGCCACGAAGCCGTTTTTCGGTCTGCAAATATAACAATTTTTTATTCCTCTCAAAAGTGAAAAACAATTTTTTATTAATTTTTGTCCTTTTAATTACTCTTTCTTGCAAGAAAAATGACGAACTCAACCTTTTAAAATGGGAAAAAATATCGGAGCGAGTTCAATATCAACCGTATCCAGATGGTTTCAAATTAAAGACGGGGAAATTTACCTACAATATTAATTCTTCCGATTTACCCTACAAAAAAGTCATTTTGCTAAATGCAAGTTTGGTGGGATATTTCACGGAATTAGGTGAAGAGAACAAAATTATCGGAATTTCTAGTCCGGAATATATTTATTCAGAAAAAATTCATCAATTGATTAAGGAGGGGAAAATTCAGAATATTGGCAATGAGCAGAAGTATGATATCGAGAAAATCATCGCTTTACAACCAGATGTTATTTTCACCAATTACATCGCGAGCTTTGATAATACGTATGATCTCTTAAGAAAGAACGGTATCGAAATTATTTTTCTAGACGAGTATTTAGAGCAAAATCCTTTGTCAAAATCAAAATATCTGATCGTCTTCGGAAAGTTATTAGGAGTTCAAAAAGAATCAGGCGCAAAATTCAAAGAAATCGAAAATTCCTATAATTCCTTAAAATTGATTGCCACAAAATCAACTTCACAACCTACTGTTTTAGCCAATGAAATATATGGAAATCAGTGGTTTCTTGCGGGTGGTAAATCAAATTTGGCACAATTTATTTCAGATGCCAATGCCAATTATATCAATGCTGAAAACGCAGATTCCAAATCGATTCCGCTAAGTTTCGAAGAAGTTTATACCAAATCCGAAAATGCTGAATATTGGATCAACGTGGGAAATCACAAATCAAAAAAGGATTTGCTCCAAATAAGTCCTAATTACGTTAAAATGAAAGTCTATAATTCTGGAAAACTTTATAACGTTTCTGGCAGAGAAAAGGGAAGTGCCAATGATTATTTTGAAACCGGCGTTGTTCGTGCTGATTTGGTTTTAAAGGATTATATCAAAATCTTTCATCCAGAAATTTTTCCGCAGGACTCTTTGTATTTTATGAAAGAACTAAAATAATAATTCTATTTTTGCGAGGCTTTACCAATCATTATGTGGAAAAAAATTAAAAAACTTATTTTTATTGTCATCTTGGCAAATATCCTTTTCATTATTTGGGGAAAATTTTTCAATCCACCTTTTACCATTACCCAGATTGGTGGATTAATAGAGTTTGGAAAATTGCATCGCGATTATGTTTCTTATGATGAGATGGGAAATAACGTAAAACGGGCCGTAATTGCAGCTGAAGATCAAAGTTTTTTCACGCACAGCGGATTCGATTACAAAGCCATTGAAAAAGCCATTAAATACAATGAAAAAGGAACTAAAGTCCGCGGTGGAAGTACGATTTCTCAGCAAACAGCAAAAAATGTATTTCTTTGGCAGGGCAGAAGTTGGCTCCGGAAAGGTTTAGAAACAGTCTACACTTTTATCATAGAAGTTGTTTGGGGAAAAGATGTAATTCTGGAACGCTATTTAAATTCTATTGAGATGGGTCGTGGTGTTTTCGGTGTTGAGGCAGCATCCCAATATTATTTCCAGAAAAGTTCCAAGGATTTGTCAAAAAATGAAGCTGCTTGGATTGCGACTATTTTACCGAACCCTAAAAAATATGATCCAAAAAATCCTTCCGCTTATTTGAATAAAAAGCACCGCTGGATTTTGCGACAGATGAATAATGTAAGCTTGAAATAATCTATCTTTGTCCCTGATTATGCCCTCTTACAACAGAATTAAACTAGATTTTAATACCGTAGTTACTAAGTATTTTAGTTTTCAGAATGAAACAAAATCTTTGGAACCCTTGGTAGAATTGGTGCGTAATATCCGGCATACAGATTTCGATGAAATATTAGATTTTCTGCGCAATCATACAGAAATAGCGAAAAATTTTAGTCATTATCTTAAAAATATTTTTCAAGACAAACCCTTCAATTTATCTCTTACCGAAGCTAATATTCTCTCCGAAAACGCTTTCTATCCAGAATTTAAGAAAAGGATACTGAACAAAATATTACCCGCCGTAGAAAATGAAAATACGGTTTGGTTTCTGGTCGATGCAGTGTCTGTGCGTCCTAAAAGAGATTTGGAATATTTTCAAAATCTTGAACCAGAAAAACTCACGGAGTTTTTTCAATTGCTTGATATTGATCGCTTAATCTTAAAGAGAAATGTTAAACTAGAGCTTCTTTTTTCCCTGAATATTTTGGCGTGGCGTGTAATAGGAAACGCGATGGATGTAGAAGTTGTCAATATGGCACCGGAATATAGAAAGTTTGATAATCCATTTATTGCGCTCCAAAATGAATTGGATATTCTGAATGAAAATTTTAAGCAGAATGAGCACTTTGTTTTACATTCAAAAGATGAAAATTATAAACAAATCAAAGTCTATATGCAACAATGCTTAGATTTTGTGACCTTATCATTCAAAAATGCATCGCGATACGGAATATCAAGCAAAATTAATCAGTCCCTGCTCAAGATCAGGCAGCAGCTGTTGAGAATGGAGGCCATCTTAGGCGTAATGACCATTGATGAAGATGAAGAAATTGTGGACAATTCTAAGCAATTGTTTTTCAATATCTTAGAATTTAAATCGCATAAAAATAATATAAGAGAGCTCATTGCAGACAGCACCACATTACTTTCTCATTTGATTACCAATCACACCGCAGAAACGGGAACCCGGTACATTACTACCAGTTCACGTGATTATTTGAAAATGTTCATGAAAGCGAGTGCGGGTGGAGTTATCGTAGGATGTCTTGTGGTCTTAAAATTATTTTTTGGCTCCTCTGCTGGGAGTGATTTTTCCCATGCAATTTTGTACTCTTTCAACTACGCCATGGGTTTTATTATGATTTATCTGATGAACTTTACTTTAGCGACCAAACAACCTGCGATGACGGCTGCAACAATGGCAAAAGTTCTCTCTGAGAATGAAAATACGCAGAAAAACTATGTGGATTTTGCGCACTTGGTTTCCAAATTATTTCGGACCCAGTTCATCGCATTCATGGGTAATGTTTTTTTAGCTTTTCCTGTGGCTTTGGCGATCATTTATGGGTTAGATGTTTTGTTCCAGCAAAATTTTGCTGCCGATAAAGCAACTCAGATTTTAGAGCAACATGATCCCTTTCATTCCAAAGCAATTTTGCACGCCTGTATTGCTGGATTTTTCCTCTTCATATCGGGATTGATTTCGGGTAACGTAGCCAATAGTTCAGTGTTTTACCATATTCCGAAAAGGATTGCGAAGAATCCCTTTCTCAATCATTTCTTGGGACAACAAACGGCGCAAAGAATATCTGATTATTATGCCAGAAACTGGGCAGGATTAGTTTCTAATTTTTGGTTCGGGGTCTTCTTAGGTGTCACGGGTCCAATCGGTCTTTTCTTAGGGTTGGATTTAGATATTAGACACATCACTTTTGCTGCTGGTAATGTAGCTTTAGGTTTTTATGGAAAAGGATTTGATTTGGATACCTACACGGTTTTAATCTCTTTAGCAACCGTTTTCATTATTGGCTTCTTTAATTTTACAGTGAGTTTTGGGCTCTCCATGTTTTTGGCTTTCCGCTCCAGAAAAGTGAATCTTGGAGAAGTAAAAGAGATTTATCGAGAAATTTTAAGGTATTTTTTAAAAAATCCTTTGCGATTTTTTCTTCCCATACAATCTACTGATTTGGATATTAGGGCCAAAGAAATGGTAGAAAATACAGTGGCTACAAAATCAGAAGATCGCTAAATCCAGCGTCTGGAAACTTTTCTTGAAACTTAGTGAGGAAGAAGGTTTTACGCATTCTGAAATCATTCCTTAGCAATGGTGATTTTATTTTTATTTCTAAAATATCCCGCTTAATATTCACTGATTCTATTTCTTGAAACAGCGCACCATTTAAATAGTCTTGCAAGAAGTCTTTTACTTCAAAAGCCAATAATTTATCTTCAAAACCATAGATTCTCGCGAATGATTTTACGAGTTCTGAGGATTGAAATTCTCTTTTCTTTTTCATATTTCAGTTTCGAGTTACGTGTTTCGAGATTCGCGTTAATCAATTCGAGTTACAAATTATGATTTATTTTTTTCATCATTCCAATTAATATTAACCCATTTTAAGTAATTATTAATTTTGCCACCAAGTAAATTACACTCTTTTTGAAGCGGTTCAAATTGACTTCCCAATTCGTAAAGTTCATACTTAGGAAGTTTCAAGGAATTTGGATGCGTTCTGATAAAAAGATCAAAACTAAGTTTATAAATATCTAAAGTTCTGTAACTCATTTCAAATCATTTAAAAATTAAAAAAATCATTGTCTTTTCTTTTTTTCCTCAAAACCCGAAACCCGAAACCCGAAACCCGAAACTCGTACCAATAATTTACAATTCAAAAATTTTCGATTCTTCATTTATCCTCTTCACCACATTCTCCGTTCTTTCTTTACTCGTATCGGTGATAAATATTTGTCCAAAATGTTCTTGATTTACCAGTTCGATAAGTTGAGCAACTCTAGAATCATCTAATTTGTCAAATATATCGTCGAGTAAAAGTATCGGCGTTTTGCCCGTCAATTCTTTGATCCTATTCATCTGGGAAAGTTTTAAAGCAATCAAAAATGATTTTTGTTGACCTTGACTGCCAATCTTTTTCAAAGAATTTCCATTCATTTGAAAGAGTAAATCATCTTTGTGAATTCCTTTAGAAGTATAGGTTAGAACTCGGTCTTTTTCCAGGTTGGTTTGCAAAAGATCCCTAAAACTTCCTAATTGTAAATCCGACTGATATTCCACCGTTACTTTCTCTTTGGCGTTGGAGATAATTTCATAATAACTTTGAATTAAAGACAAGATTGAATCTGTAAATTCTTGTCTTTTCTGAAAAATTTTCGTTCCAAAAATCACCAAAGGTTCATTATAAATCTCTAGATTATCTGCATCAAAATACCGATTTTTGGAAAAGTTTTTCAGCAAAGCATTTCTTTGCTGCACCGTTTTTTGATATTGAATTAAGTTGAATAAATACTGTGAATCAGTTTGAGAAATCATAGCATCCAAAAATTTCCGCCGGCTCTCTCCCGAGTCAGAAATAAGGTTAGAATCGTAGGGCGAGATTATAACGCTGGGCAAAAAACCAATATGATCCGCAATTCTGTCATACGGTTTATCATTTTTTTTGATAATCTTTTTCGCCTCTTTCGGAAGCTGAACCTTAATGATATTTTCTTTTTCTCCATCGAAAATTTGACCTTCAATCGCGAAAAAATCTTCCTCGGTTCGGATATTATTGAGGTCGGTGTTTCCTAAAAAACTTTTCGCGACAGACAAATAGTGCAGGGCGTCTAAAATATTGGTTTTTCCGGCGCCATTATTCCCCACAAAACAGTTGATCTGATTGGAGAAATCGAAATTTCTTTCGGCGTGGTTTTTAAAATTAATTAGTTTTAAGTTCTTGATAATCATAATCCGAAAATGGTTTGTAGTTTTTCAGGATTTTGTCTGGTGTCCCAAATTGTTACGATTTCTATTGTAGCTTCCGTTAAAGTATAAATGAAATAAAAATCTCTAATTAATCTCTTTCGGCAATGAATATGTGGAATTTCTAAGCCAATTTCGGGACAATTTAAAATCATCTCTGCACACTCATTAAATAACTTATTGCGCTTTTTAGAATAGGTTTTAGATTTATTTCGTTCCAATACTTCAAAATTTCTTGACGTTGCACTTTTGCAGAAGTCGCCCAAATCAATCCTTTAGCCATTCCTCAAAATATTTTTCAACCTCTTCATTACTGTGAACTCGTCCATTTTTCACATCATCCATTCCTATCTTAATTATTTCTAAAACAAAATCAGGCAAAACCACCACTTCTTCCTTGAAATAATCTTCTACTTCTTGTTCTGTCATCGGTTGTTCTGATTTGTAAATTGAGGGCGATTCTGCAATGAATGTTGGATTTTCAGAATTTAGAATTTCCCAGCTTTTTTTGCAATTGAATTTGGTCAGAACAATCATTGATTGCACCAATTAATTTGCTTCTAAAAGTTTCTAAATTTTCCATCCTCCTAAATTTCAGTAAAGGTAAATAATTCGATTTTAATTTCTAAAAATTTCGGAAAGGAAAATAATCAAAAGTGGCAAGCCAGAACAGCTTTCCACCCAAAATGAAAAGTATAAATCGTTATTAGAATTCTTCGAACAATAAATAAAGATATATGTGAAAATTGATGTGAGAAAGAACGCAATAGAATAATCCGTTTTTAAGTAAAAGATCGCAATCATTAGACTAATAAAAACTAAACCATAAGCCAAATATTTCGTGTGTTGAACTCCAATTAATTTGGGGAAAGTGACCACCGTGTCAGATTTCATATCGCGAATATCGAAAGGTAAAACCAAAGCAGTAATAAAGAACCAACTGATCCAAAAAATCCCTGAATTAAATTCCGGTAGAATCAGCCAGGAATTAATTAAAGCCCAGCTTAAACCCACATAACATATTTTAAATAAAGGAATTTTTCGGACAAATAATTTTAGAAAAGAACTGTCATAAAGCAGTCCCAAAACCACGATGATTAACCATTTAATTAATCGATCACCATTATGATTGTAAATAATAAGAATCATACAAATAATGCCAGAAATCACATTTAAGACTAAAATTTTGTGGAAAAGTTTTCCCGTGTTTTGGTATTTCGTGTAAAGATATCCGCTGAAATACGTGATGAAGATGAGCGCGATGGTCGGTGTTTTGATGATGTTTTGCTCGTACATAAAAAAAACAGCAAATAAAGTTCCCATCAGGGAAACAAAAATTTGACTGTCGACTATGTATTTTTTTAGTAAATTTAAACTGTTCATTTTCTCCACCCTTGAAGGTTTGCTAAAACCTAGGAGGTTCTAAACTTGAAAACAAATCTATGAAAAATAAAATTTTAGCAGTCTTCCTTCTGCTCTTTGCATACACGCAGGTTTTTTCCCAAAAATATTACGATGATCAATGGAAAAAGATATCAGAAAACTATAAAAAAGGAACTTACAAATCCAACCTTCCTCTAATTTTAGACATTCAAAATCAGGCTATGAAAGACGAAAATGCGGTGCAACTCATTCATTCCCTGAAAGCGGAATTTACCATCATCAATCAAACGTATGATGATACCAAAAATGATTCGATTACTCAGTTTTTTAAAAAATTGCAAGGTTTAGAAACTAAATTGCAAGGCGATGATCATCTTTTGTATCAGGTTTTGTTAGGCGATTTTTTTACGGATTATTACAATCAAAATCAATGGCGAATTAACCAGCGAACCAATATCGATAATCAGGATTTCGGTGAAATAGAAACTTGGTCCAAACTGGATTTTAAGAATTATTTGACCGCACATTTCGAGAAATTAGCAAAGAAGAGAGTCGATTTGCAAAGATTGAAAATCGCTCCCTACAAAACTATTTTTGGAGACACGGAAGATTTAGACTATTTCCCCTCCTTATTTGAATGGAACGGTCTGAACGAAATAAATTTTTATAATAATTCGCAACTTTTTACGCCCAACGAAAAGAAAACTAATCAAACGAAAATTTCAAATTTATACTCCGAATTAATTCAAAAAAATACTGGGAATTCAAAACTCTATTTTCAACATCAAAAATTGAATGATCATTGTGCATTGACCAACTGTAAAGATAAGGTGCAGGAACTTCAAAATTTGGTCAATTCCTCCACAGAAGGCGATTATAAAGTCATGATCATTGGTGAAATCATCGATGATTTAATGGGGAAAAGTGATTTTAACGGCGCCCTAAAACTAATAGATTCTACCAAGTTAGAATATCCAAAATCTGCGTACCTGAATAATATTTTAAATCAGGAACGCCTTATTCTGCAGCCGACATTGACTTTCCATTATGAAAAACATACGCAGGCAAATCGTCCTATTCACGTCGTGGCAGATGCAAAAAATGTCTCCAAATTTTCTTTAAACATTTATGAAGTTAAAGATGATCAATTGGGTTTCTTAAAATATTTAGCCAATGAGTATGAAAAAATTCGCTTTGGTCAAATTAAGAAAAGCCTTGTTCGCAAAGAAACTTTTGACTTGCAGGATTTGAAAGATTACCAATTACACAAAACTTCTTTGGAAATCAAGGGGCTTCCTTCTGGAATTTACGTCGCAGAATACGTGGTGGAAAATGCCATTCAGGAGAACTTCTACTTTATCGCCACCAATTCTCGAGTGATTTTCACCAAAAAAGACGAGAGAAAATCAATTGAAGATCAGTTGAAGTTAGTCAATCGAGAAAATGGGAAGGCAATTTTCAGTGAGAATTTGAAAATATTTGAATTTACAAATGATAACAAACAAAATGAATTTCCCGTAAAAACAGATCAATCCGCAAATTTTAAATTTCCAAAATCACCTGACAATCAATATTATCGATATTATTTAATTCAGCAACCTGCTACGAATGATTACAATGTGATGCAGGTTTATGGAAATCAATATTACAGTGAATCAACAATTCCCAAAGAAGAAAATCTGGCGCAAATATTTCTGGATCGTGCAATTTATCGTCCTGGGCAAATTGTTTATTTCAAAGTCATCAACACGAAGTTGGTCATTGACAAGGAGTCTGTGAATGCGGGAATTTCTCAAGAAATTATATTAAACGACGCCAACGGTGAAGAGATATCGACTCAAAAATTTACCACTAATGAATTTGGATCTTACCACGGCAGTTTTACGTTGCCCAATGGAAAACTCAATGGCAATTTTTCGTTGGAAGTAGATTCTGATGATTTAGATGATACGGCTTACAAATCATTTAAAGTGGAAGAATACAAACGTCCAAAATTTGAAGTTACTTTTGAACCTATCAAATCGGAATATAAATACGGACAAACCATTGAATTGAAAGGAAAAGCCATGATGTTTTCCGGCGTTGCTTTGAGCAATGCAACCGTAAATTATGAGATTAAGAAACAAAATATTCGCTGGAGATATTTCTGGTGGTACCCACGTGGAAATGATAATGAAAATTCCATTTTAGGAGAAGTGAAAACGAATGATAAAGGAGAATTCACCATAAAACTCGACCTTAAAAAAGACGAAACTTTAGACGGAATTCAAGTTGATAATTATGAGATTAATGCATCTGTGACGGATATTAATGGAGAAACACAGTCTGCCACGGAAAATGTTAAAGTTGCCTCAGTTTCGCATTACATCAACACTTCGACTCCGCTCAGCGAACTGGACTTCTTTACAGATAACAATGTCAAATTTAAAGTTGAAACGAAAAATTACAACGATCAGAATTTAAAGAAATCCTATCAGGTAAAATTGTCGAAACTTCAGCCGAAAGAAAGAGTTTTCCGAAACAATTTCGAAAATCAAGTTCAGGACTTACCGAAGTTTCCAAAGGTAGAATTTGTTCAAAAATTCCCGCATGATTATTTTTCCAAAGAAGAAAAAGAGGATAAAATTGAAAAAGTAATCTTAGAAAAAACTGAAAGCCCGAATCCCGAAACTCAAAACTCGGAACTCGATTTAGGGAAATTATCCGCTGGAAATTACAAACTCGAACTCTTTAATGTTGAAGGAAAAGATACCATTAAAACAGAAAAAACGTTCGCTGTTTTCAATAAACGATTTTTGACCGATTCTCAAAAACCTTATTTAAAAGTCCTTCAGTCAAAATCAGAATTTAAGCGAACTGAAAAAGCAAAAATTTATGTTTATTCCGCTGTTCCAGATGCGTTGATCAATGTATATGTTCAAAATGGAAATGGAGAAACTTTGATGGAGCAAAAGAAATTGAAGAATGGCGTTTTAGAATATGAAGTGGCATTTCCAAAAGACGAAAGTATTGATCAAATCAACATTCAGTTTCAGTTGGTCGCTTTTAATGACGTAAAAACCGAATCAATTAATTTGACGATTGCTTCCGACAAAAAACCGTTGCGAATAGAAACCGTTACTTTTCGGGATAAATTACAACCCGGACAAAAAGAAAAATGGACGGTTAAAGTTCTCGGCGACACTTCGACTTCGCTCAGTGCAAGTTCAGAAAAAACTATAGCTGAAGTTTTAGCGAATATGTATGATAAATCCTTGGATCAATTTGCGGATAATTCTTACTCTTGGCAACAAATCTACCAACGGTTTTTCCTTCTTAATTCGTATGGAATCAATGAAAATTTGGCGCAGGAAAATTATAGCAAAAGAATTAAATACCTTGATCAAAGAAATGTGAGAATTCCTACTTTTTCTTGGTTTGAAAGTGATTTTAAAAAAGAATATCTTTATGGAAATGCCTCTGGAATAGAAATTAGAAAGCAAAGTGCAAAAATGGAAGTGATGTCTGATGCTGCAATGGAGGTTGTGCAAAATGTCGTTCCGGAACCTGTAAATGCTCCAAAAGTAGATAGTTCTCCGCCACCACCAACGAATTTAGGTTATCCTGGACAAGATGGACCAATAGTGGAAGTAGACATGAGTAAGATTCCAGTTCGTCAAAATCTCAACGAAACCGCATTTTTCTATCCCAATTTATTAACCGATAAAGACGGAAATGTAACTTTTGAATTTACGTCACCAGAAGCATTGACTCAGTGGAAATTGATGTTTTTAGCACATACGAAAGATGCACGTTCTGCAACTTTAGAAAAATCAGTAATTACGCAAAAAGAGTTTTCGGTAACGCCGAATTATCCAAGATTTTTACGCGAAGGTGATGAACTCAATCTGCAATCGAAACTCTCTAGTTTAGTCGATAAAAAACTGAGCGGAACAGCACAATTGCAAATTTTAGACGCTTTTACGAATGAAGACATCACAGATAAGTTCGTGAAAATTGGTGAAAATTCGCGGGAATTCGTGTTGAAAGAAAACGGAAACGAAGTTGTGACCTGGAAAGTGAAAGTTCCAAATGATGTTTCTTCCATAATCATTAAAGTTGTCGCCACTTCGACTTCGCTCAGTGGACAAAATACCTTTTCAGATGGAGAACAAAAAGCAATCGCCGTTTTACCGAACAGAATGTTAGTTACGGACGCAGTTCCAATCTTTGTGAAAGAAGGTCAAACCAAAACTTTTACCCTAGAAAATTTAGCAAAAAATACGTCGAAAACGGCTGTGAATTTCTCCAATACTTTAGAATTGACGACCAATCCGATCTGGGAAATCATGTTCGCCTTACCAAGTTTGAAAAATGATTCGAACAATTCTGCAGACGTCGTTTTCAATAAATGGTTTGCTGATGTTTTGGCTTCCGAAATTTTTAAAGCCAACCCGAAATTAAAAACCGTTTTTGAGGAATATCAAAGCAAAGGTTTACTGGTTTCTAACCTGGAGAAAAATCAGGAGTTGAAACAATTATTGCTCGAAGAAACGCCGTGGGTTTTAGAAAGTAAAAATGAAACCGAACAAATGGAGAAACTCGCAAGATTATTTGATGCGAACAATATGCGAAATTCCATTAAAGAAGACTGGAGTGAATTGCAGAAATTACAAAATCCAGATGGCGGATTCTCCTGGTACCAAGGTTATCCGAGTTCCTATTATAACTCGCTTTACATCTTGAAAAATCTCGGGAAAATTAATGAATGGCTGAAAGGAAATACAGCGGATTATCAAAGTTCCGAGCAAAAAGAAATGGTTGCGAAACTGATTAATTATGTAGATTCCGAAGTGTTCCGCTACTACACTTTTAATACGGTCACTGAGCGGAGTCGAAGTGATATTTGGAATAATTATGTTTTAGATTATCTCGACACCCGAAATTATTGGGAGAAAGAATATCCGCTGAAAGGAAAAGGAGCGCAGTTGAAAACTTTAGTGATTCAAAAAGCACCAAAAGCGGAAATCAAAGATTTCACTTTCTTCGGTTTGCATCGAGCTGCTTTGCTTTTCAATGATTATAAACTCCCGGTTTTGTCCAAAAAATTAATGACTTATTTGAAAGAAACGTCAACAGAATCAGAAACGCAAGGAATTTATTGGAAACAAAACTTGAACGATTGGGGATGGTATAATTCCAAAACCGTAAATCACGCCGGAGCTTTGGAAGCCTTCAATAAATTAACGCCAACTGATGAAAATTTCCTTGAAGAAATGAAGATTTGGCTCATCACTCAAAAAGAAGTCAACTCTTGGGGAAGTTCGCGCGGAACTGCAGAAGTAATTTTCACGATTTTAAACTCCGGCAAATCCTGGACAACCGCAGAAAGCGATAAAGCCACCATCATTTGGGGCGGAAAAGAATTGATCAATCCAGAAACGAAAGCGACAGGTTATGTGAAATCAACTTCAAAAGGTGAAAAAATCGATAAGAAATTGGGAACCGTAACGGTGACAAAACCTGGTCCTGGAATTGTTCAGGGTGGCTTATTCTGGCAATATTACGAGGGTCTGGATAAAATAAAATCATCTGAATCTTACCTTTCAATCACCAAAGAATTGTACAAAAAAGTGAAAACCGTAAATGGGGAAGAATTGCAGAAAATCACAGGTGAAACTCCATTAAAAGTTGGCGATAAAGTTACCGTGAGAATGATTTTAAATACCGACCGAAATATGGAATTTATTCATCTGAAAGACATGAGAGCTGCAGGATTTGAACCTTTAAATGTGATTTCCGGGTACGAATGGAAGAACAATTTGGGCTATTATCAATCCACAAAAGATGCATCCACGAATTTCTATATCGAGAATATGCGAAAAGGAAAATATATTTTCGAGTACGATTATATTTGTAATGCTTCCGGAACGTTCAGCAATGGAATCACAACGCTGCAAAACTATTACGCTCCGCAAATGAATGCGCATACAAAAGGAACAAAAATTACGATTTCTGAATAATTTACTTTGTCAAAGTTAAAATCTTTGACAAAGTTTTAAAGTTATCCGCTTCAATTTTGAGGCGGATTTTTCATTTTCGTCCGAACTAAACCCGCTCGAGTTGTCTAATATCAACAATTTTTTAATGAATCCGAAGGATTCAACAATAATGGGCGTGGATGAAATTCATTGAAATAATTGTTCGTTTTTAAATGATCCGTCTTTGCGAACGAGGCACAAATTATCCTCACAAATTCAAACGGGAAAATACGTTTTTGACAAATGTCAAAGGATTCGCCATACGATAGCCGCAACTTTGTACCCTCACAAACAAATAGAGAAATGAAAACCTTTAAAAATAATTTCGTGAAAATTTTGGTCTTTTTACCCGTGGCTTTTTCGGCCCAACAAGCGCCAACTTTGCAGGAAATAATAGACAGTGCTTTGGTGAATGACGGAACTTTAACCCAACAAAATCTGGAAAATAAATACACCAAACTCGATGATCAAAAACTCAAAGACGTTTTTCTTCCGAAAGTTGAGATTTCTGGAAAAGCCGGTTATTTATTTACTTCCGCACATTTGCAATCTTCAGAAATTAATCTTCCCGCACTTCCGCCGATTTTTCCAGGTGCGACGATTCCAGAAGGTCAACTTTCCAATAATCTGAATATTTCCGGGATTTCTGCCATGGCAAAAGCCGAAGCGAGTATTTTGCTTTATTCTGGTGGAAAAGTAAAATATTTGAAGGAAGCTAACCGAGAAAAAAATATTGCGGAAAATTTACTGATGCAGAAAACCCGTGACGAAGTCATAACCGAGGTTTCAAAAGCTTATGATCAGATGGCTTTGGTTCTGGAATCCAAAAATGTCTTGGACGAATCTAAAAAACGTTTAGATATTAATCGAAAAACGGCTGATAAAGCTTTAGGTTACGGATTAATCACTCCTTACGACCATAAAAAAATAGAATTGGCGCAAGCAAATTTAGATTCTAAATTAGTGGAGTATGAAGGGAAAAAAGAACTTCTGATCACTCAAATTTATCTTTTAACCGGAATTGAGCGGGAAAGAATCGCTTTAATTCAACCGCAACTTCAAACAATTTCTTACGAAGTTTTAGATCAAAATATTGAAAATAGAGTAGAGCTTCAAGCCTTAGATCACGGAATTAAAGCCACCGATTATAAAATTAAAGCCGAGGAAAGATGGTGGGTTCCGAAAGTTCAGGCCCAAACTTCGGTGAGTTATTTCGGTCTTTTTAACAATACTATTTCCACTTCAAAAGAATTATTGCCAAACTCTGGAAAAAAATTGGATTTCAATCCCTCAAATTTAAATATTCTCCCAATTGTTCAAGCCGGAGTCGGTTTTAAATGGGATGTTTTTGATGGAAATGAAGGAAAACACCAAGTGGAAAAAGCCAAAATTGAAAAAGAAATATTAGAAAATAAAAAGCGCGATGCTTCCAAAAAACTGAATCTCAATTTAGCCAATAATCAAACCAATTATAACATTGCAAATGCGCAGATCAAATTAAAAGAAAAATCTCGGGAAATTGCTAGACAGGGTTTAGAACAGGTTGAAAAAGAATTCCGATATGGAACCAAAACTTCTTCTGCTTTGATTGATGCGGAAAATGATGTCGAAAGTGCCGAACTCGAAGTTCAAAATGCCATTTTTAATCAAAGAAGAAGCGCTATTGAACTCATGAAATCCACGCAGAATTTGCAGATTGAAAAACTTTAAATCAAAGTGGACAGACTTAAAGGTAATAGATAGAAGACGGAAGGAGATTTCTGCAACAAACGAACAAGCAAACAAACAACATGAAAAATACAGTATTAAAATCTTTAGCCTTGATAAGCATCATCACCCTTTCTGGCTGTAAAGAATCAAAACCGGAAAGAGAAATTGTCGGAAAAACGAAAAAAGAAGTGATTTCTTTTTCTCCAAAATTAACGGGAAGAATCTTAAAAATTTATGTAGAAGAAGGACAATCCGTAAAAGTGGGCGATACGCTTGCAATGCTGGATATTCCAGAAGTTTCTGCAAAAATTGCGCAGGCAAAAGGCGCAACTTCTTCTGCAAGAGCACAAGTTCAAATGGCGAAAAACGGGGCGACTCCAGATCAGCTTCGTCAGTTGAATGGGAAACAAAAAGGATTGCAGCAGCAATATCAATATGCACAAAAATCCTTTAGCCGTGCAAAAAATATGTATCGCGACAGTTTACTTTCGCCCCAAAATTACGATGAATATTTTGCAAAATATCAAGGTGCAAGAGCGCAATTAGATGCCGTAAATGCAGAACTTCATGATGTGCAATCCGGAACGCGATTCGAGAAAATAGAAATGGCTCAAGGTCAGCAAAATCAAGCGATGGGCGCTTTGCAGGAAGCGAATGTGGCGTATTCTGAAAGATATGTGATTGCTACTAATGACATGGAAATTGAGACAATTGCCTTGAATAAAGGAGAATTGGCAACTGCAGGTTATCCTTTGTTTACAGGTTATATTCCTTCAACTTCTTATTTCCGTTTTACCATTCCGGAAAGTAAAATAGCAAAATATCAGAAAGGAATGACCGTGAAAATGCTTGTAAATTATTCCAAAAAAGAATTTACCGGAAAAATTATTGCCATCAAACAATTGGCAAAATATGCCGATATCACCACTGCTTTTCCAGATTACGAACCAGAAGAAGCGATTTATGAAATCAAAGTCGTTCCCGAAAATCAATCAGCTGCGAAAGATATTTTGGTGAATTCCAATGTTACTTTAAAATAATCAAAACCCAATAAAATGAAACAGATTAAATATTTATTGAAAAGGGAGTTTCGATTGTTCTTTACGAACAGAACCATGTTGTCAGTTTTCTTTTTGGCGCCTATTTTTTATGCTTTGCTGATCGGATTTACGTATCAATCGGGGAAAGTCGAAAATATTCCTGTAATTGTGGTGAACCACGACAATACGCCTTTGTCCAACCAAGTGATAGAAATGTTGCAAGACAGTAAAGCTTTAAAAATCCTCAGTTATATCAACGAACCAGCCGATCTGAAAGATGAAACCATCAAAACGGAAGCTGCTGCAGTGATCGTAATTCCAGAACGTTTTGAAGCCATGATGCTGCAGAAAAAATATCCAGAGCTGAATATTTATGTGAATACTTCTAATGTTTTAACCGCGAATTTTGCGACGAAAGCCATTCAACAAACCTTGGGAACATTTTCGGCAGGCGCAGAAATTAAGTCTTTACAAAAAAAAGGCATGAACGCGGAAATGGCAAAAAGCCAGTTTGAACCGTTCAAGGCGAATTATATAACGCTTTTTAACACCACGAGTAATTACTTGATTTTTATGTGGCCTGCAATGATGGCGGTCGTTTTGCAACAGGTTATTTTATTGGCAATGGCCGTAACTTTTTCCGAAGAATTCAAAAGGGAATCGTTTCTGAAGGATTTCGCGGGAAAACACAAATATGCAGTCGTTGTGATGACGATCAAATGTTTACCGATCTGGATTTTTGCGAATTTTAATATTTTATTTTTCTATTTGTGCAGCCTTTATTTTAAAATTCCGGCACCAGAAAATGTGGGAAATTTCTTTCTTTTGACTGCCGCATTTGTCATCGCCTCTACTAATTTGGGAGTATTGGTGAGTATTTTAGTTCCAGATGCGTTGAAAGCGACTCAGATTTTAATGGTGATTGCATCGCCGGCTTTTATCATCAGTGGATTTACGTGGCCTTCTTTTGCCATGCCGGAATTCATCAAAAATTTTACGGCGATTATTCCTTTAACGCCTTATCTGGAAGCTTTGAAGATCATGTTGGTACAAAAAGGATCCGATTTTTTAACAAAGAAATATCTGCTTCATTTATTAATTTTAGGTTGGGTTTATTTTGTTTTAGCCTGGATCGCCTTGAAAATAAAAATTCATTTCCTTTTCAAAAAGTACCACATTTCACAAAAAATTGAACAGGAAAATTTGGCAAGAGTGATTTCTTCGGAAGAATAAATTTTTTGAGATATAACAGTTTTCATACTGTTTGTTTGGTGGAGCGTCTGAACTTTGGTTTAGGCGTTTTTTTTTGGGGAGTTTTGAAAAACCTGCAGCTCTTTATCCAATCCTTCAAGGATTTTAAATCCTTGAAGGATTATGGATTTCGCTTCTGGAAAATAGGGGTCGTCAAATTAAAAGCTTGATATGAAACATTTCTTTTTAAAAATTACTGGAATAAAACTTTGCTCTTTGTTAAGTGTCACGGCTTTGTTTCTATTTTCTATTTTTTAAAGGAATCAACGAAACTTCGGTTTGCGTTCGTAATTCTATCCACCAAAACAGAAGGAACCTTGCGTTTGACCAATTTAGATTTGGCAGTGAATTCAAAGCATAATCTGTCTTATCTCCACCTTCTTTTCATTATTTTTGTAAAAAAAATACCTTGAAACTTCTCGACCAAATTTCTAAATACATCCAGATCGATTCCGAAACTGCGCTTTTTTTCCAAACAGAAACCCAGACGAAAACTTTTGCAAAAGGAGAATTGTTGAGCCAGCAAAATACGCATAATCGGAATGTTTACTTTATGGAGGAAGGTTTGGCGCGGACTTTCTACTTTGAAAAAGGAAAAGATATTACCACCAATTTTTATTCTGAAGGAAAATATTTCGGCAGCATTGACACCATTTTCAGCAATGTTTCCTCCATCTACACCATTGAAACTTTAGAAGAAAGCACCATTACGTTTTGCGACTATAAAAAATTGGAAGATTTGTGCTCCGTTTCTTTGACATCTGCTAATTTTAGCCGATTTATTCTCGGTAATTTAGTCACGCAAATGTCGAAAAGGATGAATTCCCTGCAACACATGACGGCAAAGGAAAAGTACATTCAACTTTTAGAGGAGAATCCAAATATTATTCTTCGCGCACCTTTGGGGATGATCGCGACTTATCTGGGAATTTCCCAAGAGACTTTGAGTCGCATTCGCAGCGAAATTTGAATGGTTCATGTTACTGGAATTAACTCTATTTTTGTTGTATAAAACTAAAATCATGCAAGACGTATTCAATTCCAAAGAGGCCCAAACCTACATTGATCGGATCAACAAATTAACCGCAGATTCGCCAAGATTATGGGGTAAAATGAGTGTTGATAAATTGTTATCTCACCTGAATGTTGGTTATGAAGCCATGTACGAACCAGAAAAATTAAGGAAACCCAACTTTATTTCTTCTTTTTTAATGAAAACTTTTGTGAAGTCCAAAGTCACCAATGAAACTCCGTACAAAAGAAATCTCCCTACCGCACCAATGTTTTTGGTACAATATGAAAAAGATTTTGAAGAAGAAAAGAAAAGATTAATTGGCTTTATTCAAAAAACCCAGCAATTAGGCAGAGAAGCCTTTGACGGCAAAGAATCTTTTTCTTTCGGAAAATTGACTGCCCAAGAATGGAACAATATGATGGCAAAACATCTCAACCATCATTTGGAACAATTTGGAGTTTAATCTAACTTGAAAAACACTTTATCATGAAAAACCTTTTACTCATTGCGCTTTTTGCAAGCAGTTTCATCGCGGCGCAAATGCCAAATATTTCCGAAGTCTGGCAGAATAATTCCAAGCCATATGTTGGAACCATCGGGAACACGACAAAAGAAGAATTAAAGTTTAAAGTCAATATTTCTGAACTCAATAAGAAGAACGATCAAGAATATTTTCTAGCCGGTAATTCTGTGGTAGACAAAACGAGTACCAAGTTCGAAGGGAAACTTACCATCACAAAATACAAAGACGGCAAGAAACGGAGTTCCGTATATGGCGATTATCAATTTGCGGAGGAACCGATGGGAAAACATTCGGGTATTTTTAAGGGAAAATTCGTTTACACTTTCATTTGGAACAAAAATACGCAGAGAATTGATCAACAATACATCGCTTTTATTGGAGATTGGAAAAGTTATGATGGTACATTGACCTATAAAACCATTTGGAAAAACTGAATTTTAAAACGCAATTAGCTTACCTCTTAAAACTTTAAATGGCAACAATTAATCCCTACCTTATGTTTAATGGCAACTGCAAAGAAGCTTTTGAATTTTATAAAGAAGCCTTCGGAAAAGAATTTGCAGAAATCACTCATTTCGGCGATATGGCCGCACAAGAAGGTAGTCCCGAATTAACCGAAGCGCAAAAAAAAATGGTCATGCACGTAAGAATGCCCATTTCTGAGGAGACCGTTTTGTACGGCAGTGACATTTTCCCGGGAACTCCAGGTTTCACAGTGGGAGACAATTTTTCCGTTTCCATCAGCACCGATTCTCGCGAAGAAACCGACAATTTATTTACAAAATTATCTGCCGGTGGTAATGTCACGATGCCTTTGGCAGACACATTTTGGGGCGCTTATTTTGGCATGTGGCGAGACAAATTTGGCATTGATTGGATGGTAAATTTTGATGATCCTTTCCAAGTTCAACCGCATTAATATTTTTAGGAGCAAGATGATTTGTGCTTCTTTGAAAAAACGGTCACGCTGTTCACTATATCTTTTTCTCCCGATTTCATCGGGAAGAAAAAGGATGCCGTTTCCATCGCGGCTAGAATTTCTGGAAGTTTCTCTTTAGAAAAAGAGCAGGATTAAGTCCATAAAAAAAAGCGCAGAAATTATTCTGCGCTTTCCTATTTTAAAACTTGAATTTTTTAAATGTTTGGATTTTCTAAAATTACGGCATAACCTTGCCCAACTCCAATACACATCGTCGCCAATGCATATTTTTTTCCACATTTATTGAGTTCCAAAGCGGCAGAATACGTAATTCTGGTTCCACTCATTCCAAGTGGGTGACCCAAAGCAATAGCACCACCATTAATGTTGACTCTCGGATCATCATTTGCAATTCCGAGTTCCTTTAAACACGCAATACTTTGCGCTGCAAAAGCTTCATTCAACTCGATTATATCAATCTGATCTAATGTTAAACCTGCTCTTTTCAAAGCTAATTTCGTAGCTTCCACTGGTCCAATTCCCATTATTCTGGGCTCAACACCCACCACAGCGGAACACACAATTTTTGCCAGTGGTTTTAGATTGTAATTTTTTATCGCATCTTCCGAGGCGATAATGACCGCCGCCGCTCCGTCATTCAATCCAGAAGCATTTCCCGCTGTTACTGAACCATTTTCCTTTACGAACGCGGGGCGTAGTTTTCCTAAAACTTCTAAGGTTGAGTTCGGTTTGATGAATTCATCCTGATTGATAGTGATTGGATCGCCTTTTCTTTGTGGAATATTAACATCAGAAATTTCTTCGGCTAATCTGCCATTTTCTTGCGCTTTCGAGGCTTTTATTTGAGAATTTAAAGCAAACTTATCTTGTTCTTTACGCGAAATAGAATACATTTCTGCCAAGTTTTCTGCGGTTTTTCCCATCGCATCAATTCCGTACATTTTTTCCATGGCTGGATTGATAAAACGCCATCCAAAGCTGGAATCATACATTTTTGAATCTGTTCCGAATGCAGAATCAGATTTAGAAATAACATAAGGCGCTCTGGACATTCCTTCTACACCGCCCGCAATAAATAAATCACCTTCTTCCGCTTTAATTGCGCGCATTGCCTGAACAATGGAACTCATTCCAGAAGCACACAATCTGTTCACGGTTTCTCCGGGTACATTCACCGGAATTCCAGCCAAAAGCAAAGACATTCTTGCAATGTTTCTATTGTCTTCTCCCGCTTGATTGGCACAACCGATAATCACATCATCAATTTTATCTAGCGGTAAACCTGGATTTTTCTCGATTAAACTTTTCAGTACAGATGCCATTAGATCATCCGGACGAATTGCCGCCAAACTGCCTTTAAAATTACCAATTGCGGATCTAGTTCCGTCAATAATATATGCGTCTTTCATTTTCTATTTTTTTCGAAATGTAAAACTAATCAATTTTGTGATTCTAAATTTTACTTTAATTAACTTCTACTCTTTTAACCAATATTTTAACCATGCTGCTGAAAAATAAAATTCCAGCGGCTGCTAATGCAGAAATATAAATTTCTGAACTGATTTCTTTATTGGCCACAGCAATTGCAATAAGCGCCCAAACTGCAACCAAGGCGAATACGGGAGCATTCTTTTTCCACGTCATGAATAAATGAATAACAGAAGCGATTATTATTAAAATGAGTGTCCAATTTACTTCAGAAATTCCAAAGCGTGTCCACTCCATCTTTGTTAACCAGGCGGCAGTAGCTGCAATTAATGCTACACTGACCCAACCTGCATAAATCTGAAACGGGATTCTAATGAACCATCTTTCTGCAATTCCATTGTTGTATTTTAAAGCTTCTAAAAGAATCATCAGTAAAGAAATGATAGAAACAACCAAAACAAGGACAGAAATTCCCGTATACCCGTAAAGCCAAGTCACAATCCAGCCACAGTTCGCGATACAAGAAATCACAAACCACCATCCAATTTTTTCTACCAATTCATCTGAATCATCATTTTCAGGCTTGAATAAACTTCGCCCTGTATAAATGACAAACCCGAGCATCAATAAGTAAATTATTCCCCAGATGGAAAATGCATAACCCGCAGGAGTAAATAAATTGTCATATTCATCGGAAACATTGCCGATGGTTTTACCGTTAAATATCCCCGTGTTGCTCAGATAATTAAACACGATAGTGAAAACGAGAAAAAATCCGTTTGCAATTTGTAAGGTTTTCTTCATGGGTTGGGTTTTTTTGAATTTATAATATAATTTCTCTTCTAAATTAATAAAATTTGAACAGCTCAAATTTTTACTTGGTTTCAAAATCTTCTTTTCACATTTATTTTGCGGTTCTCCACCATTTTTCATAAACCTTCAAATCATCTTCCCAAAAGATTTTCTCTCCAATTTTTGGCGTAATAACTCTTAGTTTTTCAGGATTATTTATGATCGAAATTTTTTCCAAAGGTTCTTTCCAATCATGTAAAGCCAATGCAAATTTTGAATTATGCACCGGAATAATTCTCTTCGCCTTAAGGTTTTGGGCAGCAATTAAAAATTCTTCTGGTATCAAGTGGATAAAGGGCCAATCTTTATTGTACTGACCATTTTCTAGTATTGCCAAATCTAATACGCCATGTTTTTTTCCAATATTTTCGAAATGGTCATCAAATCCAGAATCGCCGCCAATGTAAATCTTTCTCTTTGGTGTTTCGAAAACAAAACTCGCCCATATGGCTTTATTTTTTCCTAACGTTCGTCCAGAAAAATGACGTGTGGGTTCTCCATAAATTTTAAAGCCATTTCCCAAGTCGGAATTTTCATTCCAATCCAATTCAATAATTTTGGAAGGATCATATTTCCAATATTCTAAATGTTCTGCAGTTCCCAATCCCGTGATCACCGTTTTTACTTTCGATTTCAGTTGTGTCACCGTTTCATAATCTAAATGATCCCAATGATCGTGAGTAATGACCAAATAATCAAGTTCAGGAATATCATCGGTTGTGTACAAATCTGCACCGTCAAAAGCTTTGGTAGTAAAAGTTACAGGAGATGCATTGCCACTAAAAACAGGATCAACCAATATTTTTTTTCCTTCAATCTGGAGGAAATAAGAGGAATGTCCCATCCAAACATAAATGTTTTCGCCTGTATTCAAATTCTTCAAATCAGTTTTACTGAAATGAAAACTTTCAGTGGGGATTAAATTTTTACTTTTCCCGAAAACAAAATCCCAAATGGCTTTCGGGACAAAAGTATCTTCTGAAAATTGTGGTGTCAAGTTTAAATTCTGAAACTGACCATCTCGATAATTTGGGGAGTTTTTAATTCGCTCTAATCGCTTTCCAGAAGGTGCTTTACCAAATTTTGGATGTTGAAGAAAAAGAAATACCGCCAATACTATTGCGACTAGGAAGGGGAAAATGATAATCATTGGTTTCAACGGAAATGATTTTTTGGTGGGTCGTTTTTTAATCGTTGCATTCTTTTCAAAAATCATGCTGAATACAGTGAATTCAATAGAATGCATAAATCTTAAGACAAAAAAAACGGAGTTTGAAGTCCGTTTTGATTTTGTAAAATTGAAATGTTGTTAAGTCGTTTTATCTACTTCTAAGTTTCTATTCTGTATTTTTTTAAAGGTATATGCACTCATTAAAATACTAAATTCATAGAGCAAAAGTAAAGGAATTGCGGCCATCATCATACTCAAAACATCGGCCGGAGTTATAATTGCAGCAACTACCATAATCAATACAATTGCGTGTCGGCGGTAGGTTCGCATAAATATCGGCGTCAAAATTCCAATTGATGTCAAGAAGTAAACAATAACAGGAAAAAGAAAAACCACACCCATTCCTAAAACAATTTGCAGGAAAAGAGCAGTGTAATCACTCAAATCAAAAAGTTGCGTAATGGAATCTGAAATGGTAAAAAGCAACCCGAAATTAATCGCAAAAGGCAGAATTAAAAAGTATCCACAAAGAATTCCCATGAGGAATAAAATCCACACAAAATTGATTAAAAATACAGAGTTTTTTCTTTCTTTTGGATGCAACGCGGGGGAAATAAATCGCCATAATTCCCACACAATGTAGGGAAAAGCTAAAACCAATCCGCCAAAGACAGATACTGCCATCATAACATTAAACTGCTGAAATAATTTCTTTTGTTGTACTGCAAAAGTGGAAGGCAAAGTAATACTGTCATGCCCCAAAAATTCTCTGGAATAATGATTCACCACCCGAAAGGTGAAAAAATCATTTCTGGTTGGTCCAAAAAATACATTGTCCATAATCCAATTTACATTGAATCCAACTACAATTCCACCGACAATGATGGCGAGAACAGCTCTAATTAAGTGACCTCTTAATTCACCAATGTGCCCCCAAAACGACATTTCCTTTTCTACGCCCACGAATATATTTTTATAATTAAATGTTCTTTTTATTAGAATTTTCCAAAGGTGCGAAATTACTGATTTATCTCAATAGATAAAGATATCTAAAACTTTATTTTCGCGCTTATTTTTTAATTGATGCCTTCGTCTAAAAGACGGTGAATGTCTAAAATTCCAAAATATTTTCCCTCTTCGGTCACGATTAACTGACCAATATTTCTCTCCTTTAAAATAACCATGGCTTCACGTGCCAAGGAATTTTTGTCAATATTTTTCGGATTTTTACTCATAATATCAAGGGCGGTTAATGTTGACAAATCTTGTTCACTCAATAACATTCTACGTAAATCACCATCTGTAATGACGCCCACAATTTCTTCATTATTCGTTACGACCGTTATTCCATGAGAGGAAGCACTGATAGAAATAATAATTTCACGGATTCCTGCATCTTCTTTTACTTGAGGTTTTTGCGAAGAGAGAAATTGTTCCACTTTCGCCGTCAAATTTTTACCTAAACTACCGCCGGGATGAAATTTCGCAAAATCATTTTCCTTAAACCCATTTAATTCCATGAGGCAAACCGCCAAAGCATCACCAATCGCCATTTGAACGGTAGTAGAACTTGTGGGAGCTAATTTGATGGGACAAGCTTCTTTCGAAACCGAAGAATCTAAAACAACGGCGGAAAATTCTGCTAATTTGCTGTTCAAATTTCCCGTCATCCCGATTAACGCTGCGGAATAATCCTTTAAAAATGGAAGTAAAGTCACAATCTCCGGAGAGTTTCCAGAATTAGAAATACAGAGCACTACATCCGTTTTTTGAATGACTCCTAAATCACCGTGAATTGCTTCGGAAGCATGTAAAAATTGAGAAGGAGTTCCCGTAGAATTCAGCGTGGCCACAATTTTATTTCCTACATGTGCAGATTTACCAATTCCTACAATGATCAATTTTCCTTTCGCTGAGTTAATGATTTCTACTGCATTTAAAAAGTCGTCATTCAAGCGGTCTTTCAAGTGTTCTAATTCGGAAATTTCTATCGAAAGCGCATTTTTTGCAAGATGCAGAATTTCAGGACGATTCATAGCAGAAGTATTGGTTAATGTTTTATACGACATAAAATACAATAAAGTTTTTAAAAGTCGTTCTCATTTAGAAAATCAAATATTTTTATTTCAATAATAATTTTTTAACTTTGAGTAATATGCAAATTTAGCAAACAAATCAAGATGAATTGCGCGGTCATAAAATTTACTTTAAAGTAGATTGTTTTTAGACCAAATTTATTCTTGATAACAAATTGAATTACAAAATGGAATCAAAAAACGTCGATTTACCAAAAGAACTGCTTAAGTATTTCGGCTTCTCTAAATTTAAAGGTTATCAGCAAGAAATCATAAAAAACTTGTTGGATGGCGAAGATGTATTTGTTTTGATGCCAACTGGCGGAGGAAAATCACTTTGCTATCAACTTCCTGCATTGATTTCGGAGGGAACCGCGATTGTGGTTTCACCTTTAATTGCGCTGATGAAAAATCAAGTGGATGCGGTGAATGGACTTTCTTCTGATATTGGTGTAGCACACGTACTCAATTCTTCCTTAAATAAAACCCAAACCAAACAAGTTTTTGATGATATACGGGCTGGAAGAACTAAACTTTTATACGTAGCCCCAGAATCTTTAATCAAAGAAGAATATCTAGAGTTTTTAAGAGAAGTAAAAATATCTTTCGTGGCCATCGATGAGGCACACTGTATTTCGGAATGGGGACATGATTTTCGTCCAGAATACCGTAATTTAAAACACATCATTGACAAGATTGCAGATGTTCCCGTAATTGCTTTAACTGCAACTGCAACACCGAAAGTACAAGACGATATTCAGAAAACATTGGGCATGACGAATGCCATTTTTTATAAAGAAAGTTTCAATCGTCCGAACCTCTTTTACGAAGTTCGTCCAAAAGTGAATATTGACCGAGAAATTGTAAAATTTATTAATGGTCACAAAGGGAAATCTGGAATTGTCTATTGTTTGAGTCGCAGAAAAGTAGAGGAATTTGCCCAGCTTTTACAAGTTAATGGCGTCAATGCACTTCCTTATCACGCTGGTTTGGATCAAAAGACACGCGTGATGAATCAGGATAAATTTCTGATGGAGGAAGCGGATGTGATTGTTGCAACCATCGCATTCGGAATGGGAATCGATAAGCCAGATGTACGATTTGTAATTCATTATGACATCCCAAAATCGTTGGAAAGTTATTATCAGGAAACGGGTAGAGCCGGACGAGATGGAGGAGAAGGGATTTGCTTGGCATTTTATGATCCAAAAGATATTGAAAAACTGGAAAAATTTCTAGCTCAAAAGCCAGTTTCAGAACGAGAAATCGGTTTGCAATTATTGAATGAAGTCGTTGGCTACGTAGAAACTTCCATGAGTCGCAGGCAATATATCTTATATTATTTTGGGGAGCAATTTGATCCAGAAACCGGAGATGGAGCGAAAATGTGCGACAATTCTATAAATCCTCCAGTGTTGAAAGACGCAACCAAAGAATTGAAAATTGTACTTGGTTTGGTGAAAGATTTAGAAGAAAAATTCCGGACGAAGGATTTGATTTCTGTAATCATGGGTAAAGAAAATTCCGTAACCAAATCTTATAAATTAGAAAACTCCAAGCATTTCGGGATTGGTAAAACTGAATCGGAAAATTTTTGGAAATCTATTGTCAGACAAGCTACCGTTCAAAATTACATTGAGAAAGACATTGAGACGTACGGTATTTTAAAAGTCACCGAAAAAGGATTGAAAGTGATTGCGGGAAAAGATAAGGAACCATTTATTATTGCTGAAGACCGTCAATATGATTTAGCGCAAACCAAGGCAGATTCAGATCAAATTCAAGTTCAGCAGAATAGTGGAATGGATGAAAAGTTATTTGCGCAATTAAAAGAACTCAGAAAAAAAGTTGCCAAGAAACAGGGCGTTCCTCCATACACTGTTTTTATGGATCCAAGTTTGGAAGATATGACGGTTCAATACCCCATTTCCATTGAAGAAATAGGGAAGACGTATGGTGTTGGTGAAGGAAAAGCTAAAAAATTCGGGAAAGATTTTGCTGATTTCATTAAGAAATACGTGGAAGAAAATGAGATCGAAAGAACTCAGGATATGGTGGTGAAGCAGGTTGCAAACAAATCGTCGCACAAAGTTTTCATCATTCAGAGTACCGATAAGAAAATTGACCTAGAAGATATTGCAAAAGCAAAAAATCTTTCTATGGATGATTTACTAAAGGAAATGGAACGGATTGTTTATCAGGGAACAAAGCTGAATATCGATTATTACGTGGATGAAAATTTTGATGAAGATGTGGTCGAAGAATTCATGGAATTTATGGGCGGAAGTGAAAGCGACAGTATGAAAGTGCTTTTGGGTGAATTTGGCGATGATTTAAGTGACGAAGAAGTACGAATGTTGCGGATCAAGTTTATTTCAGATGTTGCGAATTAAAAATTTTAATCATGGAAAATCCAATTTTAGATTTGAAAAAAGAACTCATTCAGTGGGTAAATCTACTTGATGATCTGGATGTTTTGTCTAATTTAAAAGAATTGAAAGATAAAGATCGATCGATTCCTTTACTTCTAAGATCTTCCGCGGAAAATTCGGTAAAAACTGATTTTGATGAACAGTTCGCGGCCGGAATGACTGGCGACGAATTATTGGAAAATATTGCGGCACATATGGAAACAATGGCATCGGAAGAACATTCCGCCGTGGTTTCTGACACGAAATCTGAATACGCTGTAAAAGTTGATTTTGATGAAAGATTTGCGAAAGGTTTGACTCCAGCAGAATCCAGGAAGAGAACTCGCGAATTTATATCCAGTTTACCTTGGAAGAAATAATTATTTTTTCCGAAGAATTTCATCAATCCATCGAAGATTTAGTTCTGATTTTATTTGTGAAAAATTATTTTGGCTTCGAGGTTGATTGTCAAAATTATGGAGATCGGATTTATGATTTCGTGTTACAAAGTATAAGTTTACCAATTTCCAAAAATTGCCCGGAAAAATTCCAAAAATACGGCAAGAAATTTGTCAAATATCAGGCGAACAAAAGAACTACATGGTACATTTTTTTCGACCAAAAACACAATCAATTTTTGATTAATCACATTCTAAATAACCATTCCCAAAACTTTCCCGAACTATTATAAATTCGCATTGAATCTTGTGAAGGTTCCAAAGCTTGACAAAGTTTTTTTTAAAAAGCATGAAAAAAATCACCATTTTATTTATTCTTCCCGATTTAGAAACTGGCGGTGCCGAAAGAATCGTTACCACAATTGCGAATCATTTGCCGCGCTCAATGTTTGAACCCAAAATTATGCTTTTGCGCAAAGAAGGTGGTTATCTGGAATTTCTAAAAGAGGATGTGGAGATCATCGATCTAAAAACGCCTAGAATTCGCCATTCAATAGTGCCAATTTTAAAGGAAATCCGCAAAAGAAATCCTGATATTGTTTTCAGTGGTTTCGGAGAAGTTAATGCATATTTGGCTTTATTCATCAAGTTTTTTCCGAAAATTAAATTCATTGCCAGGGAAACGAATGTTGTTTCTCAACACGTTACCCGAAAGGAAATCCGATTTTTTTATAGATTTTACAATAATTACGACAAAATTATTTGTCAAAGTGATGATATGCAAAATGATCTTATTGAAAATTTCAAAATTAAAAAAGAGAAATTAATCAAAATAAATAATCCTGTTGATTTTGAATTTATTGAAGAAAAATTGGCTATGTCCGAAAAGCCCGAAAGCTTTAAAGGTGATTTTAAAAATATCGTCGCCATTGGTAATCTGTCTTCCAGAAAGGGTTTTGATAATTTATTGAAAGTTTTCTGTCATTTAAAAAATGAAAAAGTCCTGCTTCATATTTTAGGAGATGGAAAAGATAAAGAATTGTTGCATCAAATGAAATCCGATTTAGGTTTAGAAAATATTATCTTTCACGGACCGCAAAAAAATCCTTATCAGTTTTTAAAATTTGCAGATTTATTTACTCTATCCTCTCGTTACGAAGGTTTCCCGAATGTTTTGTTGGAAGCCGGCGCTTGCGGAATTTATTCTTTGGCCAATAATTGCAAAGGTGGAATTTCAGAAATTATTCAACCTGGAATTAATGGGGAAATTGCTCATATCGAAAACCATAAAGAATTTGCTGGTAAAATATTGAGTATGATTAATGAAACTCACGATAAGGTTGCAACTAGAAATTCTATTTCTTCTCGATTTTCTAAAAATTTTATTTTGGGAAAATACGAAGATGTTTTCTTGGAAATAGGCAATCAACCCTTTCAGCCTTCAAAAGGCTGAAAGGGTTTTTATAATTTCCTTCAAGCAAAAATTTCCGAGCCCTCATTTCAAGGAAATTCAATTTTTTTTATTCAATTGTGATTTAAATCATAATAAAATTTTATTTTTTGTAAACTTTTTCAGTTTCTAAAATATTTAATTTATTAACAATCAAGTGTTTAAAGTAAAATATTTGTGAACATTTTTTTATTAAAAGATACTTCTGTACATTTATTTCGTCAAAAAAAATAATTATGGAAGCAATACTCTCAGCAAAAAAAACAAAAACGTATTCTTACGAGGAAGCAATTCAATCTTCTCTACAATATTTCGAAGGTGATGATTTAGCCGCCAAAGTTTGGGTGAGCAAGTATGCCTTAAAAGATTCAGAAGGCAATATTTACGAACAAAATCCGGACGATATGCATCGTAGAATCGCCTCGGAAATTGCCAGAGTAGAAGCGAAATATCCGAATGCACTTTCTGAGCAAAAGGTTTTTGATCTCATTAAAAAATTTAAATATATTATTCCCCAAGGAAGTCCCATGACGGGAATTGGGAATAATTTCCAAATTGCTTCGCTATCTAACTGTTTTGTAATTGGCAGCGGAACGCAAAGTGATTCTTACGGAAGCATTATGAAAATTGATGAAGAACAGGTTCAGTTGATGAAACGCCGTGGTGGAGTTGGACACGACTTATCACACATTCGTCCGAAAGGTTCTGCGGTAAAAAATTCTGCACTCACTTCAACGGGTTTGGTTCCGTTTATGGAACGATATTCCAACTCAACGCGGGAAGTTGCGCAAGATGGAAGAAGAGGCGCTTTGATGCTTTCTGTGTCGGTAAATCATCCCGATTCCGAAGATTTTGTAGATGCAAAACTGGAGCAGGGAAAAATTACGGGTGCGAATATTTCCGTAAGAATTGATGATGATTTTATGAAAGCCGTTGTTGGAAAAGAAAATTATATTAAGAAATATCCGATTCATAGCAAGAATCCGAAATTTCAAAAGGAAATAAAGGCGACCGATCTTTGGGATAAAATTATTCACAACGCCTGGAAATCTGCCGAACCGGGAATTCTTTTCTGGGATACCATTATTAATGAATCTTTACCAGATTGTTATTCAGATCTCGGCTACGAAACAGTTTCTACAAATCCCTGTGGCGAGATTCCTTTGTGTCCTTACGATTCTTGCCGATTGTTGGCGGTAAATCTTTTCTCTTATGTCGAAGATCCGTTCACGAAAAAAGTGACATTTAATTTTGAATTATTCAAAGAGCATGTTGGTTATGCCCAAAGAATGATGGATGATATCATCGATCTGGAAATTGAAAAAATTGATGCGATTCTTCTGAAAATTGAATCCGATCCAGAAGGAGAAGAGATCAAAGCGACCGAGAAGAATCTTTGGACAAAAATTCGTCATAAAACAATTGAAGGCAGAAGAACCGGCGTTGGAATTACGGCGGAAGGAGATCTATTGGCTGCTTTAGGTATCCAATATGGAAGCAAAGAAGGCAACGAATTCTCAACTTTGGTTCATAAAACTTTGGCTTTGGCTGCTTATCGTTCGTCAGTAGAAATGGCGAAAGAAAGAGGCGCGTTCGCAATTTATGATGCAAAAAGAGAAGCGAAGAATCCTTTTATTTTAAGACTAAAAGAAGCAGATCCGGAATTGCATGAAGATCTGAAAAAATACGGACGGCGTAATATTGCTTTGCTGACAATCGCTCCAACTGGAAGTACGTCTTTAATGTCGCAAACCTCGTCTGGAATTGAACCTGTCTTTATGCCGGTGTATAAAAGACGCAGAAAAGTGAATCCAAATGATCAGGATATTCGGGTGGATTTTGTGGATGAAGTTGGCGATTCTTGGGAAGAATATTTGGTTTTCCACCACCGTTTTAAAGAATGGATGGAAGTTCAGGGAATCGACACCGACAAAAATTATTCGCAAGAGGAATTGAATAAAATTATTGAGCAATCGCCGTATTACAAAGCGACTTCCAATGATGTGGACTGGTTGAGCAAAGTAGAAATGCAGGGTTCTATTCAGAAATGGGTGGATCATTCGATTTCGGTGACGATTAATGTTCCGAATGACGCGACGGAAGAATTGGTGAATCAACTCTACATCAAAGCGTGGGAAGTTGGTTGCAAAGGCGTGACGGTTTATCGCGACGGTTCTCGTTCCGGAGTTTTGATTTCTGCAGAGGAGAAAAAAGAGGAAAAACCTGAAATGATAACGTCGGTTTTCCCGACGAAAAGACCCCTGGTTTTAGAAGCCGATGTCGTTCGTTTTCAAAATAATAAAGAAAAATGGATCGCTTTTGTTGGTCTGATTGAAGGCAAACCTTACGAGATTTTCACAGGTTTAGCCGAAGATGAAGAAGGGATTTCCGTTCCACGTTGGGTAAATGATGGCGTGATTATTAAAAATCAGGATGAGAATGGAAAATCGCGTTATGATTTCCAGTTCAAAAATCAGCGTGGTTACAAAACAACGATTGAAGGACTTTCGCATAAATTCAAACCCGAATTCTGGAATTATGCAAAATTGATTTCCGGAACCTTAAGACACGGAATGCCGATTGAAAATGCAGTAGAATTAATCAATCGTTTAGAACTCGATTCGGAATCCATCAACAACTGGAAAGCCGGAGTTGCACGAGCTTTAAAACGCTATATCGCCGATGGAACCGAAGCCGCTGGAAAATGCTCAAGTTGTGGTTCTGACCAAGTGGTTTATCAGGAAGGTTGTTTGACTTGCAAGAATTGCGGGAATAGTAAGTGTGGGTAAATTACATTTAGAAATAATAATGGGCTGTTTCATTTTTGAGACAGCCTTTTTTGTTTGCTTTTTCTAATAAATTATAATGTGAAAGTTGCTTCGAAGGAGTGTTGTCTTTTTGTCAAATATTTATTGAGTCTATATTTCCATGTATTGATTTTACGAATCTATTTCTAGGACTTTTTGTTGATTTGGTCTTTTTATTTCAGTTTTTTAAACGCTTTACTTTCGGTCAGGGATTTCATCTGCGTAATTGCAACTTTGTTGAGTTGGATCAGTCGATCGCTTTGTGATAATTTTTGCTGAATGAGCAAGGCATTAATGCTTTCCATATTGCTCAAAACAACCAATTGTTCTAAAGTTGCGTAATCTCTTATATTTCCGCTTTTGTCATGATTGTTTTCTCTCCATTCTTTTGCTGTAATTCCGAAAAGTGCAACATTCAGTAGATCGGCTTCGTTGGCATAAACAAAACTCGCTTGTTGCTTGGTGATTTCTTTTGGAATCAGGTTTTCTTTGATTGCATCGGTATGGATTTGATAATTTATTTTAGCTAAAGTCCGTTGCAAATTCCATTCTAAATTTAGTCGGTCGTTTTCATCGTTTTTTAATCTTTGAAATTCGTTGATTAAATAAATCTGAAACTCAGGACTCAGCCACATTGCGAAATGAAATGCAATGTCTTTTTGTGCGTAAGTTCCGCCGTAACGTCCTGCTTTTACAAGCATTCCAACTGCTTTCGTTTTGATAAGCCATTGTCCAACAGACATTATAAATCGGTTTGTTCCTGCTTCTTGTCCAATTACCCCGAATTCGGGGTAATTAAAATTGAGGTTGTTGATTTTTTCCCAAACACCCAAATATTCCAAGGTGTTTTTATTGGTGATCCATTTACCAATTAATCCACTACCTTCTTTGAATGAGGCAGTCATATCTGTCAAACTTATATAATCGGTTTCATTTTGGTGAATAACCGTTATCGCTGATTCGTTGACGTTTAGTGATCTGCTTTTTGCCATATCGTGGTTTAGTAAAAAACGAATTTACAAAATTTAGTCATTCATTAGTCAAGTTTATCCTTTTCCCTAATTGCTTTAAATCAGAAGATAGTGAATATTGGAAATTTTCGAGTTGTGGTTCTGATCAAGTAATTTATCAGGAAGGTTGTCTGACTTGCAAGAATTGCGGGAACAGTAAGTGTGGGTAAATTGTGTATTGTCTAAAATAAAAAACGCGGCTCCCGCACGAATCCTTTCGTGTGGCCAACATAAAAGAATAATTATTATCTTTAATTATCAAAAATTTTTTATGAGCAGAAACTATAAATTTCATAACCCGGAAGGTTTGTATTTTATCAGCTTTGCTGTGGTTGGCTGGCTTGACGTTTTTACCAGAAACGAATATAAAGATTTATTTTTGGAAAGTGTGAGGTTCTGTCAAAAAGAAAAAGGATTAGAAATCCATGCTTGGTGCTTGATGACAAGCCATGTGCATTTGGTTTTTAGAAGTGTGAAAGGGCAAAAGCCAGAATTATTGATGGGGGATCTAAAAAGATTTACCAGTAAAACAATTGTAAAAGCGATACAGGAAAACCCCAGAGAAAGTAGAAAAGAATTTCTGCTGGAATTTTTCAGAAAAGAAGCCGCAAAAAGTTCTAATGTTTCTCATTATCAATTTTGGAGACATGATAATAAGCCGATAGAATTGTGGAGCACGCATGTTATTAAACAAAAAATAGATTACGTTCACCAAAATCCTGTGGAAGCAGGTTTGGTTTACAAAGCAGAAGAGTACGTGTATAGCAGTGCTACAGATTATGCAGACGAGACCGGACTATTAAGTGATATCGTTGTGTTTAGGTCTTATGGTTTTTAGTGCTAACTATTATTGACCACACGAAAGGATTCGTGCGGCAGCGTTGGGGTCTCGCCTCTGTAATTACTTAAAATCCAACTTTTTAAAAATATGTAAATCAGATGATTGTACTGCTAAGATTTCTTCGAAATTTTTTTGAACAAATGTTTGAAGGTTTTCGCATAAAAATTCATAATCTCCATTATTTATAAAGGCAGGAGGATTTTTAAAAGTGAAAGTTCCTCCTTTAAATTTTTTATCGGGCACATTACTTATAATTTCGTAATGACGCTCAACTCCGAAACCGTTTTCATTCAAAATCCAAATTTTAAATGAGTACTTTTTCTTTTGCACTAATGTATATTGTAATTCCATTTAATTTATTTGATCACAATAATACAATATGTTATAGATTTTATGCAGTTTGCTTAAATTTTCACTTTTAATCTTAATATATCACTCGGTTCTTGCACGTGTAATTTTTATAGATAATGTTTGGCTCGAAATATTCGACCGCCAACAAATGCATTTAATTTTAGAGAAGTATCCCGGCGTGGAATGTAAACGCCGGATTTTGTTTCCCCGTTTTCGCCCCGTTCAACGATAATTCTGTGTGCTCCATTTTCTGAATTAACGCCAACGAAATAAGGAAATCCTTTTTGGTTTAATGTCTTTTAGTCTGATCAAACAAATGCCGACAATAGCTTTGCCTTTATAAATTTTCGGTCGAAAAGGAAAGGGAATTATTTTCTCCACCGACTTTGGATCAGCGCTAAAGTTGATCAGAATTCTTCTGTCGATGTAGCCGTGGATTGTGGGGATTTTCATTGAGGTCGAATTTTTTTAGTATTTACAATCATATTCCACACGACAGGATTCGTGCGGTACCGAGTAGTGCAAAAATTTGTTCGATTTAAAAAAGATTTATCAATATAAATTAAGGTCGTTTCAACAATCACTAATTTACTGTAACAACATTAATCAATTTTGTGTTTAAGTGTGTAAAATCATTATCGGTAGTAATTAGTGCACATTCAAATAAATATGCTGTAGCAGCAATCCACAAATCATTTTTACCCATATTTTTTGAAGAGCCTTTTAATTTTTCACCGTTATTGTCAGTATTTTTTCCCTGAGAAAAAGTGTCTATTAGAGCGTAAGCGTTTAATAAATCTTCGTCACTTCCATTGATATCAATACAAATCATAGATTCTAAATAGTTATTTAAATTTTTACTACGAGAACCACCCCATTCTAATCTGATTTTTAATGAATTTAATTCGGCTTTTGTAACTACTGATATCAATATAGTTGGATTAACAATTTTTTCTATTTCTGCAACTACTTTCATTCCGAGATCTTTTCCACGGAGTACATGCAAAATTGAACAAGTATCTAAAACTACAAAATTCATAGTTTCAAAGATTTTAATAAATCATCAAACTCCTTATCGCTTTCATTTCCTGGCCAATTTCCTAATAAATCAGATATCGGATTTCGTTTTTTTTCCTTTTTAGTCTGATGCAAAACTTGCTGCATCGAGGTATATGCCAAAGGTTTTTTATTAAAATGTTGATCATTTAATTTATATTCTTCAAATGCAATGATATCTACAAAGTTCACCTCGCCATTTGGTTTAAAATGTCCAGTCCCATTTATCGTAATGTCTTTTCCCATATATTCGAGAATATTTGAGATAGTTTCAACATCACTAGTATAAATATAAACTAAACCATCATTAGTCTGTAGACCAAGCCTTCCTTTGGAAACTTTCATCTCATCTAATTTTCCACTAATTATAACTCTCTTAGGATTGGGTATACTTTCTTCTAACTTGCTTATTTTTAAAAAATCATCTTTCTTAATTTCGATTTCAGCAATGGTACCTCTATTTGAAAGTAAAAATACTTCATCATTATTAATAAAGTTTTTTTTAAAATTCAGTAAAGATTTTAATAGTGGTTTGTCTAATTGTGCGTCTTCTGTATTTTTTTTTAATGCTTGCTTAAATGTGTCAATCACCAAAGCCATTGGAGTCATCTTCATTAATTTATCAGTATCATTAAAAAAATCAAGTTGAAAATTTTTAATTGTATCTGAAAATTGTTTACATTCAAATGTTAATTTTGTGCCGTCTTTATCATTACCACCAATGTGTTCTAAGTTTATATTTAATGAATTTTTCAGGTTATTATCAGGTGGGATTTGGCTAAATCCTTTATACCTAAACATAAGAGCCTTCGTTGCAATATCTTTGGTAGATTTTGCAAGATTAGATAATCGATCCAATTCCATTGTACCGTTATCATCTTTATTGCCTATTATGTTTATATCATAATTCATTTTGTAAATCTAATAAAATCTAATTATATAACACATCAATTTCTTTATTACTCATTAATACATTTTATTGGTACACAAAGTATTTTTTTATCTGTGATTTTTTCCATCAATCTAATAGCCCTGATTGCAGCGGCATCCTTTTGCAGAACGAAGTGGCGCAAAAGATACAGCCCTTCGACAGGCTCAGGATAAACTCCAAGCAGGTTCCCGGCTCCACAGAATTTTTATCAATTAAATCCTGAGATTGCCACGTCATTCGTGCCTCATTCCTCGCAAGGACATCTGCTACAAATCTCTCCAAAACCACACCATCCAACGCGAAAATATTTCGTAAATTTGCCCTACTTTTAATTAAATCATAAAAAGATAAATATGAGTCAATTCGATGTTACCGTAATCGGTTCCGGTCCTGGTGGTTATGTTGCAGCAATTAGATGTGCGCAACTGGGTTTCAAAACAGCATTAATCGAGAAATATTCCGTTCTTGGCGGGACTTGCCTGAATGTAGGGTGTATTCCGAGTAAAGCGCTTTTGGACAGTTCGGAGCATTTTTATAACGCTAAACACGATTTCGCCAATCACGGAATTATCATCAATGATCCGGTGGCAGATTTGTCTCGTATGATTGCGCGCAAAAGAGAAGTGGTAGATCAAACCACGAAAGGAATTCAGTTCTTGATGGAAAAAAACAAGATCACTGTTTTCGAAGGGGTTGGAAGTTTCGAATCTGCAACTCAGATCAAAGTGACGAAAAACGATGGTTCTACAGAAACCATTGATTCTAAATATACAATCATTGCGACGGGATCTAAACCAACGGTGCTTCCTTTTATTACCTTGGATAAGGAAAGAATTATTACTTCTACGGAAGCTTTGGAACTGAAAGAAATTCCGAAACACCTTATTGTTATTGGTGGCGGTGTTATTGGTTTAGAATTGGGTTCTGTTTATAAAAGACTAGGTTCGGAAGTAACAGTGATCGAATATATGGATCGCATTATTCCAACCATGGATGCATCTTTGTCGAAAGAATTAAATAAAGTGTTCCGCAAACAAGGAATGAAATTCAACCTTTCTACGGGAGTTCAGTCTGTTGAGAGAAATGACGATACCGTAAAAGTTACGGCGAAAGATAAAAAAGGCGAGGAAGTCGTTTTTGAAGGGGATTATGTTTTGGTTGCTGTGGGTAGAAGTCCCTACACAAAAGGACTTGGATTGGATAAAGCCGGAGTTGATCTGGACGAACGAGGAAGAGTGAAAGTGAACGAGCATTTACAAACCAATGTTTCTAATATCTACGCAATTGGTGATGTTGTAGTTGGTGCAATGTTGGCGCACAAAGCTTCCGAAGAAGGAACGATGGTTGCAGAGTTGATCGCCGGACAAAAACCTCACATCAATTATAATTTAATTCCAGGCGTTGTTTACACTTGGCCGGAAGTTGCGGCGGTTGGAAAAACAGAAGAGCAATTGAAAGCAGAAGGAATTGCCATTAAAGTGGGTAATTTCCCGATGCGTGCTTTGGGAAGAAGTCGTGCTTCGGGTGATATTGATGGTTTCATCAAAGTAATTGCTGATGAAAAAACAGATGAAATTTTAGGCGTTCACATGATCGGAGCGAGAGCGGCAGATCTGATTGCAGAAGCAGTTGTAGCCATGGAATACAGAGCAAGTGCTGAAGATATTTCGAGAATGTCTCACGCTCATCCAACGTATGCAGAAGCGATGAAAGAAGCGGCTTTGGATGCGACGGGGAAGAGAGCGATTCATTTTTAGTTGATAAAAACGTAGGGACAAGTCGCGACTTGTCCCTGTACAAAATAAATTGAGACAAGGTTTTTGAGTAATTGGGTTCTTGAGTTTTTGAGGGGTTGAGTTCGGAAATCGAATAATGGCGATTTATTAAAAAAGTTTCGATCAATTAAAAAATTTCTGCAGAATTTCTTGGATAGGTCCTGATTGGTCTGTGTAAAAATTTGAATGGAAGAATCCGAAGGATTCAACTACAATGGCCGTCGGTGAAACCTACGGAACATGTGATTAAAGAATCAATAGAATTCAATCCCAATAGGCTTTTTGAAACCGACGGAAAGACAATATAAAAGAGAAGTTTCGGCTTCTCTTTTTTCGTGTAAACATTTTAAGGCCACAAATGCGCAAGTTTCCTCCTGCATAATTCTGTGCAAAATAGGAATGCATTTCCAAGAAATTCGTGCATCCGCGGCAAAATAATTTTGATGCGAAATTTTAGCTTCCCTTTAATTGTGAATTTAAATACAGAACAAAGAAATTTTAAAATTTATTTTAAAAATTTGGAAATTTTTCCAGAGATATCTTGTCAATACTCTAACTTTGAGACAAACACAAAAATAATGAAAAATTATTACATCATTTTATTTTCTGCGTGCAGTTCAGTTGCATTTTCGCAGACTATCATTACAAAATCCGCGAATGATTATTTAATCGGAAATACCATCAATAGTGAAAATGTTATGGGATTTCCCGATAATTCTTCCACGGGTAGTGGAGTGACTTTTAATAACAGTTTGCTCACTTCTGGAACATCTGTTGTTTCCTTAGTTTCAGCACCAAGTGCGGCAGAATTGACTGAATTTCCCGGAACGACGGTCAAATTTGATGATGGAAACGGAAATTCTATTTTTTACAAATCTTCCGCAACGCAACTCGAAATTACGGGCGCTGGAATTAGCGGTGCGACATTAAACTTTAGTGCAGATAATGCTATTTTTCTAAAATTCCCGACCAGCTTTTCAAATACGTACAATGATACGGCAAGAGGAACTTTTTCAAACGGTACAGTTTCCGGACTTTTTAGAGGAACAATCGCAACAACAGGAGATGCGACGGGGACGCTTTTATTGGGAAGCGATACTTTTGGAAATATATTGCGGATTAAATCGGTGCAAAATTATAACCTTTATCAAAGTACAGACACCAATTATTTTTTTCCGATTGGAACACTTAGCAATACCATTTTTACCTATTATGATAACCTGAATAGATATCCATTATTCACGACCACCACTGCTACCATTGTAGTTCCACTTTTAAGTATTAATCAAACAACAAATGCTGCGGTTAGACAAGTGAATCCCAATTTAGCAACAGTTAAATCCAATAAAAATGATGTCAAAGTGTATCCAAATCCTGTGAAAAATAACTTGTTTTTTGCGGGAGCGTTAGGAAATTATTCTGCAGTTAAAATCTACTCTTTAGAGGGGAAATTGGTAAAATCTGAAACTATTTCTAATCAAAATTTAGATCTTTCTAAATTACCTTCAGGAAATTATATTGTGGAACTCAGCAGTACAACTGAAAAGTCCAAGATCATTCATATTATTAAAGATTAAAATATTTAGGAATTTAAATAGAGAGAAGTTTAGGCTTCTCTTTCTTTTTATAAAATTCCCGGAAATTAACTTTCGCATTTTAGGAACAAGTAAAAAATCTATTTGTACTTCATCAGTGAATTCGTGGCAAAATAATTTTGTGTATTCGATTCGCTTTGATGAGGTTTTTTGAGGAAGGTTAAAGTTGTTTTTAGTCAATATTATGTATTTTTTAATATTCGCTTAAATTCCTTCTGGTAAGGTGATAGAAGCGATTTTTGGCATCATTATAGAGAAGTTTTCTGTAACAATCTTTAAAATTTAAAAAATGAAAACAATCTTTACTTTTGGTATTTTATTACTCAACTTAAGCGTTTTTGCGCAAGAAGCTGGAAAAGCCGGAGAACTTCTAAATAATGAAGCGAAAACCTCAGAAATGCAAACTCAAAAGATCGAAGGTTTGCGTGGAAACAATAAAACGTTTCCGAATACTTCCGGAACTGTAAAACCTCCAAGTTCTGCTTACAAAGGAAACAGTGGTTATCGTTTTAATTACAATTATGGTAACGCGGAAGTTTTTTTAAGAATTCCCCAAAACGGAAAGTACACTGTGGAACTTGACAATCAAATGATAAGTAATTCCACTGGAAAATTCAGGTTTTTCGACTTGCGAGGCGGAATTGTACCCATTGCGATTTATGAAAATAATTTTCTCATTTACCGAACAAGACTGAGCGTACGAAATAATACGCGCCTGGTCTTGGATTACTTTCCAAGTCAAGGATTGTATCTTTTAGGAAATTATCCGGTTCAAAATCAATCTTACGGAATCAATGAGTGGGACGATATCTGGAATAATCCTTACCAAAATCAACATGGAAGTTGGAACGGAAATTCTGGAAATGGGAACTATTACAATAATGTCTTGAATTCTCAAGAATTTAATAATTTTATGATTTCTTTAAAGAGAAATGCAAGTTTCGACAAAGATAAAATTGCCATGATTTCTTCAGTGTCCCGAAATACCAATTTCAGCGCACTTCAAATTCAGGCGATGCTTAAAGAAATGTCTTTTGATGATAACAAGCTGGAAATCGCAAAACAGCTCTATCAAAATTGCGCAGATCGCCGGAATTATTATCTCGTTTTCGAAGCCTTTTCCTTTGAAAGCAGCAGAAGAAAATTACAGGATTATATTTCAAGATTTTAATAAATCAAGAATATATAAAGGAATTAATGACGTATAAGTCTTTACAGAAAGAAAAAATTCTTGCATTAGCCATATATTTTAAGAGAAGTTTCGGCTTCTCTTTTTTATTTGGGGCAGCAATTTGACTTATTCGAAAGCCTATTTATTATTATTATTTGGTCAGTCTCGTCCTTCTTAACGAGATTTTCCATTCCCTCCCGATTTAATATCGGGATCCGTTCAGGGCTGCAAATTCCGCTGTAAAAGAAGTTCTGGTTTCCAATCAAGATTTCAAACGATAATCCTTATCTTTGCACCAATTATTACGCATAAAACTATCACTCTATTATCCATTAAAAATGAACATCGGCAAAACCCAATTATTGAAAATCGCAGAAAAAAATTACTCTGGCTTATTTCTGGAAGATGAAGCGGGCGAAAGATGTTTTCTTCCAAAAATTTTCGCCTCAGAAGATGCAGAGATTGGCGATGAAATGGAAGTTTTTGTTTACCAGGATGATGACAAACTAAAAGCCACGACGGAAAAGCCGAACGCAGAAATTGGAGAATTTGCGGTGATGACTTGCGTGCAAAGTCTGCCAAGTGGAGCCTTTATGGATTGGGGAATTATTAAGGATTTATTTGTACCCTACAAACAGCAGAAAGCCAAAATTTTAGAAGGAAAAAAATATGTGGTTTACGTTTACATTGATGAAATTCTGGGATTAATTACAGGAACCACCAGGTTTAAAAGAAATCCGCAATATGACAATTTACCATTGCAGAAAGGAGAAAAAGTTCATCTTTTGATTGTGGGTCAAAGTGAATTAGGTTGGAATGTGGTAGTGAACAAAGAATACATCGGGCTTATTTATTCTTCAGATGTGTACAAAAAACTATTCCCGATGAGTGAGGAAGTGGGTTTTATCAAAGCCATCCGAGAAGACGGGAAAATTGATGTCTCCCTTCAGTTAGATGGCTACGAAAACATTGACGAGTTCCAGAAAATTATTTTGGACAGATTGGAAATGAATTACGGACTCATTTATCTTTCCGACAAATCAACACCAGAAGAAATCAAGGAAGAACTTCAAATGAGCAAAAAGAATTTTAAAAAAGCCATTGGCGGATTGTACCGCGATAAAAAGATTGAAATTTTAGAGGATAAAATTAAGTTGATTGCCGCGGAATAATTCAATTGCGCCCAAAATTTTCAAAAATATAAAAGAGCAGTTTATTCTGTTCTTTTTCGATTTACTTTTTTAATAATTTTCTAGACCACTGATATTTCATGTATCATTAAGGTCGTCTCCATTTAGGCTGAAATCATTCTGAACGGTAAAAATACTGAAGTTTTCGGAGCGGATGATACAACAATTTTTTGTGCGGACATTAAGGGTGTAATAGCCTTTTTTCAGATTGGCGAAAATAGGAGAATCTTGCCGATTCATCTCGTCCAATGGATTTTTGAAATCGTATGAAGAAATATAAGAAGTAAAAAATTTTTTCATTAGATAAAATATGCTTAAAAATATTATTCCTTCTTCACGAGTAAAATCCAGTCATCTTCTAGAAACTTATAACCAATATCATAGACAAAACGATATTCAGCGCCGTTTTTATAGACTTTTAAGGTGGTGAAATACTCGAAATCAAATCCTTCAGAAAAGAGTTTATTTCGCGTGGTTTTGGCTTTGCCTTCGCGGTATTGTTGCTCGTTTAAGATGCGATGATTTTTTCGCAATTTGTTATTCACATTGCGCATCAAATTTGAAGAATCTTTATTATGCTGATTGTTGTAGGCATTTCTACAGCCATCATTACAGAATTTTTTATCGCTTCTGCCGATAATTTTTTCGCCACATTCCAAACAGTTTTCCATACAAATCATTTGATACTCAAATGTATAAAAAATATCCGCTTGAAAAAGGATATTAGTTAGACTGAAAAATGAAAGGGTTTACCTTTTATAAGTGTACCGAAGGAAATCGTCAATACCATCGCCATTGGTATCGTAATCATCTGCAACGTAAACAATCAGTTGGTTTGCATTTAATATTAAAACTTCTGAAGGAGTGGTGCCAATTGTTAAAATTTTTGTGGTTTCATTGTACTTGTAGGTGGTACTTAAACTCCCTTGAACGCAGCCCGTTACGGAGCTGTTGTAGTCTGTTACTAAATATTTTAAGTCAGCTGTAAATTCGTAGGTTCCTTTTTTCTTGCAAGCATCAGCTAATTCTTCCGATAAAACAGTTTTATTATCAGCTCCAGAAATGGTGGCTGTTTTTTCTATTTTCCAAATTCCTACAATTCCTAATTCTTCCACTTCTTCGATAGGATCTCTTTCAGAGTCACAAGCAAAAGCTGTAATCGCAAGAAATAGGAGGAGAAACTTTTTCATAATTTTATTCTTTTATTTTAAAGGTAAACGGCAATTTTACAATATCAATTGTGTTGATGCCTGCTTTATTTTTCGAAGGTTGCCAAACAATGGCAGATGTTGTTTTAGTGGCTGCTTTATGAACCTCTTCATTAAAGGTTTCAGATGGGCCGAAAGTAGAAATATTGATGACATTTCCCGCTTGATCGATTTTTAAGATGAGCTGCGTTTTTGCATTTTGTTTTAACGTTAAAATGTAATTTTGATCCATATTTTCTGCCACTTTTTTAATGAACAACTTATTTCCACCAGGAAATTGTGCGGGAAATAAACTGATTGGTGGCGGTGGAACAGATTGATCTTGCGGCTGCGATTTTTCAAAACGCGTTGTGACTTTTTCTACGCTTTTTACGTTTTTTTGCTGGGCAGAAATACCACTGAAAGTCAATAAGGCAATGATGATAAAATTTGTTTTCATCTGGTTTTTTTTAGGGATTGTCATCAATCAAATATTCAAAATCTAGAGTTTCTTCTGAGCGATTTTCCTTCTCTGAAAAGTGTGCGCGTTTTATAGGTTTGATCGCGCTCTTATTTTCGCTTGAGGTTATGGCAATCAGTTTTTTCAGAAGCATTTCCTTTTATCCAAAAACTTTTACCAAATCTAGTGATTTTAACATCAATCCTTTTCCTTGCAATTTTTCACGCATTACAAAACCCACTTCCCCAATTTCGTTTCTAAATCCTCGATAAAAACCGATTGTTGCCATCTGCAAATCTGCAGTTCCCCAATGAATTTAATTTCCGCGTGCATAATCTTCAGAGATTCTTTCCTGTATTTCTCTTGCATCTTCTACGGATGTTGGAAGTTTCGCATCGTAAAGCGAAATTTCTAAAATATCTTCTAAATCTTCTTCGCGGATATCTCTTAAGAGAAAATTATCTGCAACTAAAATAGGAAAGTTTTGATAAGGTGGACGATTCATTCAATAGGATTTATAAAGAAATATTCAAGCTATTCACTTTCAAATAAGGTAGAATCTTGACCGAGCTCCCCGAATTTTGCCGTCATGGTAGGATTTCCGCGCGTGAGTTTTTTGATGGACAAGTCATCCGCCTTATTGTTCGCCAAGCGCAGATTATTTTCGGAAGAGAGTAGCGCATCTTTTGTTTTTTGCAAATGATCGATGGTCTTGTCGATCTCATCAATGGCCGTTTTAAATTTCCGACTCGCCAAATCGTAATTACGCGCAAAACCTTCTTTAAAGGAATTAATGTTATCCTCGAAATTAGTGATGTCAATGTTTTGATTGCGCACTAAAGCCAGTTCTGCTTTATATTTCAAGGAGTTTAAAGCAGCATTACGAAGCAAAGTGATAATGGGAATAAAAAACTGTGGCCGCACCACATAAGTCTTCGGATGTTTGTGAGAAACGTCTACAATTCCGCCATTGTAGAGTTCACTTTCGGCTTCCAGAAGAGAAACTAAAACGGCATACTCACATTTTTTCTCGATGCGATCTTTATCCAGTTCCCGCAAAAAATCTTCATTGCGTTTTTTTGTTGCAGTTCCGTCGCTTTCGTTTTTCATTTCGAACATAATCGAAATTATTTCATTGCCGTTTTCATCCAATTCACGGTAAATGTAATCACCTTTACTCCCAGATCTGGAATCGTTGTCTTTCTCAAAGTAAGCCGTCGGGAAAGCCGTTGCACGCAGTTTATTGAATTCCGTTTCGCAATGTTGTTCCAATGTTTCTCCAATCATTTTGGTAGAAAGTTTAAGTTTCATGTCTTTTCTCAGAGCAATTTCTTCATCTTTCATTTTGATGATGTCTTCTTTGGTTTTGAGTTCTGCCTGAAATTTTTCCGAGAGGGCATTTTCCTTTAGAAGCGCTTCCATTTCTTTGCTCTTCAAAGTATTGCTCAATTCATCTCGTTCTTTTTCAATTTTTTGGACGGCTTCAGAAACGCTTAATTTTTGTTTCATTTCGGCATTTTCGATCTTGGCTTTCATGGCAGCTATTTCTGCATCTTTCCGGGCGGTATGGTCGTAAAGTTCCCGCTCGCTTTTTGACTTTAATTCAAATAGTTGTTGATCTTTTTTTGTGAGATGTTCCTGCAAAGAATTCTTCAAGTTTGCTTCTGCCAGTTTTACCGCGGTCAGTTTTTCTAAATCAGCAAGATGCAAACGTTTTTTCAATTCTTCTTCGAATTGATGATCCCTAACTTGCTTTAAAATTTCGGCAAAACCCGCTTCATCTATTTTAAAAGCTTTGTTACAATTGGGGCAGATAATATCGTTCATCATTTTTTGGAGGTCATTAAAATTAAAATTCTTTGCCTTTCAAACTTAGTAAAAATAGTTTATTTGAAGCAGAATCGGGGATAAGTTTTCCTGACGATTTTTTTCAAAAATATGTTTTAGGCGACTATTTTTTTAGCCTTTTCTCCCATTTAAAATAATACACTACTCGAATAAAATAGAGTATAATTCCTATAAGAATGAAAATAAAGATATAGGCAAAACTCTCTGGAAATACTTGGTTTTTAAGATGTCCATTTACAATAAAAAGAGAAATAAAAAGGAATAAAAATATAAGGATTTTATCTAGCAATAAATATTTTATGAATTGAAATAAATTGGCTGTGAAAAGCAAAAGCGCAAATGAGAGCAAAATATTTAAAATTGAATGTTGCAAGAAAACTAAACTTAATGTGAGGGAAATAATCCCGAGGGCAATCTTTGGCAATAAATGATTCGGAAATCTTTGAAATGAGTTAGATTCTTTTAAACCTTCAAAATTGAACCTCAAGATTTTTGTCAGTGAATTCTTTTCCTGGTAAAGTGCGTACAAAAGAAGCAGTAAAATGAACAAGTTGATGAAAGGAGTGCCGCCAAATTCCACGACCAATGTGAAAATTAAAATTCCCACTGATAAAGGAAGCAGTAAAATTAGACCGACCAGAGAATATCTTTGAGACAAAGTTAACGCTCCTGCAATTATTTGATAAACAGCAATAAAAACCATGAAATACCAACTTGCTCTAGAGTCCGAAATAAAATTCAGTTTAACGGGACCAATAATATTACCTAAATTTTCTGGAGCTAATTTGCTGAATCCAGAGGTGAGGTAGAGCAAGCCGAGCGATAAGTGAATAAGTACCGTGGTGAAGCGTTTTGAATCCATCCGTGGAATTATTTAATTTCGGTAGGGTTTTCTGTATTCACGTATTCCAAAAGATCTGCAGGTTGACAATCCAAGGCTCTGCAAATTGCTTCCAAAGTACTGAATCGAATGGCTTTAGCTTTGCCGGTTTTTAAAATGGAAAGGTTTGAAAGCGTTAAATCAACCCGTTCAGAAAGTTCATTGAGGGACATTTTACGCTTTGCCATCATTACATCTAAGTTTACAATAATTCCCATATTTTAAACTGTTAAATCATTTTCTTCCTGAAGTGCGATACCTTTTTTAAATATCACTGCGATGATATAAATAACTGCAGACATCAGGATAAAAGCTTGACTATCTGCCCAAAATTCATTTAATTTCGAGAGATCGAAGTTGCTTTTCAAAAGGTTTTTCTGGGTTTGTCGGGCTAAATAACTCAGTATTCCGATGGCGAATGTGTAATAAGCGATTGTAGAAATTTTCTTAGACACAAAGGAAGTAAAAGGTTTATTGAGGTCCATTTTACTCATTAATAGAATCACGGTATAAAAGAGAATTGCTTTTAAAATTGCAATGGCTACAATGAAGCTGTAACTTTGGTAAAATGCCCATCGACTTTCTCTGTAGAGTTCGGTCAGATCAACTTTTTGGTACAAATTCGGGAGAAATTCGGGTTTGTAAATGCTGAAAATAAAATTGACTAATAATCCGCCTGCTTCTATGCATAATCCAACAAAGATAATCCAAGCAATAATTTTCAGCGTAGTAAATAAGAAGTTATTTGTGTTAGGCATGATGTTAAGAATTTAGAATTTGAATACTCAAAGCTAAAAATTATTTATTGATAAACAATAAAAATAAGTTTAATTTCAATAAATATTTTTTACTTATCATGTATTTGCGGTAGATTGTATATCTATCAAACAAAAAAAACACGGCTAAAAACCGTGCTTTTATGATATTCTTATTCAATTAATCTTCGTGTCCGTACATTTTATTGTACAGTTTAATATATCTTTCCTTAATTGCTTTTCTTTTCAGTTTTAACGTTGGCGTTAATAGACCAAGCTCAATAGACCAAAGTTCAGGCGTTAATTCAAATTTCTTAATTTGTTCCCAGTTCCCAACTTTTGTATTAAAATAATCGATTTCTTTGGAAATTCTTTCTTTTAATTCTGCGCTTTGAGAAATTTCTTCAGGCGTAGTTCCTATTTTTAAACCTTTTCTTAGTGCCCAGTTTTTCACGAAATTGAAATCAGGTTGAACAAACGCACATGGCATTTTTTCGCCGTCGCCCACCACCATGATTTGCTCAATAAATTTGGAGCCTTTTGCTTGATTTTCTAAAACCTGCGGTGCAATATATTTTCCCCCGGAAGTTTTGAACATTTCTTTTTTACGATCCGTTATATGCAGGTAACCTTCTTCGTCAATGTGACCTATATCTCCAGTTCTGAAGTATCCATCACCAGTGAAGGCTTCCTTCGTCATCTCTTCATTTTTAAAGTACGATTTAAAAATAGAAGGACCTTTCACGGTAATTTCCCCATCTTCCTGAATTTTCACATCTAAATTTTCTAAAACATGTCCAACGGTTCCTACTTTAATATTCCCAAAGCTGTTCACAGAAATTACGGGCGAAGTTTCCGTTAAACCATATCCTTCTAAAATCGGTATACCGGCATTTTGAAACATTTTATTCAACCTGGGAGCTAAAGCTGCAGATCCAGAAACGAGCGTGATAATATTACCGCCTAATCCTTCCCGCCATTTAGAAAATACCAATTTATCCGCAATTATTTCTTGCAAACCAGAGGGTTTGCCCAATTCTTTTTTGCCCTTGTTTACACCTAATGCCCAAAGGAAAATTTTAGATTTCAAACCGCCTGCGCTTGTTCCTTTATCGTAAATTTTATCGTATACTTTTTCAATCAATCGTGGAACTACAGACATAATGTGGGGTTGCACTTCCTTGATGTTCTCGCCCATTTTTTCAATGCTTTCTGCAAAATATATCGTATACCCATTATACTGATAAAGATAAAATAACATGCGCTCGAAAATATGGCAGATTGGGAGGAAACTTAAGATCTTAATATCTTTGTAATCCATTCCTTTAACCCGTGGAATTCTGGAGTTGGAGGCGATAACATTAGAAACAATATTTTGATGCGTGAGCATTACGCCTTTCGGTTTACCCGTAGTTCCAGAAGTATAGATGATGGTTGCCAAATCTTCAGAGTTAATGCTTTTGGACAAATCATCTACTTCATTTTGCGTAGCCTCATCTTTTCCTAAATCCAATACTTCTTTCCAGTTTGCTGCACCTTCAATATCATCAAAGGTAAAAACGCCTTGTAATGAAGCTACTTTTGTTTTAATCTTAACCACTTTGTCCAGCAAATCCTGATCAGATACAAAGCAGTATTTTACTTCGGCATTGTTAAAAATATAATCATAATCTTCCGAGGAAATACTTGGATAAACCGGTACGGAAACCGCGCCAATTTGAGAAATACCTAAATCCATCACTGCCCATTCTGTACGGGTAGCAGAGGTAATTAAGGCGATTTTATCATCGGGCTTAATCCCTAGTTTCAGAAGTCCTCTGGAAATTTTATTTCCCATTTCCCGAAATTCTTGGGTAGAAATTTTTTCCCACTTTCCTTTATATTTCGTAACGAACATTTCATCCTGTGGATACTTCTCTGAGGCAAGGTGGGCGAAATCGAAAATTCTTGTGATTGACATAGTTTTTTGTTTTATTGAATCATTCTGCATCGCTTTTAGAAAGCTGCATTGCATTTTGGTAAAAGTATTATTTTTATTTTAAACAACAAAAAGTATTTTTATCGATTTAATCTAGTGAAATTAGATAAAAATTTCGCGAATAAGATAAAATAATTTGCAATTATTGATATTATTAAAGACTTCCATAATTGCTTTTCTATTTTTTAGAAAAATCGTATTTTTACACTCAAACATTATATACTACTTTATGAATTTTAATTTATCTGAAGAACAATTGATGATTCAGCAAGCAGCAAGAGATTTTGCACAAACAGAACTTTTGCCAGGCGTGATAGAGAGAGATAATCACCAGAAATTTCCACAGGAGCAGGTGAAGAAAATGGGGGAGATGGGCTTCATGGGAATGATGGTAGATCCACAATATGGTGGTGCCGGAATGGACAGTGTTTCTTATATTCTTGCGATAGAAGAAATTTCAAAGATTGATGCTTCTGCTGCAGTGGTGATGTCTGTGAATAATTCTTTGGTTTGTGCTGGTTTAGAAAAATTTTGTAATGAAGAGCAGAAAATGAAATATCTGAAACCACTTGCAAGTGGAGAAGTGATCGGTGCATTCGCTTTATCAGAACCAGAAGCGGGATCAGATGCTACGTCTCAGCAGACAACAGCGGTAGACAAAGGCGACCATTATATTTTAAATGGAACTAAAAACTGGATTACAAATGGCAGTACAGCAACCTACTATATTGTAATTGCACAAACTGACCCAGAGAAAAAACACAAAGGTATCAATGCCTTTATCATAGAAAAAGGTTGGGCAGGTTTTGAAATCGGTCCGAAAGAAGACAAATTAGGAATTAGAGGTAGTGATACGCATTCCTTATTATTTACAGACGTAAAAGTGCCCAAAGAAAATAGGATTGGCGAAGATGGTTTCGGATTTAAATTCGCCATGGCGGTTTTAAACGGAGGGAGAATTGGTATTGCAGCACAAGCTTTAGGAATTGCTGCGGGAGCTTATGAATTGTCATTGAAATATGCTCAAACAAGAAAAGCTTTCAAAACTGAAATTATTAATCACCAAGCGATCGCTTTTAAATTGGCAGATATGGCCACTTCAATTATGGCGGCGAGACTGCTCGTTTACAAAGCGGCCGTGGATAAAGATGAAGGAAAAGATTTTTCTGAAATCGGTGCCATGGCAAAATTATACGCTTCCCAAGTTGCAATGGATACAAGTGTTGAAGCCGTGCAAATTCACGGTGGATATGGATATGTGAAAGAATACCATGTAGAAAGAATGATGCGTGATGCGAAAATTACGCAGATCTATGAAGGAACTTCTGAAATCCAAAAAATTGTAATTTCCCGAAGCATTGTTAAGAATTCTAAATAAGCAAGCCTACTTTTTATGAAACAATTTTGGATTATTCTGATCGCAGTTTTGCTTGTTGTAAGCGGAATAGTATGGTATAAATATTTTTTCGTTTTCGGCGAAGGCGTGAAATCGGGGTACTTAAATTTTGCCACTAAAAAAGGGTATATTTTTAAAACTTACGAAGGTAAATTAATTCAAGAAGGGTTCGGACGAGGAAAAACTGGAGGTTTAACCAGCTACGAGTTTGAATTTTCTGTGGAGGATGAAGCAACGTTTAAAAAGCTGGAACAAAACAGCGGAAAACAGTTTGATCTGCATTACAAAGAATACAAAGGTGCTTTACCTTGGCGCGGAAACAGCGTTTATGTTGTAGACCAAGTGGTGAATATGAAGTAATCGAATTTGTAATATAAAAGAAATCCTTTCAGAATGCTGAAAGGATTTCTTATTTTTGGACCATGAGAGCATTGATATTGAAAAGAGAGCGCATTTTTCACTTCCTGTGTTTGGGAATGATCGCAGCATCTTTATTTTTAAAAGATCCATTTTTTAAAATGAGTCTTTTGCTATTGGGGATTTTGGGTTTGTTGATTTTATCTGCCCTAAAAAAGCAAAAGATTTTAATCATGGTTTATTCAGCTTTGCTCGTGGCGGCAGGCGTTTTTTTCTATTACCTGACCGGTGGAAATATTCAACTACCAGAAGGTTTTTAAAGCTCAATTTTTTTTATTCTTTCGGTAAATATTTGGAATAATCAGTAGGATCTTCTTTCTTGATTTCTACAATTTCGGCATCACTAATTTCTTGTTCTTCTTTAATTTCTAAAGGTTCAAGCATCGGTTCTTCTCCAAACTTAGGTTTTCTATTTTTTTTATTTCTTCTTACAAAATACCAAACAATTCCGCCAATGAGAAATATTGGCCAAAAAGGCAAGATTGCAAGCAGCACGCCTCCTAAAACTTTGAAGCCGCTCATAAATGCACCTGAAGATTTTTCTCCAAAAGTATCTGGCTTGCTTTCCGCATCACTTTTACCTAAAGGAAGGAGTGCCGAATTTTCTTTTTGAACCAATGTGATTTCTAGGTCACACATTTGATTCGACAAATAATCGCTTCCTTCGGACTCCGTACTTTTAAGTCGAACCTCACCCAAATCTCTGGACAAATCCATTACCAATGCATCAAAATCTCTTAACGGGACTTTTACCGTGATATATTCCCTTTCAAAACCTTCGGTCTGGCTGAATTTTTCGGTTACCATTTCCGCATTATGGCGTTGAAGCTGACTTCTTAAAATACTTTTGCCATCGGAAATATTTTCTACTTCAATTTCTAAATTTCCACTTTTTACAATGGGATCTTTTTGATCTACTGGAGAAACAATCACTGGATTTTCTTGTCTGGCGGAAACTGAATTATCTTCTTTCGAGGTTTGTTTTGGCGGATCTTTTCTGGCGGTCTGTCTTAAGATTTTATTGGCCGTTCTGGTTAAAACTTTAAGCGGACTTTCACCATTATTTAATGCATCATTCGCAGAATCCAAAGTTTTCACCACATCCGTTCCAACCACAACACCTTTCGTAATTTTTTCGATTTCTTTATTGATCGAATCAATTCTGTACCCACCACTTCTAATGGTACTGTCAATAACTTTTTTCTGTTTTTGAATTTCTGGCAGAATTACTCTTTTTGCAATGCCATCCGAATCATTGATGGTTTTGGAAATTGAATCCAAAGTCTTGAATCCCTCATTGGCTTTCATGAAGAGACTATCTGCACTTTTTATGGAATCGCTGGTTTGCTGAATCGCATTTTTATCGCAGGATAAAAGGGCGACCGAAAATAAGAAAATAAGAAAAAAATTTTTCATTATATTAATTTGGTTAAGAACATAGAGCTGTAAACAAATAGCATTCCTTTAAGAATGAAAAAAGACTTTCGCTTTCGCTAAAAGTCTTTAAATGTGTGTTTTGAAAATCAATTTACAACAACTTTACAATTTTTATAGCGGCTTAATCTTCCCCTTTTTGAAATTCACTGATGAAATGCAATTTGATGTTAGGAAATTTTTCTTGTGTCATGTGAATAGTGAAAGATGAATCTGCTAAAAATACGGGTTGCCCATATTTATCTTTACACATAAAGCGCTGTTTCAAGCGGGCAAATTCTTTAAATTCTTCGGACTTTTCATCGGCTTCTATCCAACAAGCTTTATGAATGGAAAGGGGTTCATAAGTACATTTTGCGCCGTATTCATGTTCCAGTCGGTATTGAATAACTTCATATTGCAGCGCTCCAACCGTCCCAATTATTTTTCTATTGTTCATGTCTAGCGTAAATAATTGCGCCACACCTTCATCCATCAACTGATCAATTCCTTTTGCGAGTTGTTTCGCTTTTAACGGATCATCATTATTAATATATCTAAAATGTTCTGGGGAGAAGTTTGGTATTCCTTTGAAACTCATTTTTTCACCACCTGTTAAAGTATCACCAATTCGGAAATTTCCCGTGTCATGAAGTCCGACAATATCTCCTGGAAAACTTTCATCAACTACCTCTTTTTTATCCGCAAAGAAGACATTAGGCGAAGAAAATTTCATTTTTTTATTCTCTCTTACCAAAAGGTAATTTTCATTTCTCTTAAAAGTTCCAGATACAATTTTCACGAAGGCCAATCTGTCGCGGTGTTTTGGGTCCATATTGGCGTGGATTTTAAATATAAAGCCGCTGAAATTTTCTTCTTCAGGCTTAACCAAACGCGTATCGCTTTCTTTTGGTTGTGGATTAGGCGCGATTTCTATAAAGGCATCCAGTAATTCCCGCACTCCAAAGTTGTTTAAAGCGGAACCAAAAAATACGGGCTGCAGGTCCCCATTCATATAATCTTCTCGATTAAATTTAGGATAAACTTCTTGAATAAGTTCGACTTCTTCTCGCAATGTTTCTGCCGCTTTTTTTCCAATGGCTTCGTCAATTTTTGGATCATTGATGTCGTCAAATTTTACCGCATCACCAACTTTCTGCTTTTTCTCCTCTAAAAATAATTGAATATTATTTTCCCAAAGATTGTAAATTCCCTGAAATTCACTACCCATCCCAATTGGCAGGGAAAGCGGAACCACAGTTAAACCCAATTTCTGTTCTACTTCATCTAATAAATCGAAAGCATCTTTTCCTTCACGGTCTAATTTATTAATGAAAACAATCATGGGAATATTTCGCATTCTACAAACCTGAACCAACTTCTCTGTTTGCTCTTCAACACCTTTTGCTACGTCTATCACTACAATTACAGAGTCAACCGCTGTTAAAGTTCTGTAAGTGTCCTCCGCAAAATCTTTGTGACCTGGAGTATCTAAGATATTGATTTTGTGATTTTTATACTCAAATGCCAAAACGGAAGTTGCTACAGAAATTCCTCTCTGTCTCTCAATCTCCATGAAATCGGACGTCGCACCTTTTTTAATTTTATTAGATTTTACGGCTCCGGCTTCTTGAATGGCTCCTCCAAAAAGCAAAAGCTTTTCTGTAAGCGTAGTTTTTCCAGCATCTGGATGCGCAATAATTCCAAAGGTTTTTCTTTTCCCGATCTGTTTGATTAGTTCTGACATAATAAATTTTGAGACTGCAAAAATCGTGTTTTTTTATGGAACATGAAAACGTTTATTTATTCCCAGTAAGAACGAATTATTAGTAAATAGGGGTTATGACGTTTTAGGCATTTTTCATTTATATTTGTGAAAACAAAATTTGGAATGGAGGAAAATTCTCTGAAAAAAAAATATACTTTTAATTGGCAAGGTGCAGGAGCTTTAATTTTAGGGATGATTGGTGGAAGTCTAATCGTAGCTTTCATCAATGTAATTGCCCTCTTTTTATTTAAAGTCAATTTGCAGTACGAAGATTTTTATTTACTCCTAGCAAATGCGGCCGGATTTTTAGGGGCCATTTTCGCCTTTGATTATTTCATCGTCCGTCCGCAAACTCATCGAAAATTGAACTTTAATTTCTCGCCCACAAATTTGATGACCTATCTTTTAATATTCCCGATGATGTTTGGAATGATGCTGATTGCCGAATTCATCACTTCTTTAATTCCCATCAGTGGGCCTTTTTTTGGGGAATATTATCAGTATTTCTCCGAGATGATGGAAAAAATGACGAAAGATAAAGCCACGTTGATTTTTCTGGCCGTAATCATGGCGCCTATTTTTGAGGAAATTGTTTTTCGCGGAATTATTCAAAAGGGTTTGATAAACAAAGGAGTTAATCCCTGGACTTCTATCTTTATTGCGTCTGTTGTTTTTGGCGTGGTTCATGGAAATCCTTGGCAATTGGTTGGAGCTATTTTACTCGGTTTTGTTTTAGGAATGGTTTATCATAAAACCAAGTCTTTGCTTTTACCAATTCTGCTGCACGCTTTTAACAACTTGGTTTCTGCACTCCTTATTTTTTATGGGAATACAGAGAATTTTGCCGATACTTTTAAGGTTTCAGAAGTATTGCTTCTCGGTCTGGGAATAATTCTTTTTGGAACCACTTACTATTTATTCATGAAAAAATACCGTGTTCATTACGCAGAAAATTAGTTTCTAAACACCTTAAAATTATCAATCAACGGTTATGAAAAAAGAGATTTTGATTGCAACGCACAATCAACATAAAAAGGAAGAAATTCAGCAAATTTTAGGAGATGAGTTCCACGTCACTTCTTTAACTGATTACAATCTGCATGAGGAAATTGTAGAGGACGGCAATACCTTTCATGAAAATGCCCAAATCAAAGCGAAATATTGTTTTGAACAAACCGGAAAAGCAAGTTTAGGAGACGATTCTGGTTTAGTGGTTGAGGCTTTAGACGGAAGACCCGGAATTTTTTCTGCGAGATATGCTGGAAACCATGATTTTGCAAAAAATATGGCGAAAGTTTTAGAAGAGTTGGATGGTGAGGAAAATCGAAAAGCGTATTTCGTGACGGTAATGTGTTTGGTTGATGAAGGCGGAACGAATTATTTTGAAGGTCGCGTTCATGGTAATTTAATTCAGGAAATACGCGGAGAGAAAGGTTTTGGCTATGATCCGATTTTTATTCCTAATAATTACGATATCACCTTTGCAGAAATGAAAGCCGAGGACAAAAATAAAATCAGCCACAGAAAACAAGCCATTGAAAAGTTTTTGCAATTTATGGAGGAAAAATAATCTTAACGTATAATTTAAAATGCCAATTCGATATTTTTCATAAAATTTCATCCTTAAAAATGAAACATAAATCACCAAAATTTTCGCATAAAAATCGTATTTTTGCCACTTATTACAATTTAAAGATGTTAGAAAAGATTGATGAATTGCTGGTTGATGTCGGTAATTTTAGTACGACCAACAAAGACGAAATCGAGCAGTTCCGTATAAAATTCAGTGGAAAAAAAGGTATTCTTAATGATATTTTTGCAAAATTCAAAGATGTTCCAAATGAGCAGAAAAAAGAATTCGGTCAGAAAATAAATACACTGAAACAAGCCGTAGAAACCAAGCTTGAAGATCTGAAAAACGCCACGACTTCTCATCTTATTTTAGAGAAAGAAGATTTAACCCGTCCGGGTTTTCCTTCTGAGTTAGGAACTCGCCATCCCATCAATTTAGTGAAGAATAAAATTATAGAAATCTTTAAATCTATTGGTTTTGCGGTGGCAGATGGACCAGAGATTGAAGATGATTGGCATAATTTCACCGCTTTAAATCTTCCAGAATACCATCCGGCGAGAGATATGCAGGATACTTTTTTCTTAGAAACCAATCCAGATCTTTTACTAAGAACGCACACTTCTTCAGTACAAATCCGATATATGGAAAATAATGAGCCGCCGATGAGAATTTTATCGCCAGGTCGTGTTTTCCGTAATGAAGCCATTTCTTCCCGTTCTCATTGTATTTTTCATCAAATTGAGGGATTGTATATTGACGAGAATGTAAGTTTTGCAGATTTAAAGCAAACCATACAATTTTTCACCACAGAACTTTTCGGCAAATCAAAAATAAGATTAAGACCTTCTTACTTTCCGTTTACAGAGCCAAGTGCAGAAGTAGATGTGTATTGGGGATTAAATTCTGAAACGGATTACCGCATTACCAAAGGAACGGGCTGGTTAGAAATTATGGGTTGTGGAATGGTTGATCCCGCAGTTTTATCCAATGTCAACATTGATGCTGATAAATATTCTGGGTATGCCTTCGGAATGGGTATCGAAAGAATTACCATGTTGCTCTATCAAATGAGTGATATCCGAATGTTCTACGAAAATGACAAAAGAATGCTGGAGCAATTTAAATCGCTTTAGAAATAATAAAAAAGACCGTTTCAATCATATTGAAACGGTCTTTTTTTTATGAGTTTTTTTGAAAATTATCCTTTCTTTTTAAACCAATTTTTAGCTTGGTTATAGTCGATGTAATACGTTAATTTCAAGGAAATATTGTGTACCTGAGGCTCATCAAATAGGCGGCTGAAATTTTCTTTGATGCCAATTCTAGAAACATCTAAATAGTTACCAGCGGCATTTCTATACAATAAAGTCAACTGACTTCCAGGAGCAAACCACCATGAATAACGTAAATCAACATTCCAAGAATTATAAGTAGTGTTTAAATCTCTTGTGAAGGTAGTGTTCGGATTCAAACTTCCATCTGTATTTAGCGCGTAAAATTGTTTGTAGGTAACATCTGAAAAATAGTGACGAAAAGCAACCGACAAAGCCATTTTGTTATTAAAAGTATATTGGCCTGTTACAGCGTTTTCATAGGTGTTCCGTTGTCTTTTCCCCATAAAGATATCCTCTGCATTTTTCCCCGCATAACCAACTTCATTGTTGCTGAAAACAGGGTTGAATTTCCAGATTAAATTGAGTTGATCAGACGCACGGTACCGTAGAAAGGTAGAAGGAATTATTCTGTTTCTTCCTTTTTCATTGTAAGCATAATAATCAAAGTTTACATTGTACTGAATTTTTTTTCTGCTGTCACTTTCAAACCAAATCCAAGAATCAAAATATCCCGGAATATTTAAATGTCGCCCCAAAGAACGGGGTTCAAAAATATCTTTCTCTCCAAGTGGCGTAAATTCTACTCCCCCGCCAAAACTCTGAAAATTTTTGGTAGTGAATTGATTGTTGTGATTAAATCTCAAATTTGTAAAAAGAAATGGCTCTAAGCGATGGTTATAATTAGTACTGAAATTCAAATATATATTGTTGAATTTTTTTGTTGGAGTCAAAATTCTGTATCCATACCAACCGTAATAAGTCGCATAATTGGTAGACGTGGAAAATCCTAAATCATTGATGTCCCAATTTTTATTGACATAGGTTCCGTTGAATTCAAATCGATTTTTGCCTGAAAATTTTCCTAGTCCAATGTTGCCCCGCGTCCCAATTTTTGTGTCAGTGTCATTGACATAACTCATTTTGAAATTTCCGTAATAGGTGTAGGTATTTGCTTTATTATTGATATTCCAAAGTACAGCAGAAGCGTTCGCATCTCGAAAATCGCCCATTCGAGTGGTATTGGTATTGACAAAAGACACCGAGGAATTCCCGTTAAATCGCTGATCAAAAACCATCACATTGTAGTTGGTCCACGGTTCTACCACTTCTTTTCGGATTTCTCCCGTGGCTGAATTTTGAATGGTGGCTTCCATTTTTTCGGTGATGCCATTAAAAAATCCAATTCCCAATCCCTTTTTGGTTCTGCCAGAAATTTTAAAGGCATTGAATAATTTTACTTTGGATGGATATTCCGTTACTATTTCTTCTTCAGTTGTGATTGGATAGCGGGAAGGATCGCCTCCAACTCTGCGGGAATAAAATAAATCACCTTTGCTAAAGAGTTCCGTGCCCTCCGTGAAAAATGAGCGTTGTTCAGAAAATTGCTGTTCAAAGGGTGATAAATTCAAAACAGAATTATCAAAACTTGCTTGACCGAAATCGGGAATTAAAGTCACATCCAACGTGAACGCATCATTAATTCCGTACTTTAAATCCATTCCACCATTGACATTGGTCGTTGTTTTTCCGTCGAAATAATTAACATAGGTCGAAATATAGGGCATGAAAGAAAGTCTAAGCGGTGTTTTTATATTTTCAATCCCGTTTAAAACTCCATCATATAGTTGTATGCTTCCTTTTTCATTGTTCATGCGGTTCCAACTTAGTTTTTTTTGTTGCCTTTGGATGTTCCGAAAGAAATTAACGCCCCATTGCTGAACCGCACTTTTTGGGAACCGCAATTCGGAGTAAGGGATTTTCATTTCCACATTCCAGCCTGTATCAGTAATTTCCACGGCAGAATACCAGACTCCGTTCCAACTCGTGTCTTCCCCAGTGTCACTGGTTGCTTTTGCGTCCAATTGCACTCCTGCTGCACTTACGATAAACTCAAAACTTTGCTGCTTATCATTATATCCATTAATAAAAACTCCGAAAAAATCATCATTGCCTAAATCATCACGTTCCGTTAATTGTTTAGCTATTTTATCTGGCTCATTGTCAAAAAGTTCCGCGAAAAAATACACTGCCGTGTCATCATACAAAATTCTTACAACGGTTTTTTGGTTGGGTGATTCTGGTTTTCCGTTATCTGGTATAAATTCTACAAAATTGTCTGCTCTCGCTGCTGGATTCCAAATATCAGATTCTAAAACTCCATCAATTTTGGGAGGATGTTGTGTTTTTAAAGTGGTAATTTCTTTTCTTTCGATGGTTTCGGAATCACTCTTTTGAGAAAAATACAGAGCGGGGGCAAAAATAAGAGAGGCGATTAGAATTGAATGTTTCATAGAGTTTCAGTGTTTTGAATAAGACAACAGAAAACGATGTTATGTTACAAACCAACCAAAAAAAAATCGACCGAAGCCGATTTTATTATTCCTCATAGCAATTTTTACATTAAAATTTCAAAGGATATTTTACATTTTTATAAGATTCTAAACTCGCTTTTAAAGAACCAACTGCCAATTCTGCTTTTATGGCAATTGGAACGTAATTTTTATCATTGCTTACCCAAAGTGTCACCCCTTCTCTATCCTTAAATACACGGCCACTCATGACTTGCGGAACAATTTTTAAGCAATTAATAGTTCCAAATTTTGTCTTTACATTCTCCGTACCAACCACTTTGATTTGGAAAGGAAACAATTCATCGTCAATCCAGACATTCAATTTTTTTACGGATCCAACACGTAAAGAAGATGCATCTAAACTTCTTAAATAATAGAAAGCGGAGAGCATATCCTGAACATCTCGCGTGGTTTTGATGATTTGGGACGTATTTTTTTCTTTATCCGTTAAAATTAAACTGCTATTATCATGATTAAATACGGTTTGAAAATGTTGTGTATAACCACCTTCTTGAACATTTCTAACGTAATAACTGGGTAATCCCGTATTGTAATTGATGAAACTTTCATAATGATCCTCTACTTTAAAGAAAGCACGAACAGCACCCGTAGTTTTACCGTACCCTTTTACATAAAAGTGAGGTTTGCCTTTGTATGTCGTCATCAAGGTGGTCAATGTTGCGGTTCCCGCATTTAAGAGACCGTAGTGAATTCTATAATTTAAAACTTCGCCGGATTTGATATTATCTAATTTCTGAGCATTCCCAAAGGAAAAAATCAAAATGATGAGTGCGCTTAAAATCTTTTTCATGACCTTGCTTTTGCAAATAATTTGCCACAAATGTAAGTCCTTTCATTTGGCGCGTTTTCTTGTGATATTTGTCATCATTATGCCAATCGCTGTTCTTTTATTTTTCTTAAATTTGCGCAACTAATTTTTTGAAATATTACCGATGATTACAAGCGATATATTGATTATAGGAGCGGGGCCGACAGGACTTTTTGCAGTTTTTGAAGCAGGCTTATTGAAGTTGAAATGTCATTTAATTGATGCATTGCCACAATCTGGTGGACAATTAACAGAATTGTATCCGAAAAAACCAATTTTTGATATTCCAGGATTTCCTTCGATTAATGCGGGGGAATTAGTAGATAATTTAATGGAGCAAATTAAACAGTTTCAGCCAGGATTTACCTTAGCAGAAACCGCGCAGACATTGACGAAATTAGAAGATGGAACTTTTGAAGTAATCACCAATAAAGGAACAGTTCACCGCGCAAAAGCAGTAGCCATTGCAGGTGGATTAGGAACCTTTGAACCGCGTAAACCAGCCTTGGAAAATATTGCAGCTTACGAAGAAAAAGGCGTAGAATATTTCATCAAGGAGCCAGAACATTTTAGAAATAAAAAAGTGGTGATTGCCGGCGGTGGTGATTCTGCTTTGGATTGGAGTATATTTTTGGCCAATATTGCAAGTGAAGTTACCCTTATTCACAGAAGAAATGAATTTAGAGGCGCTTTAGATTCCGTAGAAAAGGTGCAAGCGCTAAAAGATCAAGGTAAAATTAAAATGATGACACCTGCGGAAGTGGTTGGCATTAAAGGTGAAGGAAAAGTTTCTGCGATTACCATCGAAAAAGAGGGTGAAACCTTCGATTTAGAAACTGATTATTTTATTCCACTTTTTGGACTAACGCCTAAGCTAGGTGATCTGGCCAATTGGGGACTTCAGATTGAAAAAAATGCAATTGTGGTGAATAATGCCTTGGATTATCAAACCAACATTCCTGGCGTGTACGCAATTGGAGATATCAACACCTATCCCGGCAAACTAAAATTAATTTTGTGTGGTTTCCATGAAGCAACATTGATGTGTCAAAGTGTCTATAACATGCTGAATCCAGGCAAAAAATTTGTTTTAAAATATACGACTGTTAGTGGAGTAGATGGTTTTGATGGAACAAGAAAAGAGGCTGAAAAGGCTGTTGTGAAAAAAATAGATTAATTTTAAGCAGAAACAACAACCTAAATAGAGTTCTAATCAATGCAAGACATCAATTTAAAAATTACAGATCGAAACGGAGAAACGCACGAAGTTGTAGCGCCAACAGACATGTCCATGAATTTAATGGAAGTGATTCGCTCATACGAATTGGCCGAAGAAGGAACGATTGGTGTTTGCGGAGGTATGGCAATGTGTGCCTCTTGTCAAGTTTACGTGGTAGGCGGTGCAGAAAAATTGCAAGAAATGGGAGAGGAAGAAGATGCAATGCTTTCCGAAGCTTTTCACGTAGAAAATAATTCTCGTTTAGGTTGCCAAATTCATATTACCTCAGAAATTGATGGATTGGAAGTGATTGTTGCGCCGTATCCTTAGAATTTTTGATTATCATGAAATATTGTATTCTTAATGAGTTCAGTTTTTCTAAAATAAATACAAATCTTGAAACTAATTTTCAGGATTTTTTTTGTTTTAAATTACACCCTTAAAACACAACGAAAACCTCTTGAGGCATAATAAGACTCAGCGCCGTTATGATAAACAAAAACTGTTTCAAACCTGAAATCGCCAAAAATAGCACCGCCTAAATTCCTAATTTTTTCTGGTGTTTTAAGCCAGCTCGAAGTTTTGTTATCAAAGTTTCCGAGGGTTTGCAAATGCCGATATTCTTCTTCATCAAGAAGTTCTGCACCAATTTGTTTTGCAAAATTTTCTGCACTATTTTTCGGTTTATTCTCTTTTCGTTTTTCCAAAGCTTTGTGATCATAACAAAAACTTCGGCGCTCTTTTGGACTTTCTTTTGCGCAGTCAAAAAAGACGTATTCTCCAGACTCTACCTCTAAATTTACAAGAGCCGGTTCGCCACCACTTTCCTCCATACCTTGCAATGTTTGTAATTTTACAGGTTGGTCCAGTAACCTTTTCTCTAAATCCTTCCAGTCTAGAGTTGGATGTCGATTACGGTTTTCTTCAAAACGACTTTCCAAAGTTTCTAGTAAACTTTTAAATGTGCTATTATCATTCATGTGTGATAGATTTTAAGAAAGAAATTTTAAAGATTTACGCTACACGTTCAAAATTACAACTTTTCATTTTTGCACCTCTCGATTTCTAACCATCACTTTAGATCTAATGAATTGCATAATTATTGATACTTCTGTTATAACATTAAATAAATTATTATGAATCCAATAGCAGAAAATACAGATTTACGAACATTAACAGGAAAAACCGTTGTCATTACAGGCGGAACGAGTGGAGTAGGAAGAGCAGCGGCGGAAGCTTTCGCTTTAGAAGGTTGTAATGTGATTGTCGCAGCAAGAGGTCAAGAAGGTTTAGATGAAACGGTGGCTCTTTGTCACAATCTTGGCGTGATTGCGTTGGGAATAAAAACGGATGTCTCCAATGCGGAAGAAGTTCAAAACTTGGCGAATCAAGCTTTGCAATTTAATGGACGAATTGATTTTTGGGTTAATAATGCGGGTGTAATGGCAAGTGGCAAATTTGAAGATATTCCTGTTGAAAGTATTGATCAATTGGTTAAAACAAATCTTTTAGGATATATGCACGGCGCTTATTCTGTGCTTCCAATTTTTAAAAGACAAAAAGAAGGCGTATTAATTAATAATGTGTCGATCGGTGGTTGGATGCCTGCTCCGTACTCAACAGCATATTCCGCCACGAAATTTGGAATCAGAGGAATGGTTGAAGGTTTACAAGGTGAACTTTCGGATGAACCAAATATTCATATTGTTGGGCTCTACCCAAGCATTCAGCGGTCTACAGGAAATATGCATTCTGCAAAATATTCAGGTTTAGATTTTAAAATACCGCCTTTCTCTTCAGATCCGCGTGAATTAGCCACGCAAATGGTGGAAGCTGCAAAAAATCCGAAAAAAAGTATTGTTACGGACGGTTATGCATCTGTGATGAAAGTATTGTACGGTTTATTTCCTAAAGCCATTATCAATACAGCTTCAGCAGCCATGAGATTAGCAATGAAGCCGCACGCAGATACCAATACAGATGGGAACATTCGAATACCGTCCGAGAGTCCACGAAGAATCTATGGCGAAATGGCAATTGATATTCCCTCCAAAAAAACGCAAACAGTAATGATGATGGCCATAGGTGTTGCATTAGGTTTCCTATTCACCTCTTCTAGAAAAAGAAGCAACAATAACTAAAATTAGGTTGTAATATATTTAATTTAGAAGTAATTGATACCACTCTAGTATGTTTATCTAACATGCTTTTAAAGTTTTACATTGTAGTTTTGCCTTACGCTAATTGTTGAATGAAAATTAAAAATGAAAATGCAGACAGAAATAAATACGATATTGGTTCCGACGGATTTTTCCCCAAAATCAAATAATGCGCTGAAAGTTGCCGTTAAAATGGCGAAAAGACATGAGGCAAAATTAATTTTGGTTCATATGGTTCACACTTTCTACATTATAGACAAGGGCGGAAAACAAGTGGTAGGATCAAAGGTGGTAGAAGATACGCTTGAGAGCACTCAGATAAAACTCGAACAAACACGCATTGCTATTGCAGAAAAATATAATTTATCAATAGAAACACATATTTCTACGCAAAATTTGGTTGATACAGTAAATGAATTTATCCTTAAAGAGAATATTGATTTGGTGATTTTGGGTAGTTCTGGACAGCAAACTTACAAAGAGTTTTTCCTCGGGTCGAACTCTTATAACGTTCTATTACATGCCAATTGTTCTGTTTTGCTCATTCCGCAAAAATTCAAGAAAACTACTTTTAAAAATATACTCCTACCGATTCGGGTAACGCATGAATTGCAGCAAAAATCTGAGCTTTCTCTTTTAATAGCACGCAAAAATGAAGGCGAAATTTACCTTTTGGGTGTGGGGAAACCAGAGCCGATAGTTAAAATGAAGAACGCGTACGGAGAAATTAAAAAAGCGCTTTACAATGAATCGGCAGAATACAGTGCAGATTTTAAAATTACAGAATACAGTGCAGCATTAATTGCGCAAGAAGCTGTTGAGAAAAATTGCGATATTATTTTAATTGCAGACCGCGATGAAGATTCATGGAAATCCTTCATGGCAGAGAATTTTTTCAAAAAAATAATTAACTCTACGGATATCCCACTTCTTTTTGTTAAATCAAAATTAAAAAGAATAAAAGACGATTCAACACCCATGGAAAACTACGATCTCACTTTACCGATTCCGGGATAATAAAAAAAACTATGATTCAAATTACTACGTACTCCGATCAAAATATAGCTCCAATTGAAATTCAAGAGAACATCATTAATTTTCTTTTTATAAGCCTAGAACAATACGGCGATCCAAAAAGCGATATTCAAAAGTGTATGGATTATGCCTTCGGATTACAAAATAAACCAGGTGGAAACGTACATGCAGCCATTGATTCTGAAACTGAGAAAATGGTTGGTGCAGTAATAGTGAACAAAACCGGAATGGCAGGATTTATTCCCGAAAATATTTTGGTCTACATTGCAACCGATAAAAATATGCGTGGAAAAGGCGTTGGAAAAATGCTGATGCAAACTGCTATAGAAACCGCAAATGGAGACATGGCATTGCACTGCGAACCAGATAATCCTGCGCGTTTTCTCTATGAAAAATTAGGCTTTACCAGCAAATATCTCGAGATGAGATTAAAAAAATAAAATGTCTTACATTACTTTACATACTTCAAAACTGCGCCACAACTTTAATGTGCTTAATAATGTTTTTACGCAAAAAAACATAGAATGGGCCATTGTTGCAAAAATGCTCTGCGGAAATGAAAAATTCTTAAAGGTTTTACTTAATCTTTCAGATAAAGAAATTTGTGACTCGCGGTTAAGCAATTTAAAAACCATCAAAAAGATATCGCCAGAAACACAAACCATCTATATTAAACCACCCGCAAAACGTTTGGCAAGGAGCATTGTGAAATTTGCCGACGTAAGTTTTAATACAGAAATCGCAACTTTACAACTGCTTTCCGCAGAAGCAGTGAAGCAAAATAGAGTTCATCGAGTTGTACTGATGGTGGAAATGGGTGAACTTCGGGAAGGAATTATGGCGAGAAATCTCATGACTTTTTTCGATGAGGTAAGTGTTTTGCCCAACATCGATGTGGTGGGTTTAGGAACGAATCTCAATTGCTTAAACGGTATTTTACCTGATGAAAAAAAATTGGTGAAACTCAATCGTTTCAAAGAAATTGTGGAAGAAAATTCTGGGAAGACAATCCCCTACATTTCTGGTGGTTCTTCCGTAACAATTCCTCTTATTTTTAAAAATGAAGTTCCCCTCGGAATCAATCATTTTCGCGTAGGTGAAACGCTTTTTTTTGGCACCAATGTTTATGAAGATTCGCTGGTAACAGGAATGTATCATGATGTTTTTACGCTCACTGCAGAGATCATTGAAATGCAAGAAAAACCAATGATTCCATCAGGAATTGCAGGGACTAACTTAACAGGTGATACCCCAGTTTATTCTGAGGAAGAGAAAGGGAAATCTTCCGTTCGCGCCATTGTGGATGTTGGGTTATTGGATATTGACCACAAAGATATTCTTCCTCTTTTCCCAGGTGTGGAAATTGTGGGTGCCAGTTCAGATATGCTTATTTTAGATTTAGGAGAAAACTCAAACTTGCTAGAAGTGGGTGATACGTTGGATTTCAGTATGAATTATATGGCAGTTTTACGCGCGATGAATTCTGATTATGTTGATAAAAAAGTAGAAGAGGAAATTGTGCAATTGAGAAACGGGAAAAATGATAATGTCCTTTTAAATCTTAATTAAGAAGTTATTTGCCAATCTTGGTGAAAAATATTAAAATGGTTTGTATTACTTTTGTCTAAATTGTAAAACAGACTTTTTTTATGTCGATTAATTCCATTAATTCTCTCACCATCGATGCTCTAAAACAGCCTTTTTCTTTCGGAGGTGAGTTTGTAATGGTAGATCAAAATCAGCTCACCTATTTATTTTCTTTTCAAAATTCTTTTAAGACAAAGTTCTATACTTTACTCCTTGTAGAAGAAGGTTTTGGCAATGTGATGATCGATAATGAGATCTTTACCTTAGAAAAAAACCGTGTATATTTTGTGAATTACAATCAGGTTTTTTGCTTTTCGGAGGTAGACCAATTTAAGGGCGTTGCTTTAATTTTTACCAGATCTTTTTACAATGTGATTTATACGGGAAACAAAAAAATTAAGGATGACACTGCCTTTTTAAATCTTCCATCTTTTATCGATATTTCCAAAAGTGATTTTCTAAGTTTTAAACCCATTCTATCTGATATCAAAAAAGAGTTTACTCGAGAGAAAGCTTTAAGACAAGAAATTATTTGTCTTTTGCTCAAAGTTCTCATGCTAAAATATACCAGAAATACTGAGGCTGGAAGGTTCAGCAACTTAAAAACGGACCGCAAATTTTCTTATCTCAATGACTTTAAAAATCTCGTAGAATTAAATTTCAAAGATTTAAAACGCACCTCAGAATACGCTGCTCAATTAACCATTACTGCAAATTATCTCAATGCTTTGGTAAAGGAAAAAATGGATATTTCTGCGGAAAATTTTATTCAAAATCGCGTAATTTTAGAAGCAGAAAGACTCTTGCTCAACACCAATTTATCGGTGACCGAAATTGCATATGAACTAGGGTTTTCAGACAAATCGCATTTCGGCAAATATTTTAAAAGGATTAGTGAGATAAGCCCTAATCAGTTTCGAAGGAAGTTACGGGGAGATTAAATTATCAAAAAAAAGCAAAACACAGAAGTTGTGTTTTGCTCTCAATTAATTTATAAGAAAAATTATTTCGCTGGAATATTCGCTAGAATTTCTTTAAAAAATCCCCAGAATTTTGCAACAGATGCAATGTTTGCTTTTTCATCGGGCGAATGAGCGCCACGAATGGTCGGGCCAAAACTTACCATCTCCATTTCTGGATAATTGGCACCAATAATTCCACATTCTAAGCCAGCATGACAAGCTACTACTTGTGGTTTTTCTTGGAAATCTTTTTCATAAATTTTCTCCATTATTTTTACAATTTCGGAGCCAGGTTTTGGTTTCCAGCCGGGATAGGAACCGCTGAAATCCACGTCCATCCCCGCCAATTCAAATACAGATTTTAATTGTTCTGCAACGGTATCTTTCGTGGAATCTACAGAAGATCTGGAAAGATTTAGGATTTTTAATTCTCCATTTTTTAATTCTACTCTCGCAACATTATTAGAAGATTCTACCAAATCTGCAACATCTGGCGACATTCTGTACACGCCATTCTGTACCGCTTTCAAGGCTAAAATTATTTTTTTAGAATCTACCTCAGAAATTGCTTTTTCCGCAGAAGTGAAATTTTCTATGTTGATGTGTAAATCTTTCTCAACTTCGGAAAATTCTTCCATTATTGCAGATTTTAGAGATTCCGAATTTTCTATAAATTCCAAGGCATTTCTTACGGAGAAAACTGCATTTCCTTCTCTTGGAATAGCGTTTCTTAGACCACCACTATCGATAGAAATAAGCTCAAGATTTTGCTGATTAAGACCTAAATATAGCAATCTTCCCAAAAGTACATTAGCGTTTCCAAATCCTTTGTGAATATCCATTCCAGAGTGACCACCTTGTAAACCTTTCACTGTGATTTTTAGAATTTGACCTTTAGGGTCTTCTAAATTATAGTTTTGAGAAGCGGTAACATCAATTCCACCGGCACAGCCGATATCAATCTCATCATCTTCTTCTGTGTCAAGATTCAGTAATATTTTTCCTTCTAATTGGCCTGGTTTCAAGCCTTTTGCACCCGTCATCCCAGTTTCTTCATCAATGGTGAAAAGCGCTTCTAATGCAGGATGTGGAATATCATTGCTTTCTAAAACACTCATGATCGTGGCAACGCCAATTCCATTATCGGCGCCCAGTGTTGTTCCTTTCGCTTTTACCCAATCGCCGTCAACTTCCATTTGAATTCCTTGCGTATCAAAATCAAAATTAACGTCATTATTTTTCTGGCAAACCATATCCAGATGAGACTGGAGCACAATCGCTTTTCTATCTTCTAAACCTGGAGTTGCAGGTTTTTTTATAATTACATTTCCTACTTCGTCAACAGTTGTTTCCAGATTCAATTGCTCACCAAAATTCTTCATGAATTCTATGACTTTTTCTTCTTTTTTAGACGGTCTAGGAACCGAATTTAAAGCAGCGAAATTTTTCCAGATGATTTGCGGTTCTAATTGTGAAAGTTCCATTTTTTATAAATTGTTTACTTCAAATTTACAAATAAAAAAATGCTCCCGAAATTTTCGAAAGCGCAAATCCTTTATTTTAATAGTATTTAACAGCCACACTCTCCATAAATTGGAGTGGAGTTGGTTTCTCCATTTTTCTTTTTTACGCTTAAATTTCCCTGAAACATCATCACTTCCTCTAACTCTTCGATTTTTTTGCCTTCTAGGGTTATGGTAATATCATCAGTTGTTATCGATTTTTTAAAGTTAATTGGATCAAAATCACTTTCTACCATTGGAGTTTTTATTAGTTCATGATCCAGTTTAATGTAAGCATTATTTCCATAATCGTCAATGTAAACATACTTCCCTTCGTCGAAATCATCTTTATTTTTGGAGAAATAGCAGGAACATCCTTCAACCTCTGCTGGAAAGCCGAAGGTCTGGAATTCGGTGCTTGACGTCTTTTCTAAATTCTTGACCACTTTTATATTATCGCTTACCTTTGTAGGGATATCAATTATATCACCTTGATATTTTTCTTCTTTTTTGCAATTATAAAGAAGTGTGAGGAGCGCGGCGCTTAAAAATATATTCATCATTTACAATTCTCTTTTAACCTCTTGATCTTTCTAAAAGAACCATCATTAAAAAACTGAGCACCACTAAAGATTCATCTTGATCATCAATGTCTATCAGTCGATCCAGTTGGAATTTTCTTCCGAATAATGAAGGCATTTTCTTTAATTTGAAATACTCTTTTCCCATATTATCTTTCACGGTGTAGGACGGATTTAAAAAATATCCTGTAAACATTCCTACGAGAGGAATTTCTCCAATCATTCCATCTAAAATCTTCACCCAGCCATTATCCTCATTGATTTGATATTTGTTCTGGTCATTTTGATCCACAATATTATACTGAGATTTCCACAAAGAGCGCATCCCTTTTCTGGCCAATCTGCCAAAAATTTTTCCGCTTTCAACTTCAGTTATTGAATAGGAAGCATTAAAATCAATCCACTGATTTGCCTGAATGCGAAACAGCTCTTTCGATTTGCTTTCATCGCTAAAAACAAGAACATCTTCTTTCAATTTGAACATTTTCTGTCTTACGTACGCTACATAATTTCCGTTTTTATCAGTAATGTTGAAATCGCTGGATAGAGTAGTTATTTTGAAGGTAAAATCAAGTGGATAATTTAAATTTTGCAGAATCATAATTGTTTTTTTCAAAGATAAAGAAAGCGCATACAATACCAAATGAAACTTTAGTAATTGGGCATTTGCAAATTTTTTAATTGCAAAAATTTTAACTAATGGTCGACGCTAATTTATATTTTTATCAAGGTCAATTAAGCATTTTGAATATTAAATCGTGAATTCTATCTTTGCGGCATGGATTACCCAAGTAAAGTTTTGGCAAAGGCGGTAGAAGAAATTTCTGGATTACCCGGAATTGGAAAAAAATCAGCATTAAGGCTGGCTTTGCACCTTCTAAAACAACCAGAAAGTCAAGCGATTACTTTAGGTGATTCTTTAAAAAAGCTCGTTACAGAAATTCAGTATTGTAAAAACTGCCATAATTTTTCTGATCTAGAAATTTGCGAAATCTGTTCCAATCAAAAAAGGACAAATGAGATACTTTGTATCGTAGAAGATGTTCGAGATGTAATGGCTATTGAAAATACGGGTAAATTCCGCGGAAAATATTTGGTTTTAGGCGGTAAAATTTCTCCAATGGAAGGGATTGGACCCAATCAACTTAATATTACTTCCATTGCTAAAAAACTGGAAATTGGCGCTGTAAAGGAACTAATTTTTGCACTCAGCGCAACGATGGAAGGTGACACTACAGCCTATTATATCTACAGAAAATTTAAAAATTCTGATGTCAAATTTTCCACCATCGCCAGAGGAATATCTGTGGGCGATGAATTGGAGTATGCGGATGAAATATCTTTAGGAAGATCCATCCAAAATCGTTTACCCTATAATGAAACCGATTAATTTCATCCTAATTTTCTTACTTTAGCAATTGGTTTAAAAATTTGAAATACTACTTACATGATTTCTGTAATTATACCGGTCTATAATGCTGAAAAAACAATTGAAACTGCGTTGCTGTCAATAAAAAATCAGAATTGGGATGGTGCATTCGAAATAATTATTGTCAATGATGGTTCTACAGACAACAGCAGAAACATTATTGAGCATTATATGCAAATTAATGAAAAGGAGAATATCACTTTAATTAATCAGGAAAACAGCGGTGTTAGTAGAGCAAGAAATGTCGCAATGAAAAAAGCAACAGGTGATTATATCGCTTTTTTAGATGCAGATGATGAATGGTTACCAGAGAAAACTGCGCAGCAGATGAAGATTTTCGGAAATTTAAATTTGCAAATCGATTTTTTAGGAGCATTAAGAAATAAGCAGGTTCTAAAATATCCATATACGTTTAATGCGGGTAATTTAGCTGAAATTACCTTTAAAAAATTGATGTTCCGAAATGAGACTCAACCATCAACGGTAATATTTACTAAAATAATTTTGAAGAATACAGGATTTTTTGATGAAAAGCAGCGATATGCTGAAGATTTAAATTATTGGCTTAAAATTTCCCATCGGAATAAGATGTATATCTTAAATGATGAATTGGTTTTTTACGGCGGTGGTAAACGATCTTTTGGAGTTTCAGGGCTCTCATCTAATTTAATTGAAATGGAAAAAGGTTTTCAGAAAAACTTAAAAGAAATGCTGGTCTTAAAACATATTCATAAATTCCAATATGTTTTGTATTTTATTTTTTACAAAATTAAGTTTGCAGTGAGATTAGTTCGAAATAAATATATTAAACTTGGCACTTAATGACACTTTCCATCATTATTGTGAATTTTAATGTTACAGACCTATTAAGAAACTGTATTCTTTCAATAGATAAGTTTGTAAAAGATATATCGTACGAAATCATCGTAGTAGATAACAATTCGCCAGATTCTTCATGGAAAATTCTTATTAAAGAATTTCCAAAAGTAAAATTTATTGCAGCAGAAACTAACAGGGGATTTTCAGTTGCAAATAATCGAGGTGCGCAGCATGCAACGGGATCTTACTTATTGTTATTAAATCCAGATACGAAATTTGAAAGTTATAATTTCAATGAAATAATAGATTTTGTTGCGGATATGAAGGATTTCGGTTGTCTTGGCGTGAGAATGCATAATGGTAATGGATCCTTTTTACCAGAAAGCAAACGATCAATACCAGACATGTTTAATTCATTTGAGAAACTATTTCTCAGTTTTCGAAAAAACACCTTCAAATCTTACTATAGGAATGATATTAATGAATTTTCTGTTGCTCCAGTCGATGTAGTTACAGGCGCTTTCTTACTTATTAAAACAGATGTATACCGAAAAATTGGAGGCCTCGATGAACAATATTTTATGTACGGTGAGGATATAGACTTATGCTATACGTTGATTCAAAATCATTACAAAAATTGGTATTATGGAAATTTGTCAATTGTCCATTTTAAAGGAGAAAGTACAATCAAAAACTCTGAATATTTAAAGAGGTTCTATGGTGCAATGCAGATATTTATTGAGAAATACTATAAAGAAAAATATCCTATACAGTATATCATTTTATCAATAGGTTTAAAGGTTAGGTTCGTTATTGAGCAGATAAAACTAAATTTCTGATTTAAGCTAATTGCATCCGCCTAAATAAAGCACAAAAAAAAGGTCTGAAATAATTCAGACCTTTTTATATTTTGTGAATAAATTAGTTTGCAGCTGGGGCTGGAGTTTGCTGAACAGGCGCAACTGGATTATTTGCAGCAGGAGCAGTTTGTGGTGCCGGAGCTTGAGTTCTTGCCGGAGCACTAGGAATTACCATACTTGGTTTGGCAGTTAAAATAACACTTAATAGGATTAATACTACAATTGCAGTTCCTAATGTCCAAGTCGCTTTTTCCATAAAGTCATTGGTTCTCTGTACACCAAATTGTGCAGGAGAAGTTCCGCCAAATGTTCCAGATAATCCGCCACCTTTAGGGTTTTGTGCCATAATAATGATGATTAAAAGAATGCTGGTAATCATGATTAGGATCATGAATAATGTAAATATTGTGCTCATTTTATTTTCTAAGTTTTCGAAGTGCAAATATAATCATATTTTTTAAATATTTTATAGAATATGCCATTCTAATTGAGAAAAACATATCAATTTATTTGCTCTTTAATAATGGAGTAAAAAAAACAAAAAGTCCGTCACTTTTTTATAAATTGGATCTGAAAAAAAACACTATTGATTAAACATAATTTATTTAATTTCGCAATTATGAAAAATCTTCTAGAAAGCGCCATAAGTTTGGAATCGCTAACCTCACTTTTTAGTCAGGCACCGGTTGGACTTGCCATATTAATGGGGGAAAAACACGTGATCGCAAATGCGAATGCACAGGTTTTGGAATTTTGGGGAAAAGGAGATCACGTGATCGGACTACCAGTTTTAGAAGCTTTACCAGAAATTGCTAATCAAGAATTTCCTGGAATTTTAAAGGAAGTTTTTGATACAGGGAAAACCATTAAGGGATACAAAGTAAAAGCACTTCTTACAAAAGATGGAATCATGTTGACTTACTATTTTGATTTTATCTATTCTGCCGTACGTTCAGATACAGAAATTACCGGAGTTTCTGTGGTTGCAATTAATGTTACCGATCAAGTTTTAAGCGAACATAAATTACAAGAAAGCGAACTGCGTTTCAAAGAAATTTTAGAAATTTCTGATTATGCTGCTGCAATTTTTAAAGGTGAAGATTTGATTATTGACTTCGCAAATGATCAAATGATTAAAACGTGGGGCAAAAAAAATAATGTGATAGGACTAAAATTAGAGGATGCGTTGCCCGAATTGGAAGGTCAACCTTTTGTTGCTTTATTAAAAGATGTTTTTATAACAGGTCAACCTTATCACTCCGCTGAACAAAGAGCTGATCTGATAATTGATGGTGTTTTGCAGTCGGCTTATTTCAGTTTTGCATACCGTCCAATTCGGGATTTGCAGGGCGAGATTTATGCAGTTTTAAATGTAGCTGTAAATGTGACGGAATTGGTGGAAGCGCGAATGAAAGCTCAAAATAAAGCCAAAGAATATCGTGATTTAGCCGAAGCAATGCCCCATATTCTTTGGACCACTAACGAGTATGGCAGAATTCAATATTTTAATGATCATATGAGGGATTTTCTGGATTTAGATCGAGAAACTATTGATGACTTTGATTTCGAAAAAGTAATCCATCCAAACGATTTTCGAAATATGAGGCGAGTTTGGAAGCAAGCCACTTTGGAAAAGAAAGTCTTTGAGCTTGAATTTAGATTTATGAATTTTGCTAATAAAGAATATGTTTGGTTTTTAAATAGAGCTACGCCCATTTTGAATGAAAATGGATCGATAAAACATTGGATTGGAACCAGTACCAATATTAATGACATCAAAAATTTGGATGCTCAGAAAGATACTTTCCTCGGTATTGCGAGCCATGAATTGAAGACGCCATTAACATCTTTGAAGCTATATGCTCAAGTTTTAGAGCGAATGCTCCGAAAAACAGGAGACGAAAAAAATGCAGAGTTTGCAAAAAAAATGGATGTGCAAATCATGAAGTTAACTTCGTTGATCAGTGATTTATTAGATGTTACCAAAATTAATTCGGGTAAAATTTATCTGAATGAGGAGAATTTCGATTTTGAAAAATTGGTAGTGGAAACCGTAGAAGACCAACAAATGTCAACTTCTTATGAAATTGAACTCAATACTGAAAACGTAGGTATGGTATTTGCTGATAGGGAGCGAATTAGTCAGGTGATTACCAATCTTGTATCAAATGCAATTAAATATTCGCCACACTCCAAAAAAGTAATTGTTGCCATTTCGGAAAAGGAGGGAAATGCAGAAATGTCTGTTCAAGATTTCGGTATTGGAATGCCCGCAAAAAAAAAGGATAAAGTATTTCAGCAATATTACCGCATTGATGGAGATGAGCAAAGCGTATTTCCAGGATTGGGATTGGGTTTATATATAGCTTCGCAGATTGTAGAAAGATCACACGGCAAAATTTGGGTAGAAAGCGAAGAAAACAAGGGTTCAACTTTTTTCTTTTCTCTACCAGTTTATTAAAATTTAGTACAAAAAGATGAATTCAAAAAAAGTAGTAATAGTCGATGACGATATTGCAATACTCGATTCTTTAGGAACCATGTTGGATTTCGAAGGTTTTGAAGTCAATACCTTCGAGCGCGGTTCTGAGATATTCAATTTCGTGGAAGAAAAAGCAAAGCCTAATATTATAATTTTAGATATGTGGCTGAATGGGGAAGATGGCAGAGATATCTGCAAAAGATTAAAGGAGAATGAGGAGACGAAAAATATTCCCGTGCTCATTATGTCTGCGAGTCGAGGATTAGAGCATACCGCCATCCTATCTGGCGCCAATGCCTTTATTTCTAAACCTTTTGAAATTGATGATATTATGAATAAGCTCGATCAATTAACTGCCTAGAAAATAAAAAAGACATCGTTGAAGATGTCTTTTAAGTTTTAATGGTGTTTCAAATTAAATTCGAACGACGTCAAAATTAAATCCTTTTGAAAAGTTCAATTGGAAATTAGAATTCAAACGGAATTTTAATTTCTTCGAAATCTCAGTCAAATATCCTAAATTATTAAAATTTTCGTTTATTGTGGCTTTTAAGATTTCATTTTCATTATTAAAAGCTAAACCGATATCATCAAATCGTAAATAAGATAAGCCGAATTTGGAGTGCAAGATTTCTAAGAATTTTAAATCTTCCACCGATAATATATTTTCAGACATAATTTGTTTGTACTTTGTTGTTATTTTCCATATAAACAATTATTATGCCTTTTGTTACCGTGGCAATTTTCATTTTCAATTATATTTTTGAATAATTCATAATCGCTCTTTTCTCCGAAATTTCCCATCTAATTTTCGTAAATTTGACCTTCATTTTTATACGGACTCATGGATTATTTAAAAGGACTAAACGAACCGCAACACGAAGCTGTAACCACATTAGAAGGACCTCTAATGGTTTTAGCAGGTGCCGGTTCTGGCAAAACTCGGGTTCTCACCATGAGAATTGCACATCTCATTACCAATCTTGTAGATCCTTTTAACATTTTGGCGCTTACCTTTACCAATAAAGCGGCGAAGGAAATGAAAGCCAGAATTGCAAAAGTTGTGGGAGACAGTGAAGCTCGCTCTCTTTGGATGGGAACATTTCACTCCGTTTTTGCCAGAATTCTACGGAGTGAAGCACATTATCTGGGTTTTCCTACTAATTTCACCATTTATGATTCTCAAGATTCTCTTAATGTAATCCGAAAAGTGTTGAAGGAATTGAATATTGATTCTGATCTCTATAAACCGAAAAAAGTTCAGTCCAGAATTTCCAATTATAAAAATAATCTGATTACGGTGAAGGCTTATTTCAGCAATCCAGAATTAATGGAAGCAGATGAGCGCGCCAATATGAAAAACATTGGACTTATTTACCAGAAGTATGTTGATGTTTGCTACCGAAATGGAGCAATGGATTTTGATGACTTACTCTTAAAAACAAATGAACTTCTCACCAGATTCCCCGAAGTTTTAGCTAAATACCAGGATAGATTCCGCTACATTTTGGTAGATGAGTACCAAGATACCAATCATTCTCAATATTTAATTGTGAAAGCATTGGCCTCAAAATTTGAAAATATTTGCGTTGTCGGTGATGACGCACAATCCATTTACTCCTTTCGTGGGGCAAATATTTTGAACATCTTAAATTTTAAAAAAGATTACCCCGACGCGGTAACCGTTTCTTTGGAACAAAATTACCGGTCAACCCAGAACATTGTCAACGCTGCCAATGTCGTGATTGCAAAGAATGTTCAGCAGTTTAAAAAGAATGTCTTCAGTGATAATGAAGAAGGGGAAAAAATAAAGGTATACCGCTCACTTTCAGATGCTGACGAAGCCAATTTCGTTGCTTCTAATATTTGGGAACTTCATAATTCTCAGCAGAGAAAATTTACTGATTTTGCCATTTTATACCGTACGAATTCCCAGACACGTGCTTTCGAAGATTCTTTGAGACGAAAAAATATTCCGTACCGGGTTTTTGGGGGACTGTCTTTTTATCAAAGAAAAGAAGTGAAGGATTTATTAGCGTATTTGCGATTACTCGTCAATGAAAATGATTCCGAAGCATTGAGCAGGATTATCAATTTCCCGACAAGAGGAATTGGAGAAACCACCCAAAATAAATTAATTGTTTTTGCAGATTCACAAAATATTGCCATAACCAATGTGTTGGATAACCTTGGTTTCTATGCACCAAGATTGTCTTTAAACAACGGCATCATTACCAAACTTGCAGATTTTTGGGCCATGATCAAAGCGTTTCAGGTCATGCTTAAAACTGAAAATGCCTACAATGTTGGGATGGAGGTAGCGAAAAGAAGTGGGTTGATTAAATTTCTAAAAGACGATCAGACTCCAGAGGGAATTTCGCGTGTAGAAAATATTCAGGAGTTAATGAATTCCATGCAGGGATTTATCGAGGAACAGCAGCAAATTGAAGACGGAGATCCTTCATTATCCAGCTTTTTAGAAAATATTGCTTTGTCTGCAGATACGCAAACCGACAAAAATGATGATGCCGATAAAGTGTCTTTGATGACCATTCACTTATCGAAAGGCCTAGAGTTTCCAGTAGTACATTTGGTGGGATTGGAAGAAAATTTATTCCCCAGTTTTATGAGTTCTTCCACACGCGAAGAAGTAGAAGAGGAGCGAAGATTGTTTTATGTAGCCTTAACCAGAGCAGAAAAGCAGGCCTTTTTCTCTTATGCTATTTCTCGTTTTCAATGGGGTAAAATTACGGATGCAGAACCTTCCCGATTTTTGAGTGAAGTAGATGCACAATATTTAGAGTTCATCAATCCCGCGATTGAAAGCAGATTTGTAAATCATTCAGGCTTGAAGTCCAATATTTTTGATGAAGGGGATTCTGAACCAAGATTTTATAAAAAGAAAGAAGAAAAGAAATCGATCCAAAGAAATGAACCTATTCCTATTCCACAGAATTTAAAACCTGTTGCCACCGCAAAAATCATCAATCCAAGTGGAACTTCCTCTCAAGATATTGAAGTTGGAGATAAAGTTCGTCATGACCGTTTTGGAGTAGGAGAAGTGATTTTTCTGGATGGAACGGACGCGCAAAACATCAAGGCGAAAGTAAAATTCCAGCATGAAGGCGAAAAGAACTTAATCTTGAAATTTGCAAAATTGACGAAGATTTAATTCATCATTGCCTTTATTTTCTGCCAAAGCATTTCATCAAAATCGGAGCGTGCAAAATTAGAATTATTTGCAGATTTCCCCATTCTGATAATGACGAGATTTTTACTCGGAACCACATAAATTTTTTGGTCATTTTTTCCCAAAGCACAGAACATATCTTTGGGCGCACTGGGAATCAGCGAACCCGAAAACTGCATTTGCGTCATCGGAAGATAATAAGTTGATTTTCCATTCAGCCACCACAAATATCCGTAAGCAAGATTGATGTTTTGGGATGTCTTGGTTGCGTCATGAAAATATTTTTGATTAAGAATTAGCGTGCCGTTCCAGTTTCCTTTATTCAAAGCCAATAACCCGAAACGCGCCATACTTCTTGCATCGCTCCAATAAACTTCGTTATTATTCTTGGAAATCCAAGCGCCGCTCATACCGATTTTATCTTTCAAACTGGTGCTGAAATAATTTTGCCAACTTTTTCCCGTCGCTTTTGAAACTACATCCTGTAATTTCACGTAAACATTATGGTAAGACCATCTTTTTCCTGCATCCGCTTTGTACAAAAGGTTTTCACGTAAAATTCCGTCACCGTTAGAATCCTCAATCCCGGAAGTCATGGTTAAGAGATTTTTACAAGTTATTTGATCTTCCTGTGCTGAAGTTTCCATCGTCCAATCAGTTCCCAAATAATCTGAAATTTTATTATTGATGTTTATAAAACCTTCCTGTTCCGCAATGCCGACGGTAAATGAAGTAAGCGTTTTGCCCGCACTCGCCCAATACCAAGGCGAAGACGCAGTTTGTCCATCGAAATAATTTTCCATCACTATTTTTCCATTGTGCAGAATAATAAAACTTTTGGTGTTTTTTTGCGCCAGAAAATCGACTAGTTCTTGCTGTTTTGCGGAATTCCATCCTAAACTGGAAATAGATTTAGTTTCCCATTCATTCCCAGAATTTGGCGGAAAATACATCTTTTCTGAAGCTGAGTTTTTCTGACTGAAACTTAAGATTGAACTTAAAGAAAACAGGAGAATTGGAACTAATCGTAAAGTCTTCATGGCTGGAAATTTAGTTGGTCATTTTAAGATGTTTAAAAAATAAACTTGTTAAATTTCCTTCCTTATTAAATAATTTATTTCACCAATTCCGCGAACAACCGCTCAAAAGTTCCATCCAAATCTTTCGATTTTCCGGGATGTGGTCTGGAAGTTTGAACCACAGAACTCCGAACAGCAGTGAGCCAACGAAATCTTTCAGGGATTTCTAACTTTGCGATTTCGCCGCCGTCCTTTGCGCCGTTTGCCACTTTTTCGAAATTTATTAGATTTTGTTGCACGGCTTCTAAGTCTATTTTACATTCCATCAACTCAAATTTTTTGGGACAAATATGAATTTGAATTCGGATATACTTTTCCCTTTTGGAAAATAAAATGAGCCCAATATTAAAAAATTCTTCCCGCTCCACCTTTGGAACGAGCCGAATTACAGCGTATTCGTAAATTTTATCCTCTTGCATTTTGGGCTTCTTTTAAAAATATTTCGGAATTGGCTAATCGAGTCCTTAAAAACTGAAAATAAATTTCCCTAATCTCTTCTGGATTTTCCTCCGCATCATTCCACTGCAACCAATTTTCTGGAATTAAATTTACTAGACTCTGGAAAAATGCATCATTCAAAAGTTCTTTGGCATAAACATCAGCTTCGGTCAATTGACTCGCTTGCGGAAGTAGAACATGATCTTTAACATATTTGAAAGGAGTTTTCGCCGCAGCATCAAAATTTTGCCAGGAATGGTGAAAATAAAAGGAAGCGCCGTTGTCGATAATCCACAATTCTTTGTGCCACATCAAAAGATTGGTATTCTTGAAAGTACGATCAATATTGGTGATAAAGCAATCGAGCCACACAATTTTGGATGCTAAAAGTGGATCAATTTTCACAGAAGATTCATAGGTAATAGCGCCGGAAAGAAAATGCAATCCTAAATTTAATCCTTCGGAGAATTTTAAAAGATCCTGAATTTCTTCATCTGCTTCCGTTCTGCCAAAATCAACATCCAAATTAGCGAAAACCAATTCTGGAATTTGAAGACCTAATTTTTCCGCAATCATTCCACCGAGCAATTCAGAAATGAGCATTTTCACCCCATGTCCAGCCCCCCGAAATTTTAAAACATATTTAAAATCATCTTCCGCCTCTGCTAATGCGGGCAAGGAACCACCTTCTCTTAATGGTAAGATGTAGCGCATTACCGTGACGGTTCTTAATGACAAGTTTTTCTTCATGAAACAAAAATAAGAAAAAATTGATGTGATCTTTATTTTAAACTCTTTTCACCAAACACCAAACACCAAACACCAAACACCCAGGATATAACATTAATCATTGTGATAGGGTTTCCCCTGCAGTATCTGATCCGCGCGATATACTTGCTCTACAAAAAACAAACGAATCATCTGATGGGTAAACGTCATTTTTGAAAGGGACATTTTTTCTTGTGCTCTGGCATAAATTTCCTCGGAAAATCCGTAGGCGCCGCCAATGAGAAAATAGATATTTTTAAAAGAAGAATTCATCCAATGATCAATTTTACCGGCAAATTCCCGACTGGTAAATTGTTTCCCTTTTTCATCAAGAAGGATAATGAAATCTGAGTTTTCAAAATGATTCAAAAATAATTTTCCTTCCTCTACTTTTAATAATTCTGCACTCAGGTTTTTAGCATTTTTTACATCTGAGATTTCCTTTATATCAAAATTCCAATGTTTAGGTAAGCGATTTTGATAGTATTTTACACGCTCAGAAATTTCGCGGTCATCGGTTTTTCCTATGCAGATTAAATTGATTCTCATTTCTTATCTTTGTTTTGCAAATATAAATTAATGGGCATTAAAACTCCTCAATTCCTCCTAAAAATCCACCGTTACCTCGATCAAATCCATATTCCCGTTTTAGGAATTTCTCTTTGGAAAATGTTCGAAATTTATGGTCAGGGAGTTTTTAAAATGCAGATCGGAAAAAGTGCAGCGAGTATTTCTTGGAGCTTCTTTTTGAGTCTATTTCCCTTTGTATTATTTCTTCTCTCTCTGCTGCCTTATTTGCCGCATTATGATAAGCTTCAATTTTATATTTTCGAAGTTCTTTTTCAAAATATTCTACCTGCCAATATTCAGCAAGATGTAAGCAGCTACATTCAAACTTTTATTTTGCCTAACATCCAGAACATTAGCAATCTAACGATTGTTTTTGCCATGGTTTTTGCCGTAAATGGAACGCATTCTTTGATTAATGGTTTTAATGAAAATACCAATTTGCAAAGAGGTTTGGTGAAAGAATATGTGGTCGCATTCTTTATCACAATCGCCTTTATTTTCCTCATCATCGCCTCTTTATTAGGTGTATATTACAGTGAAGTAGTTTTAAAACTTTTCACGCCACAAATTAACATCTCTTGGTTTGTGGACAATTTATCCAAGATTATTGGGTTTATTTCCTTTCCAATATTCTACTTTATTCTTTTAGCTCTTTTTTATTGGGTCGGTTGTTTGAAGATTACAACTTTTAAACAGGCATTTCCAGGTGCGATCTTAACTACCGTAATGTTTATTGTACTCACTTATTTCTTTGCGATTTATGTTAGAAATTTTGCGCGGTATAATGTCTTGTATGGTTCCATCGGTTCCATCATTTTGGTAATGATTTGGGTGAATATCAATATCATCCTAATTCTTTTAGGCAATGAATTAAATCTTGCCATTAAAAAAGTTCGTATGGATAAAATGATTGCTGATGAAATGCGCGCTGATTTCGAAAATTTTAATTCAGAAAATATACCAAGTATCTCTGAGCTGGAAGATTCCAATACGATTATTTTCAAGAAATAATTTTCAAAGATGAAATGTCTAAATGGAATGTAACGGGAATTATATTATAGTTGAAACGTGAATTGAAACGCAAAAATAAATCAAAAAAAAGTAGGCATAATCGCCTACTTTTTTAATTTGTACCAAGTAATTTTCTAAGTCCAAAATACGGTTGTTTTTCTAAGGCGCCTCTTCTGTAACCTTCTTCTTATCCACATACCGAAGTAGGGAATATCCACCAAAGCCTGAAATTACGGAGGCCACTAAAATAGCAAATTTAGCTTCGTCTTGAATTTCGGGGAATCCTTTGAAAGAGAGTAGGGCAATAAATATTGACATTGTGAATCCAATTCCGGCCAAAAGTCCCACTCCAGTCATTTGAGTCCAGGAACTTTGATCAGGCAAATTGCTAATTTTCAACTTGATAAAAACCCAAGAGAAAAGATTAATCCCAATGACTTTACCCAAAAATAAACCTAAAATAATTCCGTACCCGAAATCTGTAAAAAGTCCATCTACCATTCCTTCTTTAAAGGTAATATTGGTATTTGCAAGCGCAAAAATTGGCATAATTAAAAAATTCACTGGCAAGTGTAATTTTTGCTCTAGCTTTTCTAACGGAGAAATTTCTTTGCTGGAGAAATTTGTAGGGATGGTAAATGCTAATAACACTCCGGCAATGGTGGCGTGGATTCCAGAATGGTGCATAAAATACCAAAGGAATAATCCAGGTATGATATAGAATACATGCTTTTTCATCTTCAAGATATTAAACACAACAAGCAACGCGACCATAATCGCACTTAAACCTAAATAATTCCAATGAATTTGGTCTGTGTAAAAAATTGCGATTACCATAATTGCGCCTAAATCATCTACAATAGCCAGTGCTGCTAAGAATATTTTCAAAGAAAGCGGAACTTTTTTTCCTAACATTGAAATAATAGCCAGGGAAAATGCGATATCCGTCGCCATGGGGATTGCCCAACCATTTTCATAAGGCGTTCCACGATTAAAAAGATAAAAGATCAAACCCGGCACAATCATTCCACCCAAAGCTGCAACGATGGGAAGTGAGGCACTTTTGAAAGTTGAAAGCTCACCTTCCACAATTTCTCGCTTGATTTCTAATCCCACAAGCAGGAAGAAAATGGCCATCAAACCATCATTAATCCAAACGCTTAAGGAATAGTTAAGTGCGAACATTTCTGTTCCAATTTTTTGATCCAGAATATTTTGAAAAGAAGCTCCAAGAGAAGAATTGGCCACCATCAAGGAGATTGCAACGCAAACGATTAACAATATCCCCGAAGACTGCGAACTGTGGAGGAATTTTCTGAAGTAATTTGTAATCAGCATGAATTATATTTTAAGTTTTTACAGGCGTTTCACACGGGAAATGCCATTGATGTTTTTAAGTTGCTTGAAGGTTTCTTCCAGTTGGCTTTTGTTTCGTACTTCTAGATTAATGTTGCCGAGAAAAATACCATTGTTGGATTCTATAGACATGCTTTTCATGTCCATATTCATATTGTTACTAATCACGGCGGTAATATCGTTGATCATTCCCATTCTGTCTAGGCCTTCAATTTCAATTTTAATTCTATTTTTAAAGCTTTCTTCGTTCACCCATTTCGCTATGAGTACTCGATAATCATATTGTGCCCGAAGATTAATGGCGTTCGGACAAGCGTCATGATGCACTTTAATACCATCTGAAATGGTAATAAATCCAAACATTTTATCCCCGGGGATTACGGTGCAGCATTTGGCGAAAGAGTAATTCATCTTTTCTTCATCTTTCCCAAAGACAATCATATCCAGATTGGTTTCCGCAGCTTCAGTGTAAACATCGTTTTTACTCGGTGATTTCCGAAAACGCTGCATCAGATTGCTGAAGATTCCTTTTCCTTCTGTATATTTTTTAATGTCGCCTATATCTAAATTTCCGTTTTGAAAACTTAGAAATAATTCTTGTGAGGTTTTTAAGTTAAAAAACTTCTGCATTTTATTAATCTCTTCATCATTGAAATTAATTTTTGCGTGGCGCATTTTCCTTTGGAGAATTTCTTTTCCTTCTTCCGAAAGATGATTTTTTTCAGAATTTAAAATCGCCTTAATTTTGGATTTCGCTTTAGAAGTAATTACAAAATCCAGCCAGTCTGCTTTTGGTTTTTGATTTTGAGAAGATAAAATATCAATTTGATCTCCGTTTTGCAGTGCGTAAGAAATGGGAACCAATTTTCCGTTTACTTTTGCACCCAGACATTTCATTCCCAAATCTGAATGGACGGAAAAAGCAAAATCCAAGGCTGTAGAACCCGTTGGAAGAATTTTTATTTCACCTTTTGGGGTAAAGACAAAGACTTCTTTGGAATAAAGATTTAATTTGATATTATCTAAAAGTTCCGTAGTAGTCAAAGATTGTTGGTTTTCTAGAACCTCGCGAATTTCTGTAACCCAAGTTTCAAAATTTTTCTCGTCGGAATTTTGCCGAAAACCTTCTTTGTATTTATAATGAGCGGCCACGCCTTTTTCTGCAATATCATCCATTCTATCTGAGCGAATTTGCACTTCTATCCATTTTTTATCTGGACCTAAAACGGTAAGATGCAGACTTTCATAACCCGTAGAACGCGGTTGAGAAATCCAGTCGCGCATTCTTTGTGGATTACTGTGATAGAGGTCTGTAACGATCGAATATATTTTCCAGGCTAGAAATTTTTCATTTTTCGCATCTGATTTGTAGATGATTCGAATCGCGTAATTGTCAAAAACTTCATCAAAGGTAACGCCCTGTTTCAGCATTTTCCGATAGATGGAGGAAATTGCTTTTGCTCTTCCTTTAATGGTAAAGTTTAGATTTTCTTCATGCAACTGTTCAGAAACTTCTTTGGTGAATTCTTCCACATATTTTTCCCGATTTTCCTTCGCCAATTCTAACCGTTGGGAAATATCAATGTAAACTTCGGGATTATTAAATTTTAAAGAAAGATCTTCTAGCTCAGATTTAATGTTGTAGAGTCCGAGACGGTGAGCGAGGGGCGCATAAATGTAGACAGTTTCTGAGGCAATTTTTTTCTGCTTTTCTGGCGTCATACTTTCCAAAGTTCGCATGTTGTGAAGGCGGTCTGCAATTTTGATAAGTATCACACGAAAATCTTCGGAAAGAGTCAGGAGTAATTTTCGATAATTTTCTGATTGAATGGAGATATTCTGATGGTTCATTACCGAAATTTTGGTAAGCCCATTCACAATATCGGCTATCTTTTTACCAAATATTTTACTCAGATCTTCATAGGTGTAATCAGAATCTTCAATAACATCGTGAAGCAGTGCGCAAGCAATAGAAGTGGCACCCAAACCAACTTCATTCGCAACAATCTTTGCGACTTCAATGGGGTGATAAATGTAGGGTTCGCCCGTTTTTCTACGTTGGTCCTTATGGGCATCTAAAGAGATGTCGAACGCTTTTCGGATCAATTTATTTTGCTCCTCATCTAGCGACCGGTAAGTATTTGATATTAAATCTCTGTACCGTGCGAGTATCTCTTTATTTTCTTGTTCTAAATCGTATACCATCAAAAATCCCAATTAGTACACGAAAATAAGAAAAAAATAGCAGGTTTTTTTAGGAAAATTTAAAAACTACCGTTTACACTCCCACTTTTTGCACTTTGATTTCTGGTCTACAGAGCGAAATTAGAATTTCCCACCTAAAAAAAGTGCGTTTTAACCTAAAAAACAAACTTTAAAAATATTTATTCTTTACTTAAAAGCGGTTAATAGTGCATATTTTGTAAAAAACGTTGATTAGTTTTAAATTATATTTAAAAAAAATGTATAATGAGTAGGATAATATTTACTACTTTAGAGTAACCAAAAAATATACATAGGTATGAAAAAACTTTACTCAGGTGTAGGAATCATTGCCATGATTCTGATCTCCAATTCAGCATTGTCTCAACAGAGAATTAGTACGGAACAAGTGCAACCAATTTTAAACAAATTGGAGCTACTTGGAAAACAGAATCCAGCGGGAGCAGTTCCTTTGGATCAACTTTCTAGAGAAGAATTTGGGTTATTTAAAGCCTATAAAACGCAAGAAAGTAATACAAAAACTTATCCTTACGGTATAACGGAGGAAGATTTGAAAACTAAAGTTACTAAAGCAGAAGTACAGCCGATTCACGACAAAATTGCCCAATTGGGAGATTCTCCTCTCGCGTTTCCAGACCATCTATTCACGCAGAAAGAATTAAAACTTTTGAGAATTTATGAGTTGCAAAATTTAAAACAAGAAAAGCCAAGTAACAGTAAACTTTTTACTAAAGCTTTCGCCTTAAATGGTAGAGCTGCGACAAGACCTTTCGGCACGATGCCACTTGCACCTCCGAATACTTTAACAGCTACTGGAACAATTCCGCTACCTCGAGCAATTTATGCTGATGATATTGCGGGTAACGGTAAGTTATATGCTCTAGACAATGCGAGTAGAAATCTGGTAATGGTAAACAATACGGGAGTTGTTACAGATATTGGTAACGTAACTAATATTCCGGTTACCTCTACTTTGGCTGGGTTATCATGGAATAGTACAAACAATACGATGTACGCAATTGGAATTGCTTCTACAGGTGCAGAACTCTATACTATTAATTTAGCAACAGGTGTAGCAACTTTGGTCACAGCAATGACGGGAGTAGTGACACCAATATGGCTAGAAATTAATAATGCAGGAATGGCCTATACCATAGATATCACCACTGATAATCTATATTCTGTAAATTTAGCCACTGGAGTCTCAACACTAATTGGAGCTCTAGGAGTTAATTGTCAATTTGCACAAGAAGCAGACTTTAATAAAGATACTAATCAGCTGTATATGGCATCATATACAGGTGGTGGAGTTGGTGGAATTTATACCATCAATGTTGCGACTGGTGCTGCAACTTTAGTGGGTTCCACTACTCCAGATAATGCAGAATATACTATGTTTAGTATTGCTGATACGGTAGAACCGCCGATTATTTTAAATAAAGCGTTTGTTAAAAACTCCTACGGTATTTACCCTTTAGATTTTGGTACAATGCCTTTAACCCCTCCAAATACCATCACCCCTATTGCAACTTTAGCCGCGGGCATTTTCGCTGATGATTTGGCAGGAGACGGTACTCTCTACGGCTTAAACTTTACTAATACTCAATTGGTTAAGGTGTATTCTAATGGAACTTTTAGTGTTGTAGGTCCGCTCACTAACTTAGTGGCAGGTCAAAATCCTACTGGTTTGTCCTGGAACCGAGTGAATAATACCATGTATGCGACATCAACCAGTGCTACAAGTGGGACACTATACACTGTAAATCTTACAACGGGAGCACTTACAGTGGTAGGATCGACTGCGGGAATGTCTACCCCAATCTGGATAGAAATTGATAACAATGGATTGGCGTATAGCGCAGATATAACTACAGATAGATTATACGCTATTAACCTTACAACTGGAGCTGCTACGGACATTGGGCCACTGGGAGTCGATATCAGTTATGCACAAGATGCAGATTTCAACACTTCCAATAATATCTTATACATGGCTGGATTCGGGTTAGATTTAACCAGTAATCTTTACACGGTAAATACTGCAACAGGAGCTGCGACAGTTGTTGGATCAACCAATGGAAATGAAATTACAATGTTTACCATTGCAGATACAATTTCTAATGCACCACTTATTCCACCGTTAACTTGCGGAGATACCTTCTTGGATTCAGGTGGATCTGCTGCAAATTATGGAAATGATGAAGATAACGTAACGCATTTTGCACCAACAGTAGTAGGACAAGGTGTTAAAATTACTTTTACACAGGTAGAAATTGAAACTTCAACAACTGCTGGAACTACTGGTGGATGTTGGGATTACTTATCTATTTATAATGGCCCTGCAATTACATCGCCAGTTTTAGCAGCTTCAAAATGTGGAGAAACAGGTTTTCCACCTTCCGTCGCTAGTAGTTTACTATCCGTTGGTGATTCCTTCACTTCTACAGATCCTTCAGGGCAATTAACAGTAAGATTCCGCTCGGATGATATTGTTACCAAAGCAGGATGGTCTGCGACAGTATCTTGCGCAGTTTTGGCAGTAGATAACGTAAACGCTAGTAAGTTTAGTTACTATCCAAACCCAACTTCAGGAATACTAAACATCACCGCTTCTGGTAAAATAGAAAACGTAGAAGTTTATAATATGGTAGGTCAAAAAGTGATGACCCTTTCTCCAAAAACTGATCGCTCAGAAATTAATATGTCCTCTTTACCAAAAGGAGTTTATTTGGTAAAAGCTTTAGTAAATGGCAACGTGGTTACTAATAAAGTAATTAAACAATAAAAAATCGTTCAATTAAATTTTCTTAGCAATGAAAGAACCCTTCATATTTGAAGGGTTCTTATTTTTTCTGTTATTTAGGATTGGTCTAATAGAATACAGAAATGCGTGCAATTGGAAGGCGAATTAATTTATCGTAAATTTTCACTGTATTACTTTTTGGACTTTAGCCTTTTCCAAATGAAACTTCGGAGGACATTCCAACTGCTGAAGATCTGTGTCTAATTTCAGGACTGGAGTAAACGGCTGCTTTTGCTCGTATGGAAGCCAACTTCTTTAAGAATGCCAAGGATTTAGCATTTTTAAATTTCACATTTTCAAAATAATTTTGATGGACTACATGATTATTTTGAAAAATTTTAGAAATTTTCTCCTGCTCTTCTTCGGTTTTTACCTTCACACTGATGACTAAACTGTCATCTTCTAACTGGGTTTTATCATTAAAAAATGAACGCCAGATGGAGGTTTTAACTTCTTTTGAGATTGGTCTTTTATGCAGGTACATTATGTAATTAGAATCGTGGAATCCTGCATTTTCGATGTCTTTAGAAATATCCGCAGACTGATTTTGGCTACGAAACAAGCCAGTAATAATTGAAGCCATTTTTATTCGTTTTTATAAATTTCCTCCACAAAGTTTACTAAAATTTTATGAAATTTCCAAATTTTTGGGTGTTTTTTAACGTATAATGAAACGTTTTGTTAAAATCTTTAAAGTAAATAAAAAGCTATAAAAATTATATTTCGTTATATTTGAAATTAAAATATTCGATGTTTAGACTTATCGCATTTATCTTACTCTCTTCCCAAATTTTATTTGCCCAAAATGTGGCACAAAAATTAGGGGACGCTACAAAATCACTCTTGGCAACTGCACCTGCATACGCAGCCAACTTATCCATGTACGTTTCTGATGAAAGTGGTAATTTTATTTATGCATTAAATGGAAATCAAGGTCTTTCTACGGCATCTACGCAAAAGATCTTTACTGCCGCGGCAGCTCTAGAAACCTTGGGTAAAAATTATCAATATACTACTGCTGTTCACTCATCAGGATCTATTTCTGCAGGAGTTTTAAATGGAAATTTATATGTGAAAAGTAATGGTGACCCAACCTTGGGAAGTTGGCGCTATGACGGATATAAACCTGATCAATTCAAGCAAAAGTTAATCGCAGCTTTAAAATCTAAAAATATTACAAAAATTTCTGGCGATTTAATCATTGACGATTCTTATTTCGATTTTCAAACCACGCCGGGAGGTTGGCCTTGGAATGACATGGGCAATTATTATGGTGCTGGAGTTTGGGGCTTAAACTGGCGAGAAAATCAGTTTGATATCAATATGAATGGTAAAGAAATGAAAAGTTTAAATATTGATTTGCCTGGAGTAAATTGGGTGAACAATGTAAAAACAGGCGGAAATTCTGATCAAAGCCTCATTTACACCGCACCCTATTCCGAGGTTGCATACATTTCTGGAACGCTACCTAACAAAAGTCTCACGGTATCTGGTGCAACTCCTAATCCACCGCTCACATTTGGTACAGAAGTGAAAAGTTGGATAAAAGAATCTGGTATTGATTTTCAAGGTAAAATACAAACGTATTCGATGATAGAAATTAAAGGGCAAAAAATTTCAGGTCCATCTGCCAACAATTTGATGTTGGAATATAAATCCCCCACTTTGGATAAAATCATATTTTGGTTTATGAGAAAAAGTGTGAATTTTTATGGAGAAACTTTAATTAAAACTCTTGGAAAAGAAAAGAAAAACGAAGGCAGTTTTGAGGCGGGAATTTCTTATTTAAAAGAATTTTGGCAAACAAAAGGGATCAATTCTGCCATGATCAACTTCGCAGATGGAAGTGGACTTTCTCCTCAGAATTATGTTTCTGCAAGGGCAGAAGTTCAATCTTTAGTTTGGAGTAAAAAACAACCTTGGTTTAATGAATTTTACGAGGGTTTTCCCACACAAGGAAATGGGATGAAACTAAAAAGTGGCACCATGAAAGATACCAAATCTTTTGCAGGATACCACACTGCGAAAGATGGTAAAAAGTATGCAGTAGCCATTATTATAAACAACTATCAAGGTGGAAATGTGAGTGAAGCCCTGTATAAAGTTTTAAATGTGCTGAAATAATTTCTGTAATTTACACCGATGAAACGCAGATCCTTCCTCTCCAAAATTAATAATTTGGTAATTTACATTTTACTCACCCTAGCTGTATCTGGAGTGGTGGTTGCTTCTATTGTTTTGATCGATTATTTAAGGAAAGAAGAAATCAAAAGAATTGAGCTTTTCGCGACTGCGCTGAAATATCAACAAGAGGAGATTATTGAAGATCCAATTATTCTGGATTTACTGCTACAGATTAGTAAAACCAATAATACGATTCCCGTAATTGTAACTGATAAATACAAGAAACCAATCGGCCTGCAAAAAAATATTCCCGATGATGTGTTGAATGATGACAAAAAAATGCTTGCGTTGCTTCGGAAAATGGAAAGTTCTTATAAACCTATAGAACTGCAAATGCCAGAGGGAAATAATCAATATGTTTTCTACACCAATTCTGATTTACTTAATAATTTGCGCTATTCTCCCTATATCTTAGGATCATTAATTCTGGCGTATATTTTCTTTTCATTTTGGTTTCTGCGGACCATTAAAAAAACTGATGAAGGTTATGTGTGGGCAGGCTTAGCGAAAGAAACTGCGCATCAGATTGGGACACCGCTTTCTTCAATGATTGGCTGGATTGAGATTCTTCGCATGGAAAACGAGAATAGTGAAGGCGTAAAAGAAATTGAGAATGACATTAATCGACTGAAAACAATTTCGGAACGTTTTTCTAAAATTGGGTCGGTACCAGAGCTGAATGATTTAAATATTAATGAAACTTTACAGCAAAACTTCGATTATTTAAAGTCGCGAATTTCTAAAAAAGTCATCTTCCGATTAATTCAGCCTTCAGAACAAATTTTAGTTCCGCATAACAGAATTCTGGTGAGCTGGGTCATGGAAAACATTGTTAAAAACGCGGTGGATGCTATGAAAGGAGAAGGACGGTTAGAAGTAGAGTTGTATGAAAAAAATAAATTTACCATCATTGATTTTAAAGATACGGGTGCTGGATTAACAAATTATCAGGCGAGAAATGCATTCAAACCTGGATATTCTACCAAAAAAAGAGGATGGGGATTAGGCCTTTCATTAGCAAAACGTGTGATTAAAGAATACCACAACGGTGACATTAAAATTGCACAGACAGATGTGGGTAAAGGCAGTACTTTCCGAATCATGATGAAAAATTCTTAAGGAATTTTAAAATTTTGTAAAACTGTTATTGGGGTCAAATACAGTGCGATTTTTTTAGCGGTTCTGCAAATATTAGGTAAAATTTAGTACGAATAAAACTAAAGCCAAAACCCCTTAAAAATTATGTTCACTTATTTTATTGCTCGTTTTAACCTTTTGCAATGTTCAACTTATTCATTTTCTAAAAGATAAAGTCACAGACAAAATATCGAGCTAAGTTGGTCAAAAGGCAATGAATAGTAGCACAACGGAAGCGATTACGATCAATATTGCGGATTGTAGCAAGATCCAAAGATATCAGAAACTTCTTACTGGACATGGCGATTTCCTCCGAAAAGATTTGAGTTTTTTACAAACCTCGTGGTTACAAGGAAATGATAGTGAAAACCTTCTTTCCAGAAACTTTAGCTAAAATCTCATATACTCCTTCTGATAACTTGGCGGGTCCCGCAAATACGGGAAATCAAAGAGTACTGATTTCGATGTTTTAAATTGCAGATAGCTTTTTTTAGATAAAAAAATGCCGCTTACCTTTAAGCGGCATTCTACTTAGGTCCAAAAGAAGGGTTTGATTATCGAACTTTTTTATAGATGAGGTAGTAATTTTCATCTAGCGTAACTGGATTTGCATCTTTTAATTGCGCAGTTTCCCAATTTTCACGTGGCGAAATTTCCTGATTTCCATTAACTCGAATGGGTAATTTTAAATCATCAACGCCATTTGTATAACGGTATTTCAATAAATTTCCAGTTTGAGAATATTCAAATATTGGAATCGCTGTATTTCTTAGATATTGATTAAAAACACTCGATAAATCAATCCCGGATTTCTGAGAAATATAATCTTCCACTTGTTTTGAGGTTACGGTTTGATGGTAGAAATCTTTATTCAATCCTCTTAAAATTTCCCGAAATTTCTCATCATCATTAATAATTTGACGAATGGTGTGAATCATATTCCCGCCTTTGTTGTACATATCACCGCTGCCTTCATTTCTTACTCCATATTGCCCGATGATTGGCGCATCATTTCTAATACTTTTTCTAATCCCAATGATATATTGTTCTGCCGCATTTTTATTCATGAAGTTTTCTGTGAAAAGCGTTTCGGAATAATTGGTAAAACTTTCGTGAATCCACAAATCCGCCTGATCTTTCGCTGTAATATTGTTCGCAAACCATTCATGTCCGCTTTCATGAACAAGAATAAAATCCCAGTTTAAACCAACACCCGTTCCGGATAAATCTCGTCCTAAATAGCCATTTTCAAAGTTGTTTCCATACGCAACGGAACTCTGATGCTCCATTCCTAAGTACGGACTCTCTACCAATTTAAAAGAATCTTCGTAAAAAGGGTAAGGACCAAACCAATACTCGAAAGCTTTCATCATGGGTTTAACCTGAGTAAATTGTTTTTTTGCTTTTTCTAGATTATAATCCAAAACCCAATAATCTAAATCTAAAGTTCCTTTTTCTCCTGCATACGTTTCTTTGTAGTTAACGTATTTCCCCACGTTAGGAATAATGGAGTAGGCGTTGATGGGATTGGTGACTTCCCAGGTAAAAGTATTTTTATTATTTTCAGTTGTTTTCGCAATCAATCTTCCGTTTCCTACACCCACCATATCTTTTGGGGTGATTATTTTCATGATGATTCCATTATCGGGTTCATCACTCCACAAATCTTTTGTCGGCAACCAAACAGAAGTTCCAATTCCTTCTTGAGCCGCAGAAATCCAGGGGTTTCCTTTTTTATCTTTTGTAAAAACCCAACCACCATCCCACGGCGCATTTTTCGCAATAGTAGGATTACCAAAATATTGGATCGTAAATGAATGCGTTTCTCCTTTCTTATAATTTTTTTTGGTCTCTATAAATATGAAATCACCTTCTCTTTTAGAGGAACATAATTTTTCATCAGAATCGATGATTTTATAATTCATCGGTTGCTGCAAATCAATTTGGAAGACAGGATTGGAAATGTCAGCCGTTATTTCAAAAGTAATTTTATTGGTTCCATTTATTGATTTCTTCTCGAAATCAGGTTCTACGGTGATTTCATACTTCTTTACATCCCAAAAATTTCTAAACTTTGTGTTAGATCCTTTTAAGGAATCTTCTTTCGAGAAGTTTTGGGCAGAAATAAAACCAGATAAAAGTACAAACAGAAAAAATACGTTTTTCATAATTGGGAGAATAAGGTGAGCAAATATAATTATAAATTATGGTAAGATCATTTCTGATTCTTCAGAGACTCCCCTTCATCTCATCAAAATTCTGTATTTTTGAAAAAATATTTTTTAATGAAAATCAGAACGCTCCTCGCTATTTTATCCTTCACGCTATTCGTTTCTTGTAGTAAGGATAAAGAAATTTTAAATAGCCTTAATGACTACAATATTTCTATGGAATCCAAAGGGTACCATTTCGGTGATCCATTGAATTTACCCAAAGAAGTAGTAGAAAATGCAGAAAGTATCACGATAAGTTTTGGTGATAAGGAAACAAATAGTCTAACTGTAGATCCTAATTTCTTTACGCTAGGAGATAACGCAGTTACCTTTGTCATTAAGAAAAAAGGCGGAGAAATTTTAAATCAAGATGCCACCATCAATGTTTTTGCGAAGAATCCGGAAGCCAAATTAAGCTACGAAATCGTTAAAGAATATCCACATGACCCCAATAATTTTGTGCAGGGATTTGAGCTGGAAGGAAACACCATTTATGAATCAGACGGTCAAACTGGGGAATCCCGCATTATAAAATATACTTTAGGTTCTACCACACCTCTTGCAGAAACGCTACAAGCGGGAGACATTTTTTCAGAAGGTTGCACCATTATCGGCGATAAAATTTATCAGTTGACGTGGCAAAATAAGAAAGGATTCATCTATAACAAGAGCGACTTAAGTTTGATCACTGAGTTCGTCTATCCAAATGTAATTGGGGAAGGTTGGGGTTTAACCAATGATCAAAAAAACTTAATTCTTTCTGACGGAACTAAAAATATTTACTTTTTGGACATCAACAATCCGTCAAAAATCGTAAGGTATATCTCTGTAGCAGGAAATACGGAAGCCTATGATCAGTTGAATGAGCTAGAATACCATAAGGGTTTTATCTATGCTAATGTTTGGCAAAAACCAATTATTGTAAAAATCAATCCAGCAAATGGCGAAGTGGTGGGGAAATTTGACTTCGCAGAAATCGCTAAAAAACATACAACCGGCAATGATGATGTTTTGAATGGTATCGCATTTAAAGGGGAGAATATGTTAATTACGGGAAAAAATTGGCCTACTATTTATGAAGTGATGATAAAATAAAAATTAGGATTACGAACGGTATGAAATTTTTTCAAATCTTATTTGTGCTGCTATTTTGTTCAGTTTCTGCGCAAAGAAATTTGCCATTTGATTCCTTGCAATTAAATGATACGAAAGATTTTTTCGCAGATGATTACGGAAATATTTACGTGTACAAAAGCAAAGATTTTAGTTTCACAAAATTAGATTCTCTAGGAAAGCAGATCGGTACTCTCATGCTAACGTTGCCCTTTAAAGTGCAGTCTGTTCAAAATTTACTTAATATTCCCTCCTTTTCAGAAAATGCACAAGAAGTAAAATATTTTGATCAGAATTTAGCGGAAATACAGACTGTAAATTTTCGGCAGAAATTCGGATTTGTGAAAAGGGTATATGCAGAAGATTTGCAGCAGATTTGGCTTTTAGAAGAAAGCACAAAAAGGCTTATTCAGTTCAAATTTCGGGAGGATCAAATTCTTAATTCTTATCCGTACGATATGGATTTTGAAAAAATTTTAGATTTCATTGTTTTTGAAAATAAACTTTTTGTCCTTTCCAATGATGATTTTAAAGTGTATGATTTTCAAGCCAATAACCTTTTTCAATCTCCAATCTCGGAGGGAAAAAGACTTCGCCGCGAAAATGGAAAAATTTTCATCATCGGAAAAAACACCATCCATAAATTTGAAAACACTGAAATTTCTCTCATTTTTAAAGATGAAAATTTAGAAATTGTGGATAAAAACTCTAATTCTTATTTTGGTATCAAGGCCAACAAACTTTATCTTTACCAACCCTAAATCAGAGCGGGAAGTACCCGAAAATTTTCGTTTATTACTTTTTTTGGGACTAGTTCTCACAATCATTAACCTTAAGTAAATCAAGACATGCACATTGCCGTAACAGGAAATATTGGAGCCGGAAAAACTACCTTAACCACCATGCTATCTAAACATTACAGTTGGGATGCTCAGTTTGAAGATGTAGATCATAATCCTTATTTGGAGGATTTTTACGGAGATATGAGCAAGTGGAGTTTTGCGCTTCAAATTTATTTTTTGGGGAGCAGATTTCGGCAGGTTAAAGAGATTAGAGAAGGCGGAAAAAACATTATTCAGGATCGTACTATTTATGAAGATGCGCACATTTTCGCAGAAAACTTAAATGACATGCAATTGCTTACCGATAGAGATTTCGCGAATTACACGGCGGTATTTGAGCTGATGAAGAGCTTTGTTTCGGCACCGGATTTGCTCATCTATTTAAAATCCGACGTTCCCAATTTGGTAAAGAAAATTTACAAACGCGGGCGGGAGTATGAAGCTACAATCAGCATAGAATATCTCTCTAAACTCAATCAGAAATATGAAAAATGGATTTCTGAGTACAAAGAAGGCAAACTTCTCATTATCGAAGTTGATGACCTAGATTTCGTAGAAAGACCTGAAGATTTTGGGTTAATTCTAGAACGTATTGAAACGGAATTGCACGGACTTTTTTAGCATTTATATTTATAATACTGAAAGTTTACGATGCACAGAAACATTTTAATTTTTTAATTCAGTTCGTCATGGTAAAAATTCTTTTTAATAATGCATGCTCCAAGTCCAGAGCGATTTTGGAACATTTAGATGAAAACAACGTACAGTTTGAAATTATAGATTTTATAGTAAATCCGCTGTCTGAAATTGAACTGAAAACAGTACTCAAGAAATTGGGTAGATCTGCTGAAGAATTGATCCGAAAAGGGGATCAGCTCTTTAAAGAAAAATTTGCAAATCAGACGTTATCAGAAGAAGGATGGTTAAAAGTCCTGCTAGAAAATCCCTCTCTGATTGAAAGACCTATATTAATCAAAGGACCAATTGCAATGATCGGCAGACCCATAGAAAATGTTAAATTTTTTATTGAAAATTAGTTAAAGCAGAGACTGAAAAGCTTCCTTAACGGAATTATATTTAAAATCAAATCCTAGAGATTTTATTTTTTTATTAGAGGCTCTTGTTCCTGTTAAAAGAATGGTACTCATCTCGCCAAAAATACTTTTCATTACAAATTCTGGGACCGCAAGTGGCAAGAAAAACTTTCCTTTCACTTTTGAAAGGGTTTTCATGAATGTTTTATTGTTTGGTACTTCATCAGCCAATGCATTAAAACTACCATTCACTTTTTCGTTTTCAATGGCGAAAATATACATGTCAACCATATCGTCAATATGAATCCAATTCATCCATTGTTCACCAGATCCAATTGCAGATCCAATATTGAGGTCGGTAATTTGCTTTAATTGTGGAAAAGCACCACCTTCTTTTGCTAAAACCAGTGAAGTCCTTAAACAAACAACTCGGTCTGCAACCACGGAAAATTGCTCAGCAGCTGCCTCCCATTTTTGAGATAAATGAGCTAAAAAATCTTCATGTTGAATTCCAGAATTTTCATCCAGAATCTGATCAGAGGTAAACGTTCCGTAATAATTAATACCAGAAGCAGATACAAATGCTTTTAAATGCAGCTCCTTTTTCTGGCAATATTCCAAGAGTAAATTGGCAGTCTCTATTCTGCTCTCCGTCATTTCTACCTTATAATCCTCCGTCCATCTTTGGCTCACGGACGCCCCGGCAAGATGAATGATGGCATCTAAATTTTCAAATGCACGATCATCAATAAATCGATCTTTGATATTCCAATAAAATTCTTGAAGTTCTGAACTTTTACTTCGGGATAAAATTCTTACTTCATGATTTTTTTCTTTTAATTTTTCAACCAAATGTTGACCAATTAAACCGCTTCCGCCCGTAATTAAAATATTCATAGATTATCGTAAAAGTTATTTGAATTTATTTAGTTTCTAAGTTTAAAGCATCATTACCCCTTCAATTTTCCCTACTTCCTTATAGATGGAAATAACTTGCGCTGCGTCTAGAACAAAAGCACTAATATTTAAAGAAATATATTTTCCCTGTTTGCTTTCCTTTGTGGACAAAGTAAATTTGATTCCATCGAATACGCGATAGATTTCGGTATGCTTGGTGTGTTCATTATTCACTATAAATTTGAATAAATAATCTTGCGGAAAATCATGTACGGCCTCTAACTTCTCTTGTAGGGAGGAGTAAAAATCTTCTTCATTTCTATTTTCTTCGCTGTCGATGATATTTAACATGTAACACTAATTTTTAAGGTAAGAATTTCCTAATGATTAAGTCTAAAACTATTATTTAAACTCGCTTAAAGAATTTAAAAGCGTTGCTGAATTTTGTTTTTCGTGGTTTTGAATAATATTAAATAAACCATTCACCATCTGCTCAGAGGCAAAGTTACTAATTCCTGTTGTTGCAGAAAGATTATTATTTTGCCCGCCAAAAATTGATCCTAATAAATTACTTCCCGCAAGTGCAGAATTTAAACTTTTTATAATGCCAAATTCATTCAGTTTAGCATCAACTTTGGGTGCGATGGCCAACATTAATTGCTGAGAAGTTTTTTCTTTTAAAATCTGTGTTGCAGCACCGCTTCCACCTTGTATAATTCTTGCAGCGTCTGCGGCCGTTAAACTATTAACAGCATTCGTAAGGATTGGTCTCGAAATATCTACCGTGAAGGTTGCTGCTTGAGCAATATATTCTTTTTCCTTCGCTACCAAATTTCCTAATCCAATTTTTTGCAGCGTATTATTCACTTCTCGAAGTTGAGAAGGCATAGCGGCTTCAATCAGTTGATTGCTCAAAAAGCTGTCTTTGTTACTGAAAATTCCTAAACCTTTTGTAATTCCGCCAAGTAAAACTTGTTTTAGTACCGCTAATCCTACACTTGATGTCGCAATTGCGAGACAAGATTGTGCTCCTGTTCCTAATGTAGCAATAGCCATTGTTGCTACTAAAATTGTATTTTTTTGCATGATGTTTTATTTAATGAAATGTCAAGTCTCAAATATCAAGCCATAATTAGAGTGTTTTGTTTAGCAATTTGCTGTGGTAAAAAGCAGAACAAATGCGTTTCTCTACATTTGGACTTTAGGAGAAATTTGTTCAAAGTCAAAAAGAAAAAAATTTGCTTAAAATGTTGTAAAAAAATGGATAAAACTATAAATCATTTTTTCGACTTTAAAGTGAAAAATACTTGACAATTCCTTATGATTTAATGGTAAAGGAATCAGTTTTCAAATCATGCTTTAATTAAATCTAAAGTAAATATAAAAGATAAAATTTTTAAGAGTTAAATAAGTAAGAAACAAAGTGATAGGGTGCGTTTTATGTCTCGTTTTTGGTTTTTTACTCGGGTTATAATTGTTAAGTTTGTATTAAATTTAAAAAGTTCTGTAATGAGAGACAAATTCATCAGGTGGGGAATTGTTATTGTAGTTGTAGTTTGGGCACTTTCGCTGCTCACAAAATCCTATTACTGGATTCCAATTTTGCTCACCGCAATTTATGCATTAGGGATTTACAATTGTTTTCAAACCAAACATGCCATTCTACGTAATTTTCCTGTTTTAGGTTATTTCCGATATTTTTTCGAAGGAATTTCTCCAGAAATGCAGCAGTATTTTATTGAACGTGAAACAGACGGAAAACCATTTCCCCGGAATCAGCGTTCTGCCGTGTACAGACGTGCAAAAAATTTAAGTGATACGGTACCTTTTGGGACACAGCTGGAAATTAATACCCGCAAATATGAAGGTATTAAACACTCCATCTATGCAAAATCTCCCGCAGAAGAATTGCCTAGAGTTTGGATTGGAGGCGAACAATGTACCCAAAAATACGACGCTTCTTTGTTTAATATTTCCGCAATGAGTTTTGGATCTTTAAGTGATCGTGCTCAAATGTCTTTGAACAGAGGCGCAAAAAAAGGCGGATTTTTCCACAATACTGGAGAAGGTGGAATTTCTCCTTATCATTTAGAGGGTGGGGATCTGTGTTGGCAAATTGGAACTGGATATTTCGGCTGTAGAGATGAAGACGGTCAGTTCTCGCCAGAAATTTTTAAGAAAAATGTCGCGCTACCAACTGTGAAATTAATCGAGATAAAAATTTCACAAGGGGCAAAACCAGGCCATGGGGGAGTTTTGCCTGGTGCAAAAAATACCTTAGAAATTGCTGCGATTCGTCACGTAAGACCCGGAATTACCATCATTTCTCCGCCTTCTCATTCTACCTTTTCAGATGCTCAGGGATTATTGAAATTTGTGCAGCAATTGCGAGAATTGTCAGACGGTAAACCAGTAGGATTTAAGTTATGCATTGGCGATACTAAAGAGTTTGAAGATATTTGTGTGCAAATGAATGTAATGAAGATTTACCCTGATTTTATTACCGTTGATGGCGCAGAAGGAGGAACAGGAGCGGCACCACCAGAATTTTCAGATGGAGTAGGAATGCCTTTGGAACCTGCCTTAATTTTTGTGAATAGAACCTTAAACAACTTTAATCTTCGAGACAAAACGAAAATTATAGCCAGTGGAAAAGTTTTAACTTCATTGGATATTCTTCGCGCAATTTCCATGGGTGCAGATATGTGTAATAATGCAAGAGGCTTTATGTTCGCTTTAGGATGTATTCAGGCTCTAAGATGTAATACCAACAATTGCCCGACTGGAGTTGCAACTCAGGATAAAATGCTCATTAAAGGTCTTGATGTTACCGATAAAAGTGAGCGAGTATATCACTTCCACAAAAACACACTTCACACCTGTAACGAACTAATTGGTGCAGCTGGTCGAACTTCTTACGATGAAGTTGATGCCACCATGTTCATGCGGGGCGATGAATTTGAACAACTTTCTGATATCTATTTCCCAGATATTTTAGGGAATGTAAAAGAAAACGCCATGAAATATTAAATTTCAGCTTCAATAAAAATTAAAGCCCCCTTATAATTTGCTTATTTTGGGGCTTTTTCAATTGGTGTAGGTGCTCTCTCATCTTTTAGTTCTTCGAGATAACTATTTTTCAAAGAATCGTAAAGGGAATGTTTACTGACCATAAGAGAGATAATGGAGGAAACCATTCCGGCAAGCATCAAATGAAAAATGAGTGAATGTCTGTCTGTCATTTCCAAAACAATAATTGCAGAGGTAAAAGGTGCTCGGGTAATACCAGTAAGAAATGCAACCATGCCCGCTAGGATGATCACATTGGTTTCTTGTGGATCTAAGTGAATAACTCCAGATAGTACAGAGCCAATACTGGCTCCTGCAGACAAAGCCGGCGCAAAAATCCCGCCTGCTCCACCAGATGTAAAAGCCAAAGCAGGTCCCAACATTCTAAATAATGGCACATACCAAGCTTCATGTTTATCGGCGGTGAAAAGAGTTCGCTCCATAATCTCTTTCCCGGAACCTAAGATTTCTCTATTTACAAAGTAGGCGAGAGACGCGATAACCAAGGCAGAAATTACCAGAAAAATTATATTGGATCGGTCTGTTTTTAATCTTTTTTTCCATTTATTGACTTTGAGCATTACAACTGATAGTTGACTTCCTAAAATACCCGCAACCGCAGACACGAAGATCACCGGAAACATAAGCATTAAAGAAACGTCATGCGTTTTTGGATAACCTAAATAGAGATAAGATCCTGCTAAAGTTTGCGATGTAAGTCCCGCAATAATCACGGCCGTGAACAAAGCTGTTTTAAAGTAATTGATGTGTGTTTTTGACAATTCTTCTACCGCAAAAACAATTCCGCCCAGCGGTGTGTTAAAAGCTGCTGCAAGACCCGCTGCAGCACCAGTCATAATCATATTCTTCTTTGAGATTTTTGGCCACCAATGCGGAAGATACTCGTTTACTTTCCGAAAAACAGAGCCGGCAATTTGAATGGTTGGACCTTCTCTACCCACGGCACCACCACCAATTACCAAAGCTAAACTGGATAAAATTTTGAAGACGATAATTTTTAAACTTAACAGATGTCGGATTTTATGATGATCTTTTGGATTTGCCAATTCTACAGCCGCCATCACTTGTGGAATTCCACTTCCTTTTGCATAAGGTGCAAAGGTTTTTACAAGCCACCAAGATAATACGAAACCCGTTGGGGCAATAATGAAAATAAGCCACGCATGCCAATCAAAAATGAGGTTCATGAGATTTTCTCCCCACGTAAAAAGCTGAGCGTATATCACCGCAAAAAAACCCGTAATCAGTGAGGCAATCCAAAAAGGAATCGCTTGTAAAAGATTGTTTTTCAAACGTTCATTACGCAGATTGTCAAAGGCTTTTTTGAGACTTCTTTTAAAGTAGAAGAAAATTCTTACCATTAAACAAATTTATTCTTGAAGGGTGAAATAACCGTTCAGGAAATTTAAGAAAAAAAAATCCGATAAATAATTTTATCGGATTTTAAATATTTTAAAAGATCTTAAGCTTCTTCAGCTGGAGTTTCTTCTACTTTTTTAGGAGCTGGAGCTGGCTTTGGAGCCACTTCTACTGGAGCATCAGAAATAACTTCAAACTCATACTCATGTTCCACATTTCTGTGTAATCTGATGTTAGCAGTTACTTTACCAGTTCTTTTGATTGTGTTTCCAGGGATTTTGATGTATTTTTTATCTACAGAAACTCCTGCTTTAGACAATTCTTCAGAAAGGTTAGCATTATTGATAGATCCAAATAATTTGTCACCTGAACCAACTTTTGTTGCAATGGTAATATTTGTTTTTTTCAATTTTTCTACAATTGCAGTAGCTGCTGCAATTAATTTTGCTTCTTCTTCTTTTCTTGATTCCAAAGTTGCTTCTAGAGCTGCTTTGTTTTTTGGAGTAGCCAATAAAGCTAAACCTTTAGGCAGCAAGAAATTTCTTGCATAACCTGGCTTTACATTGATGGTGTCGAACTCTAGTCCTAAGTTTTCAACGTCTTGTTTTAAGATAATATCCATTGTTGTTGTCCGTTTTTAATCTTAGAGCAGGAATTAATTAAATTTCTCTGACTCTAAAAATCGTTAGAATTAATTTTATTCAGCAACTATTTTAGCGAAATGCATGCGGCACCAAGCTTATTGCTTAACGCATTTTTATTTATAAAGATCCGTTACGTAAGGCATCATTGCAAGGTGTCTTGATCTTTTGATGGCCGCAGAAACTTTTCTTTGGTATTTTAAAGAAGTACCGGTGTATCTTCTTGGTAAAATTTTACCTTGTTCGTTTACAAACTGAGAAAGGAATTTTTCATCCTTGTAATCTACATGCTTGATTCCGTATTTTTTGAATCTACAGTATTTTTTGTCTGTTTTTGTATTGATGTCTAGGGGAGTAAGAAATTTTACTTCCGATTCACCTCCTGCAGAGGCTTGTTTAGCCATATCATCTATTGCCATGTCTTTTCTTTTTTTGTGAGGTTAAAATTAAACTTTCGCAGTTTTTACTTTTGTTCTTCTAGTAACTGCATAATCCATAGCATGCTTGTCTAGTTTTGTAGTAAGGTAACGGATTACTCTTTCGTCACGCTTGTAAGCCAATTCTAAATCTGCCACTACAGTACCTTCCGCTTTGAATTCGATCAAAGTGTAGAATCCATTCTTTTTTAATTGAATAGGATACGCTAATTTTTTTAGTCCCCAATTTTCTTTGGCAACGATTTCGCAATTGTTAGATTTCAATAAATCTTCAAACTTTTTTACTGCTTCCTCCACCTGTGCGTCAGATAGAACGGGAGTTAAAATGAAAACAGTTTCGTAATTGTTCATAAATGTTAATTAAATTGTTAATTATTTCGAGGTGCAAAAATAAGTTTTATTTTCCAAAGTACCAATATTTCAGTGTAATAAATAATAAAAGGCTACGTTGCTCCAGACCTTTCTTAATAATTTAACGATTCTATTCCACCGTGTGTTGATCAAGGCAAAAAACCTTATTTGTCCTTAAACGAATTACGTCGATGGTTGTGTGGGGAACAAGGGCAGAAATGGCATTTTCAGAAACTTTTTAGACAATCTGAGAATTTCCAAAAAACGGATTTTTCAAAAAGGGGTCGAAAAGAAAAATATTTCTACTCATGCGTGGGTAGATCGTTATATCGCTTATGATTTTTTTAGAAGACAAAATCTTTCATTCTAGAGAATGCTAATTCTTCCTCATTCATCCACGTAAGAAAAGACTCCAATTTGTCTTCCATTTTTTTACCAGCATTGTATTTTCTGTAGAAGGGAATCCCAAATAAATACTTTTCAAAATCAGTGAATTGCCAAGAATCTAAATAGATGAGTACGAAATCTTCTTTCTTAATGGTTTCTAGCACCATATTTTTGTACAGTTGTGTAGGCAACATTTGGAAAACAAAATCATTATATGGAAGTTGAGAATATGGTGAAATACTTTCTGGAATCAAATTCATTCCACTTTCCACTTTAATTTCTGTGCCTCTTTTTAGCCGCTTTAGGGGAAATAGAATATCTGCGTTTTCAATGTTAGAGATGTAGCTGAATTCTAACTTTTTCAGCTCCGCAACCGGAATTACAAGTTCTTTCTGCCTAATTCCTCGAATTCTTTTCTCAATTAAAAGCTCGACTTCATTTTTTGCGGCCTCAATATCAGTCCAACTGGAGTTTTCATTATAGAAAGAAATTTCGTGTCCTTTTTCCACTATTTTTTTAACCACGTTTTGCAATTTTGAAACGAGGGAGATTTCTAAGAAAAATGTTGCAAGAATTTGATGTTGTTCCAGTGTACGCAGGATAGCCAAAGTGTTTTTCTCTGTGATCAGCTGAATTTCTTCTTCCTTTAATTGATAGTTTCCTCTAAAATTACTTTTGCTATTAAGAATGTTGAAAGTCAGTAAGATCATAGGTAATTATTTAGCAGCTAATTTCACTTTAAGATTTTTGAGCATATCTTTCGTTAAATCAGAAATATCAAAATCATACGTGAGATTCCAATCTTTTTTTGCGATAGAATCATCTATGGAAGACGGCCACGAATCTGCAATTTCTTGACGGAAATCAGTTTTATAATCAATGGTAAAATCAGGCATCTCTTTCTGAATTTCTGCGGCTAACTGTTTTGGGGTAAAAGAAAGTCCACCCAAATTGTAAGCGGAATGCACGCTCAGATTTTCTTTTGGTGCGTCCATTAATTTTAATGTCGCGTTGATCGCATCATCCATATAAAGCATTGGCATCGCGGTATTTTCTGAAATAAAGCTGGTGTATTTGCCTTCAGTTACGGCCTCATAAAAAATTTCTACCGCATAATCAGTGGTTCCACCACCGGCGGGAGTTTTCCAAGAAATTAAACCAGGATATCTGATGCTCCGCACATCTACACCGTATTTGTCAAAATAATATTCGCACCACTTTTCTCCAGCCATTTTAGAAATTCCATAAACCGTTGTCGGATTCAGAACTACATCCTGACCTACATTTTCCTTCGGAATTCCTTTCCCAAAAACTGCAATGGAACTGGGCCAAAATATTTTACTGATTAAACCTTCTTTTGCCATTTCACAAAGGTTAATCAAAGGCTCCAAGTTAAGCTTCCACGCAAAAAGTGGTTGTTTTTCCGAGGTTCCGGAAAGAAGGGAGGCTAAGTGATATACAGTGGTAATTTCATAATCTTTAATAACTTGACGCATTAGCTGCGTATTAGAAACATCCATTCTCTCATAAAATCCTGCGGAAGTCAAGCTTTTGTCCCATCGGTCTAAGCCAGAGGCAACTACATTTTCTGCACCGTGCAGTGCCACTAATTTATTGGTGAGTTCGGTACCGATTTGTCCAAGAGCACCTGTGATAAGAATTTTTTCCGTTTGGGATTCCATGTTTAAATTTTAGAATTTTACAAATTTAGAAAAATAGGAGTTGAAAAGAAAGTACTATTTATTAAATAATTTTTTGATTGTCGTCTTAAAAGACCAGACCTTCTATTCGCGCTATTTTTCCAGAACGCTTTTGGCTGGTGAAAAAATGAACTTAATTAAAGTTGCCTTGCAGATCATCTAACAATCGGAAATGTTTTCTGAAAACCTATAGAATAGAAAAATGCTGTAAAATAATTACAGCACTTGAAAAAATTTAAAGGAAATTAATTTTAGAAACTCAAATTTGCTCTAACAAATAAAAATCTGCCGTTCATTCCAAACTGGGATGTATTTCTGGAATAAACAAACTGATTGGCGTTCGATAAATCTACATTCTCTGCAACAGCTTTGTAAACAACATTTCCATTGGCATCTACTCCTCCTGTACCTGCTAAAGGTCTTTTTGCGGAAACTGGTCCATAGTTTTCATCCGGATAAACATCCAGTAAATTATTTGAACCTACCGTTAAACTAAATTGCTTCGTAAATTTATAGGCTATAGATAAATCTGTAATTAGCTTTCCAGCCCAAATCGGATGTTCGTTTTCTATTGCCTGTCCATTAACAACGATGGCATCAATTTGTCCATTTCCATTAACATCTACCGTATTAGGATCGGTAACTTTGCCGAAATAAACATTCTTCAAAAGGAAACTTAATTTGCTAAATTCCAGCGTATTCATTAAGGAAGCTTTAAATCGGGGAACTGATTCCTGTAAGTAAACACGGCTTGCTTCCGAGAAATATCTGGATTCTTGTCCAGAATTTTTTAAAGTTTCGGAAGAGTGAATATCGCCAACTCTTTCTGTATTAGAAACGGTAATCGCCAGATCGTTACTTAATTTAAACTTAGAATAAACGAGTTTTTGAGAAATAACGCCTTCAATTCCTTTTGTCTGGGTATCAACAGCATTTGCGAAAAATGCAGCCGCAGTTGCACCAGCTGCGTCAAATAAAGGTTTTGTAGTAGGTGTTGGAGAAAATTGATCCGTTAGATTTTAAAGCATCAGAAGTTCACACACTTTTTCTTACTTTTGAGTCAAATAATCCTCTTATGAAAAAGTATTTTGTCCTCCTGATCGTGCTGTATAATTTCACCTTTGCACAATTTACCGACATTAATATTGTGAAGGAAATTCACGCGCAGAAGAAAGGACTGGTTGTTTCAGCACATCCACTGGCAAGTGAAGCCGGTGCAAAATTTATGAAAATGGGTGGAAACGCTTATGATGCAGTTATTGCTACACAATATGCATTGGCCGTTGTTTATCCACAGGCAGGAAATATTGCAGGCGGTGGTTTTTTAGTTGGGGTGAAAAATAACGGAGAGAAATTCACCATTGATTTTCGGGAAACGGCACCAGAAAAATCATCAAAAGATATGTACCTGGATCAAAAAGGAAATCCTAATACTGATCTTTCCCAAAATGGAAGATTAGCAGTGGGTGTTCCGGGCTCAATAGCAGGTTTTTTTGCGACCTTAAAATATGCAAAACTCCCAATGGAAAAATTGATTCAGCCGGCCATTGATCTGGCAGAAAAAGGTTTTAGCATTACTCAAAGGGAAGCCAATTTATTGAATAGTCAAATGCAGAATTTTAGCAATCATAATAAAACCAGAACTGTTTTTCAAAGAAGCACGCCGTGGAAACAAGGTGATCTGTTGATCCAAAAAGATCTTGCAGAAACTTTAAAAGTAATTCAAAAAAACGGTGCAAAAGGTTTTTATGAAGGAAAAATTGCTCAATTAATCGTGAATGAAATGAAGCGTGGAAATGGAATCATAACATTAAACGATTTGAAAAATTATAAAGTAGTAGAAAGAAAACCATTAACATTCAATTATAAAGGAAATGAAATTGTAGCGATGCCTTTGCCTTCTAGCGGTGGAATTTTATTGGCACAAATGTTACAAATGAGCGCTTTTGAAAAAATAGAAAAATACCAACAGAATTCAACTGGGGCAGTTCAGGTCATGGTAGAAGCAGAACGTCGCTCCTTTGCAGATCGCGCAGAATATATGGGCGATCCAGATTTCATCAACGATAAAACGCAAATGCTCATTTCTGAAGATTATCTTAAAAATCGCTGGAAATCTTATAACAATTTGAAAGCAACACCAAGTTCTGAAGTTGGGAAAATCATACCACAGCCGAAAGAATCAACTGAAACTACGCATATTTCAATTATTGATAAGGAGGGAAATGCAGTGGCGGTAACAACCACATTAAATGGTTTGTATGGAAGTAAAGTGGTGGTTACGGACGGTGGATTTTTGTTGAATAATGAAATGGATGATTTTTCTATCAAACCTGGTGTTCCTAATATGTTTGGTGCGGTAGGTGGTGATGCAAATTCCATTAAACCAGGAAAAAGAATGTTGAGTTCTATGACGCCTACCATTGTGATGAAAAATAATAAACCCTTTCTTATCGTAGGAACTCCAGGGGGTACAACTATTCCAACTTCGGTTTATCAAGCAATTGTAAATATTTTGGATTTTAAATTAAGTCCAAATATGGCGGTGAACTTACCGAAATTCCATCATCAATGGTTGCCGGAAAGTGTAATGGTGGAGAAAAACTTCCCCGAAACTACTATTTCAGATCTGCAGAAAATGAATTACAAAATTGAAAGAGTTACCCAGATTGGAAGAACGGAATTAATTTTAGTAGATGAAAACGGAAATGCAATTGCAGTTGCAGATGGACGTGGAGATGATTCTGTAGCGGTAGAATAATATAAATATGGTAAATAATAAAGAAATAAAAAATTTCATTCGACAAAAGGTACTATCCTATAAGCCAGATTTCGATTTAGAAATTTTAGAAAAAGGGTTGGAGAAATTCGAAGTGTTTAGCTGTAAAAGTGGTGATTTTATTTTGCGAGCAGGTGAAACCTGCAGAAAAATTTTTGTGGTAGAGAATTCTATCACCCGATGCTATTTTATGGATAAAGAAGGGGAAGATCGAACGATTTGGCTAGAAGCAGAAAGTATTTTGGTCACAGAATATGAAAGTTTTAGTTCACAAACCGTGAGTAGATGCCATATTTATTGCTACGAAGATTCAATTGTTTATGCAATTAATAAGGAAGATTTGATGATGCTATACGCGCAATATCATGATTGGGCTATATTTGGACTTCTCATCATGGAAGAACATTACGTAAATCTATTAAAATTCCGAAATACGATCATCTTTAATAATGCAGGCGAAAACTACGATTTCATAGAAAGTGATTATCCCAGATTTTTAGAGGTGGTACCTTTTAAACATCTCGCTTCCTGGTTTAATATTTCTGCGGTGCATTTATCTAGAATTCGAAAAGAAAGAATAAAAATTAATTAACTTAACATAGGTTAAGAAGAATTAGCAAACTCCGTAATATATTTGTGGTGATTCTAAACACGAGATGAAATAATGATGATTAATCATTAAAAATTTCTTGCCTTTGTTGTATCGATTGAATTTTACTCTTTTATTTAAAATAGTAAAAAATACAACGAAATGGCAAGTTTTTTTTTGCCCGTAAACTATTTCCCTGCGAGTTTTTTCAGCATTCCGTTAAAAATTGCACCATGAAAAGGCAAAACGGAATACCAATACAATCGCCCCGAAATTCCCAAGGGTCGGAAAGTTGCATTTTGATAAAGAACGCCGTCTTTGATTTTAAACTCGAGCCAAGCTTCGCCTGGAAGTTTCATTTCGGCAAATAATAAAAGCCGCTTCTTATCCCGGTCTGCATAGAGAACACGCCAAAAATCGACAGAATCTCCAGCTTCCAGCGTACTCATGTTTTTTCTACCACGCCGTAAGCCAACCCCGCCAAAAAGTTTATCTAAAAATCCCCGAATTTGCCAGAGAAAATCTGCATAATACCATCCGGTTTTTCCACCAATACTGAAAACTCTGTTGAGGGTTTCTTCTTCATTTTCTACTAGAATTTCGCGTTTATCTTTAAAACAGCCTTCTTCCGGAACTTCTAAATATTGCCACACTTTTCTGGTGTGGAACTGATTGGTAAAAGAATCATACCAACTGGAAAGCACATCATTTTGCTTGATTTTGTCGAAAGCCAATTGAATCGCTTCCCGATACGAAAATAACTTGATATTTAATTTTTCTGCTAGATTATTAGGTTTCGCTACAACGTCAATTTTCATGCTGTCTACTAAGTTCTGTGCGAGGAAAAAACTCGTAGAAGTAACGAAATATAGCCAATAGGAAGATAGTTTTGGCGTCATCACCGGAACAATAAAAATATGGCGTTTTAAACCCCGAATTTCGCCGTATTGAAGTAACATTTCTTTATACGTCAAGATATCAGTTCCAGCAATATCATAGTTTTCATTATAGGTAAAATCTTTCCCTAAAACTCCGACCAAATATTGAATCACATTTCGAATCGCAATGGGTTGACAACGCGTATTCAACCATTTTGGTGTAATCATTACGGGTAATTTTTCTACAATATCCCGGATGATTTCGAACGAAGCACTCCCAGAGCCTACAATTATTCCGGCTCGTAGACAAGTAAGATTATATTTGGAACTTTTTAATGCCTCTTCAACCTGTTTTCTGGATTCAAGATGCTTTGAAAGTTTATCTTCATTGATAATGCCTGTTAAAAAAATAACCTGTTTAACTTGTGTTTTTTCTAAGGCGTTTCTGAAATTGAGGGCAGAAGTTTTTTCCTTTTCACTGAAATCGCCGTCGCCAGATGACATCGAATGAATCAGATAATAAGCGTTTTCAATGTCTTTTGGAATGCTTTCAAGGGAATTTTCATCGAGAAAATCATTTTCAACAACTTCAATCTGAGAAATATTATTTTTGAATAGTTTGGTGCTGAAGCGATTTTTGTCTCTTACCGAACAGACTACGTGATGACCTTCTTCTAACAACTGTATGAGAAGTCTTTTTCCAATATATCCTGTTACACCGGTAAGAAATATTTTCATATCGCAAATGTTTTTTCTAAGATATGGAATCTGCCTTCAAAAATGGATTTCACTTTATTTTTTATAATGGCGCCTCCGAATAAATCACCAATAAAACCTAAAGGTAATTTATAGTTGACAATATCTCTCATAATTACTTTCCCCTCGCCAATATCTTCAAAATGATGTTCATGATGCCACATTGCATAAGGTCCAAATCGCTGTTCATCCACAAAAAATTTTCGGTCTTCCAATTGGGTGATTTCTGTAATCCAGTTCGCATTTATTCCCGGCAAAAGCCCGATTTTATAGGTGATAATTTGTCCACGATATGTTTTTGGAGGTGGATTATTAGTGATTTTAAAGTTCATCTCTTCCGGGGTAATTTTATCCAAATTCGTAGGAACGGTAAAAAAATCCCAGGCCTGATCTAATGTTAGTGGTAAAACTTGTTCAGAAGTTAAGGTGTAAATTCCGGACTGTTTGGTGATATTCAGTTTCATTATTTTTGGTTAAAAGCTTTGTGGGATCTTTAAATATTCGAAAAGGTGTACAAGAGAACAGAGGAGGGCAAAAAAGTAAAAAACTTGTTCTACCGGAATGGCTTATAGTCTAATTCCAGGATATTCTGCTTACGCACACAACGGGTTTCAGAAATAACTTCCTTTAACGCGCCATTAAAAAAGTAGAATAGAATGAAAAATTGGGATTAAACTTATATAAAATCTAGTTGCAGCTACCCATTTATAAATGGTAGTAAGATTGAAAAATTTATTTTTTAACAGTTGATAGTCGGGCCTCTCTAAAATATTTCATCGGTACAAACAACATTCCGAAACATTCTCCATCTTCTTTTCCTAAATGTTTATGATGGATTTTATGTGCTTTTCTTAATCCCCTTAAATACCAGTTTTCAGTTTTATCAAACCACTTAAATCGTCTATGAATTAAAACATCATGAATAGTAAAGTAAGCGGTGCCGTAAAGTAAAATGCCAAGTCCGACAAAAAACATCCAGTTCAATCCATTTACGGTTCCAAACCAAAACAATAACATACTCGGTATGGCAAAAATCACAAAGAAGGCATCATTTTTTTCAAAAACGTGAGGATATCCAGGTTGGTGGTGATCCTCATGAAAATACCATCCAGTTGCTCCATGCATTATAAACTTATGAGTTAACCAAGTTACTCCTTCCATAGTAACGAAAACCCCAATGGTAATCGCAAAATAAGTTAAAAATTCCATTATAAATTTAAATAATTTTTGATGTATAATTTTAAAGCTTCATCTTCAATTTTGGTGTATTCACTGGTAATTATCCTTTTGTCTTCGGAGATGTTTTTCGAGTAACCCAATAGTTTCGGCGCTTTTTCCTGAGTGATTAAACGCAGCAACCTAATTTCTGCATTTTTCGGATCTTTAATAATTGCGTTATCAAGGTTCTTTTTACCCTCATTAAAATAAGACATTTTCTTAAAAGGACTGAAAGCGTGCTTCGCCATAAAAAATTGACCAATCGCCATAAATCCAGCATAGATTGGCTGTTTTGTTTTGGTGAAAGCTGTACTTGATTTGTCAATCAAGACTTTCGCAGAAGCTTCGGAAGTTTCACCTGTTTTAAGAAGTGTTCTTAGTTCTGGTAAGTTTTGAGAAAACATCATATTGGCCATTAATAAAAAGAAAATTGCACTTAAAAATTTCATTACAGTAAATTAAGATTTTTATTTAAGATCATTTCACCCATGAGGTAAATTTTTCTTGCGTTAGAAACTCTAATTCTCTTGGTTAAAAGCAATTGAGGTTCAGTTTTTCTTATTTTTTTAAATAAGTTAAAATAATATTTATAAGCCATATAGACTGCTAATCTGCAGGACATTGGCAACATTTTAATTCCAATTTTGGCGTGTGCGAAATCTTTCGCAATATCAATCTCTATGGTGTTTTTATCTTCCAAAGAAAAATTATTAAAATCTACATTTGGAAAATAGGTTCTGTTTAGATCATTAAAATCTGCGCTAATGTCTCGCAAGAAATTAATTTTTTGAAAAGCAGCCCCTAAACTTTGCGCATACGGTTTTAGCTTTTCATATTCTGCTAAATCACCATTAACGAATACTTTTAAACACATTAAACCTACCACTTCTGCGGAGCCGTAAATATACTCATTGTATTTTTCATCATTCAAATCTTTAATTTCTCCCAAATCCATTTTCATAGAATGCATAAAAGCATCAACTAAATGCTGTGGAATTTTCTTTTCTCTCTGCGTAAGGCAAAAAGAGTGGAGAATTGGGTTAAGTGAAATGCAATTTTCTTGTGCTGATTTGTAATTTTTTTCAAATTCATCCATCAACAGAACTTTGTCATAATCATGGAATGTGTCTACAATTTCATCTGCAAGTCTGACGAAGCCATAAATATTGTAAATATGTTGACGAACTTCTGGCTTGAAAAGGGTAGAAGCACGGTAAAAAGACGTGCTGTATTTTTGCGTAACCATCTTAGAAGACATGCCGCAAAGTGATTGGTAGATTTCTAGATTGTTCATCAGTTAATAAATTTTGGATTCATTCTTTAATATATAGTCAGTTACCACTTTCCCCGAAATTAAGGCAGGTGGAACTCCAGGTCCTGGAACAGTAAGCTGTCCCGTATAAAATAAGTTTTTTATCTTTTTATTGCTAATGCTTGGTCGCAGAATCGAGGTTTGCAGTAAGGTGTTTGCCAAGCCGTAAGCATTACCGCGACAAGAATTATACCGCTCCTTAAAATCTTTCACCCCGAAACTTTTCTTGAAAATTACGGAACTCCTTAAATCCAATCCTGTGTTGTTCTCAACTCTGTCCATGATCATTTCGAAATACCGGTCATGAATTTCTTGATTGTCTTCTAAATCTACTGCTACTGGAATCAAAAAGAATCCGATTTCCTTGCCTTCTGGACATAAATCCAGATCGGTTTTGCTAGAAAAATTAGCGTAGAACAAAGGTTTTACCGGTAATTTGGGTTCGTCATAAATATCGATAGCATGCTGCCCAAAATCCGTATCGAAAAATAAATTATGGTGTTGCAACTCTGGAACTTTTTTGTCAAAGGCTACATAATATAAAAAGGAAGAGGGTGCAAAAACTTTCTTTTGCCAATATTCTTCACTGTAATTGCTTTCGTTCTTGTCTAAAAGTTTTTCTGTATGGGCGTAATCTGCCCCAGAAATTACCAAATCTGCTGGAAAAGAATCAGTTGTTGTAATTACTTTCTTGGCTTGATTATTTTCAGTTTCAATTTTCGTAACCTCTTGATTAACTTTAAATTCAACTCCCAATTCTTTCGCTAATTTCACCATTCCTAATGCAACTGCATTAAATCCACCTTTCGGATACCACGTTCCTAAACCGAAATCGGCATGATTCATAAAGTTATAGAACGCCGGTGTATTTTGCGGCTTTGCACCCAAAAATAAAACGGGAAATTCCAAAATACTTTGCAGTTTTGGATTTTTAATATTCTTCCGAACGGTTTGAGAAATGTTTTGAACAAATAATTTAACGCGTTTGGCAGTTTCTACGTTTACGAGCTCCAGAAGTGATTTTCCCGGATTGTAAACCAAATCCTTCATCGCGATCTCATAATTTTTTCTGGAATTTTCCATAAATTTGATGAGATGGGCGCCACTTCCTGGTTCAATTTCTTCAAATTTTTCTACTATTTTTTCTGGATCATCTGAAATATCGATGTAATCATCTTTGCCAAAATAGACACGGTAACCAGGTGACAATTTCTCTAATTGATAATAATCAGAAACCTTTTTACCAAAGTCCGCGAAAAATCTCTCAAAAATGTCAGGCATCCAGTACCAACTTGGACCCATGTCAAATTTAAATCCATCAATCTCTAACAAAGATGCGCGACCGCCAAGCTGCTCATTCTTTTCTAGAACGGTAACTTGATGGTTAGCTTTTGCCATGTAACACGCTGCAGCAATCGCAGAAAAGCCGGAGCCGATGATGATAACCTTTCTCATTTTTAATAATAGAACAAAATTATACTTTTATTTTGAAATTAGAAAATTATTTTACTAAATTTGTACAAAATAATTTAAACAATATGGAAAATATAGAAGTTACACAAGAGTTGATTTTAGACTTGTACTCAAAATATGTTTTACGAAATAATAAAAAACCTTTAAATGTTTTCACCTTTTGTGATGACCATCAAATTAAGGAGAGCGATTTCTATTTTTACTTCGCCAATTTTGATCAGCTAGAATTGCACTATCTTAAATACTTTATGGATCAAACCATGATGCTATTGCACCAAGATGAAAATTTTGCAGGTCACAATGCTAAGACCAAACTCCTTTCTTTCTACTTTACTTTCTTTGAACAATTAACCCTGAACCGAAGCTTGATTATTTACTTAATTGGTCAGGATAAAGATAAGCTCCAAAATATGAAAAAATTGTGGGCTTTGAAAAAAGAATTTCAAATGTTCATTAGAAGTTTAAAAATCAATGAGTCTTTCATGGATATGGAAAATGAAAAGATGCAAAAATTTGAAAATCTGAAAAATAAAGGAGTTGAAGAATTGTTTTGGGGTCATTTCCTCACCACCCTCAAGTTTTGGATGGAAGACACCAGTTCCAATTTCGAAAAGACCGATATATTTATTGAGAAGTCAGTCGACACCAGTTTTGAATTTCTAGAGGTAAAACCTTTGAAAAAACTATTAGATCTCGGCAAATTCATTTTTAATGAAAAAGTAAAAAACAGATAATGAAAACATTAGACAGGATCCCTACAAGTAAGATAGAACGTGCCTCCAAATTTATTTCTACCGGCGCTAAAATTGGCGTCAATTACCTGAAATATTACGGAGATAAGATGACCAAAACGGAAGATGAAGCGAAGGATAATTTAAATAAAAACAACGCGACAGACATTTATGACAGTTTAAAGGAATTAAAGGGAAGCGCTTTGAAAGTTGCCCAGATGCTGAGCATGGAAAAGAATATTTTACCTGCAGCTTATGTAGAGAAATTTTCCCTTTCCCAATTCCAGGTTCCGCCTCTTTCAGCACCTTTGGTTAACAAAATATTTAAGAATAATTTTGGCCAGAAACCTACAGATCTGTTTGATGAATTTAATGCAGAATCTACCAATGCGGCAAGTATTGGTCAAGTTCACAAAGCCTGGAAAGATGGTAAAGAATTGGCTATAAAAATTCAGTATCCAGGAGTTTCACAAAGTATTTCTTCAGACTTGGCAATGATCAAACCAATTGCTATGAAAATGTTCAACATAAAAGGAAAAAACTCTGATCAATATTTCAAAGAAGTTGAGGATAAACTTTTGGAAGAAACCAATTACGAACTGGAGATTAATCAAAGTTTAGAAATTAGAAAAAGTTGCGAAAATATTCCCAACCTGAAATTTCCAAATTATTATAAAGAATATTCCAATAATCGGATCATCACGATGGATTGGATGCACGGAAAACACCTTTCCACTTTTTGCGATGAAAATACAGATCAGGAAATCGCGGAAAAAGTCGGACAGACTCTTTGGGATTTCTACATGTATCAAATCCACAAATTGAGAAAAGTTCACGCCGATCCACACCCTGGAAATTTTTTGGTTTCGGCAGAAGCCGATTTAATCGCCATTGATTTTGGTTGTATGAAAGCCATTCCAGAGGATTTTTATATTCCTTATTTTGAACTGGCTGTGCGAGAAAACTTGGATAATAAAGAATTTTTCGATAAGAAATTATTGGAACTGGAAATTATCAGATTAGATGATTCTGAGGAGGAAAAAGAATTTTTCACCCAGATTTTCTATGAACTATTGTATTTATTTACCGTTCCTTTTCAAAATGAAACTTTTGATTTTGAGGATCCTGAATTTTTTGAAGCAATTGCAGATCTCGGACAGAAGTACGCGAAAAATACCACCATAAAAGGAAGAAATGCCAATCGTGGTTCCCGTCATTTTATTTATATGAACCGGACATTTTTTGGACTTTATAGTTTGATGCACTCCATCAAATCGAGAAATATTCACATTAATAACTACAAAAATTTTATGTAAAATGGAGTTAACACCTGTAGAAATAGACCGGGTAATCGAGATGGCTTGGGAAGACCGAACTCCTTTTGAGGCCATTACGTACCAATTTGCTATGGCCGAAAAAGATGTGATTGCTTTGATGAGAAAAGAACTGAAACAAAGTTCTTTTAAACTTTGGCGAGCGCGTGTTAATTCTGGAGTGAGCAACAAACACCTTATGAAAAGAAATGCAGAAATCTCCAGATTTCGATGTACGAGACAAAGAACAATTTCCGGGAATAAAATAAGCAAACGCTAAAATGTAATGGCTGAAAACTTTATCAATATCGATCGAAAAATAATTTCTGAGTGTGAAAAAAGATACCGCATTAAACTAATCAATTCTTTGGCGGGAATTAGGCAGATTTCTCTAATAGGTACTAAATCGAAAGAGGGTCAAGAAAATTTGGCCATCTTCAACTCTCTCATTCACTTAGGATCTGATCCGGCTTTGTTTGGTTTAATCACGCGACCGAGTTCTGTAGACCGACATACTTTGACCAATATTCTTGAGGTGGGAAGTTATACCGTTAATTTTATGCACAAGAGTTTCGCAAAACAAGCCCACCAAACTTCTGCGCGGTACCCTAAAGAACTTTCAGAATTTAATGCCGTGAATCTGACGCCAGAATATAGAGAAAATGGAAACGTGCCTTTTGTGATGGAAGCGGAAATTAAAATTCAAATGAAGCTAGAAAGCGTACTTGATATAGAAATTAACAATACCATAATGGTGATTGGAAGTATTGAACAAATTTTTCTACCAGCAATTCGTTTGTCTGAAGATGGCTTGGTGAAGGTTGAAAATTTGCTACTAAGTGGAGGTTTAGATGCCTATTATGAACCCCATTTTTTGCAACAGTTTGAATATGCAAAACCTAATACTTAAAAGAAGTTGAAAGGCGTAAAGAAGGAAAATTTACCAGAGAAAATCTGCACAAGATGCGGGTTGCCATTTTCTTGGCGAAAAAAGTGGGAAAAAGACTGGGAAAATGTCCGCTATTGCAGCGAAAAGTGTAAAAAAAAAAATTGAATAAAACATCAGTATGAAAAATATATTAATAATAGGAGCGGGAAAGGGCATAGGATTGCATTCTGCACAACTTTTAAGAGAAGAAAATTTATATACCATCTCCAGAAATTTAACTCCAGAATTAGAAGCCTTAAATACAAAGTTCTATGAAGGAGATATTGCCACGGATGACTTAAGTGACCTGGAATTGCCGCAAGAATTACACGGTTTGGTTTATTGTCCAGGTTCTATTAACCTAAAACCCTTTAGCAGATTTAGCCAAGAAGATTTTTTGACAGATTTTCACCAAAACTTTTTGGGCGCGGTGAAAATTATTCAGAAATGTTTGCCCCTCCTGAAAAAATCCGGTGGTGCAAGTATCGTTCTTTTCAGCACCGTTGCAGCAAAGGTCGGGATGCCATTTCATACTTCTATCGCTGCAAGTAAAGGCGCATTGGAGGGTTTTTCGCGCAGTTTGGCTGCAGAAGTTGCCTCGAATAAAATCAGGGTTAATGTCATTGCGCCGTCGCTTTCGGATACGGACTTGGCTGAGCAATTATTATCTACCGAAGACAAAAGAGCAGCGGGTGCGAAACGTCATCCATTGCAAAGGATTGGCACTGCGGACGATAGCGCACAAGCGGTAGAATTTTTACTTTCTGATAAAAGTTCTTGGATTACAGGTCAAGTTATAGGTATTGATGGGGGTTTAGGTAGTCTTAAACTCTAAATAAAAGACCAAATGGAGTATAACTTAGTCATCGATACACTGAAGCAGTTGGATTCTTTTCAACGGTTAAAAACTGGAAGCGATCAGTGTCTGGAAGATTTTCGATGTTACCTTAATGAGCAAGCCAATGAAAAAGAATTAGGTCAAAAAATTACAGCATCGAAAGATAAAGATATAGCTGAAATTGAAAATGCAATTGCCGAACAAGTCCTCATGTTGGGCAGATATTCTAAACATTTGCTCAAAAAATCATTGGAGCGCCATCCGGATTTGGTGAATGAAGATTTTACCTATCTTTTCCACATGATAGGTCTTGCTTCTTTGACTAAAATGCAACTCATTGAAAAAAATGCACATGAAAAACAATCTGGAATAGAAATTATTAAAAGACTGGTGAGGAACGGTTTACTGCAAGAAAAGAGAGATGAAAACGATAAAAGGAGCACCCGAATCTCTCTGACGGAAAAAGGGAGGCAAGTGTCCACGGAATCAATTAAAGACATTTCAGTAGCCTCAAAAATCTTGTGCGGTAAATTAGGCGAGGAAGAAAAAAATACGCTATTATTGAGTTTAGAAAAATTGAATTCCTTTCATCAATATGTGTACAAGAATTTAAAAAATGAAGAGCCAGAAAGTATTTTAAAAATGGTAGGGAATGAATAAAAAGATTACTGTTTTTTGGTTTCGAAGAGATTTGCGTTTAAGTGATAACCACGGTCTTTTTCAGGCCTTACAAAATGCTGAAAGTGTACTGCCCATTTTTATTTTCGATACAGAAATTTTAACCAAACTAGATAATAAGGAGGATAAACGCGTTGATTTTTTAGTGCAGGTTTTAAATATTCTTAATGTTCATTTGAGAAAATCTGGTAAAAGCATCAAAATATTTCACGGCAAACCGTTGGAAATATTTAAGGAATTGGCACTTGAATATTCTATTGAAAAGGTTTTTTCGAATGAAGACTATGAACCTTCCGCAATTAAGAGAGATCAAGAAATTGGAAAATTTTTAGCAGGAGAAAATATAGAATTTGACCTATTTAAAGATCAAGTTCATTTCCACAAAGATGATATTCTAAAAAGTGATGGAACGCCTTATACCATTTACACGCCGTATTCTAAGCAATGGCTTATCAAATACAACACGGAAAAACCAGAAAGTTTCGACAGCGAAAAATTGTTGAAAAACCTGATTGACAGTAAAGAAGAGGTACTCACTTTGGAGCAAATTGGATTTAAAAAAACACCGTATCAATTTGAGATTCCCAAAATTGACAAAAACCTGATAAAAAATTACCACGATACCAGAAATCTGCCTACCGTAAAAACTTCGGAAATGAGTGTTCATCTGCGTTTTGGGACGATTAGCGTCCGGAAATTAGCAGCAGAAACTTCTCAATTAAATCAGACCTATTTAAAGGAGTTGATTTGGCGAGAATTTTTTATGACCATCCTTTATCATTTTCCAAAAGTGATCAATCAGTCCTTTAAAAAGAAGTACGATAATATTTCCTGGAATTACAATGACCAAGAGCTGGAAAAATGGCAGCTGGGTAAAACGGGTTATCCTATTGTAGATGCAGGCATGCGTCAACTGAATGAAACTGGTTTTATGCATAACCGCGTGCGAATGGTTTGCGCCAGTTTTTTCACCAAACATTTACTCATGGACTGGAGAATTGGGGAAGCATACTTCGCGGAAAAACTTTTGGATTATGATTTATCTGCGAACAATGGAAATTGGCAGTGGAGTGCAGGTAGTGGCTGTGATTCTGCGCCTTATTTCCGCATTTTTAATCCAGAGGAACAGCAGAAAAAATTTGATCCCGACTTTAAATATATTAATATGTGGGTGAAAGAATTTGGCACTAAAAACTACCCAAAACCCATGGTTGATCACAAAACAGCAAGAATACGCGCTTTGGAAACCTATAAAAAAGGTTTAGAAAGTGCAGATGTTTAAAGAAGTATATTCAAACTTTTCGGTTGCACTTTAACTTTGATCGGAGAATTAATTTCTACATATTCCCCATCCAAATGCCAATCTTGGGTATTCACGGTAAATTCAATTTCTGGCACGGAAAGGAAAGTCACATATTTGCTTTCTTCTAATTTTTTAGAAAACATTTTACCCGCGAAAATAGCACCATACCAAATGGGAAATTTTTTCACCAATACAATTTCCGCCAAGCCATCAACGGTACTTGCATGCGGCGCGATGTAAGCATTATTCCCGAATTGCCGCGTGTTCGCCACATTCAGCATTAAATATTTACCGTTGTGTTGATCGTAAGCATCGGAGTGAAAAGTAATTTCCACCGGACGATATTTGAGAAAAGTTGTTAAAGAAGTTTTGATATAATTAAAGAAACCGCGACTGGTTTTTTCAAAATTCTTTACCACTTTCCCATCAAATCCTGTCCCAGAAACATTGATGGAGAGATGCTCATTGACTTTTAAAGTATCTATTTTTCTGGATTTGTTCGCTTTGATTTTATTTAAAAGGTGATCCAGATTTTTATCAAAGTTGGTTTCATTGGAAAAACCATTCCCAGAACCAGCGGGAAAAATAGCAAGAATTTTCTCCGTATTCACGAGTTTTTTTGCCACAGAAGAAATGGTGCCATCCCCACCAACTGCTACAAAAATGTCGGTGGTTGAAAAATTTTCTTCAATGAAATTATTGGTGCCCGAAAGGGATTCGGATATGTAAAATCTGGGTTGGTTTATCTTTTTTTGAAGCAGATTCAAAAACGCCTGATAATTTTTCTTTGCGGAAAAGGGATTGATGATGAAAACAACATTTTTCATAGGCGAAAGGAAGTGCAATAGAAATTGAACTGGATTCTATAAATCTAAAGCCGCTCTAAATTCTGAGTTTAAAAAAGGTTTCACCTCTGAGTAAGGGATTTTAATGGTCACCGGTCCAGCTGCATACGCTGTTATCTCATATTGATTGTAAAAGAAATAGAGATTTTCTTTGTCAAAATAGAAATTGTTTGTCAGCGGAATTTTCTTAACCAACAACATTTCAGATTGCCCTTTTTCTAGATCATTTTCTAAGAAATTTTCCATTAAAATTCTATTCCAAACCTGTCTGTCTTTAATTCTGAGAATATCTTCTAACTGTAAAGTTTTATTTGTTGTTACATTAAAAACTTTGTGCGTCTCATTGTAATAACCATGTGCGCCACCCGTGTAACCGGAATTGGTGTATTGTACCGTCATAAAACCTTTCATGGTTGAGAGTAATTTCATATCAGAATTTTGCTCCCAAACTTGTGCAACTTCTGGGGAAAAATCTTTCATGGATTCTTTGGTTTCATTCACATATTGAAGTTGCTTCGCTTTCAGTTCCTTTTCTATATTCTTTTTGGAATAATCTGTTAAAGAGAGTGCAGCATCAGAATAAATGCTGTCTAAAAAAATTTTATTGGTAATGTTCGGAAAAGTTAAAACCTTGGATCGAAAAGATAAAGTGAGCATTTCACTAACGCGTACAGAATCTTGAACTTTTACGGAATCGACCACTGCTAAATTCAGGGCAGGAACTTCTGTAGAATCTTGAAGTTGAATGGTTTTATCTTCAACCTGAGTTTTATTGCAACTCCCTAAAAAGAGGAGGAAAATGATGAGCGGGAATAGGGTGTTTTTCATAGGTTTAGGGTAATAATAAGAAATCAAAAACCGTCCAAGGATGAACGGTTTTAAAAATATTGTTAAACGTCGATTTTCGCGTACGCCGCATTCTTTTCAATGAACTCCCTTCTTGGTGGTACTTCATCACCCATGAGCATAGAGAATACATTATCTGCTTCTGCAAGGCTTTCTATGGTCACTTGTTTCAGCATTCTTCCTTCAGGATTTAATGTGGTTTCCCAAAGTTGTTCGGGATTCATTTCCCCTAAACCTTTGTAACGCTGGACTTCTACACCTTTTCCGTCTGGAGCCATTTCTAAAGTAATCTGCTCTCGTTCTTTTTCATTATACGCGTAGATTTTTTTGTTTCCTTTTTTCAAGAGATATAATGGCGGCTGTGCAATATAAATATATCCGTTTTCTATCAATTCCTTCATATATCTAAAGAAAAAAGTCAAGATTAAGGTAGAAATGTGAGCACCATCAATATCAGCATCACACATGATGACTACTTTGTGGTATCTTAATTTCGCCATATTCAGGGCCTTGCTGTCTTCTTCTGTACCTACAGAAACTCCAAGCGCCGTATAAATATTTTTAATCTCCTCATTGTCATACACTTTATGAACCATGGCTTTTTCCACATTCAAAATCTTACCACGTAAAGGTAGAATTGCTTGAAAATGACGATCACGGCCTTGTTTTGCCGTTCCACCAGCGGAATCTCCCTCCACTAAGAACAGTTCAGATATTGCAGGATCTTTGGAGGAACAGTCAGACAGTTTTCCTGGTAATCCGCTTCCACCCATCGGAGATTTTCTTTGAACGAGTTCTCTTGCCTTTTTTGCAGCCTGTCTCGCTTTTGCTGCTAATACTACTTTCTGAACGATGAGTTTTGCTTCGTTTGGATTTTCTTCCAAAAAGTTGGAAAGCATTTCTCCTACGATTTTATCAACGGCACCGGAAACTTCAGAGTTTCCTAATTTTGTTTTGGTTTGACCTTCAAACTGAGGTTCCATTACTTTTACAGAAATCACCGCCGTCAATCCTTCCCGGAAATCATCTCCCGTAACTTCTACTTTCTCTTTTGCCGGAAGTCCAAGTTCATCTGCAAATTTCTTTAAGGTTCTCGTTAAAGCTCTTCTAAAACCCGCAAGGTGAGTTCCACCTTCATGCGTATTGATGTTATTTACATAAGAGTGCAAATTTTCTGTGTAAGAAGTATTGTATCTCATCGCAACTTCTACCGGAATATTATCTTTTTCACCTTCCATGAAAATCACACTGTTCATGATGCTTTCCCGGTTTCCATCGATGTATTCTACGAATTCTTTCAATCCTCCTTCAGAGAAGAACAAGTCATGTTTAGCAATTCCATCTTCCTCCAGTACTCTTTCGTCTGTTAACGTAATTTTGATGCCTTTATTCAAATAAGAAAGCTCGCGCATTCTGCTTGCTAAAGTGTCGTAATTAAAGATCAACTCCTGGAAAATAGTATCATCTGCCTGGAAGAAAACTTCAGTTCCACGCTCTGTTGTGGTACCGATTTCTTTCACATCCTCTAGGGCTTTTCCTTTCGAATATTTTTGCTGATAAATTTTGCCATCGCGATTAACGGTTGCAATTAGGGAATTTGAAAGCGCATTTACCACCGAAACCCCAACTCCGTGCAGACCACCAGAAACTTTATAAGAATCTTTATCAAATTTTCCACCGGCTCCAATTTTGGTCATTACCACCTCCAAAGCTGATTTCTGTTCTTTCTCATGCATGTCCACGGGGATTCCACGGCCATTATCTTTTACGGAAATACTTTCTCCTTCATGAATGATAACGGAAATGGTGTCGCAATGACCTGCTAATGCCTCGTCAATGGAATTATCTACCACCTCATAAACCAAGTGATGCAATCCTCTTAAACCTACATCACCGATGTACATGGAAGGCCGCATTCTTACGTGTTCCATTCCTTCTAAAGCTTGGATGCTACTTGCTGTATATTCTTTTTGACTCATAATTAATCTGTTCGTCAAAGCTAAAATAGCTTTGAAATTTTTGATGTTTTTAGTAAATGTATTCCGAAAAAGAAGGCTTAATTTTCTCCTTCAAAAATACCCACAAATGTAGTGTTTATTGGTCAAATAAGAAAGTTAAGGAAGTCTTAAAATTAGGCGTGTTTTAAAAAAAAAATCCTCAAAATTTTCGAGGATTTAAAATAATATATATTTTAAGATTATAAAGCTTTCATCAAGACAATATCATCAATCTTCTCCACTTTCACCAAATTATATTTAGTCAGATTTTTTGCTGCTTTGTCCCACTTTTTTCCAGAAAGTAGGCTCTTTACTTTTACAAGACCCAAAGTCATTGCTTCTTCCGAAGAATTCAAAATTTCCAAAACCAATTTTTCATCTTCATCCAATTCGAACGTTGGCGTTGCTTTTTCTGGCTTCATTTGTGGGAAAAACAAGACTTCCTGAATAGATGGATTGTTCGTTAAATACATAATCAAACGATCCATACCGATTCCTAAACCAGAAGTTGGTGGCATTCCATATTCCAAAGCTCTCAAGAAATCCTGGTCGATAAACATGGCTTCATCATCACCCTTTTTGCCTAGTTCAACTTGCTTTTCAAAACGCTCTCTTTGATCGATCGGATCATTTAATTCCGAATAAGCATTTGCGATTTCTTTTCCGCAAACCATTAATTCAAAACGTTCGGTTAGACCTTCTTTGCTTCTGTGTTTCTTTGTTAGAGGCGACATTTCAATAGGGTAGTCCGTAATAAAAGTTGGTTGAATATAATTTCCTTCGCATTTTTCCCCGAAAATTTCATCAATTAATTTTCCTTTACCCATTGTTTCATTCACTTCAACTCCTATAGATCTTGCAAAATCAAACAATTCCTGTTCAGATTTTCCAGTAATATCAAATCCGGTGAAATGTTGAATAGATTCTGTCATCGAGATTCGTGGATAGGGCGCTTTCCAGTTAATGGTATGTTCGCCAAAAGTCGAATCCGTAGATCCATTCACTTGAATGGCGGAAAATTCTAACAATTTCTCCGTGAAATCCATCATCCAGTTGTAATCTTTGTAAGCAACGTAAATTTCCATCGCCGTAAATTCTGGATTATGCGTTCTGTCCATTCCTTCATTTCTAAAGTTTTTGGAGAATTCATAAACGCCGTCAAATCCGCCAACGATCAATCTTTTCAGATATAATTCATTCGCGATTCTTAAATACAAAGGAATGTCTAAAGCATTATGATGCGTGATAAAAGGTTTCGCCGCAGCTCCACCTGGAATCGCCTGTAAAATTGGAGTTTCAACTTCAAAATAACCAGCCTCATTGAAAAAAGTCCTCATCGCATTGAACAATTTTGTTCTTTTAATGAACACTTCTTTCACTTGCGGATTCACGATCAGATCTACATAACGCTGTCTGTATCGAAGTTCTGGATCATTGAACGCATCGTAAGTCACGCCGTTTTCGTCAGTTCTCGGTTGCGGAAGCGGACGTAAAGATTTGGTTAAAATTTTGAAATTCGTAACCTTCACCGTCATTTCCCCAACTTGAGTATTGAACAATTCACCTTCAATCCCGATTATATCACCGATGTCTAAAAGGTGTTTGTAAACGTCGTTGTAAAGCGTTTTATCTTCACCAGTACAGATTTCGTCACGGTTGAAATAAACCTGAATTTTTCCTTCAGAATCCTGTAATTCTGCAAAACTTGCTTTCCCCTGAATTCTACGGCTCATCAATCGACCCGCAATGGTTACTTTTTTACCTTCAACAAAATCCTGCTTAATGGTTTTAGAAGTATCTGTAATTTTATATTCTTCTGCTGGAAAAGCGTTAATACCCAGTTTTTCAAGGGTTTGTAGCTTTTCTCTCCTGATAATTTCCTGTTCTGATAACTGCATTTTTCTTGCTATTTTAAGAGGGCGAATTTAGTAAATTTTTCGCTAAGAATAGGAGGATTGAATTCATTAAAAATTTATGAATAGTGCGGTGAAATTGTAATTTTTAAAGTCTTTTAATTTTTAAATGTTTTCATAGAAAAAAACATGACATTTATTTGTATTGATTCCAAATCTGCAATTCATTCTCTTCTATTCAAAATTTTCTCTAAATTTATAGTGTGAAAAAGTGGTTGAGTTATTTGCTGTTACTTACTTATTTTACTTCATTTTCTGAGGTCAGACAAATTGTGAAAATGCCGAGTTTGATTGAACATTTTATTTCTCACAAAATAGGAAACAGTGATATGTCTCTTTATGCATTCTTTAAAATGCATTACATTGATGATCAGATTGTAGACAGCGATTATAATCAGGATATGAATCTGCCCTTTAAAACGCTCGACTTTTCCAATTCTGCATTAACGCTCAATATTCCTCCTGAAAAAGGAATAATTATGGGAAAAAGGAATTTGGTATATGTAGATTTCTCAAACAAGTTTTCTTATTCAGAAAAATTTTATACTTCTGTATATCAAAATATCTGGGAACCTCCAAAAATTTAATTTTATAATTTTTTCGTGAACTAATCATGTCAAATCTTCCAGTTTTGACCGATTTTAAGCAAACTAACTTTAAATTTTAAATTTTAAATTATAAAAAATGGATGAATTACATTTGCATTTGGTCGTAAACCATTTACCAATCATATTTCCTATCGTAGGAATCATTATACTCCTCATCGGAATTTTTACTAAATCCGAAGTCACCAAAAGAAACGCCTACATCATTTTTGTTCTAGGAGCCATCACTTCAGTTGCAGCAATGGTTACAGGTGACAACGCAGAAAATTTTGCTACGAAAATTGCTGGTTTTTCTGAAAACCTCATAGAAAAACATGAGGAAGTTTCTGAAATTTTTGCAATCTTAACTTATGTTCTGGGAGCGATCTCTATACTTTCCTTAATTGGCAGTTTAAGAAATTCAGTCCTCTCTAAATTTTCGCCTTTGGTGGTGGGAATTCTCACCATTATCTGCCTTTTCTTTGCGCAAAGAGTAGGGACAAGCGGTGGAGTAATTCGTCACACCGAAATTCGGAGTAGCTATAATAATCAAGACGGAAATATTGATAATCGTAATTTCGAAAAGAAAGATCATGATGAATAAGAAGTCATCGATTCAAAATAAAATTTTAAAAGAATCTTGGACAGTGAGATTCACCAATTTTGGAATAAAAAAATCTAATATTAAAATTATTAATATGAAAACATATACCGTCCTTCATCGCGTCCTTCACTGGACTTTTGCCCTCATTATGTTGGTTTTATTCACTACAGGATTTCTAAGGATGTACTGGATGAGCAAAACTGTAATTTCAGATGCTGTCAATAAAAATGAACAAATTCAAGCACTTAATCTCGATAAGCAAAGTCTTCGATCCATAGTGCACTCTGTTCAAGATCCCATGTTTGAATGGCACGTTTACGCTGCTTACATCATCACTTTTGCCTTTGTTGCAAGAATAATTTACATGATTGCAAAGGGAATTAAATTTCCGAATCCATTTGTAAAAACTACAACAACCAACGAGAAATTACAAGGTTTTACCTATCTCCTATTTTATGTGTTAATCGCCATACAAATCATCACCGGTAGCATTCTAAAATTTGAAATCGGCTCCGAATCTTTTGTAGACTTAGCAGAAACCGTACATAAATATGCAGTTTACTGGACTCCAGTTTTCATTCTCTTCCATTTTGCTGGTATCGCGATCTCCGAAAATACAAATCGAAAAGGGATAACCTCAAAAATGATTGGCGGTGATTCCTGATCTTAGTATGCGAAAATGTCAAAATTTCGTAAAAGGATGTCTAGATCCTAGAACCTACTCATCATAGACTTTAGCATTCGTGTGTTAAAATGAGCTAGAAATCTAAAGTAAAAACATCAAAAAAGCCGTTTCAATTTATATTGAGACGGCTTTTTTTTGTAAAAGATTGCTAACTAGTTAGCCACTGTAGAATCAACAGCCATTGGTACTACTACTGTAGTAGAATCAGTCATTGGCATAACCTCAGTAACCATAGTTGTGTCTGGTTCAGCCATCATGGTGTTCGTTTCTTCTGTGTTTTCTTTTTTTGCACAGCTCGCTAAAATTAATCCACTTACAAATGCAATTGCTAATACTTTTTTCATAATAATTTTCTTTGGCGCAAAAATGAAGAAAATATTTGGATTATAAAATAGCTTATGAAGAAAATGCAATCTGATTGGTAAAATCTATTTTGTGAAGTCAAAAAAAAATTTAATAAAAATATATTTACTTTTAAAATGTTTTATATATTTGCGTCAATGAATTCAAGAACAAACAATACTTGGTGGCATCATTCAAACTTTATTAAGGTCTGAAGCAAATCTTGTATTCTGTTTGTAAAAACATATAAAAAGACTTTGACGGATCCCGTTGAAGTCTTTTTTTTTATAAAAATTTTCAAAAAATAGCATGGAATTTAATCAAACTGTAAAAATAAAAACAACTGTAAAATCGGTGATGAGCGATCTCTTCACACCGGTCGGAATTTACTTGCGATTGCGTGATAAATTTCGGGATACCATTTTACTGGAAAGTGCCGGAAATCAAAATACAGAAAATAGCTTTTCATTCATTGCCATTAATGCCGTTGCCGGAATAGAAATCCGAAATTTTCAGCAAGCAGAACTCAAATTTCCGCTGGAACATCCAAAGAAAATCACGCTCGAGAAAGAGAAATTAAGTGAATTACTGAATGACTTTTCTAAATGTTTTATTTGTGAAGAACCCGCCAAAGAAATAGGTAAATCAGCGCAGGGATTTTTTGGATATACAAGTTACGATGCCATTCCATTTTTTGAAAATATAAAATTTAAAGAGCGTTCGGAAGAAAATAAAATTCCTCTATTGCGGTATCGTTTGTACCAATACGTGATCGCAATCAATCATCACAATGATGAAATGTTCATTATCGAAAATAGAATTGAAGGTCTAAAATCAGATCTTTTAGAAATCGAAAATCTCATCAATCAGAAAAATGCACCTATTTTTCCTTTTGAAACCATTGATTATGAAACTTCAAATCTTAAAGACGAAGAATATCGCGAATTAGTGGAAACCGCAAAAAAACACTGTTTCCGTGGTGATGTGTTTCAGTTGGTTTTGAGCAGAAGATTTGAGCAGAAATTTAATGGCGACGAATTTAATGTTTATCGTGCTTTGCGACATATTAATCCTTCTCCATATTTATTTTATTTCGATTACGGCGATTACAAATTAATGGGTTCCAGTCCAGAAAGTCAATTGATTATTAAAGATGGAAAAGCCATTATTCATCCAATTGCAGGAACCTTTAAAAGAACTGGCGAAGTTCAAAAAGATTTAGAGGCGGCCGAAGAATTAAAGAAAGACGCAAAAGAAAATGCGGAACATACCATGTTGGTTGATTTGGCGAGAAATGATTTAAGTATTTGCGGAAAAAATACTACGGTTACAAAATTAAAAGAAGTTCAGTTTTTTTCTCACGTCATCCATTTGGTAAGTGAAGTTACAGCAGATGTAGAAGAAAATCAAAATCCTTACGAAATGATCGCAACAACTTTTCCACAGGGAACTTTGAGTGGTGCACCAAAATACAAAGCCATGGAATTAATTGATTCCTACGAAAAAACATCGCGATCTTATTATGGCGGTTGCATTGGTTTTGTCGGTTTTGATGGAAGTTGTAATCAAGCCATTATGATCCGAACTTTCTTAAGTAAAAATAACACGCTTTTTTATCAAGCTGGAGCTGGAATTGTGGCAAAATCTACGGCAGAAAACGAATTGCAGGAAGTAAATAACAAATTAAATGCGCTGAAAATGGCCATTAAAAAAGCTGGCTCAATTTAACAATCTAACAGTGTAACGGTGTAACAATTGGTAAACTGTTACATTAATAAAATAAAAAGTATGAAAATATTGGTCTTCGATAATTACGACAGTTTTACCTATAATTTAGTTCAAATGATTGAGCAAATTAGCGGTGAAAAAGTAGATGTTTGTCGCAACGATGAAATCAGTTTGGAGGAAATCGAAAAGTACGACAAAATTGTTCTTTCTCCAGGTCCTGGAATTCCCAGTGAAGCCGGAATTTTAATTGAGCTCATCAAAAAATATGCGCCTACAAAATCAATTTTAGGTGTTTGTCTCGGTCAGCAGGCGATTGCTGAAGCTTTCGGTGGAAGTTTAATCAACCTTACTGAAATATTTCATGGCGTTGCAACCAATGCGCAAACCATTAAAAAAGATGCTCGACTTTTAAAAGATTTACCGGAAAATCTGGAAGTTGGTAGATATCACAGTTGGGCCGTAAATCCTGAAGATTTCCCCGAAGAACTGGAAATCACTTCAGTTGATGAAAATGGAATGATCATGTCGCTTCAACATAAAATTTATGATGTTCAGGCAGTTCAATATCACCCAGAAAGTATTTTAACACCACACGGAAAAAAAATTATCGAGAATTTTTTAAAAAACTAAGATCAGAGCCACGAAGTGGTGACAGCAAATAGCATAGGGTGAAGCCCTATGAAACTATGAAAAATGAAATCAAATGAAAGAGATATTACAATATTTATTCGACCACCAAACATTGAGCAAAGCTCAGGCAAAATCGATTCTTCTGGAAATTTCCAAGAATATCTTTAATGAAATTGAAGTGACGTCCTTTGTTTCTGTTTTTTTAATGAGAAGTATTACGTTGGCTGAATTGGAAGGTTTTACGGAAGCTTTACAACAACTCGCGCCAAAAATTAATTTGGGAACCGATGATTTGGTGGACATTGTCGGAACAGGTGGCGACGGAAAAAACACGTTTAATATTTCTACTTTGGCAAGTTTGGTCGTGGCTGGAACTGGGCAAAAAGTAGCGAAACATGGAAACTATGCCGCCTCAACAATTAGTGGTGCTTCCAATGTGTTAGAAACTTTGGGTTATCGTTTTAAAGAAACAGAAGCTGAATTAAAAAGCGATTTAGAGAAAGCAAATTTCTGTTATTTGCATGCACCGATTTTCCATACTTCTTTAAAATCCATCGCACCGATGCGAAAAAATTTAGGACTGAAAACATTTTTCAATATGTTGGGACCTTTGATTAATCCTGCACAACCAAAATATACCATGATTGGAGTAGCAAATTTAGAGATTGCTCGGATTTATCAATATTTGCTGCAAAAGAAAAACGCAGATTTTTTACTTGTGAATGCATTGGATGGTTACGATGAAATTAGTTTGACGAGCGACACGAAAATCATCGATAAAAACGGCGAGAAGATCTATTCTGCAGAAGAACTAATGTTTAGAAATATTGAAGCAGAAACAATTTTCGGCGGAAGTAGTGTTGAGGAAGCTGCGCAAATTTTTTCCATGATTTTGGAGGGGAATGGAACTTACGAACAGAATGCAGTTGTTTTAGCCAATGCAGCCATGGCTTTGAAAAATACGGGGAAATATGGGAATTATGATCTTTGTCTTCAACTTGCGAAAGAAAGTTTGCTGGAAGGAAAAGCCTTGAAATGTTTACAAATTTTAAAAGATTAGAAATGAATATTCTCGATAAAATTATTGAACAAAAAAAACTGGAAGTCGCAGAAGCGAAAAAGAATGTTTCTTTGTCGGAATTAAAAGATGCAGAATTTTTTAGTCGAAAGACTTTTTCTTTGAAGGAAACGGTGGAATCGGGTAGTGGAATCATCGCAGAATTTAAAAGAAAATCGCCTTCAAAAGGAATTATCAATGATAAAGCGGATGTTTTAGAAGTCGCGAAATCTTATGAAAAATTTGGGGCAAGCGGAATTTCAATTTTGACAGACTCAGAATTTTTCGGCGGAAATCTTCGAGATGTTGTAAATGTTCGCAATGAGATTACTATTCCTATTCTTCGGAAAGATTTTATGATTGAGGATTATCAATTTTACGAAGCGAAAGCCAATGGAGCAGATGTGATTTTATTAATTGCTTCGTGTCTTTCTCCCAATCAAGTTCACGAATTTACAGAACTTTCGCACCAATTGGGTTTAGAAGTTTTGCTGGAAATCCATACCGAAGAAGAATTGAATCATTTTAATAAAAACATTGATTTGGTGGGAATTAACAACCGAAATCTCAAAGATTTCAAAGTGGATTTGCAACATTCTGTCAATTTAAAAAATCAACTTCCAAAGGAGGTTTTGTCCGTTGCAGAAAGCGGAATTTATTCTCTAGAAGACTTTAAATTCCTAAAAGAAAAAGGTTTCGATGGATTTTTGATGGGTGAATATTTTATGAAAAATGAAAATCCAGGAATTGCATTTGAGGAGTTTATTTATAATGTACCAATCTAACAGTTTAATAGTTTACCAATGAATTTTGAATTGAAATTAAAAGTTTGCGGATTAACAAAGTTAGATCAAATCGAAGAATTAATTTCTTTGAATACTGATTTTTTAGGCTTTATTTTTTACGAAAAATCGCCCCGTTATGTTTTGAATTTTTTGACTTTAGATGAAATAAAGTCGATCAATCACCAAGCGAAAGTCGGCGTTTTTGTAAATGAAAGTTTAGAGAGAATTGTAGAAATTTCTACTAAAGCAGCACTCAATTATATTCAACTTCATGGTGACGAAGACAACGATTTCATTTTTAACCTTCGAGAAAAACTAAATCATGAAATTAAAATGATCAAAGTTTTTAGAATAGGGACGGAATTAGAAAATTTAAAATTTAAAATTCAAAATTTAGAATCTGAGGTCGATTATTTCCTTTTCGACACCGATTCAAAATCTTTTGGCGGAACAGGACATTCTTTCAACTGGCAAATCTTGAATGACCTAGAAATTACCAAACCCTATTTTTTAAGTGGCGGAATTTCTGATGAAAATATTGACCATATAAAATTATTAAATCAACAACCTTTCGCTCTAGATATCAATTCCAAATTCGAAATTGAACCCGGAAATAAAGATGTACAAAAAATAAAAAAATTTAAAAATCTTCTCTCCTATTAATTAGAGAATAAAAAAAATATAAAAATGACAACATACAGAAATCCAGACGAAAACGGCTACTACGGAGAATTTGGTGGTGCCTTTGTTCCAGAAATGCTCTATCCCAATGTGGAAGAACTTCAGGAAAAATACATTGACATCATTAATTCTGAGGAGTTTCAGGCAGAATATGAAGATTTATTGAAAGATTACGTGGGTCGTGCAACGCCACTCTATTTTTCAAAAAATTTAAGCAAGAAATATAATACCCAGATTTATTTAAAACGGGAAGATCTTAATCACACCGGTGCGCACAAAATAAATAATGCTCTCGGTCAGGCTTTGCTCGCAAAACGCTTAGGAAAAAAACGAATCATCGCAGAAACTGGCGCTGGTCAACATGGTGTCGCCACTGCAACTGCATGTGCTTTGCTCGGTTTGGAGTGTATCATTTACATGGGCGAAGTTGATATTGCCCGTCAAGCGCCAAATGTGGGCCGCATGAAAATGTTGGGCGCCACGGTAATCCCGGCAACTTCGGGTTCAAAAACTTTGAAAGATGCTGTGAATGAAGCTTTGAGAGATTGGATCAACAACGCGACTACGACGCATTATATTATCGGAAGTGTGGTTGGTCCGCATCCTTTTCCGGATTTGGTAGCGCGTTTCCAAAGCGTGATCTCCGAAGAAATTAAATGGCAGTTAAAAGAAAAAATCGGGCGGGAAAATCCAGATTACGTCATCGCTTGTGTAGGCGGTGGAAGCAATGCCGCGGGAACTTTTTACCATTTTGTAGATGAACCCAGCGTGAAAATTATTGCCGCAGAAGCAGGTGGTTTCGGGATTCATTCCGGGAAATCTGCAGCCACTACTTTCCTCGGAACTTTGGGGATTTTGCACGGCAGTAAAAGTTTGGTCATGCAAACCGATGATGGTCAGGTAATTGAACCTCATTCCATTTCTGCGGGGTTAGATTATCCTGGAATTGGGCCATTTCATGCGAATTTGTCTCTTGATAAGAGAGCAGAATTCTTTAGCATTACCGATGAAGAAGCCCTGAAATCCGCTTTCGAACTCACGCAGATTGAGGGAATTATTCCCGCTTTGGAAACTGCGCATGCTTTGGCGGTTTTAAAGAAGAAAAAGTTCGGAAAAGACGAAGTAGTGGTGATCTGTCTGAGTGGAAGAGGTGATAAGGATTTAGAAATTTATCTAAAAAATCTGTAGAATTATTGGGGCGCACATTTCCGCCCTCCATTCCTTCCCGATTTTACACCGGGATCCATTCAGATCGGGGCGCAAGTTGTGCTTCGTAAAAAATATTAGTTTAAAAAGACCGGGAGTTTTGCAGCAGTAAATTCCTAAAAAAATATGAAATAAATTATGAATAACAATATTAACATCGGGCATCCAACCTCTAAAGATCATCATTCAAAGAAACTCAATATTTATTTTACCGCCGGAATTCCTAAGCTGAATGATACCATTGAGATTTTGAAAATAATTCAAAAATCCGGGGCAGATTATGTGGAAATCGGAATGCCTTATTCGGATCCTGTTGCAGATGGTCCGGTGATTCAAAAAGCCCATGAAGTTGCGCTGAAAAATGGAATGACCATTGCGGGACTTCTTGGCCAACTAAAATCCGTAAAAAATGAAATGGATATTCCCATCATTTTAATGGGTTATATTAATCCTGTTTTAAGGTTTGGCTTTGAAGAATTTTGCAAAGAATGTAATGATTCTGGGGTTTCTGGTTTAATCATTCCTGATCTGCCACCAGTTGAATTTGAGAAAAATTACAGAAAAATTTTAGAAGAGAATAATCTGAATTTTATATTTCTGGTCACCCCAGAAACTTCAGACAAAAGGATTAAATATTTAGATTCCTTGAGTTCCGGGTTTTTGTATGCGGTTTCAAGTTCGTCTACTACGGGTAACAACACGAAAGAAATCAACAATGAAGAATATTTGGATAGACTCTCTAAACTAGGATTAAAAAATCCGGTGATGATCGGTTTTGGGATTAAAAATAAAGCTGATTTCGAAAGTGTTACCGAAAAAGCTGCTGGCGGAATAATTGGAACCGCCTTCGTCAATATTTTAATGAATAATGAAGATTGGGCAAAACCTGCGGAAGATTTTATTCGCAGCATACAAAATTAATTTTTTAAATTTGCAGCAATGAAAAGCGCTGTTAGGGCTTCAAGCCCTAACAGCGCTCTATTTTTCTAAAAAATACAATGAGTACAATCCAAAATAAAACACTGCTTTTTCAGGAATTAGAATTGATGGATTATCAACCTGCCTTCGATTATCAACTAAAATTAATGAATGAAATCATTGATGTAAAGCTGAAAAATCGGGACGAAAATGTGGACTTAAAGACGGAAACGCCCAATTATTTATTGTTTGTTGAACACCCGCATGTATATACCCTTGGGAAATCTGGGGACGAACATAATATGCTTGCCAATTCGAAAAAGTTAGAAGAAATAAACGCCACTTTTGTGAAAACAAATCGCGGTGGAGATATTACGTATCATGGTTTTGGACAAATTGTGGGATATCCGATTTTGGATCTTGATAATTTTAAGTCAGATATACACCTTTATATGCGCAATTTGGAGGAAGTGATGATCAGAGTTATTGCAGAATACGGGTTAAAAGGCGAAAGAAGTGAGGGTGAAACTGGAGTTTGGCTCGATGTAGGAAAACCTTATGCCCGAAAAATTTGTGCAATGGGCGTGAAAACTTCAAAATGGGTTACCATGCACGGATTTGCACTCAATGTTAATACTGATCTGCGCTATTTTGAATACATTATTCCGTGCGGAATTAAAGACAAAACGGTCACTTCTTTGCAACGCGAACTGGAAAGAGAATTTTCTCCAGATGAAGTTGGAGATGTAAAATTGAAAATCAAAAAACATTTCTGCGATGTTTTTGAAGCTGTAATAATTTAGAGAAATTTTAAAAAAGCTTTTTTCTATTGAGTAATTCCTGAATACAATTATCTGTACTCGGGATTTTCAAAGCGATACCGTTCTCCGTTATCCCAATCTTTTCTGGAGTTTCCATAAGATGAATATCCATTTTGTTTTTTCAAAGTATGTGCTAAATGGAGCAAATTGTAGGTCATAAAAGTCGTATTTCGATTCGTAAAATCACTCTCAAATCCAACCGGCGGATCAATTTTTTCATTTTTCCATTCTGTGTCACCATAACTTGGACCCGGTCCAACTTTGCCGATCCAACCACAATCTGCTTGTGGAGGAATAGAATAACCTACATGTTGCAATGCGTACAGAACGCCCATTGCACAATGTTTCACGCCGTCCTCATTTCCTGTAACCATGCAACCACCTACTTTTCCGTAAAAAATATATTGACCTTTGGCGTTGGTTTCGCCACTCATGGCGTAAAGCCTTTCAATTAATTTGGAACATTGAGATGATTTTTCGCCTAACCAGATCGGCGTTCCAACAATTAAAATATCTGCAGCCATCACCTTTTTAAATATTTTGGGCCAAGTGTCTGTTTTCCAGCCATATTCTGTCATGTCTGGATAAATTCCTGTGGCCACATCTTCGTCGATGAACCGGATTTCCTCATGTTTTACCTTTTCCTTATCTAAAATAGATTTAGAAACGTTCATCAAAGTAGCAGTATGGCTTTTTTCTGGTGATTTTTTTAAGGTACAGTTAATGTATAAAACGCTTAAATCGCTGAAATTGGGATGATTCATAAGATGGTAATTTTAGTAAAATGTAGACTGATTCTAAAATTACAATTTTTATTTCATTAAAGGTAAGACCTTGAAAATGAATCATATTCTTTTATTCTAGCCGTGATGGTAGTGGAAATCCTGACATTGCGTTACGAATTTTTTCTAAATATTACTATTTTTTAATCGCAATGGCAGATTGTAGCGGACAGCGCGTGGAGTGGTGGAAGAAGCAAAAATGGTGATGCTCCCAAAAATATTGAAATGCTCTTTTAATTAGAGAAGTTTAGGGAATTAATTGATAGAATTCCACTTTCTCAAAACTTTTCGACTTCTGATCTTCTATTTTATCTGAAATTAAAATACCGGAAAGATGGTCGATTTCATGTTGAAGAATAACCGCCGTAAAACCTTCCACGATTTCTGTGTATTTTTTTCCGTCTAAATCATAATATTCGAGTTGAATCACCTGACTTCGGTAAAAATAATCTCTAAAAATTTCAATGGAAAGATCGCCTTCCGGCCCTAGATTTAGAACTTCGGAACGCCAAAGGATTTTCGGATTGATGAAGTATTCTAGGGGATTTTCCGCTTTGTCAAAACGTTTAGCCCAAATAATATTGCGGTTGATCCCAACTTGTGGCGCCGCAATTCCTACACCGCCTTGCGTTGATAAAAGTGCTAATTTCATGCGGTTAACCAATGTTTTAGTGTATTGATTTTTTGGTTTTACATCCACAGATTGATTTAGCAAAACTTGATGTTGCAGGGAATCTGAAGTTTGAAATATCGGAAGTGCTGTTTCGATCGACCCATTTGTAATTCGTGAAATTTCTGATTTCGTAAATTTTTGACCAAATGTGATGATGGAAATCAAGAGCAAAATGAATGGAAATTTCTTCATTTCTAAAAAGTTTTATATCCCTTGTAAACTTCTGCAGATTTTTCCAGCATTGGCGTAGCTTGAAGTCTAAAATTCATTAAATGGTCAGTTCCATTATGTTGGTGATGATGTTCAACGCTTTTCCATAATTCCGTAATGAAAAATACGCCCTTGTTTTCATAATCCTCAACCAGATCATATTGTAGGCAACCTTCTTCTTTACGCGTTTCTACTACTAATTTTCTAAAAAGTTCTACTGCCTCCATTAAATGGTTTTCTTTAAATCTGAAGAGTGCAACGATGGACAAGTTTTTCATGTTTTTTAAATATAGACCAAAGATAGAAACTGAAATCTAAGTTTTTGAAAATAAATCAAATAATTGCCTTAAAAATTCAATTTTTCTTAATGCTAAAAATTTTTATCTTTGTAAAAATCAATAAAGTAAAAATGGCAGAATATAAATTAATACTTCCTTCCATGGGAGAAGGTGTAATGGAAGCAACAATTATCTCTTGGTTAAAGAACGAAGGAGAGATGGTAAATGAAGATGATTCTGTAGTAGAAATTGCAACAGATAAAGTGGATTCTGATGTTCCCACTCCAGTTTCGGGGAAAATTGTAAAGATTTTAAAACAAAAAGATGAAATCGCTAAAATTGGGGAAGTAATCGCTATTTTAGAAGTTGCCGGCGAAGGTGAAGCGGTTTCCGAACAACCGCAGGAACCAAAATCAGCGGAAGAAGTTCAAAATCAAATTCCAGCCGCAGATTCAGAGGTGGTAAAAGGGTTAGAAGAAGCCATGGAAAGTGCAAAAAGTCCTGCCAGTTTCGAAGGTTCCGATTTATACTTATCTCCTTTAGTAAAATCAATCGCACAAAATGAAAAAATTTCTGATAATGAATTGCAATCTATTAAAGGAAGCGGTTTAGAGGGAAGAATTACCAAAGAAGATATCTTGTCATTTGTTGCAAACAGAACGGCTGCAGCAGTTGCACAAACTGTTTCTGCGCCATCCGTCATGGCAACGCCAAGTCCTGCTCCACAAGCAGCGGCACCCGTTTCTGCACCAATAAAATTAAATGAGGGTGACGAAATCATTCAAATGGATCGCGTTCGTAAAATCATCGCTGAAGCCATGGTAAAAAGCAAGCATACTTCGCCACACGTAACATCCTTCATCGAATCTGACGTGACAAACGTGGTGAGATGGAGAACGAAACATAAAGATATTTTCGAGAAAAGAGAAGGCGAAAAATTGACCTATATGCCAATTTTTGTTTATGCAATTGTGAAAGCAATTCAGGACTTCCCGATGATCAATGTTTCCGTAGATGGCGATAAAATCATCAAAAAGAAAAACATCAATATAGGAATGGCAACCGCACTTCCAGACGGAAATTTAATTGTTCCCGTCATCAAAAATGCGGATCAATTGTCACTTTTGGGCTTAACGAAAGCCATCAACGATCTGGCTTTCCGCGCAAGAAATAAAAAATTGCGTCCAGAAGATACTCAAGGTGCCACATACACCATTTCGAATGTTGGTGGTTTTGGAAATTTAATGGGAACTCCAATTATTCCGCAACCACAAGTTGCGATTTTGGCAGTTGGAGCAATTGTGAAAAAACCAGCAGTTTTGGAGACGAAAGATGGAGACGTCATCGCAATTCGTAATTTAATGTTCATGTCGCATTCTTATGATCACCGCGTTGTAGACGGTTCTTTGGGTGGAATGTTCCTGAAACATGTTCATGATTATCTTCAAAACTGGGATTTGGATACAGAAATTTAAACATGTTATTGCGAATAACATTTCGCAATCTTTTGATCAATAATAAAAAGCCTTCGAGTAACGTCTCGAAGGTTTTTTATCTTGGCTTGATCGCAGTTTATTTGTCCCAGAATTTTAGTAATGCTTCTGCTGTAGGTCCTGCTGAAAGAGGATTTTGACCCGTAATTAAAAGTCCGTCAACTTCAACATGAGAAGCGAAAGGAAGCATCGCATTATGATATTCTGCCCCAGATTCTTTCAGCCGATCCTCTAATTGATAAGGAATTTTATTTGCTCTTAAGGCTAATTTTTCTTCAGTATTTGAAAATCCTGTAACCCGTTTTCCTTGTAAAATGGAAGGATTAAGTTCTGCCGCTTTTAATAACGCAGCAGGTCCGTGACAAACTGCAGCCACTGGTTTTCCACTTTCTAAAAAATCTAAAATTAATTGGCCGGTTTTTTCATTCGTTGCCAAATCGAAAATTGGTCCATGTCCACCCGGAAAAAAGACCCCATCGAAATCATCTGCGGAAATGTTTTCTAAGGTTTGGGTCGTATTTAAAGCATTTTTAGCAACTTCATCCTCCTGAAATCTTCTGTTGGATCCCGTAATATTTTCCGTAAGTGCACTCATGGGATCGATGGGAGGTTTCCCCCCTTTTGGACTTGCCAAAGTAACTTGGAAGCCTTTATCTATAAATTCATAGTAAGGATCTGTAAATTCACCAATCCAAAGTCCCGTTTTATCCTCTGTGTTTTCTAAATCTTCGTGGGAAGTTAGAATCATTAAAATCTTTTTCATCTTGATCATTTTAAGGTTTAAAATTTATTTTTCGAAAACTAATTTCGTGCAGAATTTAATTTTTGAGAAATTGAAATAATAATGCCAAAGTTTAACCTTAAAACAAAATTAACTTAAAACTTAAAAATTATGAAAAATTGTACCCTACTTTAGGAATGGGTCCAGAAAATTACGGGTGGTATCAATGTAATTTTCAAGTTGCGGCAAAAGATATTTATAATGCAGGAGAAAAAGAAGTTCTGGTCAAATTATGGATCGCGCTCAAAAATCATCAGGAAGAAATGACAAACGAATCTTTTATCAAGATGCTTCAAAAAGAAGTTCATCCAGCGGTGGCGGATTTTTATCTCAACTGGAATCATCGTTTTTAAATTATTTTAACCATCGAAAATTAATCGAACGTAGAACAAAATCCTTATTTTTGTTTTCAAATTATTACAATATGTTCCAAATCCGAAAAGCCACCGAAGACGATGCTTCGCTCATCTTTGATTTAATCACCAAACTCGCCGTTTTTGAAAAAATGGAAAATGAAGTGGTGACTTCCGTAGAAGAACTTCGGGTCAATATTTTTGAGAAGAACTTCGCACACGTCATCATTGGCGAGGAAGATGGAATTCCGGCGGGATTTGCGCTGTATTTCTACAATTTTTCCACTTTTGTGGGGAAACCTGGATTGTATTTGGAAGACCTTTATGTGGAGCCTGAACATCGTGGAAAAGGATATGGAAAAACGTTGCTTATTGAATTGACCAAAATTGCAAAAGCAGAAAATTGTGGAAGAATGGAATGGTCTGTTTTGAACTGGAATCAACCCGCGATCGACTTCTACGAATCGCTTTCTGCCAAACCCATGAATGAATGGACCGTTTACCGATTAGACGGAAAAGGAATTGCTGATTTGGCAGAATAAACGAGTACTTATAAAAAAAAGTGTGGATTTTCTTCAAATCCACACTTTTTTGTATTTTAAAACAAATTTGATTACATAATTTTCGCAATCTCCGCGCATAACCATTCTAACATTTCTCGATCGTCGTCAGTGAAAGGATCTACTTTGTGAGAATCAATATCGATTTGTCCAATATTTTTTCCGTCTTTCATGATGGGAACCACAATTTCTGCTTTCGTATCAATGGAACAGCTTAAATAATTGTTTTGCTCATGAACATCTGGAACTATAAAAGTTTCATTGGACAAAGCTACTTGACCACAGATGCCTTTACCATAAGGAATAATGGTGTGATCCGTTTCTGCTCCTACATAAGGTCCTAATTTTAATTCGTCTTTGTCGCCATTTTTAAAGTAGAAACCTGTCCAGTTAAAATAGGTTATTTCCTGATCAAGTAACTGACAGATTTTCTGTAATTTGACTTCGGTATTATGGGTTGGACTTTCCAAAATAGAGGAAAGTCTTTTTTTAATTTCAGACATTTTTATATTTTTTTAAGTAAACTCTTTTAATTTTAATTCTTCTTTGTAACCGAACATTCCGCGTTCTTTAATCATTTCTCCGACACCTGCTGGAACTTGATTTTCCCAACCGGATTCATGGTTCGCAATTTTTTGCAAAATTTCTCGGGAATAGATTTCAGAATAATCAGGATTGCAATTTTGTATATCTACAATTCTTTGATTCAGCTTGAAATATTTATATAATTCTTTTAAATTATCTTCTACTTTCAGGTTGTTTGAGGTTAGTAATTCTGCATTTTTTGGATCTTTGTAAGGATAAAGATAAACGCGCATTCCTTGTCGGAAAAACTTACCAAAGGCTTCCAAAATTCCCCCTGCAAGATTTTTGTAGTACGATTCATCAAACACATCCAGAAGATTATTAACGCCCATTGCAACGCCAATTTTTTCATTGCTGTAATTCGCAAAATAGTTGATAAGCCGGTAGTATTCAGAGAAATTGGAAATGATTACCGTGTATCCTAATTTTGCCAAAACATCTACACGATCTAGAAAATCCCGTTCATCAATGTCTCCCGCAGCTCGTAAATTAGAAATGGTAATTTCAAAAAGAACCACTGTTTCTTCCAAACTACACGCAGAATCTTTCATAAACATCTCTAGACCTTTTTCAAACATATCAATGTTTACCAAAGTTACCGGTCTAAAACTTCCGCGAACGGCAAAAATATTCTTTTTGTATAAAATATCAGCCGGCAACATATTATTCCCTTGCGAGTTAAAAATCACGGCTTCCGTCATGCCATGTTTAACGAGCTGTAAACTCATCAATCGATTATCAACATATTCGAAGGCAGGTCCACTGAAATCTATCATATCAATTTCCACATTGTCTGTAGAAATATCATCATAAAGAGATTCAATTAATTTTCTGGGATTATCTGCGTAGTTGAAGGCACCATAAATTAGATTTACGCCCAATCCGCCCAAAGTTTCTTGCTGAAGTGTGGTATCATTTTCATTAAATTTTACATGAAGAATGATCTCATTGTAATCGTCTTTTTCATTCAACTGAAAACGAATTCCGACCCAACCGTGACCTTTCATGGTTTTGTCGAAATTAATGGTAGTTACGGTATTCGCATAAGAAAAAAACTTTCTGCTGGGATTTTGTTCCCTGTTCAGCCTTTCTTCTATCAAAGAAACTTCATACCGAAGCATTTTTCGAAGTCTGTTTTGGGTAACGTATCTGTTTTTAACCTCTTTTCCGTAAATGGCATCACTAAAGTCTTTGTCATAAGCAGACATGGCTTTTGCGATAGTTCTAGAGGCTCCACCAGCGCGGAAAAAATGGCGAACCGTTTCTTGTCCGGCACCAATTTCGGCAAAAGTTCCGTAGATATCTGCGTCTAAATTTACGGCTAAGGCTTTTTGTTTTGGTGTAAGTTTCTGCGGCATCGGTGGCAATTCAAATTTTTTGTAAATTTACCATTAATATTACCAACCTCAAAAAAAATGAAGTTGAAATTTTTAGGAACAGGAACCTCTCAAGGCATCCCTGTAATCGGTTGCCACTGCGCAGTTTGTACCTCGAAAAATCAAAAAGATAAACGGTTTCGCTCTTCCGTAATTTTGGAAACAGAATTGGGAAAAAAAATTCTGATAGATTGTGGACCAGATTTTCGGATGCAAATGCTCAATAACTCTGAAGATGTGGTGGACGCAATAGTGGTTACGCATGAGCATAACGATCATATTATTGGTTTAGATGATGTGCGACCCTTAATATTTCGGAATAAAAAGGAAATGCCGATTTACTGCCAAAATAGAGTAGGTAAGGAAATCAAAATGCGTTTTCCCTATGCCTTTTCGGAACACAAATATCCAGGCGCGCCCTCATTTGAAATTATAGAGATTGCGGAAGAATTTGAACTTTTTGACTGCACAATTCTTCCGATTGAAGTGATGCATGCTTCACTGCCGATTTTTGGTTACAAAATGAAAAATCTTGCTTACATCACAGATGCGAGTTTTATATCGGAGGAAGAAAAAGAAAAATTAAAAAACCTCGACTATTTAATATTGAATTGTATTCGGAAAGAAAGTCCGCATCCTGCGCATTATATTTTACCGCAAATTATTGAAATCTTTGAAGAGCTGAAGCCTAAGAAAATGTATCTCACCCATATTTCTCAGCAACTTGGGTTGCATGATGAAGTTGAGAGAGAGCTTCCGAAGAATTTACACCTCGCATACGATGGTTTAGAATTGCAGTTTTGATAATCAAAGAGTTAGCAAATAATTGCCTTGCAACCGCTGAATGATGGTAAAAAACCGTAAAATAATTTTCCGCACCGCAAAAATAATTCTATATTTGCACACCAATTTAAAAAGCCCGGTTGGCGGAATTGGTAGACGCGCTAGACTCAAACTCTAGTATCGCAAGATGTGCCGGTTCGATTCCGGCACCGGGTACGAATCAAGAAAAGAAAGATACACAACAGCTAATTTACTAGCCGAAAGTGTGTCTTTTTTTTGTGGTTTATTCCAATGAAAGAAGGACTTTGCTGAGTGTTGCTAACAATAAATGAAAATTTACATGAGCACACACCAAATGCTAAGAAAGTCAATTTTTGACACAAGATTCGACACAAAGAAAATATTTGTGACAACGCGAAACCGTTTTAGTTTAAGAAGCTATGTCGATAAGTCGGGTGAATCTTTAATTTATCTTGATGTTTCTGATCAATCAGAACGCATCCGAAGAAATACGGAGATTTATATTCCAAAAAATTGCTGGGATCAGAGGAAGCAGCGCATCAAAAACACTCCAAAGGCTGAACAACTTAATTTGGTGCTGGAAAATATTGAAGCTCGCATCACCACTATTAAAACTTCCTACATGTTGCAGGAAAGATTTCTCAGTGCAAAAGCATTAATTGAAGAGTTTCAAAGTGCTACGCCAGATTTCGATTTCATTTCTTTTTACCGGCATCACATGAATTTGCAAGACTATAAAAAGCAAACCATTAAGAATCATAAATCCGTTTTGAAAAAATTGGAAGATTTTTCAAAAGAAATTCCATTTCATAAACTCACGCTAGAGTTTTTACAGAAATACCGAAAGTTTTATAAATACAATGCAGAGATCACCTACAACTCCGACCTGAAATGCATTAAGAAGTATTTAAATATCGCCGCAAAAAACGGCATCAAATTAAATATTAGACTGGATGATCTAAAAGTAAATGTTACCTCAAATAAAACTACCTATCTGGAACCTACTGAAATGAAACAATTGGTGAAGTATTATTATAATGAATTTATCAATCCAAGCCATATTTTACCACTTGGATATTTTCTTTTCAGCTGCTATACCGGTTTAAGGATTTCTGATATCCAAAAGAGGGCGCGGGAAGAAATTTTAGGAGAGAAGTTTCAATTTTCTTCCATCAAAACTGATCACATTCAGTTTATGAAATTGAATTCTGAAGCGCGCAAGATGGTGGAATTTCGGGAAGAATTATTTACAAAAAAATTAGTGGATCAAAAAATTAATTTCCACTTAAAAGCCATTGCCGCGGTGTGCAAAATAGAAAAGAATATTTCTATGCATGTTGGCCGACATACATTTGCCACTACTTTTATTAGAAATAATGGTGATGTTTACCGCTTAAAATTACTTCTTGGCCATGCAAAAATAGAACATACCCAAAAGTATGTTCATTTATTAAATGCAGAAGTGCTGGATGATATTGATCTGATCAAATATTAACTCACTGTCTCCGTAGTAATGTTCACTTGAATGGATCCTTCGGAATAATCCTTCACCCATTCTGTGATGATGTGCGCATTCTGGTAACAATAAATAAAATCTTTGATGGTTGTATCTGTCTGATTTTCTTCATAATCATAGGTCCAATTATAACTGATGCTTCTTAAGCGGCCCCTTAAATACAGTTCCCAATTGGTGTAAAACAAAGCGGGAAAGCTTAATTCTGGAGACGGTTTAGCATTATTTTGCACACCAGTTTTCCCATCATATTTTACGAGTTGAAGCAGAGCAGTATCATGACTTTTAACCACTGCCGTATTGGGTCCTTGCGGTTTTGCCACATAAACTGGCATAGCATAAGTATTGGTATCGATCACGGTAGTTGCAGGTTCTGGATCTTTATTCAGAATTAATCCAGAGCTGTCGAAAAATACAGAATCTGGCTTTTCTTCATTCTCCCAATTTGGCAAACGTAAGAGGAACGATTTTTTATTCAAAAATGTTTTTTGAGGTTTTAAAACTTCAAACATCGTAAAATCTTTAACATTGGTTGGTTCCTGTCTTCCAATCTTATTCATGATGATGGTTTTATTCTGCAACCCCAATTCATAATTGAGCAAATTGCACGTTCTATTTACCAATTCTCCAAAATTAATTTCTGGTACCGCTCTGCTTAAATCTATTTTATTTTGATTGGTGATCACTCCATTATCTTCACCTTCTTCTTCCAAAATAGAAAGTTCGTCCCCAATTAATTCTACTTTAATGACAGGCTCAACCGTAGTGCTGCTGTAACCTCTCCTTAATTTAAAATTAACATTTATGTTATCGAACTGTGTTGTGAGATCAATATTAAAATGGATATTATGTTGCTCGTATTTGGTAATGTAAGCAGACCATATTTCCGCTCCATTTATTTCAATTCTCGCCAGTTTGGAATTTTTTATTCCACGGAAATTAAAATAACCGATGATCTTATATTTCCCTTTTTTGGGAACTAAGATGGATTTGTTGTAGTGCGCAATGGGAACAAAGTAGAAATCATAATCATTCACATTTACACTCAATCCATATCTTTTTTGCGTTAATCTGGAGAAATATTCTGTTCCAGAGAAAACGCATTGCTGAGCCAAAAAAGGATCATCTAAAATATCACCTGCTAATCCAAATCCCGCATCGCTAAAACCTATTTTTAAAAGATATAGCCAATAAGGAAGTGGGTGAATGATATTCTGATTAAAAATATTACCCATTCCATCAATATAATTTCGGCGCATTTCTGTTCCGGTATCATTCAGATCATTGATAAATCCATTGTAAGCATCCCACAAGGTATCATCTGGAGAAAATTTACCATAATACAAGCGCGGAAAATTGAAATTAGTTTGCGGATATTTTTTACCACAAATTTCGGCCGCATAAACGTGGATGTCTGCCACGTCAAATCTTTCCAACGGTAATTCTTTTAAGGGTTTATCGAAATTTGGAATCTCTTCAAACCCGAAATCTATTTGACCCGTCAAATAATCACCTTCAGAACCTAGAATCTCCAGCTTTGCATCCCGATAAGCATTTTCAAAAAGCAAAACACCAGTAATAATCTTTGGCAGATTAGCAGCATCATGGCTGGAATAATCACCAAAAGTGTTTTTAAATTCCTCGTCCATATAAATTTCAAAAGGAAATAAATATTTGGTGAACATTTGATCGCTTACTTTCGAGTTCCTTTCACTCACGGAAATTTTTTGCCCGGAGAGATCCAGAACCTTCGCTTCTGAAAAAAATTTGATTTCCATTATTCTTCTACTATTAAAAATTCTAAATCGCGCTGAATGATTGATTCACTAGAATTTGCGAGTACCATTTTTGAGGTCACATTAAAGCATCGATATATTTTGTCTTCAATACCAAGGAATGCAGTCCGGCTATCAATAAATTCCTCCATTAGCTCTAATTCCTCCTTTAGAATAAATCCAGTATTAATCTGGAGCCTTTTTATTTTGGAAGTTTCAAACTTTTGAAGCAAAGAATTAAGGACATTCTTGGCAGTAATATGCGCAAAATCAGCAGAAATGGTAAACTCACCTGTCATGGTAAACCATTCGGGAACTAGGTTTTGATTTTCCCATTGAACATGAACGGGTTTGAAAACGGCAGGATATTGATATAATTTTAAAGTCTTAGCATCGAAAACAAGCGTTTCATCCGCTACAGTTGGGGGAATTTTATTGGTGAAAACCGTATCGTCTTCTGCGGCCGAAACAAAATATTGAGAGCCTTTATTTTTCTTCCGAAATTCATAGTTAGAAAAGAGCGGAAACATTTTCGGTCTAGATCCAGGAAAGAACTTGGACCCGTTTAGATTTTCGGAGAGTAAAACTGCGTATTCTTCATCCAATTCTTCTAAAATCAGATCTGCAACAATGATTTGCATAAAAGGAATTTCCGCCACCAGATCAAATAAATGCTGCTGAAATCTTGGGAAATACGTGTGTAATTTTTTCCCCAAGTCGAAAAAAGCAACATCATTTATATAGCGAACGATATACACCTGATTGAAAACGGAAGTCACGCCATTTACCACGTACGTTGCCGTCATGGTGGTTCTCACGAATTTTGCAGCTTCATTAATTTTAGTAAAATACAATGGACTTGCATCCAGACAAAAATTTCTTTCGATCCAATTATTGCTGATAAATTGTTTCAACAATAAATTAACCGGCACTTCAATAAACCCACCTGCAAAAACAATTTTAACAATTCCAGCGTGGGTACCAGGATTAAGGCTAGAAGTGGAAGTGGTGAGGGTAATATCTGCCGAAGCGCTGCCCCCAGAAACGGAAGGAACCAGCCAAAGCGGAGTTTCCACGGTAAAAGCAATTCCGAGCGGATTAATCACACTTAAAACAGCTGTTTTTTCCGTGGTGTTTTTAATGACCTCAAAAGCCAGAGAAGAAGGTTGCACTCCAATTCCGTTTTCATCCAGAATTAAAAGATTAATGGCAAAACCTGCAATAAATTCTGAACTCGGACCGAGTAATTTGCACTGATGGTTGACCGTTCCGGTAACAGGTAATGCAGGATTTGAAGCGATGCTTAAAGTCAAATTATCTTCCAGAGAAAAACTGCCTGTAAATCCTGTTTTAGGTTCGAAAAGGTTGGAAGGTTGCCAGAAGGATAAAACTTTCGGGACGGTATTATTGAGAATCGTGACCAAGGTGTCACCACTCAAAGAATTGTCTGCACGATTAAAAACTGCGTTGTAGGTCGGCTGGTCCGTAGTGATCCCCAAAGTTCCGGTGACCGTCAAGGTAATTTCCGAGGTCAAAGTCCGCACATACTCTACATCATTCGAAAATTCGATGATTACATTGCATTTATATACTCCAGGTGTTAAGGAGTTCAGATTTTGAAAATCTAGAGGCAAATTGGCACCTGCTCCATTAAAATCCAAATATGATCCCGTAATTCCGGTCGCAATTAACCAGTTAACACTGGTTGCCACAAACTGTAAAGAATACTGAACATATAAAACCTCTTTGGTTTCTATAACAATCACGGAAATATCTGAAATACTTGGTTCTGGTCCCGTCACATCCCAAGTCATGCTTTGACTGGCGGGTGTTAGTCTACTTGATGGCATATTATCAGTGTTTATTTTTATTATTGAGATCAAGAAATTCATTTCTCATTTCGTCTATGTCTTTTCCATTGCGTGCGGTTTTGGCAATTTTCGCCTCTATTCCGTAACGTTGGATATTATCCAAAGTTCCATTCATTTTATTTAAAGTGGTCATCATCATCATCATCATTTCATCACTGCTTTCAGACGTTTTTTCGGTGGTGTTAAAACCATTTTCAAAACCTTTTGCGCGGGAATTGGCGGAATAAATAGCCTGTTTGAGCTCTGCAGGATATTTGGTCCAGGTTGGATTATCGATCACCATTTCTACACGGTTATTTTCACCTGCGATAAAATGCGTTGGGCGATCCACTAAACCACTTGATAATCTTCGTCTGCGAACATTGAATTTATTGCCGTCTTGGGAACGTTCCATTGGATATTCGGTATTGAAACCGTCTTCGTAACCTTCTGCGGTTGGGAGAGGAGTTCGTAAAACAGTACCCAATTGAACTAAACCAAGCGCACCAACAACACCCGACATGATTGCGGCAGTTGCTCCAAAATCAAACTTTGGAAACTGTGCCCAAATTCCCATTATTGCATTTGCGGTATTTCCAATGATGGAAGCGATCTGCATTGCTTTTTCCCGCTTAGCAGCTTTAATTGCTAATTCGGCTTTTTTCTTTTCTAGATCCTGATCGGCCTTAATTGTTAACTTTTTGAAAGTCTCCTGATTGATATAACCTTCCTGTAATTGTTTTTTATAACCTCTCTTTTTTGCATCGGTACGAAACTGATAATTTTGTAATTGTCTCTTCTCATTTGCTTCCACATATTTGTAATAGGCACCGAAAGCATTTTGCAATGCGCCAACTGCTGCAACCATGGTTCCGAGCATATCGGTTCCATTTTGTACATTGGTGAACATGGTGTCCCAATCATCGAGAGACATTCCCAGAACATCATTAGAACCTTTTTGACTTAATTTTTTGGGACCTTTATCTTTTTGATCTTCACCCGCTATTTTTGCTTTAAATTCTGCGATTTTGTTTCCCGCTTCATCGATAAACTTCAATACTGATTCCCGCTGTTCCGGAGTCAGGATTCCGAGATCTAAACCTTCATATAATTGAACCATAGATTGCAAGTGCGCAATCTGAAGTTCTAATTCCCTTTTTAAGTAAATTTTAATAAGCGCTTCTTTTCCTTCTGCCCAAGTGGTTATTTTTTGGCGCTCTTTTTCGTCGATTCTGCCTTTTAATCCTTCCTTTAGGTCGGCAATAGTTTGGTAAGAAGCCAATTCTTCATTCTGTTGGCGTTTTAGGTGACCTAACTCTTTCTGGTGGTTAGTTTCTTGCTCATTTAACCATTTTTGGTCAGATTTTGCGCGCAATGCGTCCCTTTTATTATCGAAAATTTCGACCTGAGCTAATTTCAATTCATCCAAGGAAGCATTATTATTTTGCCAACTTAATTTCAGATTTTCAAAGAGCGCTTTGTCTTTTCCTTTGGCTTTGTCAATTTGTTTCTGAAGAATTGCAAATTCAGCTGGAGAAACTTTTTGTTTATCAATTTCAGCGAGTTTCCGTTGCTCCTGTAGATCCAGTTGATCGATTTCTTTATCGTAACCTTCCTCCATGGCTTCAATCTTTGCATCTGCGATATCCAGTTCGATTTGGCGCGCTAATTCTGCTGATTGTTCCCCACGACGAAGTGCATCATTCATATCTTTTTCATGTCTACGGTCCGCGTTTGCTTTGGATTTGGTTTTGGTGGAAGGTCCTTTTTTCTCTGGATCACCTGGAACTGTATAATTTGATGAAGCTTCACCGGTAGTATCGCCATTGTAAGCAGAAGATAATTTATTGTTGGTGTTTATTGCATCTACATAAATTTTATCGGCCAATGCATCTGCGACTTTTCCGTTTAATCTTTGTTCACGCATGATTTTTAACCGTTCCTCACTGGCTTTCAATAAATCATCTTTTTTCAGCACCTGCGTAAAACTTTTACCATCTCCACCATCGACACGGGACGTTATATCTCCTCTTTTTTGAATTTCAGTACTAGTTCTGATTTCTTTAGCATAATCACTTCTCCATTGCGCATCACCTTTTAAACGCTCAATTTCTCTTTTTTCCAGTTCAGATTTTGCTGCATTTGCTCTTGCACTTGCAACTATCGCAGCTCTTAATTCGTGGTAACTTTTGGAAGCTTTTCCATTCATAATGATTTCATCACTGATCTGCGCAAAGTAACCTGGGAATTCTTCTTTTAATTTTTTTACTGCGTTCATCCTTTCCTCGGTGGAAAGTTTAACATTGGTTGCAGCATTATAGAGAAGTTGAAGGGAAGTAATTTCTTGAGCGGCATTGGCGGAACCTTCTTTCATTACTTCGTTAAAGGATTTTTGCTTTTTGGTGGCATCACTAGCATTTTCGGAAAAAGCGTAATAAGCTCCTGCAACCAAAGTAATTAATCCCAAAAAGGCACCCAGAGGATTTGCCATAATCGCTGCGGTAAATCCACGCATGGCGAAAGTGGCACCTGCCACGTTTCCGGTAACCAAAGAATATCCTGCAGCTAATAACCATAGACTTGCACGATAAAGAGTCATTATTCCGTTACCAAGAACCATTACCGCATTTCTGGCTTTCTCGACAATGGTTAACCCAAGAACCCTTTCATACGCAGTACGCATCAAAGTATTGTAAACTCCGGTAACTAGATTGTAGGAAACCATAGCAACTACTAGTAAGGAGATTACTTTTAATAAAAAAACGAGTCCATTTCGGAATGAGGTTACTGTTCCTTCTGAATCCTCAACAGCACCTATGAATTTTCCAAATGCGCTGATTAAAAAGTTCAAAGTATTTGCAACTGTATCACTGGTGAATAATCCGAGAAATCTCTTCTGGACTTTTTCAAAGATTGCGGCTGTATTATTATTGACCTTATTAAATTCAGTGGTTAGAGAAGTTGCTTGAGATAGGGAAGTATTAGAAAGTTCAATTGATTTTCGAAAACGGTCAGTGTTTTCGGACGCCGCACCCATAGAAGCGATCACATATTGATCATTCATTTTCAGATACTCCATTGTTTTTGCCAGGTTGGTGGTATCCATTCCCTTCATTCCTTCCGAGAATTTTAAGAAGAATTCTAATGGATCTTTATTCATCATTTCCTCCACTTCTTGTTTGGAAATGTTCATTACTTTCGCAAACTTTTCTCCATTTGTGGCTGCATTACGAATGAATGTAGCATAAGCAGTTCCGGCACGTTCAGCATTAATTCCTGATTCTTCAAAGGCAGCACCTAAAGCCAAAGATTCTGCAATGGTAGGCTTTAATTTAGCAGGTAACGAACCCAGACGTAAAGCAAATTCCCCAATGTTTTGTTCTGTTGCGGCACCATTAGCACCCAACTCATTCATGGCGGATCCAATTTGATTGATGGCAGTCGCCATGTCAAGATCTTTGGTCTCTCCGTAAAGGTTTTTAAGTTTTCCTAACGTATCAGTTACTGCTTCAACACCGCCCGAAAAACCGTCACCTAATGCAACATTTGCTTTATCAACTTCCTGCACGAAATCTTTTATCTGGGCTTTACCAACACCAAGTCGGCCACCTGTCTCGGCAATCTTCAATAGATCAATACGGGAAGTTCTGGTATCGAACGTGGAGAAAGCTTTCGTGAGATCGTCTACTTCTTCCTTGGTCATGTTCACCGTCTTTGCAACGGCCGTTTGTGCATCTACTAACTTATTGTTACGGTCAATTACTGATTGAACTGATAGACCAAACCCAACGAATACCGCAATACCTGCTGTGATGATACCTGAGTAATGATTGAACCGATCAGCAAGGTTACGAAAGGAAGTGGATGTCTGGTTGGCTCCAGTTCTTACCTCAGTCATTCTATTGTTTACTCGATCTAACTGTGCTTGCATCTCAATTGAAGCTTGTGATCCTGGTACCATATTGTTGAGATTAGTACGCAATAGTGCAGCTTCTTTTCTCAATTGTTGCATAGTCATTTGAGTGACATCCATTTCACCACGTAGCCGCTCCATTTCCTTTTCATTGGAAGAAACTGCTAATTTATTCTGGTTCAATTCCGAAGTGAGTTTCTTGTACTCATCCGAATTTTTACCAAGGGTAGAACGAACCTCTTTCATGCTTGCGCCCAGAGAATCGTTCTTTTCTTTAAGTTCCTGATTCTTCTTTGATAGTTCGTAAATCGCTTTCTGCGCAGGATCTGAATTAACTACAATAGTCATCTTCATTATCTCATCGCGGATTTGCCGTGCACTTGCCATGGTGGTATTAGTTTCGGCAAAGGTGCCGAAGGCGATTGGGTTGCGTTGTGACGCAAAAAAAAGGAAGTTCACTTTAATTGGTGGCGCTTCGCACTTCTCAATTTTCGTGAACGCCCTATATGGTGGCATTTCGCCATATATCCCTTTCTTTTTCTTTCCTGCGGTCGCTCTCTGCTCCTTTGAGCGGGTCGGAGTCAAACTAATTTAATACTTTTTTCAAAAAGTATTCAAAAGGTTTAAAGACTGAATTTCAGATAGTTGAAATTTTAGATATTAAAAAAAGCTCTTTTTTTTAATGTGCCGCAGTTGCAAACTTGAACTATTTAGAATTAGTTTAAATTACTGATAATCAACAAAATACCGCTTTATTTAGTAGGTTTTTTCCTACTTTTTCCGTAAATTTAAGTAAGTTAATTACTTAAGAATGAATGATTTACAAACAAAGGCGAACGGAGAGAAGAAAGTAACTCCCGCCACAGACCAGAAAGCGACCGCAAAAATTGAGAACTCAAAAAGTACATCAGTTTTGCCCAAACTTGAGACGAGCGCAGAAAAACGTATTAAAAATTTAGAAAATTTTCAGTCACTGTGCCACAAATTCAACTTTTTAAAGAAAAAAAGTGACGATTTAAACGCTTATTTAATAGGAAGAGACGGATTAAAAGAGACTTTAATCATCGAAAATACAGACGGAAAAACTTTTGAGATTTCAAACTCCAGGATCATTGAAAAAATTCTTGTGATTTCTCAAAGTGAACTTTTCGATTTACTAGATGGAACAGAAAAAGAGGTCTTAAGATTTAACATTTAACAACAAAAAAAAACAGAGGAAAATTGCCCTTTCCTCTGTTCTTTAAAAAATTTCGACTTATGACAACCGAAAGCACAAAAATACAAAAATTATCTGATAAAGTGTATCAGATATTAGAAGAGCAAGGATTTACAAAGCTTTTCAATTTCGAAGATTATCGATTTTTCAAAATGCAAAGTACAGATAAGCCAAACCCAGCGCAATGGATTGCAGAGCAGTTTATTTCTTGGAACAGTCACGAACTTTCAGATTTTGCCGATTATGAATTTTAGAAAATTAAAAATTTCCTATTTCGTAAGAAATCGGAAAGCAGAGCCTAAAATAATTCTTTCCGGAACTTGGCTAAAAGATGCAGGTTTTGAAGTTGGGCAAGATGTGAATATAGAAGTTAAAGACAATCAATTAATTATACGAAATGCAAATTAAAACATACAATGGAACCACGGCAGAACCGAAAGCAAATGAATTTATTTTCTTTATTCAGTCACACGGATTCAACGCAGGGCGACCACTTAAAAAACCTATTCCCAATTGTTGGGAAGTGAGAACAGAAAGAAAAGCAGACTTTGAGATATTGTTTATCATTTTTGAAAGTAAAATATTAATGCCGTTTTTTCGTGGTTCCGTGATTCCGTTTATCGCTTTGGGAGAATACAAAAATATTATTGCCCCCATTTTGAAAAATGCGATTCATGAAAATAAAATTATCAATGCACATTATTTACAGATTCGAAAGATAGAGCAGCAACAAGAGAACCAAATAAAAATCCAAAGTTTAATGATTGAACTTAAGAAAAGTCTTTCCCGAGAATGTTTTAAAAAAATAAAAACCGCTATTTAAGCGGTTTTTTTTATGTCATTTATTAGCCGTTTGCAAACGGTTAATAAAAATTTTTTGGCTTCGCCGCTGTGCGTCTCAGCCGGAAATGGTTTTTATTTCTTTTTTTGTTTTCTTCGTTTTCTCCTTAGTAAACAGTCCCGCTGTATATTTCTCGTACAGCTCGAACAGGAACACCATCCGGTTCGCTTCGCTGGAAAATGCTTGCGATCTGTACGCCAAATCTACCGATTTGTCCAGCTCATTATGTGCTTTCATCAACGCAGGTGGCATGCTCAAAGGATTATATAGGTCAGCAAGCGAAGAGTCAGGAAACAGTAACCGCGCATTTAGAACTTTCTGAGCGGCGGCCTCTATGGTGGTAAACTGTTTTTCTGTAGGGTTTTCAGGCCATGGGAAGTTATTGTAGACAATGTCTTTGGAATAACGGTAATCGCTTTTTAAACGGCCGCAAATGTTTTTAACCCAAGACATGTGCATGACAGACATTAATACTCCAAAGTGAAATAAGTTTGCACCAGAGATAATGTATATGCTGTTGCTAGGAATATATTCTTTAGTTAAAAAGGCAAAAGGAATATATTTTCTGTTTTCCGACGTTGTTGCAGGGATTACAATAAAAGTGTCTGGATTTTTTAAATCTCTAAACTGATATGGTCGCTCAGCAAGTTTTCTTGTATCGGCAAATGTGCTATTTAATCTGTTCGCCTTACAATTTTTAATTCTTTCTTGCAAAATCGGTAATTCGCGAATTTCATTAAATGAATCAGTTATCCAAAAACAGTATCGATTTATCCCATTTAAAAATTCACGTCCACTCACTAAATTCTTAATGAATTTTTCACCTTTTGGTTCTTTTGCTAAATATTCATTCTTTTCATCTTCTGACAGAATTAGATACCCACCATCAGTGGGCTGATTTCCTTTAAATATTTGAGGAACTTTACATATCGGATTGGATTTCTTATCAATTAGAATATCTTTTCCTTCAATTATATAAGGGTTGATGTTTTTTACCTTCAATTCCTGAGCTTCGGCTTCAATATCGTCATACTCAAAAATACTCTTGTTTTTACTGTCGTAATTTGCAAATCCAACTATTACGCAATATACAGCAGCATTTCCTTTTGCTTCATTGCTCCATTTGAAGGTACGGTGTGCAAAATGAATTTTGATGTGGTACCTTTTCAGCATTTCGCTCCAGAGGATGCTGATCTGTTCGCCTTGAACGATTGAATTGGTAGATACAAAGGCCACTTTTATTTTAGTGTCCCATATATACTTTGCTGCTTTTATGTACCATCCTGTTACGTAATCCAGAACGCCGCTCCCGGCGGAGTTTCCGAACTCACGCACAATTTGGTCGCGCTGGTGTTGCTTCATTATATTCGAACCGATAAAGGGCGGATTTCCAATAATATACGATAGCTCAGTTTTAGGAATCACGTCCTCCCAATTGGTTTCCATGGCATCGGCATGCACAATATTTGCCGATTTCTTCAGCGGGAGCCGTGCAAAGTATTGCCCAAATTCATTGCTCACCAACATATTCATTTGGTGGTCTATAAGCCACATCGCCACTTCTGCAATACGTGCAGGAAATTCTTCATATTCAATACCATTCACCTGATCCACATCGATCCAGAGAATTTGGCTAACGTCCAAAACTGCCTGTCCAGATTTGTTTTGTGCCTTCAGCACTTCAAATTCCAGCAGCCGCAATTCTCGGTAGGTAATGACTAGGAAATTTCCGCAGCCGCATGCGGGATCCAGAAATTTTAAAGTGCTCAGCTTTTTATGAAATTCAGGTAGTTTGTTTTTATTATTCCTTATGCTTTCAAATTCCTGATACAGATCATCCAAGAACAAAGGTTTTATGAGTTTCAGAATATTGGTTTCGCTCGTGTAGTGTGCGCCAAGGTTCCGGCGTTCCTTGGGATTCATTACACTCTGGAACATGGATCCAAAAATAGCAGGAGATATTTTGCTCCAATCGATAAAACAACATTCGAGCAATGCCTGGCGCATTTTGCGGTCAAAACTTGCCATGGGCAATATTTCTTCGAACAGTTTCCCATTCACGTAGGGAAAGTCGGCTAACTGTTCATCAAGATTTTTGAAGCGGTTTTCCGCAGCAGTGTTCAGCACCTGAAACAATTCCTGAAGCTTCGCGGCAAGATCACTTCCGTCCTCATTGGTCCGCTGCTCAATATATTCCTGAAACTGTTGTTTATTGAAAATTGTCGTATCCTCCGCAAATAGGCAGAATAGAATTCGTACTAAATAAACTTCCAACGGATGACCTGTGTAACCGATTTCTTCAAGCCGGTCGTGAAGCTTGCCCATCAACTCGGCGGCTTTGATGTTCGCTGGATCCTGCTCTTTGTAGATTTTTTTTTGATAACCCAAAAGATAACCGAAGTGCTGAACATTGTTCACCAGATCGATGAGTTTAAATTCTACCGTTTTGGTTTCCTCCATGTCATAAAGTCGGAAATTTTCAAAGTCGGAGATCAAAATGTATTTTGGGAGTTCGTGCTCTCTCAGACCGTGAGTATATTCAATTGCCTGAATGTAGGCCTTGTCCAGATTCTTGCCGCGGCTTTTCATCTCTATGAGGATGGTTCCTTTCCATAGTAAATCTATGTAACCGTCTCTATTGTCAAGCTTTTTAACTTTATGTTCAAATGTTGAAACTCTTTTTCTCGTGATGCCAAACACATTGAAAAACTCTACCAGAAATGGTTTGGCGTCAGCTTCTTCGTTTGAAGTATCGAGCCATTCTTTTGAAAATTGTAGTGCGCGGTCTTTTATTTCGTTCCAGCTTAGTGTCATGTACAAATATTGAACTCAAATATACAATTTTTCCTCTGCGTTCTCTTTGGTCGCTTGCAGGGAGTTTTGATTTTTATTTTGTAATCAAATCTAATATTGATTGATCAATATCTTCTTTATAAATTAATGTTAGATCGAAAATATTATACAATGCTTTAGTTTCATATATAAATTCATTTTGATCAGATATATCCTTCCATAGTACAACATCCCATTCTTTATTGATACAGCTTTGCATCTTATAAGTATATACATCAGATTCTATAAAAATGATTAAAGTATATCGCGTGACTGGAAAATCAAAATCAGAGAATGGTGGTTTAAATATCCAATTTTCTGCCATTTAGAAAATTTTTAAAATTTCAAATTTTTCTCCTCCACGATTTCCATCAACGCTGCAGAAAACAAAATTTTCTTTTCTTCAAGAACAGTAAAATCTGTTGTAGTATTAATCCGCTTCATCGCTTCAAAATGATTTTCATTATTGGCTTCGGCTACTTTTTCGATGGTTGTAATATAAGGCTTCACGGTTTCAGCATAGTTTTCTTTGCAGAGAAGCTTTGCCATTGTGCGACCTTCTTCTAATAACTGTAGATTTCTGAATGTTTTTTGTTCGATCATTAGTTTTTTTTTAAAGTTTCAACTTTTTAATAATTCCATTTTATTATTTTTTTAACAATAAATCTTTTGTAAATAATTCTACATCAAGAACCATTATTTTTCTTGATATTTCATCCTTTAGAAAAACATACAATCCATTATTGTATACAATTACATATTTTTGGGAGGAGTTATCATTTATTTTTCTTTCGATAATCAGATTGTTCTCAATACTTACGATATTATTCGCATTTAATCTATAGAATATACTAAAGTAAACTAAGAACGACAGCAAAGAAAATCCTACAAGTAAAAAAAATCCTTGTCTTTTTTGGTCGCGTATATCACGTTTTTCCTCAAAAAAATCAGTGTGATCTTTTATACTATTTTTACCTTCTGACATTTCTTCAATTTTACTAAGCATAACATGAGAAATTATAAAAAGTGGTAAAAATATATACACTGCTAAATAAAATTGATTCAAGTACACTGTCAGATAAAGTAAACCTGCAATGCAGAAAATCAAAGAAAGAAAATATGATAGCCATTTAACCCATTTATGTGAATTCTGTGCAACCCGTATAGCACTCAGAACAGTGATTAAGAGTATTCCAAGAAATATAGCGACAAAAAAAAGGAATAGTACACCATCCAATAAACCCTGTTGTGGGGAATAATAAATTATTAATGAGGGTGATAAAAGAATTAAATTAATAATCTGATTAAGTCCTCCTAAAAGTGACAAAAATACTACTAGCAATGTAATATTTTCTTTTAAAAACAACCAATATTTATCTATATCATTCAAAAAAAAGTCAAAACTATTTTCACTATACAAGGATTTTCTACCCATCTTAATTCCTTTTAATTATAAGTAAATATACGAAATTACTAATGCGTCAACGGCGCATAACTCCTCTCACTCGTATATTTATTTTTCAAAATATTCATATACTTCGGGCGACACATGTAATATTTCAGCGCATCACTCATATTCGTGGACCACATTGGGCGCCTTTGCATTGGGATGCTTTCCGAGGATTTATCTTTACGGATCCTGCGGATTCCAAAACGGTCGGGCTTTATGATTTGTTTGGCGACTTCCATGGAGGATTTCAATTCTTTGCACTGGAGACGATCCATTAATAATTTCGGAAGTTTGGTATTGGTTTCGGTCATTACAGCCATCATCAAATTGAATTCCTCTTCCTGCAAGATCGTTGCCTGACCAATACTCATTAAATTAACCTTCCAACCGGTTGGTTTATCATCCACAAATTCAATATGTCGTTTGATGGATGTGGCGCGGTCATTTCCTGTCTTATGATTTTGATTTCCAGAGCGGTCATAGTACAGATCCAACACTTTCATTTTGTGATTTCGAAAAAAGTCACGGAAATCTTTGGCGATTTCTGCTTCGTTTTGTTCGAGTGTCCAGAAGTTTTTAAGGATCCTTTGAACCCAACCCTGTTCCTGACCAATAATCAGGGAATTCATATCTCCGAAATCCATTCCACCCTCTAATTTCTGGCGATTGTTGATGTATTTCAACCCATCAGAAGTCAAAGCAACGTTATCACCGAAGCCGTAATTGTCGTAGAACTCCAATAAAAGTCCGTCATCATAGAAATTCTTGTCGGATAAGTACGGATAGAATTTTTCACCTTGCTTAACTTCATGCTTCATGGTCAAAATTGCAGGTCGAAATCCTTCTGGACCCAAAGATTCCAATTGCTTTTTGAAATAATCCAAACGCAGAATATCCGCATTTGCAAAGGTGGAAACCATGAGAAATAGAGTAGAGTTGATGCGTACTTTTGCCAGGCGCTGGTTCCACCTATGAAACAATCTTTTTTGTCGGTCAAATTCAAACTGATCTTTCTTTACATAGGCTTTCATCATTTTCTCCTTAATCTCATTCACGGTAATGGAAGCGTGCAGAACCAAGCGCAAATTTTCGGGATTCATATTTTTCTCCTGATCCAGAATCCAGTCGAATTCATTGGAGTTCAAAATATTCGGCATATCGGTCGTGAAGGTTTTCCCCAGGTAATAATGAGAGTGCCCGAAACGCATTCCTTCTCCACGAGCTGCGGGCAAAAGTTTGTCCAGTTTTTCTTTGACGAAATATTTTACTTCGTCCCCAAAAAGATGCTGATAAGAATCTCCCGCCATGGATGAAATCACATCCATAGATGCGAGTTTGAAAAAACCACCATTATAAAAACTGATGGTATGCTTATAAGTCAAAGGTTTTTTATAAGGCTTATCGAAAGAATCTGGCGGTCGTTCATTCGTTACATAATGAACGCCTTCTTTTAAACCGATATCGTTCCAACCTTTGATCATGGAGGGAACTGTGTTCGATAATAAGTTGGAATAATAATCACCTACAAACGCAAAGTAAGCTCCGGGCATTGCTTTAGAAATTTTAATGGAACGCCTTGCCTGAATACTCGTCGTTTTTCCCATTGCACGACCTGCCAATAAATAAAGATTGGTAGGATCATAAACTTCTACGGCCATGCCGACAGGATTTACATAATGGTATTCTGCATTTCCTTTGAATGTTCCGTTAGCGGCTTCAAAAATTCTGTTGGATGACATTATTTCCTAGGGTTTTCTTCGAAGTTGAGGAAGCGGAAAGGCAAACCATCTACTTCGGCTTTGGCGGCTTCTTTTATTTTCTCTGGAACATCGGGCAGATCATCAATAAACTGAGCGATAGCGCGACGATCTTCCGGCTCTTCGCCAAACATTTTGATATCGGTAGTCAAGACTTGGATCTGTTTCATTAAATCCTCTTCCATTTCCAGGATATCATCTTTATCCAGACCGATAACGTCGCCTAATTCCCGAACAATGCTGTTTGCATCACGTGCATCTTTGGTTGTCTTTGCTAATCTCAAAGCCAACATGTAATTTTTCCGCATCATATCTGCGATCAAAAAACGCCAAGTATCTTTCGGTAAATTATTTTCAATTTTAAAATAATTGAAAGTATCATTAATGAGTTTCACCGCCTGGAAGCGATGAAGATTATGTACAATGACCAAATGTTTTACAATAGCTTCTTTATTGGGAAATTCAAAACCACGACGGTACATGCCCCAAATTTTCTCAAGCATCAACATATATTCTGCAAGTTTTGGCGGTACATTTTTCGGACTTCCCGTTTCCAGAAATTCCAAAAGATCATCGAGTTCTATTTCGTCGAAATTCATTTATTATAAACTTTTCAATTCTTCACTATACTTGAATATCGCCATAGTTGCTTTATTCTCAATAAATTGCGCACGTTTTTTTTTATTTTCAAATTTTAAAATTTTTTTGTCATATCTTCTTTGTGAAGAAATTGAAACATTGTATAAAAGTCTCGCAAGATTGAGACATAGATTTGTCAATAGTTTTGTCATTTTATTCAGTATTAAAAATTTCGTTTTTTATATTTTCTATTCGTTGCTCTTCCCACTTTTTTTCCATCTGTTGTTTAGCGGTCAGGTTTCCTTTGCGGGCATTTTCTAAAGTCACGGCATCTGTCTCACTTTGCGCCAGATAAAGCCCACGTTTGTACGCATCTGATATCGGAGTTCCATTGATACGGAAATCCCGCAAAAACAAACGTTTCTGCCGTTGCAAAGTATCTGCAATTTTATCCGCAGAAAAACCAACCGAAGCCAGTTCTGCAATCATTTGACCTTCCGCATCCGAGATCGGACACCAAATGGATATTGTTTCCGTAGTTATGGGAACTTCACTCATTTTAATTAATTCTGTGCACGACCTTGCAGTCGTAAAATAATTGTTTCCGTAGTTTCATTACATCTTCATTATTCGTGAAAATGTACTGTTCATATTGGGCGTTCTTACTCCAGTTCCCAGAACCTTCAATGCAGAAATCTCCGAATTCGGTTTTGGCCAAAGTAATCTTGCTGTGATTCCAGGTGTAGATGATCGTTACATTGCCGTCCGTTTCTGCCCAAGCGTTCAGCGCGTCGCAAATCCGCGGATTTCTGGAGCGCATAGAATCTGAAATCAATAACTTAATTCGCCCGATTCTGCCACTTGCCTGCATTTCTTGCAGAGCTTCCAGTACAGAAAGTGAAACAGAATAAGTCGTGGCGTACAATTCTTCAATAAACTGTAATCTGGAAATTAATTCTACAAATGTGAAAGCATTGAAGCTGCTCATGGTCTGTAGAAAAAATATTTCTCCTGGATCTGGCAAGCGTTTTAAATCTTCCGGAAGATTGTTCACCATGTAAGATTGCACGTTCAGAAATTTAGAGGTGAAGGCGGAACAATCTTTGCCCGCCTCGTCTTGGTTATTAGTTTTTACCCCTATGTCTTCTTTCTGAAAAAGCATTTACTTTTCAAATTTGTAATTGAATTTGTCAATCAGATTTCTCTCGGCATTTACTAAGCGGAAAGTCCATTCCGCTTCTTTCTCCTTATTTTCTGCCTTGGCATATTTGGAAACCGATTTCAAAGCATTGCCACGATGTTTCACCAAATCAGCTTCGGACATTTCCCCGATTTCCTGCTCAATCTTAAGATTTTTCAATTTCGGATGTTTGCCCAGAACTTTTCCTTTGGATTCTCTGTAGAAATCCAATTCATCTTTAATATCGATGTTATTCTGGTAATCTTTGATGGCTCCAGAAGCCAAAGCAAATAATTTATCTTCAGCCTCGCCTTGATCTGCAGCTTCTAAAGCTTCTGCATGTTTCGCCGCATAGTTTTTATAAGCCGTAATCTTATCGGAAACCAAAACTTTGTAAACATCGGGCGTATTTTCTTCGTTCAGAAATGGATATTCGTCCCGAAGTTTTAAACCGTCCCAGGAAGATTCGTCCAAACCTTTGAGGATAGGATTTTCTAAAGTTTCAGCGTTTTTCTGTGCAAGAGCTTCTGCTTCTTCCGCTTTTTTTGCCGCTTCGATTTCTTTTTTCGTTAATTTTTTCGGCGGATCCTGAACCACTTCTTCTTCCTCTTCTAAGGATGGATCGTAAAGCGCAATTTCTTTGTCGGAAATTCCTTGGTTTTTTTGGATCTCGTATTTCAGATTCACCAATTTATTTGGCGTGTAGCCTAATTGGTAATGGTAAACTTGACGAGCTCCTGCAATGGGAGCGTATTCGTTCAAGAGTTCGTTGTAGACTTTCGAGTCTTTTTTGTTGTCTGGATTTGCCAGAATTTTAATGAAATTACTTTTCATAACTATAATTTTTGAGGATGTGAAATTTTCGGATTGCGATGTAGTGGAATAACAAAATGTTATAAAACCCATCGTAAGTGAAGAACTGGAAGATCAGATTCACGAAATAAACCAGAAATACAAGCACAGAAAACAAATCGATCAAAGCGAAAAGACAAGATTTTTGATAGAAAACCGCAGACGGGTTTTCATTCCTTTGTGCCTCTAAAACGCCAAATTCCGACAGAAAGAACAAAACCGAGAGCGATATTAAAAAGATTCTTTCGGGATAAAACCATTGTATCACTGCAATAGATAACAAAGTAGCGATTTGCCAATAAAACAATCTTTTGTGCCAAATATTCATAGGATATTTATTTAACACGAAGATGCGCAACTGCGTTCGCAATAGTTGTGACGCAAAAAAAACCGCTCATTTCTGAACGGTTTAAAAAGTGCATCGTGTTTGAGCCGATGCACCGAGCAACACGCAATTATTTAGGTTCAACCATTTTCTCTTCCTTCGTTTTATTAATCTTCTTGAATTTATAGGTAAAACCTACACTTAGATGTGGGTAACCTGCCAATTGTTCAAATAAAATTTCGCCCATGATCATATCATCAAAGGTTTGGATTCCTAAGCCATAACTCAGATTGGTTTTAAATTCCCCATTATAGGGTTTCATCACATCATTCTCAAAGTTATTGATGTAACCGCCATAAAAAACGATGTTCCAATATTCCACCACTTGTTTTGCCATTTGCAGTTTCACCGTGTAAAAATCATAAGGAACTGGCAATTTCGGCATTGGATTGTAGTAGTAATTACCGCTGAGTTCCACGGTTTTAATAAAAGATTTTTTATTCTTCGGGGTGTAGAGCATTCCTACTTTCCCCGAGAAAAGTTCTTGGTCCATTTTGTAGGTAAAACCACCGGTATAATTAATGCCTAAAACAGGCTGAAAGCTTTGGGAAAATCCCGCGATAGAGAGCGCTAATAAAATTAGCACGAATATTTTTTTCATGATATTGATTGTAAAAAGGTTTGATTAATTGTTGCAGTGCTGCAACATTCTTTTAAAGTTCTACTTCGTAAAATTTACTTTCCGAGAACGGATAAGTGACATACTGATCATCATCAACCAAGACCATTAATTCTCCTTTGCGGAGCCAAAGACTGGCTTCGTCAACTTCAATTCCTTCATAGGAAATGAGGGCGATTTTGTTTCGATAATGATTCATGAGGCAGAATTTTGGAGTGAATATTTCAGTCTGTAATTCTGGAGCGCATTTATTTCCGCACTTACTTTGTTTTCACCGTAGGCGAAAGTCTCTTTTCCCTTTAAGTTGGAGATTTTGGCAATGAATACGCCGTTGAAATTTTGAAAAGCAATCGTTAGAGATTCTTTTGCTGTTTTGGATTTGGCTGCTGGAGCCGTAGTTACGTTTTGCATTTTATTTTGATTTAAAGTTATCCTCTTCAATAAAACCCACAAAAAAAGACATTGGGTTTCGTGGTTGTCGCAAAACGTAACTAATCCGAGGATAAGTTTTCCACTAATAGCCAATGCCAGAAGTTAATATCGATAAAGTTTTTTGGATAAAATAAAATGACTTATCCTGATCAATTACGTTTTGCTTCTGCAAAGTAGCGTAATACTTTTGAATTGTGCAAGAGAAAGTTTAAAATCATTTTTCATATTTCATATATTGCCCATAATCATAGCCATCTGTTAGTTCAATATGAGTAAATCCTTGATCGTGGATTTGATCGAAATATCCTTCATTTTCAAATTTTCTAAACCATACTTCATCAAATAAAACATATGTTAGTTTTATTTTTTTATTTTCTTTTCCCGAGACTGAAACTCTAATATTTAATCCGTTATCTAACAATTTATTTCTAAAATCTTCACCATATTTTTTTCGAGCTCCCGATGATTCTTTTGCGGATTGTATTTCAAAGTCACGGAGTTTTTTCTCTGCAATTTTAGCTTCATTTTTTATTAAACTATCTCGAGTTTTGATTATACGAAATTCTTGCTTATTCCCCTTGGCTTTTTTGGATAAACCAGAAAACCTTAATATTTCAGTATCAATATAATATTTGTCGGATTTTAAAATGAGATACGCATTTTTAACTTCATCTTCAATATTAGAAATTGGAATTTGATGCTGATTCAAAATTTCTTTTTCTTTTACTGTAAGTCCGTGAGGATCTGTAGCCGGGTTTATATCTGTTTTCAGTTGATACGTTGGTTTGGATTTTTCGCAAGAATAAATCAATGAACCACTTAGAGCAAGAATAAATAGTTTTTTCATAGTAAATTATTTACCCAAATATAAAAAAAACCGCTCATTTCTGGGCGGTTTAATTATTCTCCATCATTTGTGTTATTTTGAAAGCACAAATGTAAACTAAACAGTTTAATTTTAAACTATATTTTCGAGTAAATTATTTTGAAATATTCGTTCAAATAATTTATATCCAATCTGTAAAATCTTTTTTGGTTAAACCTAACTGTTTTAGACCATTTTTAATTATAAATTCCGGTACCGGATCAACGTGGGTTTGTACCGTAATTGGCCTCAGAAGATCTGCTCGAGACCAATGTTCATGTCCGCCTTTTTGCCTGTTGCAACTGCAACCTTTTGATTTTAAAAAATCTTGGTAAAGTTTTAAAGGTACATTTCTTAAATGTTGCGCTGACATAAAAATTTAATATGCAAATTCTATTTCTTCCCGCGAAACCTTGTAAGTCTTATGATTTACAATTTCGTTGTACATAGGATTATTTGCAACTAAATCTGAATCTTTGGGTGGATTAAATTTTGGCTTCTTTTTCGAGCCTTTGATATCCCAACCTAATTCCTTCAATACCCGATCTAAAGTCTTTTTATTATTTGTATATCTAAAAAATTCATGTAAAGCAGCCGAGAATGAGTCTTTGGCCTCTACATGATCGTACCCGTAACCGCTTAAATCTAATGCGGGTGAGTAAATTATAGTTACATTTTCTTCTTCAAATTCCACTAAAGAAAGATCAACTTGATACTTGCCATTGTGAAAACCTAAATCAGCAGATACCTGTAAATTAAGCATAAATAGGAATGATAATCAAAATTATAGTACAAATGTAATAAAATCCACCGTAATACATTACAGAATATTAATAGATTAATTTAATTTTTTGAATAGATTCTGTTGAGAAGTATGATATGTTTTCAGATGTCCTACCAAAATATCCTTAAACTTATCGGTCAAGGTTCTTTTTCCCTGCAAAACCTGACGCGTAAATTCATAATTTAAATCAAATCTTTCGCAGAAAGCTTTTAGATTGATCAATTCTAGGTATTGATATATATATTCCATTCTATAAAGATACGCAAAAAGTTTGTTTTAACCTACTTTTTTAAATAATCGTATTATCGATTTTAGACAAGAGATCTGCGCGAACATCTTCCGCTGCGCCGTAAATGAGATCCTTCATAATTCCGTTGTAATGCCCCATAATTATTCTGTTATGGAAATCGTAGACGCGTTTCCGCTTGTACTGTGTGGCGGATCCTGGATAGCGCAGTTTCTTCATATCTACAAAACGGTAGAGTGCAGCTTGAGTGTAAGTGAGAGAATCGCCATCTGTGGAATAACTTCTGCCACGGAAAGAGGGATCCTTAAATGTGGCGTAACCCTGCATTTGTTTTTGATTCATTTTTCGGGCGTGTTCCTTCAGCACTCGTTCCATGTGCGCTTTGAAAATCGGGGAATCTTCGGCTTTTCTGTCGGCAAGTAAATCCATTATTGGGGAATTTTAGGAGTTTCTTGGAGAATTGAAACCACCGTATTTATTTTTAAAATAATTTTCCATGCCTTCTTTGTTCCTTTTGTGATCCAAATAAAGCCAACCGCTCATTCCGAAAATAACGATGAAAAAACAGAAGAAAATAACAACAAGTGCAAACATAATTTTGAGTTTTAATAGTTATCGGAATAAGCTTTGGAATCGATCTGTATTTCGTAACCATTGCAACTGGCTTTCCGGGAGATCGGACGGATCCGGAAATCATATTGTAATTGTTCTAGGGAACAGTTCAATAATTCTAAACCAAACATTTCAGTCAGGAAAAGTTTGGCAGCTGCTAAGGTTCTGTCAAAAACCGCAATGTATTCATCACGATTTTTAAATTTCTTATAATCCACTTTTTCCAGGAGAAAGAATTGCATGTAGGAAATCATTCCCGCTTCATCTTCTTGCCCAAAACCACCATAAGAGGGCAGAACCGCTATCAATAGAATATTCTGGGAATCTTTGTGATCACCAAGAAGTTCTACCATTTCATCATCGGTCACCAAAACTTCTTTCCGCTTGATTGCGGGAATATTTGAAGTAGCTTCGAGGATGTTTTCTTTTAAAATCGTGGGACTAATCATGGGATTCTGTTTTTTGAGATTCTTCCTGTTTTGTTCTTTCCTGGTCTTCTTTGCGGTTGCGCAGAACCAGATCATACATTCTTACCAAAACCATCATGGCATCTGATTCCCTAAGTTCCGGCAACGTACCGAAAACGCCACTTTCTGCCAATTGAAAAGAAGTTGCGCGCATTCCCAGACTTTCTGGTTCATCGGGATTAATTTCTGTAGTTTCTTCCTCTTTTGCACTGAACAGGATGCGGAGATCCAGTTCTTTGCCATCCAGAACGATGATACATTCTTTGGTGAGATAATTAAAAAAGGAAACGAAGAGCAGATAAAATCCGTAAACGTAGCGGATATCGAGTTGATCAAAGAATTTGATTCTTTTCTCCAGGTTAATTTTAGAATATTTCTCTCCGTTCTTGAGATAAAATATAGCAAACAATTTTACGAGGCTTTCAATTTCGCCATACTTGATGAAGTTATTCAGTTCGCCAACGCCGTCTTCTAATTGTCCATACGTAATTCCCTGGAAAGAATCTTTTGGACCTTTGAATTTGCTGAGTTTATAAGGAACCGTTTTCACAGGATTGTGAATGTAATCCTGCACCAAGTGCATTTGTCCCGCTTCATCAATAGTGAAGAAAGAATTAAGAACTTCTGAAGCGATAAAAATATTTTCCCACTTTTCATCCTGGATGTTTTCTAGATCGCTCTTTTTAAATTCCATATTCATGAGAGAATACAGCAGTAAAATTCTAAATTCTTCTTTGGTAATATCACCCATTTGGAACATGAGCACCAGTTTGGCAGCATCCAGATATTGGCGTTTGTCACATTCGCCAAGGTTTTCAGGAATCCAGAAGCGTTTGCTGATTTCGGGGATTTCTAGGGAGTGCATATTGTCATAAGTTTTATCAAATTTAAACCAATTAGTTTAAATCTAAACCAATTATTTAAGAAGTCGAAACAAAGCCATCGTCTTTAGAAAAATTAATCTGCGGTTTGCTCGTGTAAACCGGCTCTAGTTTTTTCATTTCTATTTCTAAATTTTTCAGCAATCCCGCCAATTCATTGCGGTAAAAGAGGGAAGTACTTTCTTTATCGTAACCAGAACCCGCTTTTTTATCCTGTCTTTCAGAACCTTTTGCGCTCATTAAACCTTCCGGGAATAATTGCACAGAGAATTTCTGAATTCCATCTGCCATTGCAAAATACACGCAACAGTTCTGGATTAGGTTCGTAATGTAATCGTCTTTTTTGATAGGGAGTCTATAATCCGCAAATTTATTTCCCATGCGATTGATGATTTCCCGCTGTTCGCACAGGCGTAAACTTGGCGCGAGTTTGAAATACAATAAATGAGAATCGTTGATGTTTACAAATTTTTGGAACATTTTCAAATTCGGCACATAAAGCCCCGAAAACTGCGTCATATAATCCGAAGGTTCCAAGTCTTCGGAATCCATAATAAAGTTGATGATTTCATCTACGGACTCGTAATATCTGCGTTCCATGGCTTGATTAGAATTATCAATTTGCCACGCAAAAGCCGAAGCTGTATGTTCATCTCTTCGCAATAATCTGCCTTCATTGGTAAAAGCCAGATCATTTAGCGGAATATATTTCCGGAAAGCATCTAAAGCAATGGCATAACGAACCAATTCATATAACTCTTGGGTTTCTTCAGTTGGTGCACTGGAATCTTCTTGAATGGCTTCACACAATTCATAATTCACCTTCCCGATAATATTAAAAATATCGCGGGAAGCAGTTCGCAAATACGGCCAAACTCTGTCCACTTTAATATCTGCATCTACGAAACCTGTAACCTCTAGAAGTTCCCCGGATTCTGCACTGTCTTTTGAGAATAAAATCTTCATGTTATTGGTTTTTAATTCGGTCTTTGCTCGTTTGATCTTCTTGCTTTTGCGCTTCACCATGATACGATCCTAACTTCAATTTCTTTTCTGGAAAATTGATTCTTAATCCATGATTCACAGCATCCATTACAATCATTTCAGGGATTGCTACGCCAGTTAATTTGTACATCAAATAAGCGTACAATTGTTCAGAACCGGAATCGGCTTTTCCATCGCCCGAAATTCCCGCCAAAGATTTATGAATTCCAACTGCAGAAGAAACCGCAGAGTCAGATTTGTTGGCAATGGAAATTTGAGTTTCCACGAATTCTTTAATATTCTGTTCGATCGCCGTAATCTTCCAACCTAATGTTGTCAAATTTTGACCATCGGGCGCGAAGATATCTTTGGTATGCCAAATCTTTCCGGCGTTTCCTTCGCCTGATAATGTTTCGATAATGCTTCTAAACAATAATCTTTCGTAATCATCGAGCATGGTTTCAGAATAGGGAATATCTTTTGCCTGACAATCTTCCTGCATTTCTTTCCGCTTCAAATCCCAGAACGCAGCCGGAGAAGTCACGTGATATTTGGCATTCATAGAGAATTTGGAAAGTGCCTTTAAGATCATCGGAATTGCAGAGGAACGACGGATCCATTCCAGAGCTCCGTAAATAGTAGGAATCGCATAAAAATCAGTAGCAAATGTATATTGGCGCGCATAATGAACCGACCGACCTTTTTTGAAAGGATCCTTGGAATCAAACAGCGGATATAAATCATAACCACCTGGAGAAAATACTAGGTGAGAATCTGAAACAAAAGCGTGCGTTGGTTTTCCCGAATTTTCTTTTCGGCCTAATCTCGTCCAAAGTGGGTTCAGATGTTCCAGACTGTGAATTCTGTTCACACCCATTCGTCCCGACTTAGCGTTGATGACTTCATGAAAAGCACCTTGCATGAAAGAATGATCTACCATAATTTTGTGTAGGTAATTTTTATAATCAAAGGATTCTAACCAGTTTTGAACGTCCGTATCATACGTCCATTCTCTACCCGGCTTGCCATCGATCAAAGCATCTTTGTACAATTGCGGACCTTGACCCCAAAGCAACTGCTGTTTCTTTTCCATGATCCCCGGAATATTGGGATTGTTGTAAACCGTTTCCCGCAATAATTGGGGAATATCATTTCGCAATCCGTAGGGAAGGAGTTCAATACCTTCGATGAGCTGCATACTTTGTCCCCACCCGAAATGTTCTACCGGTCCATCTTGTCGCGGATCAAATCCCGGATCTTCTACGGAGAAAGAAAAACATGTAGAAGGCGTGGAAACAATCCCGCCTTTTGCGCTTTTCTCTATGGTTAATTCTTCCTTGGAAGTAGTGTTGAAGCCTATATTCATGGTTTTATTTTTCTACCGTTGAGTTCGCAGAGAAGCGGCCAATAAAACTGTCGGTTTTCTTCGGTACCCATTCTCATAAAACTTGCGAGGATGTCTGCTTTTTTACTTTGGTTCCGGCGGTAACCTTGCATAAGGATGATATTCTTTTCTTCTACAATTCCCTTTGAAACTTTATCTGTATCGTTCAAGGAAATGAATTTAATGGTAGAAGGAATATTCTGTGCGGAAAGTTCCCGCAAGATCTGCATGCCTTTAAGAGGCGTTACCGTGTTTTCCATAGTGCGAAAATAGAAGGTGCGACCGCTTAAAGTTGTGACGCAAAAAGCCACAAAAAATTCCGTTACCAGCAAAGGCAACGGAATCTCAATAAAACTATGAAAAAAACTAAACTAGGTTCTCCATCTTTCGATCAGTACCGTGATGCTTCCGCTTACAAAAACTTCGAAAGTAATTGTTGAGCCTTGAAGCGCTTTCCACTGCAATCCGCCAATCAACAGGATCATGATTGGTCCGGTGGTATCTTCGGAAATAGTTCCTGCTTTTACCGGATCAGCTTCCTGACCAATAAAAGTAACTTGCTTGGTGGTAATTCCCACCAAAGAAGTAATATCTAAAGGCTGAGTCGTTGCAGTTGTTGCCACTTTTTGAACTGGAGAAAGTGCAGTTAAAGCCGTAGTGAAATCTACAACCGCATAAACAGTATCCTGCAAAACAAGAGGGCCGTAATAAACCATGTAGGTATTTTTTCCACCAACTTCCTGTTCGAATATAAATTCGAATTTACTTCCGTCTTTTCCACCTTTGTGACTTGATTTAAAGATCAAAGGTTCACAAGGTCTGCCCAAAACCTTCACAGGATCTGTGGATTGACAACCCGGAATAAAAATGATAAATTCTTCGTCCGTCATATTTCTGGCATATTCCAAAGCTTCCAGTTCTGTTCCCGGGTGAGTTCCCATGAATTTCACTTTAAAACTTCTGGCATCCTGATCACCGATCGTTTCATAAGAAAACTCTCTGGATGATGTGGTAATATAAATTGGAACTAATCCTTTACCGTCTTTGAAAACCGGTTGACCAGTCAGCAAAACGTTATTATCATCGGTATCCGGAAAGGAAACCAAATCTTGCGTCCAGGCGAGGTAAGCGAATCTGCTCCCTACGTTTGGCGCGCCTGCTCCAGAAGCAGGTCTGTCAACTTTTCTAAATTGATACATATTTTAAATTTTTAAAATTATTGTAAAAAGGGCTTCGGGAAAAATCGAAGCCCAATAAAATCTATCCTCTTGCGATGTCGTACCAAACGCCACCGAAGTTTTTCAAGGTTACAAATTTCACGTCTGAATCCAGAACAGCGCTGGAAGTCATTACGATTTTTTCTGTTACAGAAGCAATCGTCAAGGCACTTTCTGAACCATAAATGGTTAATTCTGTACTTTCATTTCCACCGATGATGGAAGTTACTGTTCCAGCTGCACCTTCATATTTCTGAGTCTGTCCGTCTGCCAAATCAATAACCAATTCATCAAAGGTTACTGTTGCAACCGTATTGTTCGGGAAGTCAGTTACTCTTGCCAATTCTTTGTACAATCCATCTGGCTGAATCGCCATGATCAACTTGTACATGGTTTTCGGGGCAAAGTCTGCAGTCAGATCAAGATTTCCACCGTTTGTTCCTGTTTTTTTCAGGATCTTGTTAGTGTTCGTCATCAATTTATCACCGATGATCTCTACGATCGTTCCTGCAGGAAGTCCTTGCAACTTGGTAACATCTGCAACCAGTTCAGGATGCACATGCAATCTGTTGTAATTAATATTCACGGTTGCACTCATTGGAGCTCCAAATAATGGAACTGAAACAGTTGCTGGGAAAATTGGTTCATCATTAATCCAGATGAATTGTGCAATACCTTTGTAGTCATTGCTAGGTAAATCGAATCCTGAGAATACGAAACCAACACCAAATCGGTAATCTGCGAAGATGAAACTATCTCTTTTCAATTCTTCGATTTCATATTTGGACTTCTCAGCTGGTCTGTATTCCATGATCTCGATATTGTCTTTATCGGTAACGAACATTAAATTTGAACCTTCCAAATCTTCCAATCCGTAGAATTGAATATTTGGGTATCCATCAATATAATTCAACATGCTTCCGTTGTAATTATTATTGAGTTTATTAATTTCGTGATAAGCATCGCGAACTTTAACAAGATTCGATGGAGAAATGTATAAATACTGATTCGGACGTTTTTTGATACCATTCGGTAAAGATTCCACAAGACCTTTCACATAATCATAAGCATTCGCAGAACTGAATTTCCCAACTTTGGAAATGTATGGAGCAATTGTTTTCAAAACATCACGGAACATGAATAACTGATGTCTGATTCCAGACTGAGCATTCAAGTAATGCCCTTTCATTTTTATTCCCTTGATATTCGGCGCGAAAATTCCATTGACTGCACCTTCACGGTCTTCCTGTCTTGCTTTTTCATCGATTTTAGAAATCAAATAAGCAATGAACGTGTGTTTGTAAGGAGTGGATCCGTCAAAATTGAAAATAGTGTTTAACCAAGAATTCTCAAATTCCTGTAGTTGGTATCCGCTAAATTCCAAATCGATCTGAATTCTATAGATTCTTCTTGTTTCTGCTTGCAAAAACATTTCGAAACCTGGAGTCCAATCTGGCTTTCTAGCTTGGGTAACACTACCGATATCCATTACACCATCAGTAACTCGATCTAAAACACCAACTCTTTTTGGCCAGAATTCGGGTAAACCGTATTTGTCCACATACAGATCACGAAGAAATGTAGGATTTTGATTCTGATAATCTTTTAAGTCCTGATTTAACCGAGTTACCGTAGAAACATCAGAGAAATCTGTTGTAGCAGCAGATTTTCCTGCGGCTCTTTGATTCCAGTTTCTCCCTTCAAAAGCAAAGATTTTGTTTGAAGCTTCAGGATTGGTACCAAATAAATGCGTTGAAGTCGAGAATGAGGCGACCAAAGCCAAACCAACTAATCCAAGTCTGTTTGCATTCACGGCAGAAGGTTTGTCTTCTGGAGCTTTCATTAAAGCATCGATGGTTGCAGCTTGTTGCTGAACAACGTCTACCACTTTTTGTGCAACAGCGGTTGGAGTTGCAGGAACTGAAGGCGGACCACCTTCTTCACCACCTGCGTTTCCTTTCAGCACAGAAGCTAAAAGCGCGTTTGCTTTAATTTTTTCAGCATCTGCAGCAGCGGTTAAACCTTGCTCTTCGGCTAAAATATCATTGGCAGCCTTTACGAACGCTTCGTAATGTGTGCCGGTGTAAGTTGCCTGCAAGATTTTTTCCTGCTCAGCATCTAACGCCAACTTTCCATCTGCTCCTTTTGGGAGTTCTTTTAATCCCAGTGCGGAAAGTGCCACTGCGATCACTAATTGAAACTTTTCTTTCAACATGGTAATTAGAATTTATGGTTATTAATTTTCGTTTAATTCTGCTAAAGCCTGAGCTAATTCAAAGGCTTTTTTCTCGTTTCCGATACTGTCTATCAGACCGAGTTTTAAAGCTTCGGTAGCAGAAAATGTATCTGCACCGAATATTCTTTTATCATCGCTAATATTTGGTCTGCTTTCTTTCACATCGTTTGCAAAAGCATCCCGAATTGGTTTCAGTTCCGATTCTAACCGGGAGACAAACTCTTCATCTTTTCCCGCATAGAAATCTGCCATTGCTTTATTTTTTAATTCAGAACCTGGAGCATTGATGATTTTAATTGAGTAACCTTCTTTTTTCATGGCTTCGCGGGAATCAACCAAAATGCAGGTTGCGCCAATAGAACCAATACACGGAGAAATATCTCCTTTTGCCATGATGTGATCTGCAACCAGACAGGACATCCAGTAATGAAGGGAACAAAGATCATTGCATAAAACCACGATGGGTTTTTTCTTTTCTCCTTGAAATTCTTTGAAAGCGTTGATTGCGGGAACCGCTCCACCTGGACCATCAACTTCGAGAACAATTGCGGAAATTTTTTCCGAGTTGTTCATATACCGAAGCGCCTGTAAATAATCATCTGCACCGTAGGAACACATTCCTCCATAAGTCGTCATAGGACCAACCATTTGAAGATAACCGATTACTTTTTTTTCGTCTTGCTTCATTCCACCAACTCCGCCAGTAGTTGCTGCCATATAAGAAGCTTTGAAAGCTTCGCGGTCGATGGTTTCGCCTTTGTAGTCGCCTGTGATAAATCGGTTTGCCAATTTTTCATATTCAGCAACGTTATCGGTGTTGATTAACCATTTGCTTCGCATCAGGTCAAAAACGAGAGTATTAGTGTTCATCTGTAAAAATCTTGATGCAAAGATGTTTTACCAGTGATAATAAAGTTGTGACGCAAAAAAACCCGAAGTATTTAAATTTAAATAAGTTATATTAGATAAAACATATTTTAAAAAATGGAAAATACAACCGACCTTTTAGACTATTTAAAAAATAACATATCAACCTCCGAAAACGAAATTATGTTGAGCTATGATGACATAAAGAAAATGTTTGATACTCCTGACCACATTGTTGACCAGGCAATTGCACTTTTAATTAAATCTAATGTTTTAATATCTCAGGATAGAAGATTTAAAAGAGAATTTTTTATTTTCTAAAAAACTTTTGCTCGATTGAGAGTTTTTAAAATGTTGTTACAAATTATATCAATAATTATTTTTTCATTGCTCAATTTTGTATCACTTTTGAAAAATGAAATTAAGAGCCATCATTAAAGAAAGTCCGGAGCTCAGTGATCAGACAATTATTGTGATATTCGAAGGAGATGAAAGGAAACAGCATTTTGAAGTGAAATGCGAGTTTAATCCGTATCAGATTGGAATCCGTAAGTGGGATTCTTGGGATTTATGGATCAAATGGGAAAGTGAAATATTTACGGATGAGAAAACACAGGTGAAGTCTTATTTCACGCATTTAATTTGCAGCAAGGCGAAACCATTTTGCCAGGTTGGAAATGGAAAATGATTTTAGATGTACCTTTGAAATAAAAATGGCTGAATACTGTAAAAAATGCGCTCCAAAGCATGGTCATTATTTTGAAGGATATCCATGCTATTGTGAAGCTTGCGGGGAATATTTCGACAAGAAGGAAAATTGGTTTTCTAAATTCTTCAGATCAATTTACATGGAACTAGTTGCTATTAGATTTTTAAAATAAAAAATGTCCCCGACATTGCTGTCGGAGACATCGAAAAACATCTCATTTTTTTAGGGTTAGTAAATCAGAATATTTTTATTTTATCATATCATCAAAGTCTTGCAGAATTTTTGCTCCTACTTTTCCGAGCTGGTCTTTTTTAGAAATAATATTCCCTACAGCTGTGGTAGAAGTGATAAAATCTACTTCGAGTAAAACGGAAATTCCTGCTCCTAAATTTAGAATACCAATTCTGGAATGCTGAGAACTGTTTTCTCCTTTTACGCCCCGATTCGGAATTCCTAATATTGTGGAATATTCCTTTAAAAAGCGATTTGCCATTTTCCAACTTAGGGAATTTGAGTTTGCGAAATCTTTTTTATTGATGAAAGCTTCAATTCCGGAGGTGGTATTTTTCGCAGCTGCATTCAAGTGTATATCAAAAACTACACTTCCATTCCCTGGTTTAATTCGGGATTGGTATTGACGGTTGTTTTCCCAATCTTTATCCAAAATAATTTCTGAACTTCTGGAATTTCGAGCAATTGAATCCCGAATTAACTTGGTAACATCAGCTTCCTTATTTCCATGGGCAACCGCTCCTGAATCTGCATTATTATGACCTGCAGAAATAAATTGTTTGAAAGGTATTTGTATCATGATTTTTTACTTTTAAAATTTGGATTTACAATTTATTTTTTAACGTTTAAAATATTAATATTCGCGCCTACAACTCCATAGGTGTTGCTTTCGCCTGCAAAATCCCATAACTTTCCACCGCCGAGATAGGGCGATATAAAACCGCCACCATTGAAAATAGCGTTTAATCCGGCGCTTATTTGATTGTTGTTTTGATTATTAAATCCAACTTGAATTTGACCGTTCGCCTGCAGCTTAAAAATTGATTTTGCAGGTATCAATGTTTTTTTTAAATTCTCTACATTGGTGATCTTGATGTATGGGTTAGAAAATTTGAAAATATCCACGGGCGCTTCTTTTTGCCAAAAAAAATTAGTTTTTCTGCCACCACTTCCAGCATACAGATCGGTGTTAATTTCATATTTCGCGGGAAGAATGGTTCCTGCACTGTCGCGCTCGATTACAATATCTGTGTATTTGTCTTTAAATCTGATCTTTTCAGCTTTAGAAATCCGAATGGTTGAGTTATCCGGAAGTGTAATTGAAGCTACTGGAACCTGCCCACTTGCGACGGCTGAAATCTTACTCATATTTTCTACGGAAACTGCGGCTTTTTCAAGCGCAGGCTGCACATTTTCGTTATAATATTTTTCTGTTTCCGGCAGTACGATTTCAGTTCCTTTATTCTCTTTAATTGCTAAATCGGTGCTGTCTGCTGCTGAAAAAATTTCGGGCGGAATATAGTTAGTTTCCGAGCGTTGCAGTGGCGTTGTAGCTTGTTTTTTTGGGAACAATAAGAGATATGACAAAACTGCGACGACAATAATTAATCCTATGATTGTAATATTCTTTTTCATTTTGTGTATTTTTTAATTTTGTTGAGAAACGGTTGAACTTTATTTTTCAATTTTTCTGCAGAAAGGCTGTCTGCGTTCATGATGATGGTATCTTTTTTTAAGTTGCTTTGCTTCAAATTATAGGCGTTTTGGATTAATTGGCGGTTATCCGCGCGGTACTCCTTATTTTCTTCCTCACACTTTTCTAAGGCGGTATTGATTGTATCAACGACTTGATTTTCTTTGGAATTACTTTTTAAATAAAGAATAGAGACAATTCCCGCAAGTCCGTAAACCACGTAATTGAAAATGTTTTTGTAATTCGTTAAATCGGGTTTTTTATTCTCCATTTTTCTAAAGGTATTTTAAAAGTCCTTCATTTTTTCGGGTGTTCACCCAAGTTCCTTTTGTTAAGTCGATCGCATTTTTACAGTGGTCAGCATCAAGCTTATTTAAAATATTGACCAATCTTTTCCCGAAGAAAAAGCGGGAGAGTTTACCGGTTCCTTTGTCGGAAAGTGTACCATCGGCTTCATTTTTGCCAGCTGCGGAACTTATCATTTCATCTAAAACTCCAAACTTATAACCGTTTTCAGTTTTCAAATAAGCGTTCCAAAATGTGGCGTAATCTCTACCTGCGAAAGCATCTAAAGCCATGGCTTCTCTACGGTCATAACCTGCCATTTTTTCGTTGCGTTCTTTTTTAGAAAGGTGTTTGATCGATCTTTTAAATAAAGTTCTGTTCACGATGTTTACGACCGTAACTAAGAATATTGCGAGGAGCCAAAGTTTGAATGCTTTCATTCTAAATCTGTTTCCCATTCATTGGCGAGTAACCCAAAACTGCTTCCATTTTCTATCTGCCACTTCAGAAACGTAAACTCAACCGCTCTTTTATCAATTACATCAAAAATATGATTAGTTGTGAAGGATGATAATTGCGCTTCAATTGCTGTAACTTGTTGTCTGCTGAAAGATGAATTTTTTATAGGTGCAACTGTTATTGTTTCACCTTCATCATTGATATAATAATAGAATCCAGAAGGGGTTATTGTATCTTTCGTAATACAAAGTTCATTAATAATCATTCGCATTGTGAAATCACCGAGAACACGGTTATATTCATCGAACCTTTCTATTTTTCTTTTTGATTTGAATTTTAGCATTTCTTAAAATTTATTGTAATACATATTATAGTTTGAATCAGATAACATTGATAAATCATTTGGTAGAATAAAATCATCAGTTGGAATGGGTGTATAATTATTTGGCGTTAATTCTAAAATTCTTGAACTATAATTAAAAGGAGCAAAATATATTTTACCATTTGGTGCTAAAACACCACCTTCCCATTTATAAACACCTGAATAAATACTACCAATTAATGCAGTTGTTCCTGTTGTAGGATTTAATTCTAAAATTTGAGTGGCGTTTAATGGTGTAAAGTATATTTTACCATTTGAGGATAAAATACAGCACGCCCATTTTTCAGTATCCGAATAAACACTACCAATTAATACAGTTGTTCCTGTTATTGGATTTAATTCTAAAATTTGTGTAGCATTTATTGGTGTAAAATATATTTTACCATTTCGTGCTAAAACACCACCAAACCATTTTGCAGTAGCTGAATAAACACTACCAATTAATGCAGTTGTTCCTGTTGTAGGATTTAATTCTAAAATTTGAGTGGCGGCATAAGGCGTAAAATATATTTTGCCATTTGGTGCTAAAACTCCGCCCACCCATTTTGAAGTGCCCGAATAAACAGTACCAATTAATGCAGTTGTACCTGTTGTAGGATTTAATTCTAAAATTTGTGCTGCACTTGCTGGCGTAAAATATATTTTACCATTTGGGGCTAAAACACCACCCTGCCATTTATAAACACCTGAATAAATGCTACCAATTAGTGCAGTTTTTCCTGTTATTGGATTTAATTCTAAAATTTGTGAAGCATTCGCTGGTGTAAAATATATTTTACCATTTGGTGCTAAAACACCACCAAACCATTTTTCAGTACCCGGATAAACACTACCAATTAATGCAGTTGTTCCTGTTGTAGGATTTAATTCTAAAATTTGAGTGGCGGCATAAGGCGTAAAATATATTTTGCCATTTGGTGCTAAAACACCAGAAGTCCATTTATAATTGCCGGAATAAGTACTACCAATTAACTTTGAAATTTTTTGTCTTCCCGCTTCAAAAAACACTTGTGGATTAAACATAATTACCGATTTGAAATTTGTAAATAATAAGCATTTCCACTTCTTGTTAAGCATGCCGTACTTCCAACCGCACCGTTTAAAATAGCAGTTCCATCAACTTGAATCAAAGTCGCACCTGATCCTGCTGTAAAAGTTATAGATGCACTTCCTAATTTAGTATATGATGCCACAAAATTTGCATCACTTGAGGTTTCACAACTTAGATTAATCGCATTCACTCCATTAGAAATAATCACATTTCTACCTAATTGGCTTCGTGAATTTATTGTAGGAAGGGTATTAGTCGTAATTGAAACGGCAGTAGTGATTGTTATCTGTGAAACTGTTATTTCAGATAAATCCTTAGTGCTTCCATCGCCTAAAATAACTTTTGTATTTACGTTATTTGGTGAACTTGGTTTGTTTAATTTGGTGTTTTCAAGATTAGTATCTGCTAAAGCGCGATTGACGATTTCGGCATCGATCTGATTTTGCAGATAAGTAGGATCGAATTCTTCACCACTTAAAACACCCACAATTTCCAAAACATCCCTGCGGATTTTCACTTTACAACTCTGCTTATCTTTCAGTGTAATTTGCGAAGTAAATAAGAAAACATCTTCCTCAGTTACTGCTGCCGAATTTAAAGGTAAATCACTTCCAGTATTGTTATAAATCCAAAATTCTTTACCATCCCACGATGGCGAAGTATTTCTGTCAATTAATGAATTCCTGATGCCACCAATGGTAGGGCTTCCAATTTGCGATTCTATCCAATAACTTGATCTTAAGTCAAATGTATAAGGCAAAACCGTTAAAGCTTCAGTAAGTGTAATATTTCGCCATCCGTCTTCTTCTGTGTATTTAATCTCGGATTTTAAAAATCCATTGTCAATAATTTGCCCAGAATCACTGAAAATTATAGAAGCAACGAATAATCCTGTAAAATCGGGCGTAGTTGCTTGCTCACCCTCTATCCCTTCAGCTATATGAAACACACTTGCGTCTGGCAATGCATGAATGATTACTTGCTTAAGTTTTCCTGCTGATACGGGCGTGACTAGTTTTGCAACTATGGGAATAGGCTCAATATATTTGGCGCCGTTTATAATCGCGTAATTCTCACCGCTTGGGTGTAATCCTATTGTTACTGAATTGGAAGTGGTGGTGATTGGTCCTATTTGGTAGGAATCTGAAGATCCTATTCCCAACTTAGTTCGCCACGCCGCAATATGCGCGTCAATATTACTGGCATCAATCCGCGCCCATTTCGTAGGATCGAAACTGCCACTTGGTGGAACGTAAGGTCCCGGAACTTCCGGCGGTTCCACAATGCCACCATAAGAAAAGTAAATATATTCTGACCCAATTCGCTGCTCAAAGCTGAACGTAAACTTAGATCCGTCTTTACTGGATTTGTGGGTGCTGGTAAATATTAAAGGATTGGTAATTTCTCCCAGAAGCTTCCACGGTTCATCCGTTTTGCAACTTGGGATTAATACTAAATAAGGTTGTTCAATTTGGTTTTTTGCAAACTCCAAAGCTTCCAGTTCTGTTCCTGGATGAGTGCCCACAAATTTTGTCTTGTAGGTTTTCTCATCATCATCGCCCAAAACATCATAAGAAAACTCCTGAGAAGAATTGGTGAGATAAAGCGGCATCATTACGCAGTCTTCCTTCAGCACGATATCACCTTCCAAACGCACCCCTTTTTCATGCAGTGGCGGTAAATAATCAATATCACTTACCGCGATCAGGTAAGCGTATCTGCTGCTTATGGAAGGAGCGCCGGAGCCTTTTGTTTTATCAAGTCGCAAAAACTTCATCAGAGAATTAAATTTTTACAAAAATGCTTTCTTAATGTGGGTTTGGTTGTGACGCAAAAAAAAACCGCCCGGGATATACCGAACGGCCAAACACAATAAAAATAGCACTAAAGAAAATTATTTACGGCGAAGGTTGTTATTAAGAGAAAAGCAAAGCCCTTCCTTTTTTAATTTGTAATAAAGTTGTCGCAATTGTGCTTGCGTAAAATTGACTTCAAATAAATCATATTTATCAATGAATGCCAGTATTGACCTGGTTATACAATTTCCATTATCTACCCGTGCATCTACATAATGAAAAAAAGAATTCCGAAAATGCTGCTCGAAAATATTATTTACCGTTTCTGCAAATTCTTGCGGCAGATAAACGTAGGATCTTCCCAGGGATTCTATTTTATAAAAACTGCCTTTTGACACAAATCTTTTTCTGGAAGTGGCTTTCACATCTAGAAACATATTGAAGGTCTGGATATTTTTTACGGGATAATCTATCTTTTCTAAATGTTCCAGGAGAAAACTGCCGACGAAGGAATGTCCCGGGATATTCAGGATCTTGCAGCGGTACCCTGCAAATGATTTGGATTCGCCCTGCATTTCCGTCATGAGAAAAGAGACTAAATGCGGGCGTAATTTTAAAGGAACAATATTGCTGTTACTCATTCAGTGTAAAAGGAAATATCTGTGATAGCTGTGCTGAAAATCCTACCGTCTTTAAGTTGCTTTGGAACTCCACCTCAATGGGAGCGTTTAAAGCAATGTCATTCTTATTTAATCTAATCACTGCTCCAGTGTTAAGCGTGATCTTAATTTCTGCGAGTTTTGCAAAAGTTATTTTAAAGAGCTCCGCGCCCACAAAATTCGGGAAGTTAAAATCTAAACTCAGCGTGTAGATGGTTCCGGACGTGGTGGACTTGGTTTTTTCTGAAAGAGAAGCGGAACTTAGGGTAAAATACACACCATTGTATTCTGCACGCACAGATTCATCAGTAAATCCAGCTGGTGGAGAAATTAAAAACGAAGAATCATCCAAGGCCGAAACAAGTTCGATCCCAGAAATATAACGATTGCGGTATTTTCTTAAATAGTTCACTTTCCCAAAGATAACAATAAAAATGATATTAGGTTTAAATTTAAACTAAATAGTTTAAATCTGGTAAAACCTGTCATTTTTTTGTAAGATTGTAAGGATTGGTCTAACCCATTGATTGAATGAAAATTGACCCAAAAAATATTTTGTAAGGATGCCCTTTTTGGACTGTAAGGATTTTGTAAGGATTGTTTTCCTTACATTTTTTTTGTAAGAATCATAGAATCCTTACAAAATAAAAAGAGTGTTGTAAGTCCTTACAAATCGAGGTTTGTGGTACTTCCTTACAATCTTACAAAAAATAAACAATTTTGTTGGGGTGAAAGGGGAGAGGGGAAAAAGCCGACCAGCCTGCCTAGCGGAATGATTTGGAATTTTGTGGAAATAATACCAATAAAACCTAATGCCTGAGAATCGCATAAAAAAAACCGACAAGGTAATTGTCGGTTCTGGGGAGGTTGGGGAGAAGGTTATTCCTTTTGGGTATATTTTTTAATTGTTTTCACTGTTGCTGATTCAAAGTTCTGGATCTCGTTTTCTTTTAGAACCTCCAAGATGTTTGCATCGTCGGGCATTTCTATGGTGGTGGTTCCGCTTTTGCGGATGATGGTTAGGATTTTCATGTTTGAAATTATTAATATGGTTAAGAAAAGCTAAGCGAAGTTTGCTCAATTTCGTAGTTGGTAATCAGAATTTCTGTTCTTCGGCTCTTAATATTTGCACGATCACGAAGATAAATTACTTTCAATCCACGTTTTCCGGCTTCAGCAATTACAAAGGGATGATCGAACTCTGACATCGCAGATTTAATTCCGCAATTAATCATGATATCCAAACAGTCTTCTGTATCGGATCTGTTCCACTTTGGAACTTTGTAATAGTGTTCTGTCTCAAGATAAATTGGATCCAGATAAACGAAGCAATGTTCTTTTTCATTTCCTCTGCAGAAGGAAATTGCGGGTAAGACCTTGCGAAAATCCCGACTCACTATTTTCACATTCTGTAATTTTTTGAAAGTTTCATTTAAATTATCAAGAATTAGAACCTTTGAATTGTCAAGACCGACTCTTAAAGTATCTCCTTTTCCCATATATGTGAAATTTGAAAGGAATAGAAAACGAACTGCTTTTTTTACTGGATCCGATTCCGTTTTCTTTTTCCAGTGTTTAATTAAACTTTCAGATATCGGAACCAGAGTAATTTCAGTCCGTAATTTCTCCAGGTCATTTTGGATGACCAGATAAAGATTCGTAACATCATCATCAAGATCATTAACAATAGCGTATTTCGGCTCCGGAAGATGAAAGAAACTTCCGCCAGCACCGAAAAACAATTCAATTCGCATTCTATGTTTTGGGAAATATTGCGCTAAATCTTTTTTCATTCTTCGTTTATTTCCTAATCGTGTTAATACCATACTATTTTAGGGTCTTCTTAAATCCATACTGCCACAACTTGGGCAGCAAAGCTTCGTTTCTTTTTTTACGTCGAAATGATCACCGCAGCTGTTGCAGGTTCGCCACATTTCGTGGTTGGCGCTCCAGCCATTCTTCGAGGCAAATGTTGCCACCGTTTCCGGTTCTGGTTTCGGTGCAGGCTTCCAAAGGAAACCTGCGATGAAACTCTGCAGCTGATTTTTTCTCAGCGTTTTTAGGTTAATTATGGATGCCATTGTCTGCGGTTTTTTCGGGTTCCAGTGTTGTCTGCGCTTTTCTTACCACTTCTAGATTCCAGGCGACAAAATCCTGTGCAAATCTTTCGGAGCCTTCGTACTGGAAATATCTTCCCTGCAGATCTCCGTTTACTTTAATGTAATCACCTTCGCCCAGATTGGCAGTTTTCAGGATCTCCGTTTTCTTTCCCTGAAAAGTAACTTCGGTGAAGTTGGGATATTCCTGTCCCTGGTTAATCGATTTGCGGTCTAGCATAATTTTAGCGACCAAAAATTTTGCGGTGCCTTTTTCTTCGATGGCTCCAACTGTTAAGACTGTTCCTTGTAATTCCATTTTATAATTGTTTGGGGTTAATGTTGTTTCGGGCAATGATTAATTCACGTTGAAATTCTATTCGGCGCTGTAAAACCAATGTTATGGTGGCTAAATCTTTTTCCTGCAGCTCCATTAAAGTGAACATAAATTCACAGAGTTCTTTCGAATTATAAATCTTGCCAACAAATCGAAAGTAATTTTTCGGGGAAGCGAATTCGCGTTTTAATCCTGGATTAAAATCGAGGTCGCCTTGCTCGTGGAGATCGGTAAAAAGTTGGGCAAGACTTTCGTGATCTACAATGTTTTTCGTTTTCCAAATGAGGTCGCTTAAGACTTCTGGGGAATAAGTTGGTGTTATCATAATTGGGAATTTTATTTAATTCGATAAAGTTTTTCAAGTGATTCTAAAACAGAATCGATATAATTATCATCGCCTCGTTTCGAAATTTCAATTATTCTATCGATGAAATTTTGATTAATGATACTTTCGTTTCCAATTTCAGACAAAGAAAGTCCGCGGTTTCTGCATTCATTCAGAATAGTGATATCATTAAAATAATCTATTTCCCGCTTCTCATCTTCATCAATTAAACTGTATTGGTCTTTTGCCCAATCTTCTAAGTCAGTTTTCAGTCGCGGTAAAATATTATCTTGTTCCCAAGCCGTATGCTGATTTTGATGGTAAAAATGAGATCTATAACTGGCTTTTTTTTGAAACTCCTCTAAAGGCAATTCTTTAAACTCATTTTCAGTTCCGTCTTCTAGCGTTATTTTTACAATTTTCATAAGTCTATTTTTAAGTTGTTGTTTTATAAGGTTTCACCTCAATATCATTCACAAACACGTAATTGTTTTTCGGCATTTGCAGGAGCTCAATTTTAGTCTCAAGACTTTTTTCGTAGGCTTCCAAATCATTTTTATCTTTCGGCATGTCCTGAAAAATATCGAAGACCCTTTGAGCAGAAAGATTTCCTTCTTCGTAGAAATAACCAACTTTATTTCCCCCACGATACGCAATGACCACTATTTCGTAACTCGACTTTAAGCGAACGGCAACTACATCCAGGTTCGCCAGAACCAACTGATAACTGATGTAACCAAATTGTTTCATCAGCTCTTCTTTCAATAGGGGGATTTCTGTATTAGTCATGGATTCCTTTTTGGGTGGTTTCTTTTTCTTCTTCTGATTCTTCCGTTTCTTTCAGGTAAAAATGTTCTTCTGATTTTGAATTGTGCCATTTCATAAATCGACCTTCTTTGTCCTTTTTTTCATCGGGCAGATTGGGGCAAAACTCATAGCCATTTAATTCACAGAACTGTCTTACTTTGGATTTGAATAAGGTTGCAGAGGTAAACTGCACCGCTTTGTTATATGAAATCAAACTTTCCAACGCTTCTTTTTTCACCACGAACTTATTCATTTTGTCACGGAAATAATCTTCTGCCCATTCCAGGAATACAGGTCCCATTTCCGAAATAAGATTTCGTTTTTTGATGTTTCCAGAAGGTGCACCAATCTTGTTTTTGCTCTGCAGATAAAACTGTAAACACTGCACAGAGAAATTCAAAAATAAATTCCACTGAACATCGTCCCATTCTGTGAAGAATCTTTTGGAGAAATCATCCATCGGTGTTCGAGCCACAAAGTCATCACTTTCTCCATGATACCAATCAGAAAAAGCGCAGAACAGAATTCTTTCACTGGTAGAAGTATCTAAACCAAAAGGGGCGTAATTGGTAGTGATACAGAATTTTGGGGATTGGTGGAAAGGAATTAAATAGGCGTTCTGATTTTTAGGATTCACGTTTAAATCTCCAGTGATATCGGTAAACAATTGCTGGAAAGGGAAACGTTTATCTGCATCATCAAAGAGGACGTAATCGGTTTGATCGGTAACTCCATCGTAAAGGAAATCACTCTCCAACAATCCTTTTTTACGGGCTCCCAAATATTTGGAATTCATAAAAAGCCGAAGTGCATTATTTGAAAATAAAGATTTCCCGGTTCTACCATGAGATTCATTGTCATCTACTACTTCATTATCCATGATGTATAATGCCCAAGCTTTGGAGGGATCTTTGTAGCGGTGCAGCATGTAACCGAAAGAATATACTTTGTTCACGAAATGCAGTTCCTGTTCGTAAACCTGATCATCATTTAACCCAGTCTTTGCGTTTTCTTTTTTATAATTGTCTATGATGAAGCGGTTATCTTGCAAATATTCTTCGCGCTGCGTTCTGCCGAGTTCTTTTATTTCTTCTTTCCAGAAAACGCGACTTGTATTAACCATATAATTCATAAAATCGCAATCCTTTCTATGGATGGTTAAATCAAAATTATTATTGTCGTCTTTTTTAATGGTAAAAAATGGATTTCCAGTGGTAATTTTTCCATCTATTCGGTAGTTGGCTTCAATTTTTATTTTGGAAGAATCCAGTTCATGGCGCGTTTGCTTTTTGATGATGTTATTCAAGATGTCTTTTTCCATCACGTACCGGGAATAACCTTTGTTGATCTCGGTTACTTCATCTTTAGTGACTTCCCAAATAAATTTGTCGAAAAATAAATATTGAGAATTTGCGGTATGATCTGTAAAATCAAAATCTTTTGTTGGTAGGTTGATGAGTTTTTTATCAGAGACCGCTTCGGAACCAATCAGCATATTCAAAAGATCATCGGGAAAATACCGAAGTCCTTTTTCATGTTGTTTCAGATCTAAAAACTGATTAAAGAAATCTTTAATTTCCTGGGCAGAAACTTCGCGCAAAATATGTTTGTCTTGCTGCACAAAATAATAACCGTCTTTTCGGTTTTCATCTTTAATTCGGGAAAAACCGTTGAGCTTTAAAAAGTTGAAGGCGTTTTTGTAATTGACGGTATAAGTTGGTTCTCCTACAATTCTGCCTTCTTTGTTAACGCGCTTTTTTTCCGTCCAAAATCTCCCCGGTCGGGAAAGTTCCAGGAAACGTTTTACTTTTGATTTCAATTCAATTTGCAAAGCATCATCAAATTTGGCATTCACTTTCATGAAGTCTGTAAAATCCTTCATGGGTGATCCGCGGAAATCTTTTCTTTTGGTTAAAGATTCTGGCAACCAAGCGGTTTTGATATCCAAATGCTCCAGGGCTAATTTTTTACCCGTATCGAATCCTGTTGGATCAAGATCCGGAACGTTGATGATTTCTCTGGCATATTTAAAAAGCATTCCGATTTGGGATTCTGTAATTTCTGCCGTTTCAGAATTAAACCATACTACAATTTCACCTGTCGAAGCCATGTTCAAAGAATCCCGATCACCGGAACAGATAATAACGCGATCAATTTTGTTTAATAATATTGGAAGACTTTCATCATCTAAATTATCTTCATGAACAACTTGCATTTTATTGTAAGTGGATTTCAAATTTTCTAGACCGAAAATATGTTGCTTTGGTTTTTTGCCGAGATAGGAAAAACGGTATTTTTTATCGGAAGATTTTGGCTGATAAATTTTGACCCAAGTTTTTGCAGGTTTTGGCTGCTCCACTTTTACGGTTTTGTCTTTTCCTTCTAAAGTTAATTTCGGTTTCGCCTGATCGGTTATGATGAAACCGAAAATAGGGTAGGTTTCAGAGGAAGTCACGGTGTAAACATCGCATAATTCTTTTTGTTTCAGTTCATCGGACTTTAACCAGGAATAAGATTTCAGCGAGTAAAGTCCATGTTTTTGGCAGATTTCCTGCGTTACGAGTGGTCCCAAAACTTCCAGTTCATAATCTGTAAAATCTTTGGTTTCATAGGTGAAATTATCTTCGTTTAGTTCCACGGTCAATTCGTGAAATTTGCAGGAAGAAATATTTTTAACGGCGGTTTTCTTTTCATCGATCAAACCCAATTCTTTGCCCAGTTCCAGCAATGCTTCGAAATAGGTTCGATTGGTATAATGCGCGTAAATATGGATTCCGTGTTTAGAATCTTTGAAAAATCCACTTGCTTCGCCCCAATCTTTTACAAAGTAGATTCCGTCTATTCTGGAAATGTTTGCGCTTTCCGTGCCTTCTTTCCGGATTTTAAAATGTTTGTTCACATCTTTGAAATCCAGAAAGCGCTGAATAAGATCCAGTCCTCCATTGGTGGCAGCAAATATTTGATGTTGGTCTATGGGAAATTTGGACATTACCAGTGGGTTTTTATGATTGATTTATTGGTGAGGCGACGGAGAATTTTTTGGAGGCGTGGGATCATTCAGTTAGTTTTTTAAGTCTTATTTTTAATCTTTCAATGGTGTCGATATAAATTTGAAGTCCTTGACCTCTTGTTTTTTCATAAAACTTCAACTTATTTTCATTTAAGCGAATTGAATATTCTACATTTTCAATCGTGAGAGGATGGCAACAATGGGAGCCTGCAATCAAATCATACTTGTCGGAATTAATACTTTTCATTGTTAACTGTTTTCGATTTGCAATATTTTTTTGATGTTCTCAGGAAGGTTATTCTTTTCAAAAGTCAAATCTCCAATAGCTTCTAAAGCCATCACGGTAACTTTTTTATCTTCAATTTTTATGGTAGCAATTTGGCAAAGTGCTTTGCTTCTTTTTAGCTCCAATTCTAAAGATTCTGGGGTGATCTTTTCATCCATTAATCTTTCCATCATATCATCTAAGTGATCATTAAAATTCAGGTTAGCCATTTTCTAATTTTTTAATTATGTTTTTTAGTCTGCTTACTTTCTTAATAGAACTAATAAGTTCCGAAGGATATCTGGCAATGGTGTTTCGCGCCATCAACTCTTGGTTAGAAATACATTCTAAATTATCTAGGACACAATTCTTAGGGTTTTTGTCTTTAAAAATTACATTGAATCCTTTTCCAGCTTGACCGTGTTGATTTTCCCAAAGCCATTTGTGATATAAAAGCCATTTGTTATCGGAGATTTTTATGAAATAATAACCCAAACTTTCACGCCATCTCACTTCTCCAGCTGCACCAATATTATAAGGTGTATTTCCTTTCTTCCATAAACTGTCTTTCCATATTTGAATTTTCGCTTTGTTTTTAATTAAGTTTTCCATCTTTTTTCCTTTAGAAAAAGGAGTCATCCCTTTTTGAAATCTTGTAGATGGTGAAAGATTTTGCCCTTTTTTAATTCTCCCCGAGTTCTCAGACATTAAAAATTCAGGACTTTTTTTGCAGTTGTATCTTTTTGCGGTTGCATATATTTTGCGAACAGGAACATCATATTTAATAGCGAGAACTTCTGCTTTTGTATTTGGATAATCTTTGATAATTTCCTGCACATCTTCCGATTTTAAAAATTTATATTTCATAAATGTGAGTTTTAAAAATAGTGCGCCGTCTCAAACTCGACGCACTGGGTTAAAAAGAAAAGAAAGATCACAGCAAGCCTTCAAACAATAGTGTGAATACGGCGTGTTGTTTATTATTCAAGCCTAATTTTTCATAGAGGCCTGTTTTTTTTACGTGAAAGGTTCCGAGTGGATATCCTAATTTCTTAGCGATATTAATATTGGTATCGTCTCCGCAAACTTCCTGGAGTATGGTAATTTCTTCGATGGTGACAGATGCTCCGTTTATTTCGGCAGGTTTGCAGACAATATATTCTCCCGCACATTTGCCCCGGAAAGGACAGTGAGAATGGTCGTGGGTAATTTCATCATCATTGATGTCTGCAAAGAAATTCAGCGCACCAAAACGGCATTTGGCTAAAGTCTTTTGCTGCATCAATTGATTTTCTGGAAACCAGTGGTGCAAAATATTTTGCAGATCTTCTTCTTCGGAAATAATTTGGGCAAGTTCCGGATGATGGGAAACATCATCAAAGTTTTTAATAGATCCGTTATGGATCATCATCACATTTGGTCCGCTGTTAAAATACTCTTTGGAAGAGTCGAGCATTCCTGGGTAGAGTCGAGTATGTGTCATAAGTTAAAATTTTTATTGTTGTTGTTTTTGCAATTTATTCCACTGGGCAACGCGGTATAAGGCATTTATAATTGCTTCATTTTTAATACGGTACTTTTTTACAATACGGATGTAGGCCGGATCTACCTGCTTATCTTTCGGCAATAAATCCAGTACTTCTCTGGAATACTTCTCAGGTAAATTTTCATCGATAAAATCGAATGTTGCGCCGATATTCAAATGAATATCTTCTATAGGTTTATTATTTTCTAAATTTGTCATCGTAATACTTTCTTTTACGTAATACAAACTTACATCAAATAGTTTACTATTAAACCAAATGGTGTAAAATTATTTTGAAAAAACAGTTAAGACAATGAAAATCAATGCAAAAATTTTAAAATTCTTTCAGGAAAAAGGGATTTCAAAGAAGGAAATAGCAGACAGCTATGGCGGAACGTCGCAGAATATTTGGAATATTCTGAACAAAGAAAGCGGGAAAGTGCCCTTGGATTTTTTAATTTGGCTTGCGGAAAATCATCCAGAACTCAATATCAATGTATTGCTTCAGCCAGATACTGATGCGTCTTTGGTAAGTGAACCGTATAGCGTTTATGAGAAAAAACCTGCTACCAAAGAAGAAATATTGGCCGAAATTTCCAAAGTCCTGGATAAATATCTTTAATCTATGACACAATTTCGGCACAAGCCAAACCAAAGTGCTTAATAATCAGTCTGTATCTTGTTTAAAAATACTTCGGCACCGGGTACCAAAAACCTCTGTAATCATTGATTAACAGAGGTTTTTTATTTTAATGGGTGGCTTAAAGGTAGGTTTTTTAATTCCGTTAATTAGTTTTCCTGTTTTGAAGGAGTGAAATCTATAGAAATTTTTTTTGGCAAGTCTACGAAGTTGACATTTCTTATACCATTAGGTGAAACGTTGTTTTGACCGTTACAACAATTAACTTTTTTTTGACTTCTTTCAAAAACAAAATAGTAACTTTTTTTTGACTTTGAGTGAGTTTTTTAAGATATTAATTGGTTTTTTGAACAAAAAAATAGGCTCCTCTCATTCACTTTTACCACTTATTATCTTTAACCTTACACTTATTTTAAAAACGAAGACAATTAATAACTGTATCCTACAATCTGATTTTGGAGGTTTATAAAGCCTTACATTTGTAAAAATAAAAGGAGTTTTACTCCTTTTAAATTTTTTTTCATCATTTGTGTTAATCTCCTTTACTAGATTTTTGTAAAGGAGATTTTTTATTTTAATGCATAAATTTAATTTTAAAAAAGGATTGGAATTACGGAAAGGATTTACAAAAAAATGATAATCGTAAAAAGAACACGGGTGCTGATTTAAAATACCGCGCTATAAAATTTAAAATATATTTTAAAATGTTGTGACTCTTTTAATCTTAGTAATTTTTTCTTTCACTTTTTTTGTCAGAACAATTGAGTATAGTTAATTTATTTCTGCACACTCGGATTTACGTATTTTACCAAAAGATGACGTAAAATAATTTTAGTAAACGAAGTATTTACAATGCGCTACGATGCGCATTTATTTCTAATGATTGGTGCTGATTTTTGAAGCCAAAGTTTTAGCACCGAGAGGAATTTTACGATTAATTATAAAAAATTAATCAGACTATATAGACTCTTCTGGCGTAAGTAAAATTAATAATTGTGAGACACAACCGAAAAAATCATTGATTCAAAATATTTTTTTCATAAAAATTTTATTTTATTTTTTTAGATTTGTGCTTGATTGATATATGTTCAAATGAAACAACTCACAGCGGTAATTGTAGATAATGATTATGAAACTACAGAAATATTAAATTCTTTTGTGGAGGAAAATCATATTATTTTGAAAATTGTCGGTCATGGGTCGTCGGTTGAAAAAAGTTTGGATATAATTAAATTACATAAACCAGATGTCATATTCATTGATATTTCATCCAAGAATGAAAATTTGTCAGATTACATCAACGATTTAGATTTCAATCTTCCAAAATTTATTATTATATCGTCAAACGAACTTTATGCCTTAAAAGCGTTCAAGATAAATGCGATTGATTTTTTAGTTAAACCTCTTAATTTTAATGACCTCATCCTTTCAGTTTATAAAGCAATCAAACAGATTGAAATGGAATTATGTTTTCAGAAACAGCGGGTAAGTGAGGTAAATGCATTGACCACCATGTATCAAAACAATGAATACATCGCTATTTCTTCAATGGATAAAATTGAACTTGTTAGGATGGATGATATTATTTTTTGTAAAGCAGAAGGCAAATACACGGATTTTTTTCTTGTAAACGATAAAAAAATCTTATCCAGCAGAAATCTTGGCGAATATGCATCTATGATGGATCCTAATTATTTTTTCAGAATCCATCACTCATATGTTGTTAATATCAAACATATTACAAAAATATCAAAAAAGGACGGTTATAGTTGTGATCTTATAAATGGAACATCGCTTCCAGTTGCTAAACGAAGACAAGAAGAGTTTATTAAATTTATCAAACTATAACTATCATTGCTGTATAAACTAATAAAATCTATTTAAAAAAAATATTATGGAAAATCTAACGCAGCACGCGTTTGATAAAGTAATGATCATTGATGACAATGAATTAGATCTTTATATTGGTGCTAAATTAATTACCAATAACAACTTTTCAAACCATATTTTAGAATATAACAATGCTTCAGCTGCACTAGAATATTTGTCAGAAAATCAAGAAAATGCAGATTTATTGCCACAGATCATCTTTGTTGATATTTACATGCCGGTCATGGATGGATTTGAATTTTTAGAAAATTATAAATTGTTATCACCAAGCTTAACTGATCATTGTAAAATCATTATGGTCTCATCTACGATTGATGATCGCGATATTTTTAGGGCAAAACAAGATCGATCTATAAGTTTATTTGCGGTTAAACCAATTACCAAAAGTGTTTTTGATGGCATTTTGGCTTTATAAAAGTTCTTTCCTTATTTTGGTGGATGCCTTCTAAAAATTAAGATCTGAAGATCAATTTTTTGACTTCAATAACTTCACAAATAAAATAATGGCCTCAAAATTAATTAAAATACTACTGGTTGAAGCTTTTTCAGATCATATTGAAATGATTCGTCAGATCCTGGAAAAAGAATACAGTAATTATATTCTTGAGGTTACGGACACTAAAGAGGGTTTAAAGCAATATATTCAGAAACAAGATCCAGATATCATATTATCCAACAACAATTTTCCGGACTTTGAAGGAAAATCAATATTTAATTTGGCCAAAGAATTGGCTCCTCGAACGCCTTTTATATTTATATCTAAGGCCGCGAAAGAAAAATCATTGATCTATTTCTTCAGGAATGGTTTGGCTGATTTTATTCTAAAAGACCAAATAGAAGAACTTCCTTTTCGTATAAAAGCGGCTTTAGAAAAATTTGAATCTAAAAATTATTCTCGAAATACCGAAGATAAGCTCCAAGATCGCATTGCAGCAGTAGAACAAAAAGAGTATTTATATAGAACATTGGTAGAAAATACCGAAGCAATTTACACTGTTCTTGATGAAAATTTAAATCCCATTTATCGAAATCCGTTAATAGAAAAGATTACAGGATATACGCCTACAGAAATACATGGGTATGACATTTTTGAAATAATTCACCCTCAAGACAGGGGTTTAGTTTATGAATATTTAGATGAACTAAAAAGCAAGCATGGGCAATTTATTCCAACTTCTTTTAGATTGAAATTAAAAAATGGGAAGTATTGCTGGTTTGAAGGAACTGGTAATAACCAGTTGAGCAATCCCAAGTTGAAAGGCATTATTTTAAAATTTAGTGATGTCAGCGATCGCAAAAAAATAGAAACTGAGTTGGCAGAAAAAGAAGCCGAGTACCGCGCGATTTTCGAAAACAGTCTCAACGGAATAATATTATCTCAGATAGATGGCCAAATTATCAGAGCTAACCCTGCCGCGTGTAGGATGTTTAAAATGACCGAAAAAGAAATCATTAGTAAGGGCAGCGACACCCTTATGGATAAAACTGAGCACCGAATTGATTCTTTAATGACGCAACTTATTGCTAGAGGTAGCGCAAAAGGAGAAACTAATTTAATTCGCAAAGACGGAAGTAAATTTTTGGCTTCTGTTTCTGCTTCTAAATTTACCGATTCTTTTGCAAGAGAAAGGGTTTCTGTATCGATTCGTGACCTCTCTGAGCGTTTAAAATATCAAGAAAAAATAGATACCACAGACCATTTATTAAAAAATACGGTCAATCGGCTTAACAAAACTTTAGATGCTTCAATGGATGTCATCTGTACCATTGATGGCGATGGTAAATTTGCTGATGCAAATGCCGCTGCACTGAAAATTTGGGGATATACACCAAAAGAATTAAAAGGCACTCCATTTTTAGATCTAGTTTTTAAAGATGACCAAGAAAAAACAATAAGAGAGTACTCCGATGTACAACATGGTTTAGAAACCAATTTCTTTGAAAATCGATACGTCCATAAAAACGGCTCTATTGTCAATAACCTTTGGTCAGCCAGATGGGATGAGGAACTTCAATTAGCTTTATGCATTGCGAAAGATATAACTGACAGAAAAAAATTAGAAAAAACTATTCAACAGGAAAAAAAACGTTTTCAGGGTCTCTACGAGCAAGCGCCTATTGCAATGGGCATTTTAAAAGGGCCCAATCACATCTATGAATTGGGTAACCCACCCTATTTAAAATTAATATCAAAACTTGATATTATTGGAAAAACGGTAAAAGAAGTATTGCCGGAACTTGAAAGTCAGGGAATATTTGAACTTTTAGACCATGTTTACCAGACCGGCGAAACCTTTTCAGCTAACGAGATGCTCTTCCGATTTGATTATAATACCAATGGTCAATTAGAAGATGCTTATCTTGATTTAGTGTATCAAGCACATCGAGATTCTGAGGGAAATATTGACGGGGTCTTTTTCTTTGGAAACGATGTTACTGAGCAGGTGGTGTCACGAAAAAAAATAGAACGCATCAACAGTAAACTTAGTAGCCAAATTAACCTCACTCAAAACAGACAAGAGAAATTACTGATTGTCAATAAAGAATTATCTGATTTCAAATTTGCTATTGATGAATCCTGTATTGTAGCCATCACGGACCAAAAAGGAATGATCACCCATGCCAATGATAATTTTTGTACTATTTCAAAATACACAAAGGAGGAATTAATTGGTCAGGATCATCGTATTGTTAACTCTGGTTATCACTCGAAAGAATTTATCAAAAGTATGTGGCAAACCATTACCAAAGGTAAAATCTGGAAAGGAGAGCTGAAAAATAAGGCCAAAGACGGTACTGAATATTGGGTAGACACGACCATTATTCCATTTTTAGATACAAAAGGAAAGCCCAATCAATATGTCGCCACTCGGTTCGACGTTACGGAACGGAAAAAAGCAGAAATTGATCTCGATTTACAGAACAATAAACTGGTTAAAACTAATGCCGAATTAGATCGCTTTGTTTATAGCGTATCCCATGATTTGCGGTCTCCGCTCACCTCTATACTGGGAATAATTAATTTTATAGAAGATGAAAGTAGCGAACCTGAAACGATTAAGCATATATTAATGATTCGAGACAGTGTTTACCGTTTGGATAATTTTATTAAAAACATACTAAACTACTCCAGAAATAACCGTCTTTCAGTGAAAGTACAAAAAATAGATTTACAAAGAAATATTAATGAAATTATCAGATCTTATAGAGGTAATCCAGATACAAAAAACATAGAATTCATCATTGATGTAAATCAGCGGCAAGCATTTTATACGGATCAAATAAGATTAAATACAATTATTGAAAATTTAATATCCAATGCCATAAAATATCACAAAGAAGAAGGAACAAACAATTTTATTAAAATCACTAGCTCTTCCGATTCCAAAATACTTAAACTGACCATTACAGATAACGGCGTTGGAATAGATCCAAAGTATCATACTAAAATCTTTGACATGTTTTATCGTCTTAACAGTAGAAAAGAAGGTTCTGGTATTGGCTTATATATAGTAAAAGATACTATCGAAATTTTACAAGGTAGTATCTCAATTGAATCTGAATTAAATAAGGGAACATCTTTCGTTATTACGCTAAAAAACTTAAGGTCATATTAAATTTTTTAATTATTAGTAAAAGTGTAGCTAAATTTGAAACAAAAATAAATTAAAACTGATTTAAAAATCAATATAAAAAAGTTACAGAAGCCCTAAACACCGCTATTACAAGATTAAAGAAAGTTATAAAAAATAAGAGATTCACATAAAGTGGGCACCGGGTACCAAAAACCTCTGTAATCATTGATTAGCAGAGGTTTTTTTGTTTGCATAAATTGGTGGTCTATCCTCTTCACGCAGTTTACGTAAGTACAAATCCTTTTGAGGAAAGGAAAATTTTAAAAGAACTGATTTTAAAATAATCGTATTTCTTTAATTCCTTAAATATTTCCTTTTACAAATATTGCTGTCAAGTACAAAATTCTTCCCGAAACAAGAAATCGATTTGGAGTTTTACTTTTTGAGGTGATAATCTCTACATAGAATTTGAAAAGTCATGAAAAAGCAAGTTCGTTATAAAAAGGAACTTATCCATATTAATTAAGAAGTGTAATTCTGAAATTATTTTTTAATTCCTAGAAGTGAAAAAATCTACAATATCAAAAAACGACAGATTTTTGTTATCGTTAATGGTTAGTAATGTAGCAATTATTTCTTGCAGAAGGCGTCTCTTCCTTATGACTTCCGTCATCCAATTCTTTAATTACCTTTAAGTTTATTAACAATAATTAACAGTTTAGGAAATTCAGCGTCTATTTATTTATCAAACATTCGGTTATATTTAGAAATATTTATTAATAATGTGATATTAATGTTAATAATGTATTGTTTATAGCTATGTAGGATATTTATCATGAATAAAATCTATTTTAAATTATGAAATGTTTTAAGTCTTAATTACCTTTGATCAGTAAAAGAAAGGGTACTTCAACAAGATTATTTAAAAATTAGATACCATGAAAAATTTAGGAATTTTAAAAATCGCAATCCTCGGATTAGGACTTTTGTCTGGAAGTGTTACAGGGCAAAAAATTAGCAGCAACAATGTAAAAACTGTAGTTGCGGGTACTTCTACGCTTCATGATTGGAAAATGACCTCTACTGGAGGTTCTTTTTCTGGTACTTTATCTGGAAATTCTATTCAAGATGTTCGCTACACCATGGCGGGAAAAACATTGAAAAGTGGAAAAGGTGCAATGGATAACAATGCATACAAAGCTTTAGGAACAACTCAATTTCCAAACATCACATTTTCTGCAACCTCAGTCAATATTGGAAAAGGGACCATCACTGGAAAATTAACAGTGACCAAGGTTACGAAAAATGTAACGTTCCCAGTTAACGTAACTAAAAATGGCAACGCGTACACCATTTGGGGAAATACGGCAATCAAGATGTCTGATTACGGCGTAACTCCTCCCTCATTTATGATGAACACAGTAAAAACAGGTGATGCCATTACCATTACTGTTAATGCAGTGACCAACTAGAAACTAGAAAACTTAAATAAAAACAATTTAAAAATTATAATATGAAAACTTTAGTAATTAGAGCATCAATGCTCACCGTTTTGGTTGCTGGACTCAACTTTGTTGGAGCGCAGGAGACTACCACCTCTATGAGAGATTACCTGGCTCCAGAAAAATCCACAAGAAATGTATTTGAAGATCCAAAAGGAGTTTCTCCTGAATATGATGGAGTTAAAGTAAGTGTTGGAGGTGACTTCGCTTTACAATTTCAATCTTTAGATCACGAAACTAAAGCTCCATCCTTAGGAAACGTTGGTACTACAACTACACCAAATACGTTGCAGGTGATGGGGTCAGATTTTAACTTACCAACTGCAAACTTGGATGTAAATGCCTATTTAGCAAAAGGCGTAAAAATGCACTTGAGAACGTACCTTTCTACTCGTCACCATAACGAAGCTTGGGTAAAAGGAGGTTATATTCAGGTGGATGATTTAGATTTCATTAAAGAAGGATTCGGTTCAAATATTATGAAATATGCCAGAGTGAAACTCGGGAAAGACGAAATAAACTATGGCGATAGTCACTTTAGAAGAACTGATAACGCAGAAGCAATTAATAATCCATTTGTCGGGAATTATATTATGGACAATTTCAGCACAGAAACTTTTGGTGAAGCTTATGGCTTCTACAAAAACTTTATCGGAATGGTCGGAATATCCAATGGAAAATTAAACGAAACTGCGGTAAAAGGAACCAATTGGAATTCGCCTTCTGTTTATGCAAAAGTGGGATTTGATAAACAAATCAATACTGATTTAAGAGTAAGATTAACTGGATCTTTCATCCAAACAAATGGTTTAAGCACTGGTGGATATTTATACAATTCAGATCGAGCAGGAAGTAGATATTATTACACGCTTTTAACTCAAAATGATGCAATGGGAACTAATAATTATGCAACGGGCAGATTTAATCCTGGCTTCAAAAAAATGAAAGCCTTCCAAGTGAATCCATTCATCAAATACCAAGGTTTAGAATTCTTCGGAGTGTATGAGCACGTATCTGGAAACAAAGCGAGTGGTTTAACTGAAAGAGCTACAGATGGTGATTACACTCAATTAGGTGCAGAATTATTGTACAGATTTGGCGGGAAAGAACAGTTTTACTTTGGTGGAAGATATAACAGTGTTACTGGTAATGATGATGAAGTAACAGATGAAAGAAAAATTGAAAGATTCAATCTTGGTGGTGGTTGGTTTATGACCAAAAATATTGTAGCCAAAGTAGAATATGTTTCTCAAAAATACAATGACAATCCAGTTTGGGGTGCTACAAGTGCACTTAGAGGTGGACAGTTTAACGGACTGATGTTTGAAGCAGCCATAGGATTCTAATTTTTTAAATATCCGGGAAAAGGGAATTACGTATAATTCCTTTTTCCTTTTTATACCATGAAAACTAAATTACACATACTATTACTGCTCCTGCTTTCTACTTTTACTTTCGCACAGAAAAATGGGTTAGAAATTAATGGTTGGACAAACGTTAATACCTTTAAATGCAGCAATGCAAAGTTTCCAACTTCAGGCTCAGTCTACACTTTTGTAGGCAAACAGTTGCCGAATTTAGTTTTTAAATTAAATGATTTTGATTGTAGAAATAGAATGATGACTTCGGACTTCAGAAAAATTTTGAAAGCTGAACAGTTTCCAGATTTTACCATTAGATTTTTAGAGTTTACTAAATCATCTGGCAATAAATTTCAAGCCATAGTAGAAGTGAAAATGATGACCGTATCTAAAAAATATCCTGTAGAATTTACTTCTTATAATAATAGCTTAGTGGGCAATAAGAGATTAAGATTCTCTGATTTTAACATCATACCGCCGAAAAAAATGGGTGGAATGGTTTACGTGAAAGATGAGCTGGATCTTGTGTTCAGTTTAGCCAACAAATAGCTATTGATTTTTTCGTGTTTAGTTTTTTTTAAACTTCCTCCGTGGGCAAGTTTTACAAAATCTTCGAAAAAGATTGATCAGAAATTTCTAATCGTAATGCTGAAAAATTCCGAAATCTGTTGCCGTCCAAAATGCTGCTTTTTGCCCTGCTTCTTTTAACCCGCGATTGGTCCAAGTATTACAAGTGTCCAAAAAGTTGTAGCTGCCTTTCGCGTCATAGAATGCGTCATTGTCTCCATAAATAGCATCAGTTTTAATGAGCATTACTTTTCCGGAAGAATCGTAATCAAATTTATCTTCCACAAAGGCGATTAAGTCTAAATATTGCGCTTGCGTTAATTCTATTTTTTTACAATCTTCACTTACCGTCATGGTCTTATAAAAAGTACAGTGCATTGCAGATTCTCCCAGCCAAAACGCAGCTTTAAAAGCGGTTGAGAATTTCAGTTCTGCCCACGTTGGCGTGTCCAGATAGAAACCTTTGTCGCCCCAACCGATGGACAAGTATTTATAATCAGAGCTTTTCGAAAGGGTATTTTCAAAGAGAATTTTCTTACTCCAGTCCATTTCGGCAGATTTAATAGGCATTACGATATCTGTATGGACGCCATTTGTTAAAATGTAAGCCGTGATGGTTTTGGGTTCAGTTACTTTTTCCGCCGATACGGGAATATAAGGAATCAATAAAACACCTAAAAGATAAATTGCGATGATGCCCACTAGAATTCCAAGTCCTTTAAGTGCAGTAATAATGATTTTCTTCATTTTTCAAAAATAGCAAAATTTACAGGAGAATAGGAAATACTTTTTAACGCTTCGAAAAATTACGGGTTCAAAAACTCGATATTTCGTTTAAGACCTGCAAATTTGGTTCGCTTAACGGGTGATTTTCTAAATATTTCAGAAAATAGTTCCTGAGTCAATTCCTTCCATTCTTTTTTTTCAAAGTCTTTCAGATAATTTTTAGGTTTGAATCTTTCTTCTTGATGAGGTTTCGAAAAACGATTCCAGGGACAAACATCCTGACAAATGTCGCACCCGAAAATCCAATCGTCCATTTTGCCTTTAAAATGTTCTGGAATATCATTTTTAAGTTCTATGGTCGCATAAGAAATACATTTACTGCCATCGATAATTTTGTCATTGATGATGGCATCTGTCGGACAGGAATCAATGCATTTTCTGCAAGTTCCGCAATGATCAGTGGTTGCGTGATCGGTCATCAATTCTAGATCACAAATAATTTCTGCCAAAAAATAAAAAGATCCGTTTTGTTTCGTGATCAGATTCGCATTTTTTCCTACCCAGCCAATTCCGGATTTTCTGGCCCAACTTCTTTCCAAAATCGGCGCAGAATCCGTGAAAACCCTACATTCAAAATCTCCAATTTCTTCTTTCAACTCCGCAATCATTTCTTTCATGATTTCTTTGATGACCTCATGATAATCTTGACCATAAGCATATTTAGAAATTTTAAAGCGATCAATAGTTTGGATTTCCTTTTGCGGAAAATAATTATAAGAAAGTGAGATTACGGACTTTGCTCCATCTACAAGAAGAGTGGGATTAAGGCGTTTATCAAAATGATTTTCCATATAAGACATTTCCCCGTGATATCCGCTCTGCAACCAGTTTTCTAAAGGTTTCGCATCTTCTTCCAAAAATTCTGCTGCAGAAATTCCACAATTTTGAAAACCAAATTTCTTGGCTTTCTTTTTAATGAGAAACGCGTATTTTTCGGAATTTGAATTCATTTTGATGGTGCAAAATTAACAATAATTCTTACATTTGTTTAGATAAAGAGAGCAGTTAGATATTTAGTAGCGTAATGCTCCACTTTCTAATTTGCGAGCAATAAAAATAATCTTAAAATATAAATTTATGTCATTAGTTGAAGTATTACAGTCTGATAACTACCATTTAATAGACGTTCGTGAACCTATGGAATTAGAAATGGATGGCCATTTAGAAGAGGCGCAGAATATTCCCCTCGGTGAATTAGAAGATCGAAAACAAGAAGTTGTTAATTTGGGCGGAAAAATTGTTTTTTTCTGTAGGAGCGGAAATAGAAGCGGTAAAGCGGTGGATTATTTTAAATCTCAAGGGATGACAGATGTTTACAATGGTGGTGGTTTTGAAGAAATGAAAAAAGCACTAGAATCACATTAAGTCAATTATGGATTAATACAAAAAAGTCAAATTAATTTTTGACTTTTTTTTGTGCCAAATCGTCAATTTGCTATGTCCTATAATTTTTGCTACCGCTTAAATTAAATACGTGTTTAATTAATTACTATTATTAAGTATGGGAATATCAGTTACTTAGTGAGTTTATTGACTTTTGTCAGTTTACTTTTTCCAAACTTGGCACGATTTTGACAAGTAACCTCTTCGTAAAATTAAAAAAAATTAGAATTATGAATTTAATTAAAAAATCAGTCCTTGGTTTAGGATTAATGACAGTAGGATTAGTAAGTGCACAGAATTCTGACATGAAAAACATGATCAAAATCGGTGCAAATGTAGGATTAGCTGTACCAGCTGAAAACGCTTCTGCAGTAGCAGGTATAGACGTTTCTTACCAGAATTTAGTTACGCCAGGATTTGGATTAGGGATTGCAACAGGATACAGCCATTTTTTCGGAAGAGAAAATAACGGAATTGATAACAATGATTTTGGAGTAGTTCCAGTAGCTGCTTTAATTAGAATCTACCCGAAACAAACAGGTTTCTATTTAGGAACTGATCTTGGATACGGATTTATCGTAGGTGATGATAAAGTTGCTTCTAATGATCCTACAAATAAGGAAAGACCAGATGGTGGATTTTACATCAAACCAGAAGTTGGATACCATAACAAAGATTGGAACTTCGCAGTTCAGTATCAGAAAACCTTCACGGGTGACAAAGGAGAAATCGGAACGCAGAAATATAGCGCCGGAGCAATCGGAGTTGGTGTAGGATACAATATTCCTTTAGGAAAATAATCTTCAGCAAATATCAAATTTTCATATTAACCTTCTTACTTTTTGTAAGAAGGTTTTTTTATTTTTCCCCGCTTTTTTAAAAACAATTATTATCTTTGGTTGATAACATACCAAACCATGGAGGATAAGAATAATTTTCAACTTTTTTTACCAGCACTGGAGGCTGAGACGAATAACGGAATTTCGCTCATCGCAGCTGATATTCGTGGTGATGTCACCTATCTTGCACATTATGTGACAGAAAGTAAAAAAGTGCTTTCCAGAAATCACCATACCTATAATACTGCCGATTATAGAAATGTCTCAGATATGGTCATGCAGTTTATGCAAGACTATTCTTGTAGAGGTGCCTCTAAAATTGGAATTGCAGTTCCGGGACCTGTAATTGGTGGAAAAAGTGCGCCGCAGAGACTTTCTTGGACATTAGATACTGAAGAAATTAAAGCTACTACTGGAATTAATAAGGTCTATTTGATTAATGATTTAGAAGCTTCCGCATACGGCTTGGGCGTTAATGATGAGCATAATTTTCTTCCTATTCATAAATCGGGTGATTTCTCCGCCGGAAACGTGGCGCTTTTAGCTCCAGGTGACGGTTTGGGAGAAGCTGGTTTGTTTTGGGACGGAAAATGTTTAAGACCTTTTGCCACAGAAGGTGGTCATTGTGAGTTCTCTCCCAGAACTTCAGATGAGGTAGAGTTTTACCAATTTCTTCAAAAAATTTACGGCATCGTAAGTTGGGAATCAGTTCTTTCTAAGTCTGGTTTATTTAATATCTACCGCTTTTTAAGAGACGTAAAACAGCAAAAACAACCGGATTGGTTAACTCAGGAAATTGAAGCGGGAAATTTCACGCAGGCAATTATCGACGGCGCTTTGGAAAACAGAGATCGTATTTGCACCATGACTCTTGATACTTTTATTATATTTCTTGCGAGAGAAGCAAACAGTTTGGTTTTAAAATTGAAAGCGACTGGCGGTTTGTATCTGAGTGGCGATATTCCAATGATGCTGGAGAAATTCCTCAACAATAATAAATTCTACAAAAATTTTATTGTGAGTGATCGTATGGAAAGTGTGTTAAAAGATATTCCAATCTATTTGGTAAAAGATAAAAATACAATCATCAATGGAGCAGCAATTTATGCCGCTTTCACCGAAGAATAATTCGTTAAATAAGTCATTAAAAGAACTTCGGCATTAGGTCGGAGTTTTTTTTATGTTGAGATTTTCAATCATCATTAGAGAAGTTTGTTATCATAAATCAATTGACATTTCCATTTTTAAAAGTATTTTTGTCCTCAGATTATAATAAATAAAAATGAAGAAAGTAGCATTATTAGCACTGTTGGTTGGAAATTTCGCTTTTGGGCAATCCAAAAAAGTGGTAGCATCAGAAGTAAATTGGTGGGGATATAAAATTGCAAAGACAGAAGCATCTTCTCATAATGGAAATATCGACCTAAAATCAGGAAACATCATAATGAAAGGAAACCAAGTAGTTGGTGGAACTTTTTTGATGGATATGACTTCTCTAAATGCCACGGATGTTTCAGGTGGAACACAAACAAAACTTAATAATCACTTGAAAAATGGCGACTTTTTTGAAGTTGAAAAATTCCCCATGGCTTCTTACACGATAACATCTGTAAAGAAAAATTCAGATAAAATTTACAATTACATGGTAAATGGAAATTTAACCGTGAAAGGAAGAACTAATCCGGTTTCATTTCCTGCGAAAATTTCTTACAGTAAAGGAGTAGTAAGTTTAGTTTCTAATAAATTTTCTTTTGACAGACAGAAATTTGATGTCGCTTATGAATCTGCAACGCAAGATGTTTTCATCAAAGACGATATCGATATGTTGGTAAAAGTAACCGCAAAATAGTACTGAAATAGTGAGATTAAAAGAGCAGTTTCATCTGCTCTTTTTTTATTTTTGCTCTGTTGAAATTATTGAAGATACAAACTGCATCATAATCATTCCCAATAAAAATGAAGATTTACGTAATAAGTGGACTTGGCGCCGATTTTAAAGTTTTGGAAAGAATAAAGTTTCCCAAGAGTTTAGAAGTCGTTTTTATTGATTGGCTTATTCCAGAAAGAGATGAGAAATTCCATCATTATGTAATTAGAATGGCAGAAATTATCGATGATTCCGTTCCTTTTGCCTTATTAGGATATTCCTTTGGAGGCATCATCGTGCAAGAAATAGATAAAATAAAACCTGCAGAAAAAGTAATTATTTTAGGTTGCATTAAATCCCACAAAGAAAAATCTCGCTTTATCAAATTCGGAGAAGTTTCTAAATTGCCACGTTTTCTGCCGCAAGGTTTGTTCAATGTCAATTCCATCCTCATGTATTCCATCGCGCGGAAAATCGTAGATCCCAAGAATCCAAAACTGATGGATTATCTTCGCGTACGCGATTCTTACTATTTAAAGTGGGGCATTGAAAAAGTCTCTGCTTGGAAATTTGAAGAAAATCCAAAAGTCATTCAAGTTCTAGGGAACAGAGATATTGTGTTTCCCGTAAAATATTCAAAACCAGATTATATTATCGATGGTGGCACGCATCTTTTTCCGGCAACAAAGCACCGAGAAGTTTCTAAAATTCTTGAGGAAATCTTCAGCAAATAATTCCTATAATTCCATCTATTTCGATCCGTGTTTTCCTTTCTGTTTTCTCTCCACAATTAAGAAAATTAAAATTATCTTTGCCCTTCATCATTTCTAGTAGAAAACCTTATTCGTAGTCCTTCAAACATGGAATCAATCAGTATTTTTGAAATTATTAAAGTGGGAATTGGACCCTCAAGTTCTCACACCATGGGACCTTGGAACGCCGCCGAAAATTTCTTGAACCAAATCAAAAAAATCCATCCTTTATCAGAAGTAAAGGAAGTTTTTGTGGAATTTTTTGGCTCTCTGGCTAAAACCGGAATTGGCCATGGAACTGACATTGCAGGGATGCTTGGACTTTCGGGAGAAAATTTTAAACTCATCAATACCGCTAAAATTGATGAGAAAATTGCCGGGATTAAAGCGTCAAACCAAATCAATTTGGGTGGCGAAAATTTAATTCCCTTTGTTTACGGAAAACACTTAATCTTAAATAAAAGCAAATCCCTCGATTTTCATCCAAATGGAATGATTTTTCGCGCAGTTTTTAAAAACGAAGAAGAACTCACGCAGGATTATTATTCTGTTGGCGGTGGTTTTATTGCAACGCAAGAGCAAAGTTCTTTTGAAAATGAATGTGTGCGAACTTTATACCCTTGTCATTCTGGTGCCGATGTTTTTAAAAATATTGCAAAAACCAAAGTGGAGCGCGTTTCAGACCTTGTTTACCTTAATGAAGAATCTTGGCGAACCAAAGAAGAAACAGAAAAAGAAGCACTCTATATTTGGGATCAAATTGTAGAATGTATTTACAAAGGCGTAAATAAAGAAGGAATTCTTCCCGGAGGTTTAAATGTAACGCGTCGCGCTGCAGGATTAAATCGAAAATTACTCGGGGATAAGATTTACAAAAATAAAGCAGAATGGCTGCAAATGGTCATCGATACAGATGAATCCTTTACAAACATCAATAAGTGGGTTTCTTGTTTTGCCTTGGCTGTAAACGAAGAAAATGCAAGTTTTGGCAGAATAATTACTGCGCCTACAAACGGTGCAAGTGGCGTAATTCCTGCCGTTTTAATGTATGCAAAAGCTTTTACGGAATATTGTTCAGATGAAGATATAATCCGCTTTATTTTAGTCGCGGGAGAAATTGGAACTTTATTCAAGAAAAACGCGACCATTTCCGCCGCAATGGGTGGTTGTCAAGCTGAAGTAGGAGTTTCCTCGGCGATGGCTGCAGCAGGATTGACAGAAATTATGGGTGGAAGTCCGGGACAAGTTTTAATGGCGGCAGAAATTGCCATGGAACATCATTTGGGTCTGACGTGTGATCCCATTGCGGGACTCGTTCAAATTCCCTGCATCGAGCGCAATTCTATGGGTGCTATGAAAGCCATTACAGCCGCTAATATTGCCATCGAATCTGATCCAGCAAAGGCCAAAGTTTCTTTGGACCAGGTGATTCAATCCATGTGGGAAACCGCGCAAAGCATGAGCGAAAGATTTAAAGAAACCTCAGAAGGTGGTTTAGCAATTGCCGTGAATGTGGCGGAATGCTAATATTTTAAAATTTTTTTGGAGCAGGTAGATTTTAGATTTTTCGAAGACTCATCCAGCTGTCCACTCTATCTTTTTTGTTATGGCGAATAAAGTGGTTTGTTCATTTGAAAATTTCGTCACCGCCATAACAAAAAAGGATGCTGTTTCCATCTGGGCTAGAAAGTTAATCTATTTTGATAAAGAAAATTCAAAAGAAGTTCGCCCTCATTTTAGTAAAAGTATAATCATTTAAAAAAAACTCAAAATGAAACCCGAAACGCTTTTCCTAATCTTAAATAAATTAGCAACTGCTGTTTGGATTTTAATGATTTTTGCACCGAAATGGAAAGTTACTCAAGCGATCATTAACAAATTTATAGTCGTAATTGTTCTCGGAATTGCTTACACCTTTATTGTGGTAACCACTTTTGGTAAGATTAATTTTATGGATTTCGCGTCTTTGAATGGAATTATGAAACTCTTACATTCCAGCGATGAATGGGGAACAAACGCATTTTGGTTTCACTTTCTGGCTTTTGATCTTTTCGTGGGAACCTGGATTTTGAAGGATTCCCAAAAAAATTCAATTCCACATTTGCTTGTAATTCCGAGTTTGATCTTTACTTTTATGCTCGGACCTTTCGGTTTTGTTTTCTACCAGATTTTAAAATTTATTCATGCAAAATTTTTCAAATCAAAAGTGGAAAAAGCGTAAAATTATTCCTATCTCAGAAAAAATTACTTTTCTAAAATGCCTCTGATTTTGTTCGCATTTAGGATTAAGTCTTCCAGCAGGTCGTAGTTTTCTTTCTCCAAGGCAGATTTGAATTTTCTCAATTGCGAAATATGCTCGTTCAACACATCCAAAACGTTTTCGCGGTTTTCTTTAAAAATTGGAACCCACATTTCTGGGTGAGATTTTGCCAAACGAACGGTGCTGCCAAAACCAGAACTCGCCAATTGAAAGATGGTATTTTCTTCTTTTTCCCGCTCTAAAACAGTATTAGCAAGAGCATACGAAGTAATATGGGAAATATGGGAAATGTAAGCGGTGTGAATATCATGATCTTCTGCAGACATTTCTATAAGATGCATACCGAGATTTTCTATCACTTTTTCTACAACTTCTACCGCATCTTTTGCAGAATTATTTCGATCGCAAATTACTGCAGCACGACCAGAAAAACTTTCGAGCAAAGCTGATTTTGGACCAGAATTTTCCGTTCCCCACATCGGGTGAAACGCGACAAAACGCTTTCTATTTAAATGATTTTCTACAGAATTTACAATGCCAAATTTGGTACTTCCCACATCAAAAACAGTTTGATGTTCCTTAACTAAATCCAAAACCTTTGGTAAAACCTTTGAAGAAGCATCTACCGGAATGGCCAAAATAACAAGGTCTGATTGTGAAACAGCAGCTTCTAAAGTCGAAATCTCATCAATAATTCCGAGTGATTTTGCCTCTGCCAAATGATTTTCACTATGATCAACACCAAAAATGAAGGAAGCGAATCCTGTATTTTTTAATTTTAAAGCTATAGAACCGCCGATTAAACCGACCCCAATCAGAGTAATTTTCATTGTAAATATTTTGAGAAATTCAGAAGTAAAAGGAAGAACTACAATTTTGTAAGCGTGTGAAAAACGGCATTGTCTTCACATTTATCAAATGTAATTTCGTAACGTGGATTTTCATCCGGATAACTGATGAGATAACCAGGACAATCCTTTTTTTGGGCGTTGCTTTTTTCAAAATCTACTTTTCCTTCCGTAATAATGCTGTCGCGTAAAAATTTCTCGTCAATCTTATAATCCTTCATAGCATCAGAAAAGGCGGCGTCATAAACCATATCTTTAGATAATGTTTCTGCAATAACGCGGGAATTAGGCAAATAACCGGAGCAACTTGCGCCCTTTTTATTAAGGATAAAAAATACGAGAAGTAGGCCAGGAATCAGACCGATTAAAAAGAATTTGAGCTTTCTCATTTAAAAAATTAGAAGATTGATATCGTGGTAAGTTAAATCAAAACGATCACAAACCGATTTTTTAGTGTGGCGACCTTTGTACATATACAAAGATTGTTTCATTTCATTTTTACGGATGAGCATGTTTTCAAAACCACCTTCTTCATCGTAATTCAGAAGATAACTCAGGAAGAAATTAGAAATGGCTTTCGTGGTCGTTCTCGGCATTTTGGAAGTTAGATTCGGCAAACCGCAATGGATCACGTCATGTTTTACCACATAAGGATTATCCATGCAGGTTAATTCTGAAGTCTCAATAACTTTTCCGTTATCAATGGTTACGTCAATGATGACACTTCCTTTCTTCATTTTCCTCACCATATCTTCGGTGATAATTGGCGCTAAACTTGGTTTAGAAAGTGCACCGATAACCACATCGGCGCGTCTCAAACTTTTTGCCAATTCTTTCGGATCTATGATGGAAGTTGGAACTCTACCGTCAATAATCATGTGCAGTCTTCTCAATTTAGACAATGAATTGTCGAAAACTTTTACATTTGCTCCTAACCCTAAAGCCGCTTTCGTCGCGAATTCTCCTACAATTCCTGCTCCTAAAACTACAACTTCGGAAGGTCGAACTCCCGTGATTCCGCCCAACATTAAACCATTGGAAAGGGCTAAAAGTTCTGCTGCATATAAAACGGAAATATTTCCGGCAATTTCCCCAATCAATCGTACTAATGAAAGTTGTTTATATTCATCTAAGATAAATTCAAAAGCGATGGCATTAATTTTCTTTTCAGAAAGTTTAATAAAATATTCTCGATCTCTTAAATTGATTTGAAGGGCTGAAACCAAATAGGTATTGGGTTTTAAATACTCGATTTCATCCGTGGTTGGTGGATTTATTTTCAAGACTAAATCCTGGGCATAAACCTCCCGAATATCCGTGGATATTTTCGCTCCTGATTCAGAATATTGCAAATCTGTATAGAAAGAACCTTCACCCGCACCAGCTTCTATGGTAATTTGATGGCCGTTTGCGATTAAGACTTGCACAGCATCTGGGGTGATGCACGTTCGGCGTTCATTTAAACAGGTTTCTTTCGGAACTCCGATGCTGTATTGTTTGCCTCTTTTTATAATCTCCAGTTTTTCTTCCTGCGGAATTAAATCCTTTTCGGTAAATGGAGTAAAAATATTGGTACTGCTCATTATTATAAATTTCCTTTAAAAAAAGGATCAAAGATTAGATGCTATTTTGAAGCGCAAAGATACAATCATTTAAGAATTAACGCGGATTATTTAGCGGAAATCCACGATTCTCTCGGTTTGATTATTCTCTATTTTAATTTCGTGGTGTGGAAAATCGCTCAGTTCTTCCTCATAAATTTCTGGCCATTCAATGATGCATAAATGGGAATGGTCTAAATATTCTTCCATCCCGATATCATGGACTTCCTGGATGTTTTTTAGACGGTATAAATCAAAATGAAAGACAATTCCTTTTTCCGTGTGGTATTCATTCACGATGGAATAAGTTGGAGAGGATACTTCATCTGACGTGCCTAATCTTTTTAAAAGAAACTGCGTAAAAGTGGTCTTACCCGCGCCAAGATTTCCTTTCAATAATAGAATAGGATGGACCAGTTTCGGTAAAATTTCTGCAACCACCTGATTCCAGTCTTCAACTTTATTAATTTTAAATGTCATGTTCGTTATTTATAAATTTCAATCTCAATTTCTCCATTTTCAGTAACCGCACCACGATACATTCCCGATGTATTAAAAGGCATGGCAATATTTCCGTTTTTATCCAGTGCGATTAAACCTCCATCTCCGCCTAATTTTTCTATTTCGTCAATGGTTTCTTGGGACGCCGTTTTTATATCTTTATTTTGGTATTCCATTTTCGCGGCGATTGTTCTCGCTGCTGTAGCACGAATGAAATATTCACCCCAACCGGTACAAGAAATTCCTACCAAAGAATCTGCATAAGTTCCTGCGCCGATAATTGGTGCGTCGCCGATTCTGTTCCATTTTTTATTCGTCATACCACCCGTAGAAGTTCCGGCTGCGATATTTCCGTTTTTATCTAAAGCGACGGCTCCAACTGTTCCAAATTTTTGATCTATTTCATAAGATTTCAGAATCTCATTTTTCATATTTTGTCCGATCTTTTTCTCGGTTTCTTTCTTTTTGAGTTTTTGCAAACCGTCCCATCTTTCTATGGTCCAAAAATATTCGGGATTCACCAATTCTAATTTTTGTTCTGCTGCAAACTGTTCTGCACCAAGACCAGAAAGCATGACGTGTGGCGATTTTTCCATGACTGCAATGGCAGCTTTAATAGGATTTTTAATGGTATGAACACCAGAAATGGCACCTGCAGATTTGTCTTTTCCATTCATAATGGAGGCATCGAGATCATTTTTTCCATCCGCTGTAAAAACTGCGCCTTTACCGGCATTGAATAGGGGGGAATCTTCTAAAATTACAATGGAAGCGGCAACTGCTTCAACGGAGGAATTTCCTTTTTTGATTTCGGAATATCCTGCTTTCAAAGCTTCTTTAAGTTTTTGCGTGTAAGCTTTCTCCTTTTCAGGCGTCATGCTTGCTTTGGTGATGGTTCCCGCGCCACCGTGAATGACAAGAACATATTTTTTTTGAGAAAAAATAAGAGTGGAAAAGGATAGAGCGGCGAAAAGGAAAAGTTTTTTCATGATGTCAAATATTAAGGAGTCAAATTTATCGAAAAAAAAATTGGAAAAAGATGTTAGGTGTTGGATGTTTGATGATTGATGATGGTTGTGATGAATTTTTTTGAGGGAATTCAATTCAACATTCAAGGTTTAAAATGGTCTCTGTTCTACGTAAGGGATTGCAGCGGAAAGCCCGGAATGAAAGGTTGTCTGTAAAGACATGCTTGAATGAGGACTTGCAGTGAAAAGCCCGACCCAAGCTGTGGGAAAGTTTTGCAGAATGTTTGTAAGTTTTGGAGAGGGTTACGCCCAAATTTCTCTTCTAATCACAAACCTTTTCCCTATTTTTACGCCATGATTACGAAGCAAACCATCGATAAAATATTTTCTACCATAAGGGTAGAAGAAATTATCGGCGAATATGTGCAACTGAAGCGGGCGGGCTCCAATTTTAAAGGATTAAGTCCATTTCACGATGAAAAAACGGCCAGTTTTGTGGTTTCGCCCAGTAAGCAAATTTGGAAAGATTTCTCTAGTGGAAAGGGCGGTACTGCCATTTCTTTCCTGATGGAAATTGAGAATTTTACTTATCCAGAAGCACTTCGGCATGCTGCGAAAAAATATGGAATTGAAATAGAAGAGGATAAACGTGAACTTACGGAGGAAGAAAAGCAGTCGCAAACCGATAAGGAATTGCTTTATAAAATCCACGAAATTGCCAATGATTTTTTTCAAAATCAGCTTTGGGAAACGGAAGAAGGTCAATCCATCGCTTATTCTTATTTTAAGGAGAGAGAATTGCGGGATGAAGTTATCCGCAAATTTCAGTTGGGTTACTCGCCGGAGCAGAGAAATGGTTTTACAGAATATGCGTTGGAGAAAGGATATTCTAAAGAGATTATTGAAAAATCTGGACTTTCGATTTTTCCAGAAAACGCACCGAATGGAATTGATCGTTTTCGGGAGCGGGTTTTATTTCCCATCCACAGTTTTTCTGGTCGCGTCTTGGGATTTGGTGCGCGAATTTTAAAAAATAATATAAAAACTGCAAAATATCTGAATTCCCCGGAAACGGAAATTTATCATAAATCGCAGGTTTTATATGGTTTAAATCAGAGCAAACAGGCCATTTCCAAAAATAATCTCTGTCTTTTGGTAGAAGGTTATATGGACGTGATTGCGCTGCATCAAAGTGGAATTGAAAATGTAGTTTCCAGCTCTGGAACAGCCCTGACCGTGGAGCAGATTAAATTGATCAAACGCCTCACGGAAAATGTTACCATTCTTTTTGACGGCGACTCTGCGGGAATTAAAGCGAGTTTTAGAAGCATTGATATGTTGCTTTCTGAGTCCATGAATATTAGGATTTTGCTTTTTCCAGATGGTGACGATCCCGATTCTTTTGCGCGAAAACATCCGCAAGATTATGTAGAAAATTTCATCAAAAATGAAGCTCAAGATTTTATCGATTTCAAGGCTGAAATTTTGCTGAAGGAAGCGGGAAGTGATCCCATAAAAAAGGCGGAATCTATTCGCGATATTGTAAAATCGGTGGCTTTTGTTCAGAATGCTTTGAAACAAGAAGTTTATTTGAAGGAAGTTTCTACCAAATTTGGACTTTCTGAACAGTCTTTATTTAATGAACTTAATGTTCAGAAACAACTCCTGCAAAATAGAAATGCTCCGCCACAGCGAACAGAAATAAAAGCGCCCGTAAAACTGGAGAAAGTTGCGGATGTTTTCAGCGCCATCAATCCACTCTTGATGTTAGAGGAAAAATTGGTGGAACTGATGCTAAAGTATGGAGACAGAATTTTGGAGCGCACTGATCTAGAAAACAACACCTATCAGATTACAGTGATAGAAGAGATTATCGGACATTTAGAAGAAGATTCCTGCGAAATACAATCTGTGCTGAATCAAAAAATTATTGACGAAATTAAACAGGGTATTGAAAATAATGAGCTTCGTGCAGGTGCTTTTTTCTTAACTTTAATGGACGAAAACATTTCTGGTAAAATTGCAGATGCTTTGGTAGATGAACATGAAACAAGCAACTGGGAAAAACATCAGATTTTCTTTATGAAAGAGGAGGAAGTGATTCCGAAAATTGTTGAAGACGTAATTTACCGACACAAAAGGGAATATATTATGCAGCTGATTCAAGACATGAAAAAGGATTTAAGCGAATCTTCCAATAATGACGAAACGTATAGAAAAATAATAAATCTGAACCAGTTAAAACATGAAATTGATGCGAAATTATTCCGTGTTCTCTGACACTTTGGCGGATTTTTCTCAGTGGAATATTGTTTGTGTATCTTATAAATAGAAAATAAAAGATTTAAATAGTAAAAAAATTATAATGGATATTAAAAAAGATTTTAGAGACTTCTCTGTGAAGCATTTAGGAAATAGTGGACTCGCGACAGACCAATATATGGGAATGTACGGACCAAACAATTTGACTCCTTATATTATGGAAGAAAGACGTTTGAACGTGGCTCAAATGGACGTATTCTCCCGATTGATGATGGACCGAATTATTTTCTTGGGAACTGGAATTGATGACCAAGTTGCCAATATTGTGACGGCTCAGTTGCTTTTCTTAGAAAGTTCTGATTCTTCTAAGGATATTCAGATTTACATTAACTCTCCAGGAGGTAGTGTTTATGCTGGACTAGGAATTTATGACACGATGCAAATCATCAAACCAGATGTGGCGACAATTTGCACTGGAATCGCAGCGTCTATGGGTGCCGTTCTTTTGGTAGCAGGAGAAAAAGGTAAACGTTCTGCTTTGAAACATTCTCGAGTGATGATTCACCAACCTTCGGGTGGCGCACAAGGAGTTGCTTCTGATATGGAAATTAACTTGAGAGAAATGTTGAAACTGAAAAAAGAATTGTACGATATTATTTCTGAACATTCCGGACAAACTTATGAATGGGTGGAAAAAGCCTCAGACAGAGATTACTGGATGACTTCTTCTGAAGCCAAAGATTACGGCATGGTGGATGAAGTTTTGGAAAGAAAAAAGGATACGAAGGAAAAGTAGATTGTCCAAAGTACGAAGTATGATGTACAAATGCTCTATATTAAAGATGCGCGGAAACAAAGTTTCCGCGCATCTTTTGTTTTGAAATTTTTTTAAAAACTCTAAATCTCAGATCGAAATAATAATTCAACATCAGACATCCATCATCAGACATCCATCATCAGACATCCATCATCATACATCCATCATCATACATCTATCATCATACATTAAACCCCTCAATAATTTTAGAAAAATCTACGATATTAAGTGCAGCTCCACCAATTAAACCGCCATCAATGTCGGGTTTAGAGAAAATTTCTTTCGCGTTTTCGGGTTTTACAGAACCGCCGTATAAAATGGAAATTTCATCCGCAACATCTTTCCCATATTTATCCGCAATTAAATTTCTAATGTGTGCATGAATTTCTTGCGCTTGGTCGGGACTTGCAGTCTCGCCTGTTCCAATGGCCCAAACTGGTTCATAAGCAATCACCACTTTCTTAATTTCTGCCGCAGAAAGGGTAAATAGTGCCACTTCTGTTTGGTTTTTTACGACCTCTAGATGCTTTCCAGATTTTCTTTGCTCCAAAGTTTCTCCATTGCAGTAAATAGGAGTTAAGCCTTTGTCTAAAGCTAATTTGATTTTCCTGTTGCAGTGAGAATCCGTTTCACCGTGATATTGTCGGCGTTCAGAATGACCAATCAATGCGCCAGTTGCACCAATCGATTCCAGCATTCCTGCCGAAATTTCTCCCGTGTATGCGCCACTTCCATGTTCACTCATATCTTGGGAAAAAATTCCAATTTCATTCGCTTTGTATAAATCTTTCGCCATCATTAGATACAGTGCGGGTGGTGCAATGTACACTTCGCAATTCGTAGCATTATTTCTTTTATAGTCAAGCAGTTGAAACATGAATTGCTGTGCTTCAAAAACATTTTTATTCATTTTCCAGTTTCCCGCGACGATATTTTTTCTCATAGTTTTTAGATTTAGATTTATACTTTTTGAAGGTTAATTAGTCTAATTTCCAGATTGTTTTTAACATTTCATAATAATCATGTTCAGATTCTGACACCTCTTCATCAGCTTTAATGAGTGTTTTTGCAAATTTTTTGAAAGACATTCTCTCTTCTTTCGTAGAGTCATCTAAGAAACATTGCGCGTGAAATTCAAAATGCGTTTTCCAATCTTCTGGTTTAAGCATGGCGATGATATCCAGTTCGTCATCCAAATTCATTTTAAATGGAAATTCGTCGGCTAAATATTGCTGAATAAGCATTCCTTCTTCTGGAGAAAATTCTTCGTCCACGGCTGATAAAATCATCAATAGGTGATACCCTGCAATTGATTTATTTGATTTTTTTTGATACATTATCTTTTATTTTTAAGTTTTATATAGTCCTCTGCAGATCTTTTATCTGTTATTTTCCCCTTTTCTAAAGTAAGTACAAATGGATTACTTCTCGCTATTGTTTTAATGGCAGTTCCATCCATCATAGCGTTTTCAATGGTTTTAAAAGTGGTGGGTAAGGTAGAAACGCCTAAGGTAAGCACGCCTTGTTCGGCCTTAATTGCGGCCTCTGTTTTCGCTAATAACTCTTGATCTACAAGTTCTGGATGGTAGACAAAAATGAGGACTGCTTTTGGTGCAGCTAAAATTTTGTCAGTCAAGTCATTTCCTTCCAGACTTTCTGGTTTAAATTTAGAAATCTCAGAGGCATAACCTTCTTTTACCATTTTTGAAGCAGTCTTGCCTTCTTCAATTTTCCAGGGCGAATCTTCTTCCCAGTATTTTTTTTCGTTGACGTAATCATCTTGATTCACTTCTAAAACTTCTCCAGTCTTAGCATTTTTCATGGAATAATAGGTCTTGTAAGAAGAGGGGTTTTTTTCAATTTTCGCTTTCTCCGCATTAAGATCAGTTCCAATTTTATAATCCCGAAAATCAATGAGGGGTTCATGCATAATTCCGTACCCAATAATTGTCGCCATTGCAACCACGAAAACGGTCAAGATTACAAATTTTGAGGAATTTTTATGCTGCAGGATATTAAATTCATTTCGATATAAAAACCAGATGATCACTAATCCCACGAGTAATATAATATCTTTTGTAAAGCTTTGCCAAGGAGTAAACGTGATGGCATCCCCGAAACATCCACAATCTGTAACTTTGTTAAAATAAGCCGAATAAAAAGTGAGAAACGCAAAAAATATGCAGAGTGCAATGAGCGCGTACAACGTATTTTCCAATCTTATTCTAAGCAAAAGCATAAATCCTAGAATCAATTCTACCGCCACTACAAATATGGCGATCGGTAAAGCAATATTTTCTAAAAACGGAATATTAAAAACGGAAGGGGAGAAGTATTCTTCTAATTTGAAGGAAAATCCAACCACATCTACACCTTTCACAAAGCCAGAAACTATGAATATGACTCCAACAATAATTCTTAATATTAATTTCATAAAGCTTTGGTTATCCGTGGATTAAAAAATTAGTTTTTAAAGACTGTTTTTTTGATGTATTAAATCAAAGTGGGTTTGAAATGACTTTTTTCTTCCGAAAATTTGATGAGGCAGAATACCGCATAATTCAGCATGTCAAAATAATTGGCATCAATACCTTCAGACACTAAAGTTGCACCAGCATTGTCTTCAATTTGTTTCGTCCGCAGTACTTTCTGATAAATTAAATCCGTGATAGAAGAAATGCGCATGTCTCGCCAAGCTTCTCCATAATCGTGATTTTTTTTGTCCATGAGCGCTTTTGCTTCAGCAGCGAATCGATCATACAAATCTATAATTTCTTCTTTATCCTGATTGAAATCGTCTGCAAAACCTTTCTCTAGCTGAATTAGCCCAATGATAGAGTAGTTCACAATGGCAATAAAGTTTTCCTCTTCAGACTCGCCAACTTTGGAAGTTCCTGATATTTGAAAGTTCCGCAAACTTCTCACTTTGATAAGAATTTGATCTGTTAAAGACGGTGTGCGCAAAACGCGAAAGGAAGCACCGTAATCCGTGAGTTTTTTACGGAATAATTCTCGGCATTCACTGATGATTTGATCAAATTGTTTTGATGTTTTCTGCATAAAATTTCTAAACTTCTCAAAGATAACAATTTTGCTTGAGAGTTTCTTCTGCATGCGCCTTTAAAACGTATTTTTGTGTAATGAATCAGGAAAAAAAACTTGCTCAAGCCTTGTATTTTCACTCAATCAATTGCCGTGGAAAAATTTTGGATCTTTCTACGCCAAAAGTGATGGGGATTCTTAATATCACGCCAGATTCTTTTTCAGATGGAGGCCGATTTTTTGAGGTAAATAAAGCGCTTCATCAGGTGGAAAAAATGGTGAAAGAAGGTGCTGCAATTATTGATATAGGTGCACAATCTACGCGACCAAATGCAGAATTCTTAACGGCGAAAGAAGAAATTACTCGTCTTGGAAAATTAATTTCAAACGTAAAAAAAGAATTTTCGGAAATATTGATTTCCATAGACACTTTTTATAGCGAGGTGGTGAGATTTGGTTTTGAGGAAGGAATTGATATGATCAATGATATTTCGGGTGGGAATTTTGATAAGCAAATGTTTCAAACGGTAGCAGAAGTGGAACTTCCCTACATTTTAATGCACGTTAATCCAACTTACGATTCCATGCACGATAAATTGATTTCGGAAGAATTAATTTTGAAAATTAATTATTATTTCTCCGTAAAATTGAAGGAGTTATTTGCGCTCGGAGTAAAAGATGTTATTTTAGATCCCGGATTTGGCTTTGGAAAAACAGTGGAGCAGCAGTTTCAGATGATTGATGAATTTCAGTTTTTCGGGTTTGGAAAGCAACCTTTGTTAGCCGGGATTTCCCGAAAATCTTTTATTTACAAATCTTTAGGAAAACTTCCCACAGAAATCAATGTAGAAACTCAAAAATTTCACCTTCAACTTTTGGAAAAAGGGGCGAGAATTTTACGGGTGCATGATGTGGCGGAAACTAAAAAAGTGGTGGATGAATTTCTAAAACTCTAATTTTCTACCAAGTAGTTGATTAAGCAGCTTTTTACGATTTATTATTAATTTAAACTAGATAATTTGTCAGCATATTCCTTTGAAAACTGCGTACGATCTTCTTCAAGTTTTTCAATATTGATTGGTAAAATATAGGTGAACAAAATCTTTTCTTCTTCATCCAGAAAAATCATTTCCTTTTCTTCGCCATCAATCATCTGCGCAAAAATTTCCCACATGAAACAGTCTTTCATTTTCAATAATTCAAAAAATTGGGCTGCTTTTATCTGAATTGTTTTCATCTTTAAAATCCTAAAAAGTTGAGTTTAAGTTGAATGGCGAAATTGTCTTTGAAAACATCCGTGGAATAATGTCCAACGCGGTAGAAAAAGCCTAAATTAAAGGGACTGCCCAAAAAGTTATTACTTTCTAAACCAATTTCTTGGTACAAATGATCCAACTTTTGAAATTCGAAATTATGGAATTCTGGATTTTTCATGTCGCCCGTAATTCCTCGGTAAATTAAATCGAAACTGGAGATTTGTTTTCCGAATGTTCTAAAATAATAGGGAATTCGATGCGTAAAATAGTATCCGAAAAATTTATCATTGTAATATTTTCCACCTTCCATCGTCGCAAAACCAAGGTAAGAAGTTAAGTTATAATTCAGCGAATTATCTCCACCTGCTAAACCATTCATGGTGAAATTATGCCAAATCGGGGTTTCGCCCGTTGTGATTCCAGCATAAGCACGAACGCCAGTAACGCCCAATTTTGTTTTGAAATTGTGGAGTGCTAAAACATCAAACTTGCTGTAGTTTAAATCGCCTCCAAAAGTTTTTAAACCCTGCTCATAATTGAAATAAAACTCCGGATAATTTTGTTCATAGGTGAATTTTCCGGATGGCGTCATGATGTTTTTAGAGGTGGGCGAATATTTCAAGGTAATCTTAGTTGCAAAGTTGTCAAATTGAGAACCTAAGTTCATAAAGTTGTAATTAAATTTTGCGGTTTCCTGATCTCTTTTGGCAGAAACATTAACGGTGAATGTGTTTGTCAAATCATTTTCATAAGAGACTTTAAAACCTTGATAAGCGTAGAAAACATCATTTTTCAGATCTACTCCAGAATTCATAATTTTCATCTTAAAATTCCAAAGATTTTCACTAAATCTTCCGGCTGCTACTACGTCATTATAATATTCTGCACGGAAAAAGGAGTTTTTCTTTAGTGTGGTTTTTACGTCAACACCAGCGCCAAATTTCCAGGTGTGATCTTTAAACCCATACGCGAAATAGGCATCGGGGGATATGTAGCGGTTGAATTTTTCATTTAATTTACCTGCCGCGCCTAAGCGAAGACCTTCATACTGATTGTAGCTGATAATTTTTGAGGCATCAAAATCTACCATTCCAACGCGAAGATTGCCTTTAATTAAACCCGTGAAAATATTTAATTTCTGATCTAATTTGTATTTTTTTCCTACACTGTCAATCTTTTCGTAGGTCATTAATTCTCTTTGGGTCAAAGGATCTGTGCGAAACTGATCGAGTAAACTTCCATCAGAATTCTGAACTTCCATGGTGTAGCCAGAGAAATCTTTTTTCTTAACCTCAACTGGTGTTTGAACATCAAAATAATTGGCCGTTATAAAAATATAATTCCCGAATTTCTTGCGCGTATCTCTCTCTTGTTTCGTCAAATTTTTGTCATCTTCTTTCTGCCCAAATGCGGTACTTCCCATTTTAATTTTGAGGTTTTCTTTGCTAAGAAACCATTTATTTTCTACAGGCATCCAAATACTTGTAATAGAGCCTTCGCTCCTTTTTTTGCTATTACTTTCTATCTTTTTTAAGCCATACGTAGCGGCGTCCACATAGATATATCCATTAAATCTGCGTTTACTCCCTTCCGCCTTGTAATCAACCTGCCGGAATCTAATGACGTAATTTTTTCTTCCTTCTATTTCAATGGAGTCAGTGAGGAAGAACCGGTAAAGTGCTCTATTTTCTTCTTGAATTTCTCTAGGAATTTTGTTCCGGTTTGAGCGTAAAGTCATCATTTCATAAACGGGTTGCTGCAAACCAGAAACTCTATTGTCTAAAACGATAATTTTCTCCCCATACAGCTTAGAATAGGTGAATTCCGAAGCTCGTTCCCAAAGAAAAAGCTTACTGTCCGCCATTAATTTCATCACATTTACACTTTCCAAAGAATCTTTCTTTTTCTTTTCAGACAGATCTGAAGCTGGAAGTAATTTTAAAGAATCTAAATTTTTCTGAAGAAAAACATTATAGTTCATAATGCTGTCTTCATCGATGTCTAAAGCTATTTTATCGTATGATTTAAAGGAGTAAGAATCTAAACTCTGGGGAGAATTATCTTTAAAGTTATCATTCACTTTTCTCAAAATTTCCAAAGCTAAGGGATCACTTTTATCGTTGATCACCACCGCTTCAATCGACTGTGTTTTCGGATCGGTCTTAGTTAAGGTAACCTCCATCACTTTGTCTGTCACGGCGTCATCTTGATAATAACCGGCAGCTTCTACATTAACGTCTTTGCATCTTGTGCGAAATTGCAAAACTCCTAAAGCATTTGTCTTACCAAGTAATTTGTCATTACAAGAAATTGTTGCGCCTGCGATTGGCGTTCTTTCACCTGCTTTTAAAACGGTGATTTTGGACTGTGCAGATATCGAAAAAATGAAGAGGAGCAAAAGGAAAGCGCTAATTTTTTTCATAGCTACAAAAGTATTCAAAAAAAAGCGATTTTGTAGATGAATTTATTGAATGGATTCCATGACTAAAATGCGTTAAAAAGATGAAAACATTTAATGAAATTGAGTTCAAAACGAGTGTTTTTTAGCAAGAGAATTAGGTAATTGCAACCAGATTTAATACGCTAAGAAATTCGGCTCCACTTATTTTTCCCTTTGTATTGCTTCACATAATACGTTCTCAACGCTAGATTTTCTGGAGCTTCTAACTTGGGATCTTGTTTGAGGAGAAATTCAACGGCTTTTTTCGCAACTTTTAAAATATCGCCATCCGTAACTAAACTCAATTTTTTAAAATCGATGACACCACTTTGCTGTGTACCCAAAATATCACCTGGACCACGAAGTTCCATATCAACTTCAGAAATTTTGAAGCCATCATTGGTTTTTGTCATTGTTTTCAAACGGGTTCGGCTTTCTTTTGATAGTTTGTCGGAACTCATTAAGATGCAATAGCTCTGTTCCCCGCCACGACCAACTCTACCACGAAGTTGATGAAGTTGAGAGAGTCCGAACCGTTCCGCACTTTCAATAATCATCACCGAGGCATTGGGCACATTCACGCCCACTTCTATCACTGTAGTTGCAACCATTATTTCTGCTTTACCCGAGGCGAAAAATTTCATGGCAGCTCCTTTTTCATCAGGTTTCATGCGACCGTGAAGCATGATTGGCGTTTTATCGTCGAAGAATTGTGTAATATGAACAAAATTCTCCATGAGATTTTTGTAATCTAAAGTCTCCGATTCTTCAATTAAAGGATAAACGAAATAGATCTGTCGCCCTTTTTCTATCTCATCTTTAGCAAAGCGGAAAACGCTCAAACGGTCCTTTTCTCTGCGATGAGCAGTAATAATAGGTTTTCTGCCAATAGGCAATTCATCAATAACTGAAACATCTAAATCACTATAAAAACTCATGGCCAAAGTTCGCGGAATCGGTGTTGCCGTCATGACTAAAATATGAGGTGGAATTCTATTTTTCGCCCATAATTTTGCGCGTTGAGCTACACCAAATCGATGTTGCTCGTCTATAATTGCCAAGCCAAGATTTTTAAATTGGACGATGTCTTCTAATACCGCGTGTGTTCCAATTAATATAGAAAGTTCACCACTTAAAAGTTCCTCGTGAATAGTTTTACGATTGGCTGTTTTCGTAGACCCAGTCAATAATTTTACGGTAACGTTTGTATTTTCAAGCAATTCTGAAATACCGGCAAAATGCTGTTGCGCCAGAATTTCTGTGGGTGCCATAATGCAACTTTGAAAACCATTGTCTTTCGCAATTAACATGGCTAAAAGCGCAACCATTGTTTTTCCGGAACCTACATCGCCCTGCAAGAGGCGGTTCATCTGAATCGGCTTTTTCATATCTGTACGAATTTCCTTTAATACTCTTTTTTGAGCATTGGTTAATTCGAAAGGAATGCAGTTATTATAAAAGTTTTTAAAATCGTCTCCAATTTTCTGAAAAGGATTTCCGAGAACAGAAGATTTGTGGTGCTGCTTTTTCAAAGCATATCCTAGTTGAAAAAAGTACGCTTCTTCAAATTTTATGCGGCGGTTGGCATGCTCGTAATGGCCGAAATCTTTGGGAAAATGAATATGATAAAATGCATGAATTCTGTTGATGAGTTTCAATTTCTTAGTCAAAGAGTGGGGGAGATTTTCTTCCATCAAAGAAGGTAGATTTTTAGTAATCTCCATTAAAACTGTTTGAAAAAACTTGTTATTTAATCCTCGCTTTGATAATTTTTCGCTACCTGGATAAATGGGCGAAAGGGAGCCAGACAGGGCTTTCCTTTCATCGATTTCTATTTCTGGATGCGCCATGGATAGTATTCCATTGAAAGCATTGATTTTCCCAAAAATAAAAATTTCCCTATTGAGGGGCAATTGTTCTTTCATCCACTTGCTGTAGCGGAACCAAACCAAATCCAAGGTTCCAGAATCATCCCGAAACTTGGCAGTTAATCTTTTTTGACCAGCGCCATAACCAATTTCCTGAACATCCGATATTTTTCCTTTTAATTGAATTTCAGCTTCTTGATCCTCCCTTAAATCGCCAATAGCATGGATTTTACTTTTATCAATGTAGCGTAAAGGGTAGAAGGTTAGGAAATCTTCCACGGTGTTCAGTCCCAAAACACTGCGTATAAATTTAGCGCGTTCTGGACCAATTCCTTTTAAAAATTCTATGGAAGTATCTAAGGTCAAGGGTGAAATTTCGTTTAAGAGCGAATGTCGGTAAAATAAAAAAGACTTCCAAATAATCGTTTTGAAAGTCTTTCTATTTGAAATAAAAAGGTGCTAGTTTTTTATTTTTGATCTGTATTTTTTTTGATAGATTTCCCACTTTTCCTTGGTGTCAATTAGCTTGTATTCTTCTTGAGAAAGTAAAGTTAAATAAGGTTCTAATTCTTTTGCAGTGAGAGCGCCTTGCAACATGGTAATAGGTTGATTGTTTAGATCTAGAAATACGATAGCTGGAACAGCGTTGACGTTCATGTATTTGGTAAACTCATGCATTGCATTCTTCTTTTTTCCTGAAACAAAATCAGGATTAGAGAAAGTACGCCCGAAAATAGAAATTGTTTCAGAATTTTCCGCATTAAATTTCACGGCGTAATAATTATCATTGATGGACTTGGAAATTTCTGGGTGGTTGTAGGTTTTTTTCTCCATGATTTTGCAAGGTCCACACCAGTCCGCGTAAAAGTCTATGAGTATTTTTTTGGGCTGTGTTTTTTGAGCGTTCATTGCTTCTTCCATAGTCATCCAATTTGTTTGGGAAAAAACAGAAGAAAATACAAAGAAAGAAAGCAGTATTAATAATTTGTTCATGAAGTATAGATATCTTTTCAGACGATTTGTTAAACGCAAGCATATTCGCGCAGGTTATTTCACGCCTTGCATCAATTTCTTGACCAAAGGTGAAATGGCGATTAATATTAAACCTGCAATCACGGCGTAAAGTCCTAGATCTTTGTACCCAGAAGTGTAGGCTTCTAATTTTTCTAGGTTTGAGGAATTTTCTCTTGCCGTTGCCATATTTGCGCCTATTAATCCTGCTACATATTGTCCATAAGCTGAAGCGAGAAACCACATTCCCATCATCATTCCCTGTAATTTCTGAGTCGAAAGTTTCGTCATGATGGACAATCCAATAGGAGAGAGACACATTTCACCAAGCGTAATGATTAAAAGTGCGATGGTAAATAAACTTAAAGACGTAACACCTGCAGCATTTGCAAAAAACTTCGTGGCGAAAATCGCATAAAATCCTAATCCTAAAAAAATAAAACCTAAACCGAATTTGATAATCGTATTCGGTTCCAGTTTCTTTTTACTTAACCAAATCCAAAGCAGTCCAATAGGAACTGCAACCAGTAGAACGAAGAATGCACCGCCAGAATTATTAACGCCATTTGGATCTAAACCAAGCAAGTCATTATTTAAATTATGGGCAGCAAAAATACTGAGGGAACCGCCGCTTTGTTCATAAATACCCCAAAATATAATGGAAAATACAATAAAAATAAGGGCTGCGTAGAGTTTACTTCTTTCTATTTTGTTCACTTTAGACATTTCATAAAAGAGATAAATCAAGGTTAAAGGTCCGACGGTGTACATGAAATAATCCGTGTATTCTGTTTTCGCGACCATTACCATAATCATTGGGACAAAAATTAGGGAAAGTATATAAACGCCATATTCTTTCCATTTTTCTAAGTCAACCAAGCTTCCGTCTGCTAATGTTTTCTGTGGTGGTAAACCAATGGGACCTAATGATCTTTGCGTAAAAACAAAATTAATTAAACTGATCACCATCACCACTGCGGCTAAGCCAAAAGCAACATTCCAACGGAGACTTTCGGGAATCAGATTTGATAATAATTCGCCTTTCCCAATGGCTATACAAAGATATCCGCCTAATAATGCACCGAGATTAATTCCCGCATAAAAGAGGGAAAAACCAGCATCTGTACGATTGTCATCTGACTTATAAAGTTTGCCGACCATGGTAGAAATATTGGGTTTAAAGAAACCTGTACCTACCACCGTAAAAGCAATTCCTAAAAAGAAGAAATCATGAGGATTAGCAGCCAAGATTAAGCTCCCAACAATCATCAAAATTCCACCCCAAAAAAGAGATTTTCTGAATCCTAATATTTTATCGGCAAACAAACCTCCGACAAAGGTAAAGGCGTACACAAAAGCTTGCGTAGCTCCATATTGTAAATTCGCCTCTTTTTCATCCAGTTGCAGTTGAGAAATCATGAAGAAAACCAACATTCCGCGCATTCCGTAAAAACAAAAACGCTCCCACATTTCTGAAAAGAAAAGGGACCAAATTTGTTTTGGATATTTCCCCTTAAAATTTTGTATTTGATCGAGGGTAAGACTCATATTGGAAGAATTTAAGTGTAATAGAAATTTGCAGTGGTAAAATTTAAAATAATAAATGTTATTTTCCCATTGCCCCAACGAAAATAGAAAAAACCACCGAATAATCGGTGGTTTCCTCTTTATTTTAATTTTTGAAATTAGTTTACTCCGTGCATTTTCTTTTCTAACCAACGGCTCATTGCAAACAAAATAACAGCTGCAATACCACACATTACGATAAATACTAAGAAGAAATCAAAGAGATCTGTAATTTGGAATCCAAGGAAACTTGTTGTTTTAGCTCCTTGACCGTCTTCTCCGCTTCCTGGAATCAGAGCAGATAATGTTCCTGCAAATTTATTCGCAGCAGCATTTGCCAAGAACCAAGTTCCCATCAATAAAGATGAAAAACGAAGTGGTGATAATTTTGAAACCATTGAAAGTCCAATTGGAGACAAGCAAAGTTCTCCCATTGTGTGAATTACATAAAGTGCGATTAACCAGAACATGGAAACTTTATCCAAAGCTCCTAATCCATAAACTGCAAAAGCGATTACTACATAACCTAAAGCTACTAAAGCCAAACCAATTGCCATTTTCTTCGGCGAAGATGGTTCTTTGCCTCTGTTTCCTAAGTTTAACCAAAGGGAAGAGAATAAAGGCGCTAATAAAATAATGGCCAATGGATTTACCGATTGGAAATAACTTGCCGGCATTTCCCACCCGAATATGGTTCGATCAGTTTGTCTATCCGCAAAGATTGTTAGCGATGCTCCGGCTTGCTCAAAGGCTCCCCAGAAGAAGATCACAAAGAAGGCTAGAATGAAGATGACCATAATACGGTCTCGTTCTTCTTTGGATAAGCCTTTATCTGTTAAAACCAGCAACGGCATTAAAATCATAGCTCCATAAATTAAATAACCGATGATATCTAAATCACTTTTAAACATAGTTTTAAAGTTCATGAAAAAGAAAATCATCCCAATTGCACCTACAACCATTGCAAACTGGGCGATTCCAAATTTATTGGTAGGCAGTCCGATTGGTTCATTATTTTCATCAACCAATAGTTTATTTTTTTGAACCATGAAGGTGATTAAACCGATGATCATACCAATTCCAGCCGCTAAAAAGCCCCATTTAAAATCAACTTTTTCTGCTAACGTTCCTGCAATTAGTGGTGCGAAAAAGGCTCCTAAGTTAATTCCCATGTAAAAAATAGTGAAAGCTGAATCTACTCTTCGGTCGCCTTTTGGATACAATTGACCAACCATGGTAGATATATTTGGTTTAAAGAAACCATTACCAATGATCAACATGGTAAGACCTACCCACATTAATGTGATGGCATTTGTTCCAGACGTGGAAGCTGAAAAGAACATGAAGAACTGACCAATTGCCATTAAAACTCCTCCGATTTCAATACTCCGCCTATTTCCTAAGAATCTGTCTGATAAATAACCTCCCAAAAGAGGTGTTAGATAAACAAGACCAGTATAACTTCCGTATATTTCAGAAGCTTCTGCATCTCCCATTAAGAGCATTTTGGTCATGTACAATACGAAGATCGCACGCATTCCGTAATACGAGAAACGTTCCCACATTTCGGTCATAAATAAGAGATAGAGTCCTCTTGGATGGCCTTTCTGCACTGGTGTGTCCATAAATTTTTAGGTGTTAATTATTTGTTAAGATTAGCAAATATAGTTTTTTTTGCGTTTTTACAAAGACAATTTATAATTATAAAAGAAAAAAACCGCAGAATAATACTGCGGTTTCTATTTACTATGATTTAAAGGAATTTAGTTAATGTCCTTTTTCTTTCATAATTCGGTTAAGTCTTTTCAACATGGATAGCCCAAGAACAGTTGCAAAAATGAGTAATCCAAAATTGACTAAGAAATAATTAGTCTTATTTTCATAGTCGTACCAAGTGCTCGCAAGAATTCCAGATAATTTATTGCCCACCGAATTGGCAAGGAAAAATCCACCCATCATTAATGCCGTAATTCGCACTGGGGAAAGTTTCGAGACGAAGGAAAGTCCCATTGGGGAGAGACAAAGTTCCCCAATTGTTATGACGCCATAACTGGCAACCAACCACCACGGTGAAACTTTGATGGCACCGTTTTGTCCCGCCTGAACCGCTAAAACCATGACTAAACAGGAAATTGCAGAGATAAAAAGTCCAATTATAATTTTTGATGGAGTATTAGGCTCTTTCTTCCTGCGCCTTAGCAACATCCAAATTCCCACGATAATTGGTGTGAGTACAATAACCCAAAACGGATTAATGGATTGAAAGAGTTCTGTATTGTAGAGAAACAATTCGCTCTCTGTACCCGACTCTAATTTTGTCCTATTTTCTGGCGTAATATTCTTGAAATAAACATCTTTACCTTGCGTTTTGATGGTTTCTTTATTATCATCTTTCGTGGCTCTAAATTGATCATCAAAGACAGCGACTTCCTTATTTTCATAAGATAATCCTTCTACCATGTAAATGGATTCCAAAGGTTTTTCTAAAGCTGGAGACACACTTCGGTCCGTATAGTAATTTGCCCACCTGGTTAACGCAGTTCCATTTTGCTTGAAAACTGCCCAGAAAAACATTGAAATTAGAAAGATCGAAAGCAAAGCTCCGATGGACGGTTTTTCCTCTGGTTTCGCCTTGAAATAGAGCGAAACATAGAAATAAATAACAGGAATTGTGGCGAAGATGAAAGCGTCTGTAGAATCACTTCCAATTAAATTTCCCGGAATAAACCAACCGATTACCCCGGCAATAATGGCAGGAACAAAAACCTTTAATAAGATCTCCGAAAGTTTCGTGTCTCCTTCCTGACTTTCTTTCATAATAGCGGCATGTCTGTAATGTTTCAGCCCGATGGTGAAGATTACTAAACCAAGCAACATTCCAACTCCAGCGGTGATAAAAGCTTCACCCCAACCGAATTTATTTCGCATAAATGCGGCGATAATGTTGCAGATAAAAGCTCCAATATTAATTCCCATATAGAAAATATTGTAACCAGAATCTTTGTTTTCTTTATATGGATCTTCGCTGTAAAGGTTTCCTAAAAGCGTTGAAATGGTAGGTTTAAAGAAGCCATTACCAATAATTATTAATCCTAAAGAACTATAGAACATCGTCATGTCTTTAAAAAGTCCCATTCCAATATAACCAGCAGCCATTAAAATTCCACCTAAATATATGGACTTGATGTATCCTAAAACACGATCAGCCAAAAATCCACCAATAAATGGAGTTAAATAAGTTAAGGCGATGTAAGTTCCAAAAATATCGTCGGCATTTTTATCGGTAATACCCAATCCTCCTCCAATTCCTTGTGGTTCAATAAGATATAAAACAAAAATACCTAAGATCAGATAATATCCGAAACGCTCCCACATTTCCGTAAAAAATAGATACGGTAATCCTTTCGGATGCTTACTGGTCGATTTTTCCATAAATTTTAATTTTCTCAAAAATAGGATTTTTAATTGAATACCAAAATCATTCTATCCATTTACGAAATTCTGCGGTGGAAGAAGCGCTTGTTATGAGTTTCGATTTTAAATTTTTCAGCTTGAGGGAAAGTCAATCACCAAAATAAGGTTCGATCTTTTCGATAAAATTGATGTTTACGATTTCTCCGCGATTAATTTGGAAAAATATTTTAGGATCTAATTCTTCAGCTAAATCGGAAAGTTTATACCGAAATTCATGTTCCTTCCCGAAATCGTCTATCGCAATTAATTTCCCTGAATTAGAAAGGACTGCAACGGTTTTCTCGATATTTAAAATTTGAATTTCTGTGGAATTTCTGATAACAATTCGTTCTTTATACTGCTTTGGCCTTTTCTGAAGTAATTCGGAAATGACGCTCCAATCTGGATTTTTAATAGCAGGTTTTAAAGTTTCAAATTTCTTCATCGCTTGAGAAAATCGCTCATAATTGATAGGTTTTAAGAGATAAGCGATTCCGTTCACCTCAAAAGCATCCTGATGAAAATTATTGTAAGCGGTGGCAAAAATTATAGGAGAAGTGATGATGTTTTCTTTTAATAAGGAAAAAACATTTCCACCTAAAAGTTCGATATCGCTGAAAACTAAATCAACCTGACCATTTTTCTCAATCCATTCCTGGGTTTTTTCTTTGCTTTTTAAATGCGCCAAAATTCGACTTCTGCGGGATTTTTCTTCACCAAGCCAGAAAGTACGCTCAAATTATTAAAAAGAAAATGTGGCTCTAAATTTTTTTTGTAAGATTTTGAACTGAAGAATTTCCTTTTCTTTCTCGGTATTCTGAAGATTTATTTTAGTCTGTGCATTTTCTTCAAAATAAAAATAAGCCAAAGAAAGTCCGCTAATGTAAAGATGAAAAAGCACCGTCGTGAAAACAAAATTCCCTACCAACATATTAAAATCGGTGCCTAAATCATAAATAAGAAAACGCTGAACGGTGTAATAAATACTTTGCAAAATTGCATAAATTAGAATTGACAAAACAAAAGCAGAAGCAATTCTCGAAAATTTTCTCAAGTGTTTTTTGGAGGTAATTTTCCAAGCGATAATCGTACTTGCCAAAGAAATAATGCAGGAAATAATTCCGAAAATATGCGTCGGGATTTTGGAGAAATCAATGTCCCCAAATCTTTTCGTAATGTGCAAAATGTAGGTTTGAACCGTATTGACAATTAGGATAACAAGCAATACAAGCAGAGAATTGAGGATTATTTTATTGGTACTCATCATTGGAAAATCAAAAATGGGTATTTTTCCCGAAAGATCATACCCAATTTATATTTTATTTAGTTTCGGTCACAGAAAATCATTTACTTCGCCTTTTTCATTAAAGGTTTGGATTTTTGGATCTCTTTTTTCGTCCAAGTAAACCATTAATTTCGGTTGTCCATTTTTGTCGGCGATGAATAATCCTTGAGAATTTCCTTTTGTTTTCCCTAAAAAGAAAAGATTATTGCTCCCTTGATTTTTAGAAATTTCATGTAATTTTTCTTTTCGCAATTTTTCGTCAGTAATTTTTTCTGCGTCTTCGTAAGCTTTATTTCGAGCATCAATTCCCTCCAAACTTTTATAATCGTTGACGAAAAAACCACGCTGTGACATGATTTTATCGCCTTTGATCGATTCATCATTTAAGATCTGGAGAACTTGATCATCTCTGTACCGATCCATTGTGATGCACATTCCGTTCTCTATACTTCCATCCGCATTTTTCTTGGTTTCGTAAATTAAACCACCGCATTCATCGCCCAAATCATTGAAGAAAATCATTCCGGCTTGTCTTTCGCGTTTCTCCCAATCTTTTCCATTCATTCTTCCGGAATGTTGCAATTCTTTGTTAGAAATGACCATCCGAACCGTTCCATCTTTTTCGATGATGTTAATTCTTTTCACATTGGTTTTCGTCAAAATTTTCAATTTTTTGCTCCAAACGAAAGGAATTTAGAAGGGTGAAACCATTGCAATTATTCCGAAAAGAGCAATTCCTAACGGCATCTTAATAGTTATTTTCAGGATATTTTAATTTTGTTTTGTAATTCTTGTCTTAAACGCAAATATCCGGACACTTTTTTCTAATTGAATTTTAATTTAAGGGTTCTTGTTTTAACATATCTATTCCATGTTTTTCCAGGAATTTTGCTGGAGAAGTATAGTTTAGTCCTCCATGAATGCGACTAAAGTTATAGAAATTTCTGAAACGATCCATCGTTGCAATGAAATCTTTTTTATTTTCAAACTCAAACCTTTGGCAAACAGCACTTTCCATTATTGAATGATAACTTTCTATGTGGGCATTTTGCTGGGGTGTAGAGGGTTTTGTAAATTCCTGTACAATGTTTTTTTGAGCAAAATACTGCTGAACCTGATTCGCCACAAACTGGCTTCCATTGTCATTTCGCACGATGAAACTCGCGGGCATTTGGTATTGGGAAGTTATCTTTTCAAAAAGATTAATAACGTCTTCCTTTCTGATGCTGTGCGAGATATATTGCCCTAAATTCCACCTGCTAAAAACATCTAATACCGTAAGAATCATCACGTTGGATCTGCTTCCCTGGATGTATGCAAATTTAATATCGAACTCCAGAAAAGTGAAAGGATGCTCCACTTTTGGCACCAGATCTTTTACCCAATTTCGATTGAGCCTTTTCTGTTTATTTCGCTGAAATTTGAGTAGATTATTTTCTTTCATATTGCGGTAGGTTCTGTTGGATCCTATCATGTATTTCAAGTCTTTTTTAAGATAAATAAAGGTTTTATAATATCCATAATCTACAAATTCTCCAGAGAGCAAATTGATCATATCTTCGATAAGAATTTGCTCTGGCACCAACTGTTGATCTTTGTAGAAATGACTCGCCTTCCGCTTTCCTGCCTTTGTTCCCGTGGGTTTGTAGTAGTAAGAACTGCGCGGTAATTCCAGTATTTTCAATAGCGGTTTCAAAGGAATTTTTTGCTCTAAATAATCATCTAAAACCATTATTCTTTCCTCTTTAGAGATGCGTTTTTTTTTAATAGCGAATCCTTCACACGCAGAGCCAGTTCTTTTTCTGCTACCATCTTTTTCAACTCGCTGTTCTCAAGCTTCAACTGAGCCAGTTCGCGTTCCAGAGCAGTTTTCGCTCCACTGCCTAAACCTTCACTACCCAGTTCATCATATTTATTTTTCCAATTATAAATGGTGGCGGTAGATATATTAAACTCACGTGAAGTTTTGGAAACTCCATGTTCTTTTACATAAAGCAAAATCTCTTCTTTCTCGTTTTGCTTCCATTTTTTCTGATGTAAACTCATGACACAAATTTAAAGTTATTACTAATTTATGTGTCCAGAAATTAATCACGCTATTACCTTCTGATGTAAAGATATTTCAGTGTAATCGTATTTGAAAGCTTGATGAAGTGAGTTCAAGAAAATCGCAAATGAATCAGAGGAAAATTGAAATAGAAAGTTTTTACTAAAGTTTAAAAACTTATTTTGAAAGTGCTCTTCATAATTTTTTTTGAAAAATTTCCGGTTTATCGGTCCCGATATCTTTCACCCTTAGAACCGATGAAATATTAAAAAAAAACCACTCAAGTAATGAGTGGTTTAAATCCGTAATGAATAATATTTATAGATTTTTCAATAAAAAATCTGTCATTTTCTGATACAATTGAGGTCTTGTCTGTCCGCCGTAAATTCCGTGATTTTTATCCGGATAAGCCATGAATTCAAACTGTTTTTTGTTTTGAATTAAAGCTTCAGAAAACTCCATTGAGTTTTGAAAATGGACGTTATCATCTGCAGTTCCATGAATTAAAAGAAAATTCCCCTTTAATAATTGAGCGTAGGTTGTGGGTGAATTGTCATCATAACCTTTTGGATTTTCTTGCGGAGTTCTCATAAATCGTTCCGTATACACCGTATCGTAATATCTCCAATTGGTTACTGGTGCTACAGCAATTCCGGTTTTAAAAACGTCTGCGCCTTTAGTCAAGGCTAAACTCGCCATATAACCTCCGAAACTCCAGCCGAAAATTCCAATTCTGTCTTTATTGATGTAGGATTGTTTTCCGAACCATTTTGCCGCGGCAATTTGATCATCAATTTCATACTTTCCTAAATCCATGTAGGTCACTTTTTTGTAGTCAGTTCCTTTGTAACCAGTTCCACGACCGTCTACACAAGCAACAATATATCCTTTTTGCACCAAATGGTTGAACCAAATTGCGTTTCCACCATCCCACGAATTTGCAACTTGCTGAGAGCCAGGTCCAGAATATTGAAACATAAATAGCGGATATTTTTTATTGGGATCAAAATCTTTTGGCTTCATAATCCAAGCGTTCATTTGGTCGCCGGCTTCATTAGGAATTGTAAAAAATTCCTTCGTTACCATTTGATCAGCTTGTAATTTTTTCAATTGTTCTTCATTATTCTGAAGTTCTTTTAGCATTTTTCCAGAACCATCTTTTAAAACGAAAGTATTTGGCTTAGCTGCAGATGAACTGGTTTCAATATAATAATTGTAATTCTTGCTGAAGTTAGCACTGTTCGTGCCTGTTTTGGCGGAGAGCAAGGTCATTTTACCACTTTCTATATTGACTTTAGAAATTACACGGTTTGTACTTCCTCCCTCAGTGGTCTGAACTAAAACTTCTTTTGTTTTCGGGTTGTACCCATAATAATTAGTTACTTCCCAGTTTCCTTTGGTAATTTGCTTTTTCAGTTTTCCGTTTTGATCGTACCAATATAAATGGCGATTTCCATCTCGTTCTGCACCCCAAATAAAGGAATTGTCATCTAAAAATTCTAAGGTCACATTATCGGTATCAATCCATCTTTTGTCTGATTCTGTGAAAAGTTTGGTGATATTTCCGGTTTTGGTATTGACTTTTAAAACATCAGAAGCATTTTGAATTCGCTCGGAAGTAATTAAAATAATCTCATCCGCTTTTGCTGTTTTATAAACATTTGGGATATAATAATTTTTGAAGTTGCTCAGATTCAAAGTCATCGTTTTTCCTGAATCCAAGCGAAATAATTGAGCGGAAACTTCAGAATTTTTCTCCCCTGCTTTTGGATATTTAAATCGCATTTCCGAAGGGTAAAGTTGCTTGCCATAAATAGGAATTAACATTTCTGGAACTGCTGTTTCATTTGATTTCACAAATACAATGGCATCTGAATTTTTCGTCCATTCATACAATTGAGCATGTCCAAATTCTTCTTCATACACCCAATCCGCTAATCCGTTTAAGATTTGATTTTTCTTACCATCAGTGGTTATTTGCGTTATCTTCTCTGTTTGTAAATCTTGATAATACATGTTATTATCAGCAATGAAAGCAACTTTGCTTCCGTCTGGGGAAAAGGAAGGTTCCTGAACATAATTGCCTTTATTGAGGCTGATAATTTTACCAGATTTAAAATCTTTCACCTCAAATTTACCTAAAAAAGAGTGTCTGTAAATTGGCTCGCTCTCTTTTAAGAGCAGTATTTTTGATTCATCATCATTAAAAATGTAGGATTGAAATCTTCCAGTGACAATATCACCATCTTTTTGAGAGGTTTTGTAAGAATACTTAGAAATTCCGGTAGGCTCTATGACGGCATAATTTTCTCCATTTTTCAGAGAAGCAATTCCGGTAATTCCTTTTCCTCTGTAATATCCAGAATAAATTTTATCCAAAGTAATTTCTTGCGCGAGGAAACTGGCTGAAATTACAATAGATAATGACAAAAATATTTTTTTCATAGTAAGATTTTGATAATCTTTCAAAGATAGCAAAATTCTGAAAATTTCCTAAACATTGTCTAGTCCTCACTTGGCAATATTATTGATAGTACCCTTGCAACAAAATTAATTGAATTATGGAAACCAGTTCTCAAAACGAAAAATTAAGCAAATACACTTTAGAAAATAAAATTATTTATACAGGATTTGCAACTTACCAAGATGCAGAAAACTATGCGCAAAGTAATAATGGAAAATTGGCAGAAGTAGCCTTTACAGATGGAAATGATAATCCAGCAATTTCTTCGGAAGCCAACCTATTGGGGAGCAAAAAGCATTTTTTGGTGAAAGCTGGACCAGAATATCGATTTATACATTCCACAGACCCCGATTTTAGAGAGTATGCAGATCATTTACAAAAAAGACAATCTGATTTGGACAAATTAAGTCCAGAAGAAAAATACATTACCAATGCTGAAATAGAAGTAGCCGAAGATCCAATCATTGTCTTAAAAAATAATGAGTTCGAGTCTGTTACTTCCCGAGAAAGATCAAAATATTTGAAACAAGCAAATGTTTATGAAATAGCAGTGGTTTTACCAGCTGAGAACTAATATAAATTACATATCACAATAATATAATCCAGCTGAAAAGGTGGATTACTTTTTGTTTCCCTCTTTTTCTTGATGCGTGAATCCAATTAATTTGTGGGGCTTTTCTACTATTTTATAATGGTTAAGTTCTGCTTTTAATTCCGCAATTCTTTTCGGGAAATCATCTGAATTATTTCTGGAAACATCCACTAAAAATTGTGCTATTTGATCTAAATATTCATCTGTTAATTTGGTAGAAGCATCTTTATAAGCAGAATTTAAAAGTGCCGCATCCATATTAACTTCAATATTGCCCTCTTTTGAATAGCTATTTCTAATGCGTTTTTTTAGACTTTGCGTAAAATCCACGAGCATTGTATTACTGAAAGTTTTCATTTTAGCAGAAATGGGCTTCCAAAAAGGCAAATGATCTGCATCATTTTTCATCAAAATTTTCATTAAAAGAGAATCTTTTGCAAGATTTTCTGTCATGCAGTGCAATATCATTTGAGAACGCTCCACTAAATTAGGGGGAAATATAGGAATCATGACATCGAATCTCCCAGGTGCCAAAATTTCTTTATCAATGGACATAATTGTATTTGCAGAGCCCACCATTAAAATTTCTTCTGATTCAAAATGACCAATGTAATGTAAAATAATCTCTTTCGTTTCTTCATTGGCAGAGAGCACAGATTTCTCTTCACTTCTTGCCGTCATAATTTCATCAAAATCTTCTAAGAAAAGCAAGACTTTTTCATCCCGCATCATATTGATTAAAAAATCATTAAACGTAGTCTTAATACCATCCACAAAGGATGTTCCGAAATAAAATTTCTTAACTTCTTTAAAATTATATCCAATTATTTCTGCAATTTTATTTGCCCAAAAGATTTTGCCGCTTCCAGGTGGACCATATAAAATGATACCTGCAGGTTTGTGGATTCCCCATTCATGCAGCGGAAGTTGGTTCACAAAAGGTTCTAAAGTTTTGGAAACGTGAAAAAACAAATCCCGATATCCTATAAAATCGCGCTCTGCCAACTTGGTTTTATTTCCGAAGTAGTTGTAAACAAATTCATAGTTTCCGCCTAACTCATTATCAATGCCGTAGCTTGAAACAGATGATTTGTACAGGCCATTATCATAAACTACCGGTTTATTTTTTTTGATTATTTCGGCGACTTTTGCGGTTGGTTGGTTGATATGATCTGCTATATCTTCGATCGATTTTTTCTCTCCCAAATCTTTTTCATAGCGTTTCAAAAATGACACATTTTCCCGTGCAAATTTTTCGAAATCGGCTTTAATTTCAAAATTGGTCGCCATACATTCCGATAGTTCTAAATCGAAATCCTGAATAAATTTGATAAAACTTTCTGTGGAGATTTGAAGCTCTTTGGCAAGATCGGCTAATTTCATAAATGATATTTTAAAAAAAATAGAGGAGCAAAATCATGACCAAAAATGTAACTAAAATAAAGCGACTGAAATATTGATCTTAAAGAATGAAGAATACGTGATTATAAAATCATTAAAATAAAATAGCAAGAGAGAAAATAAGATCACTAAGATTCAGTTATTGCTCGAAACTTTCGAATTTACCATCTTCATAAAATAAAACAATACGTTTCACTTTAGAAGATTGATTTACAATTACTTGTGAGTTTTTTGAAGGTTCATATTGTTCTAATCGCTGAGAATCGCGTGAAATTTCTTTTTCAATCCTTCGTTCATGAATTTTGATTTCTGGTGCATCAGGTTTTGCAACTGAATCCTCCGACTCGGTAATTCCAAAGTTTTGATCGTCAATCAAGGAAAAAAGATCAGGCAGGGAAGTGGGTTTAACCTTTTCCGTGATCGGTTCAGGTTCGGAAGATATAATCATTTCGCCCACACCATTAATTAACCAATCCCATTGCAGCTCGGGGAAACGCTCTTTTATCTTAATAAGAAAATCTAAGGAAGGTTTATTTCTTCCAGAAGTAATGTGTGAAATATTGGATCGTTGAACTTCTATCTCATCTGCAAATTCTGAAGAGGAAAGTTCCGAATATTTGATGATGCTGGTAATTCTATCATTGAGATTCATGGTTACAAATGTAAATATAAAATTCACATCACTAAAATACAAATGTAAATATTTAACAACTTCTAATATTTACAAAAGTAAAACCAACACGTAATGTATTGGTTTTAAATATCTTATCTTATTTACAAATTTTAATTAATGTCTTGAATGATCGTCCTCATCTGGATTATATTTCAGTTTTCTATCCTTTGTATTCACGGGAAAGATAAGGGAGAAGAAAATACTCAATCCTAAAATACTAACAATTGCGATTAAAGAATGTGAAGTTGTAAAGCCCCATTCTTCCAAATAACTATGCAATAACATCTTCAAACCGATGAAAGTTAGAAGTACTGAAAGTCCAATTTTAAGAAATCTGAACTTATCAATAATTCCAGAAAGTAAAAAGAACATAGATCGTAAACCAATGATCGCAAAAATGTTGGAAAAGAAGACGATGTAAGGATCTTTCGTCACCGAGAAAATAGCTGGAATACTATCTACAGCAAAGATTAAATCCGTAGCCTCTATGATCAAAAGAACCAGAAAGAGAGGTGTTACTTTTCTCACTCCGTCAATGGTTACAAAAAATTTATTTCCTACAAAGTGATTGTGAACTTTTAAAAATTTACTCGCAAACCGGACAACTGGGTGATTTTGTGGATCAATCTTATCATCACCTTCTTTCTCAAAGAACATTTTTAAACCTGTAAACACCAGGAAAGCCCCGAAAACATACATAATCCAGTCAAACTTCTCTATAAGCGCAGCACCTAAGAAGATAAAGATAAACCTCATGACAATGGCGCCTAAAATCCCCCAAAAAAGGACGCGATGGTAATTTTTTTGAGCCACACCGAACGCCCCAAAAATCAATACCATTACAAAAATATTATCCACAGACAGGGCATATTCTACTACATAACCTGTGAGATATTCTAAACCAAGGTTTTGATTATAGAGTTGAATACTATTTGGAAGATCATTGGGTATAATTTTCACCGGATGATGATGCGAAGAAATAACCTCTTGCAGTTTTTCTAAACTGTCAATGCCGTGGAGTAGGTGACCGAAGGAGAGTAGTATAAAATAGAAACCCATGGAAAGGGCAACTACAAAAAAGCTCATTAATCCGGCTTGTTTCATAGAAACAGTCGAGGATTTTTTATTAAGAAGACCTAGATCAAGTGCTAAGATTAAAAGGATAAATGCTAGAAAACTTAAGAGGAAAATTGTTTCGCTTGTCATAAAAAAAATAATTGCAAATATACTTTATTAAAACATTTTAATCAAGTCTACAAATGTCTACAAATGTCAATAATTGATATATCAAAAATTTTACATGTTTATTTTAGTTTCCCATAAATGGGTAAAATTACTCTAAAAAACACTTAAAGTTAATTTAAAAATAATATTGAGATAAACATTTTAACAATCTGACTTTAAAACATTTATGAATTTAATATAAATGTAATGCAATCCACAATTTTACCAACAGACATTCTGACATTTGACCTTGTTTAAAAGATTTACAAAAGTTAATTTTAAAATGAAGTAAAAAAAAATTAAATTTGAGAATTGTAAAATTGAAGAATATGCCCGAAGACTTAATGTACCAGAGAAACCCCGATTTCCCTAACCGCTATATTTCCCCGAAAAAACTTTTTCATTACCTCCAGCAGAATTACAAGGACTCAATTGTAGAAATCGGAACCTCCGTTTTAGATCAACCCATTTATAAAATGACTCTAGGTTCGGGTTCAATAAAAATATTAGCATGGTCGCAAATGCATGGTAATGAGTCGAATGCAACTCATTCGATGTTGGATTTGCTTGAAATATTCAGGATTAATCCAAGTATTCAATCAGACCTTTTTACTCATATTACTTTGGAATTTATTTTTATGCTTAATCCGGATGGTTCAGCAGCTTGGACGCGAAGAAATGCATTAGATATTGACATGAATCGGGATTTCCTCAAATTGTCTAGTAAAGAATTTAGATTATTGAAGGATATGGTAGAAGAGCAGAACTATGATTACGCTTTAAATCTTCATGAGCAGCGAACCATTTTTACGACCGATGAAATGAATGCGGCAACACTCTCCTTTTTAGCTCCGGCCGAAAATTTCGATAGAGAAATTACGCCGACAAGAAAAAAAGCTATGGCCGTGATTTCGGCCATTTACTCAAAATTAGAGTCAGCACTTCCGAATCAAATTGGAAGATATTCAGATGAGTTTTATCCTACTTCTACGGGTGATAACCTAACAAAAATGGGAATTCCCACTATTTTGTATGAAGGAGGTCACTTTCCAGATGATTACGAAAGAAATGAAACAAGGAAATTTTACACGCTGGCTTTGTATGAGGGATTAAAAGCGATAGCAAATTTAGAGGGCAGTTCGAAGGGATGGGAAAAATATTTGGAAATTCCTGAGAATAAAGAAAGCCACTACGATATCATTTATCGAAATGTGAAATTAAACACGGACCACGAATGTATTTTAGACGTTGCAGTTCAATATACAGAGGAAGTAAAGGGAAATGAAGAGGAAATCACCTTTGTTCCAATTGTGGTGGAAGTAGGCGATGTAGGAAAGAAAAAAGGATGGAAAGAAATTGACTGCACCGGGAAAAGATTTATCTGCGAAAGAAAATATCCGAAATTGGATGCAGAAGTTAATTTTAAGATTGAATAAAAAAAAGCGAAATCCGAGGATTTCGCTTTTCTATTTTTGATTGTAATGGAAATTATTGAACCACTTTAATTCCGTTCGCTACAAATCTTATTTCTTCTTGCGGTTTTGTGATTAAATCAATTTCTGCCTGAGATTTTTTTGCATCTTCTGCGTAATGTTTTTGCTCATCTACAGAAATAACTTTCGTCTCTGCATTTCCTTCTAGAACAATATTTTTTCCTTTTAGTGCAGTAGGAACAAAAAATCCGTAATCTTTCATTTTCACAAAGAATTTTTCCTTGTTTTCTGTTTCTACGGTGAACCAACATCCCTTTTTATCGCAAACATCAATCACTTTCCCTTTTACGGCAACGTTTTCTACTTTTTTAGCTTTTTTTAATTTCTTATCCAAAGCTTTTGGCGTCATTGCTACCTTTTCTGAACTTGCAGAAACTTTTTCCCCATACATTTCACCCACTAAGGCATTTCCTGCAGGTGGACCCATTTTCTTTTCCGCTTCTTGTGCAAATGCGATTGTTGAAAAAGAAATCATTATAAAGAGAGCTATTTTTTTCATTTCAAAATTTTTTCAAAAATACTATTTTTTTTCTGAGTTCTCTCAATTTGATAATTATAGTTACGGAAGTCTTAATAAAAAGTTAAAAGCATTAGAGAAAATTTATATATTTACGCCTGTCAAATAAAAATGGGGACCCTAAATCAAAGAAATTGAGTACCCCAAAATATAATATCCATTTCTATATATGAATAAGAAACTGAAATTGTGGGATGCTACAATGCTCGTAATGGGCTCTATGATTGGTAGCGGAATATTTATTGTGAGTTCAGACATGATGCGGAATTTAGGCTCTGGCTACTGGCTCATTACCGTTTGGGTAATTACAGGAATTATGACGGTTGCGGCCGCAATTTCATATGGAGAACTTTCCTCAATGTTCCCAAAAGCCGGCGGACAATATACCTACATCACCGAAATTTTTGGAAAAATGACGGGTTTCCTTTACGGTTGGGGTTTATTCACCGTCATTCAAACTGGAACGATTGCGGCAGTGGCAATGGCTTTCGGTAAGTTTACCGCTTACTTAATTCCAGCCTTAAATGATTCAGCTCCACTCTTTCAATCTGGCGGATTTAAAATAACCTGGATTCAGATTTTAGCCATCGCTGTTATTCTTTTACTTACGTACATCAACACGAAAGGCCTTAAAAACGGAAAAATTTTACAAGATATTTTTACTTCTTCTAAAGTTTTAGCGCTATTAGGAATTATTGTTTTTGGATTTATTTTGGTCAAAAATTCGCAGTGGGCAGGAAATATGAGTTTTAATTGGAACGCATTCCAGAATTTCGGGACCGAAGTCGGAACCAGTCTTGTCTCCACCGAATGGAAAGCCATTGGAAGCATTACCCTTTTAGGAGGAATAGCCGCGGCAATGGTGGGTTCCGTTTTCAGTTCTGTAGCTTGGGAAAATGTGACTTTCATGTCTGGAGAAATAGAAAATCCGAAGAAAAATGTCGTAAAATCAATGGTTTTAGGGACCACCATCGTGATGGTTCTTTATATGTTGGTGAACTTCGTATACTTGCACGCGCTGGATCGGGACGGAATTGCCTTTGCAGAAAGCAATCGTCCAGCAGTTTCCGCCTCAGAAGTTATTTTCGGTAATATTGGAACCATCATTATGGCAATTTTAGTCATGATTTCTACCTTTGGTTGCATCAATGGATTAGTTTTAGCGGGTTCGCGCGTTTTTCAGACCATGGCAAAAGACGGCTTGTTCTTTAAATCCGCAGTAGAAAACAATGCGCATAATGTTCCAGAAAAATCTTTGTGGATGCAGGGAATTTGGGCATGTGTTCTTGCACTCAGTGGTCAATATGGCGATTTGTTGGATATGATTTCTTTTGTGATCGTCTTATTTTACATGATTACTGTTTTCGGTGTGATTTATTTAAGAATCAAAAAACCAGATTTAGAAAGACCGTACAAAACTTGGTTATATCCTGTAACCCCAATAATATACTTACTCATCGGTACTGCATTTTGCGGCTTGCTGATTTGGTTTAAACCACAATATACTTGGCCTGGGTTCATTTTGATTTTACTTGGACTGCCGGTTTATTGGTTCATCAATCGAAATAAATCACGCAGATAATTTTTTGAAGCGTGAGAAATGGGCTTGCTATAGAAAAAACTGACCCGTTTTCCGCACTCGCTTCCAAAAAAGGCGTTCCCGAGAATCGGGAACGCCTTTTTTGGAGAGCTCAAACAATTGCTCCAACCGGGGCTAAAAATTTTTACTGGCTTTTTTTTGTGGCGTTTAATTTGCAAGGTTCACAACTAATTTTAGAGTAAAAATATGTCAGAATTAGTCGCCATTTTTCAGTCTTCCTATTTGTATGAAATTGAATTAGCCAAATCCAAACTCGCTTCCCGAGAAATTCCCAGCTACATAAAAAACGAATATGTAAATAATATTGCCGTATTTCCCATCTCCCAAAACTATTTCCTGTTGGTGAATGAGAATGATTTTCATCGTGCAGAAAAAGTTTTGGCAGATTATGACAGCATTACTTCTGAAGATGTTAATCTCAATCAATAAAGGAAATTAATCTTCTGTGTAAAATTCAGCCTTATATTTTAGCCCCGATTGCAGAGAAAATCTTTTCTTTTTTCGCTTATTAGCGTAAAAGAAAAATTGTAATGGAAAGCGGGTCAGCTTCTTTGGAGAAAAACTGATTTGTCTGCTCCTTAAAAGTTGATATTTTACTGCAATATCAATTGTTTTGCCTTTGTCTTCACTTTTTATTTTCCCTATCTTTACGCAAAATTTTTAGACAAAATGATTGACTGGGAAACTGTAAAAGAATACGAAGATATTACCTATCAAAAATGTGGCGAAGTTGCCAGAATAGCCTTCAATAGACCAGAAGTACGTAACGCTTTTCGCCCGAAAACCACTTCCGAATTATATGATGCTTTTTATCACGTCTCCGAAGATTCTTCAGTAGGCGTAGTTTTATTAACCGGTGAAGGACCAAGTCCAAAAGATGGCGGTCATGCATTTTGCAGCGGTGGAGATCAAAAAGCCCGCGGTGAGCAAGGTTATGTAGGAGATGATGGAAGACACCGATTGAATATTTTAGAAGTTCAGCGGCTCATTAGATTCATGCCGAAAGTGGTGATTGCCGTGGTAAACGGTTGGGCAGTTGGTGGCGGACATTCTTTGCACGTGGTTTGTGATTTAACTTTGGCGAGTGAAGAACACGCGATTTTTAAACAAACCGATGCAGATGTGACCAGTTTTGATGGTGGTTACGGTTCTGCGTATTTGGCGAAAATGGTCGGACAAAAAAAAGCTAGAGAAATTTTCTTTTTAGGTCGGAACTATTCTGCAAAAGAGGCTGAAGAAATGGGAATGGTCAATGCAGTAATTCCGCATGATAAATTAGAAGAAACTGCTTATGAATGGGCAGAGGAAATTTTAGGCAAATCTCCAATGTCTATACGGATGCTAAAATTTGCCATGAATTTAACGGACGACGGAATGGTGGGTCAACAAGTTTTCGCGGGAGAAGCTACAAGACTTGCCTACATGACGGAAGAGGCAAAAGAAGGCAGAAATGCTTTTTTAGAGAAAAGAAAACCCAATTTCGGCGAGAACAAGTGGATTTCTTAAAAATGTAAAAAGTAGATATAAAAGTAAAAAGTACAAAGTCACTTACATTGTACATCATACATTATACAGAAAAATGAACGATTGGATACAAGCCGCAAGATTGCGCACTTTGCCGCTTTCTATGAGTGGAATTATTCTTGGCTCTTTTATCGCCCGGTGGCGAATTGTAGAAAGTGGAGGAACTTGGGACTGGAAGATTTTTGCCATGGCAATTTTGGTAACCTTGCTTTATCAAGTGCTTTCTAACTACGCGAATGATTACGGAGATGGCATCAAAGGGACGGACAAAACAAGAATTACGGAAGCTGAACAAAGAGCAGTAGCATCGGGAAGAATTACGGCAAGTCAGATGAAGAATGCCGTCATTATATTTTCTATTTTATCTCTCATTGCAACATTTGCCCTTTTGTATCTGGCATTTTTCCGCGAAAATTTAATGCAAGAATTTTACACTTTTGTGGCCTTAGGAATTGCGTGTATTTTGGCGGCAATTGGATACACCGTGGGGAAAAAACCGTATGGATATTTGGGATTAGGAGATATTTTCGTGTTTATATTTTTTGGATTGGTTTCGGTTTGCGGAAGTTATTTCCTCTTTACCAAATCATTTGACTGGGATATTTTATTGCCAGCAACAGCAGTGGGAATGTTGAGCGCTGCAGTTTTAAACTTAAATAACATGCGCGATATTGAGAACGATCGATTGAGTGGTAAGAAAACTTTGGCGCTCCGACTTGGATTTAAATATGCCATGATTTATGAAATCATCTTGCTGCAACTTCCTTTAATATTAATGTTGGTTTTCATGATGAAAAATGATTTACACACGCAAGGAAATTATTATGCCTTCATCTTTTTTATCTTAATGATTCCCATGATGGGCGTTCGAAGAAAAATTATGCTGATTAAAGAGCCGAAAGAATTAGATCCATTTTTGAAGCAGGTAGGAATTATTACTTTAGCGATGGCCGTTTTGGTCGCGATTGGGTTAAATTATTTTTAAGACATTTTTTATTTTTAAATAAAACATAAATGACAATACAATATCTAGGACAAAACTGCTTCTTATTTACTTATGAAGGAAAAAGCATTTTAAGTGATCCTTTCTACAATTTTGGAAAGGAAAAATCCGGGTTTAATATTGCAGCGCAAACGATAGATTACATTCTCATCACTCATGCACACGGCGATCATACCGCAGATGTGAAAGAAGTTTTGGAACATCATCCTGCGGCACAAATTATTGGGCAACCAGAAATTTGTGGCTACTTTAATCATCCGAATTCGATTGATATCAATTTTGGTGGTTCAGCAAAGATTTTAGATCTGAAAATTTATATGGTCCCCGCGTCTCATACCAGTTCTTTCCCAGACGGAACGTATGGTGGTGAACCTGCAGGATATATTTTCCGTTTGCCGGGAAAAAACCTTTATTTCGCGGGAGATACAGGTGTGATGGCAGATATGGAATTATTCCCAAAATTATTTGGAAATATTGATTTAGCGATTTTACCAGTCGGTTCACATTACACCATGTGCGCCAGAAAAGCAAGTTTTGCGGCGGAGGAATTACTGAAAACGAAGAAGGTGATTGGCTGTCATTTCGATACTTTTCCGCCCATAACGATTAATCATGACGAAGCGAAAAAACATTTTACTGATAGGAATATAGAATTGATTTTGCCAACATTAGGCCAGGTTTTAAGTTTTTAAATATGTATAATCCGCTCTCAAAAGAAGTCTGGAAAGTGTATCCCTTGAATTACGAGTTTGAGGGAAATAACCATTTGGAAATTTCTAATTTGGGACGTGTAAAATCATTTAACAAGTTTCATCCAGACGGTAATATCATCAGAGGAAGTTTACAAGGTGGATTCCCCATTATTCGGTTAAGATTATATCAAAAACGCACATCAGATGAAATTCAAATGATCAATGAAGTTCAGAAGGCGATTGATGATCTTAATGCGAAGATAAAATTGTTGGGCAAAAAAGATAAGGAAAGTGCAGAACTATCTAAACTTAGATCAAATCGCGACGCTGAAATTCAGAAAAGGAAAAAAATCAATACTCACATTAATAAGGAGAGAGCCTTAAATATTGGATTTTTGGTTCACAAAATGGTAGCAGAACTATTTTTAGAAGTTCCCCAAAATAATTCTCAAACTTTCGTCATTCATAAGGATTTCGATAAAAAAAATAATGTGTTCACCAATCTAGAGTATGCAGATCAACAAACGTTAACCGAACGCAGTGATTCGCATCCGAACAACGTTGCATATAATTTTAAGAAGGAATTTTTGGAGCCTGCTTTACGCGTGAAAAATTCAAAGCTTAAGGACAGTGAAGTGCTTTTTATAAAGAAACGATTGAAAAAAGGAGTATGTAATAAAAAATTAGCAAAGCGGTTTGGAATATCAGAAATGCAGATTCACCGTATTAAAACTGGGGAAAACTGGAATCATGTACAATTGGTGGAGGATCTCTTAGAAAAAAGAAAGAAAAAATGGCAAGCTACCTAAATCACACCGCTACAACCGTTTACCTTTGCTGCGTTCCCACCCTGGAGGAGTCACAGGAGCTGGTTGTTTAGGACTTGCCGGTGCAAAGATAGGAGTTTAATTTAAATTTCAAAATTAGAAAGGCTTATTTTTGCAGAAATATTGAAATCTTAGTTTTTAAAGATTCAAAAAAATAAAAAAAATAATAGAAAAAAGATAAAAAATTTAGAATGGTAAAAAATATTTCGGGAATTGGATTAATGATATATGCAGCCACGATGCTGATTTTTTTCAGCTTGTATTTTTTCGGTATGAACATCGATTATTTCAATAATACAGTCATTTTAAATGCGTTCCTCCTTCCCGCAGTTTATTTGGCAGGAGCCTTTTACTCGGTACATGTTTGGAAGAAAGAGGGTGGTTTAATGAATTTCACCACCATTTTTGGACGCTCTTTTAAAAGCATGTTTTTGGGCGGACTTTTATCCGTTTTAACCATGTTTGCTTTTCTCAATTTTGTCGATAAAGACGCGAAAAACTTATTGAACTATCAATATATCGAAAGGCAAAAAACGGAACTCAACAATGAATATGAGAAAGCCAAAATGTTTTTGGAGGAAAAAGAAGAAATTGCAGAGCTTGATAAAAGTTATTATATGAGACTGCAAAGTTTTTCCCCAGAAATGGTAAAGGATAAAGATATGTTTTCTTTCCGCCAGTTTACCTACTACTTTGGCGCAATCATGATTTTCTACGTAATTTTGTCTGTTTTCTTCGCGAGTTTTTTCCGAACCAGAGGGGTACATTAAGCTTTTTGTTATCTTTTAGTTGAGCTTTTACTTCAAACTCTACTAATAAAAATCTAATTTTGAATCAGAAATTTCAAATTTTGAAATCTATATGAATTTATCAATCATCATCCCGCTTTTAAACGAAGAAGAGTCTTTGGAAGAATTATTCTTTCGGATTAATACAGTATGTACTACTGCCAATTTATCTTATGAAGTTTGGTTTATAGACGATGGAAGCACCGATCTTTCCTGGAGCATTATCGAAAATTTAAAAGTTCAGTATCCACAAATTCATGGGATTAAATTCTCTAGAAATTATGGAAAATCTCAGGCACTTCATGCCGCTTTCGAAAGAGCGAAAGGAGATGTAGTAATTACCATGGATGCCGATCTGCAAGACTTTCCAGAAGAAATTCCAGAATTGAACCGCATGATTGTTCAAGAGAATTATGACATCGTATCTGGTTGGAAGAAAAAGCGTTATGATAATGTGATGACCAAAAATATTCCTTCAAAATTGTTCAATGCCGCTGCAAGAAAAGTTTCTGGCGTGGAACTTCATGATTTTAACTGCGGCTTAAAGGCGTATAAAAAAGAAGTGGTAAAATCCATTGATGTTTATGGAGATATGCATCGATACATTCCAGTTCTTGCTGCTAATGCCGGTTTCCGTAGAATAACAGAAAAAGAAGTTCCGCACCAAGCAAGACCTTATGGAACTTCTAAATTTGGAACTGAACGCTTTGTACGTGGATTTTTAGACTTGGTAACGCTCTGGTTTGTGAGCAGATTTGGGGGCAGACCAATGCATTTATTTGGCGCGGTAGGAACGGTGATGTTCATCGTGGGATTTTTGTCAACTGTTTGGTTGGGAGTTTCCAAGTTAATTAATGTAGCGCGTGGTATTTATGGACATTTAATTACAGATAATCCGTGGTTTTTCATTGCATTAACCATGATGTTGATGGGAACACTTCTTTTTATCGCCGGCTTTTTAGGAGAAATGCTTATCCGAACCAATAGGGAACAAAAGAATTATAACATTGATAAAATGATTTAATCAATTTCATTCTTTTCAAATCAATTTTTTAATGGCTTATCTAAAATTTTCTCTCCAAATTTCAATGATCAAAAAGCACGCAATTTTACGCACGTTAATTTTTGTAGCAATGACTTTCTTTGCACTCACCTCCTGCTCGAAAATAACGCCCAAAGGCAATATTGTAAGTTCTGATGAGAAGGTAGAAGATTTTGTAAATCTGGAAATGGAGGGGAAATTTCGGGCTTTTTATGTAAAAAGTGATAGCAGCTATGTTAATGTAGAAACCTACAATAACTTTGCAGATAATTTGAAAATTAAGGTGGAAGATAAAACCTTGAAAATTACAGAACGACGCGAAACTTCGGAGGTAGATTTTTATAATGTGACCGTTTATTCCAAATATAACTTGGAAAAACTTACACTCAAGGATTCTGTAGAATTCAATACATCCAGCACAATTACCACGGACAATTTTAAGCTGAATCTTAAAAAAAATGCTAAATTTATAGGCGCCATAAACGCCAGAAGCTCCTTAATCGAAATGTCCGAAAAAAGCCGTGCTAATTTTACAGGCAAAAGTAAAAACGCAGTGATTAAGATTTCTGATACTGCGAGTTTAATCGCGCCTTTTTGGATGATAGCAAATCTAAATATTGATTCTAAAAATGAGAATTACACAGAAGTTAACGTTCTAGATTCAATTAAAGGAGACATTAAAAATACTTCCAAATTTCTTTATTACAATAATCCAATCAGGGCTTTTAAAATTGAGAAAACGGCAGAAGTACAAAATAAAATTTTAACAGCGAACTAATAAATTAGTCCCAATTCTACATCGAAAATTTGGAACTGGAATAAAATAAAAACTTATGGAAACGATTGAGAAAGCAAAACTTTGGCTTACAGAAACTTTTGACGAAGAAACCAGAAATACGGTTCAGGAATTAATTGATAGTGAATCAGAAGATTTAGAGGATTCATTCTACCGCGAATTAGAGTTTGGAACAGGTGGAATGCGTGGAATTATGGGCGTGGGAACAAATCGACTCAATAAATACACGTTGGGACAAGCAACGCAAGGCTTAGCCAATTATCTTCACACGCAGTTTCAAAATCAAGAAATTAAAGTCGCCATTGCTTATGATGTTCGCCATAACTCCAAAGAATTTGGGAAAATATGTGCCGATGTTTTAACGGCGAATGGTATTAAAGTACTGCTTTTTAAAAATCACCGTCCGACTCCCGAACTTTCTTTTACCGTTCGCGATAAAAAATGCCAAGCAGGAATCGTTTTAACCGCATCTCATAATCCGCCGGAATATAATGGCTACAAGGTTTATTGGGATGATGGAGCTCAAATTGTTCCACCCAATGATGAGGCAATTATCAAAGAAGTCTATTCTGTAAAATTTTCGGAAATTAAGTTTGAAGGAAATGATGATCTCATTGAATGGATAGGCGAGGAGCAAGATGCCGTTTACATTGATGCATGTATGGAAAATTCCCTGTATCAAGATATTGGGCGAGATAATTTAAACATTGTTTTTAGTTCCATTCACGGTACAACTTACGCAACGGTACCAGATGCTTTGGCAAAAGCAGGATTTACAAAAGTGGATTTGGTTCGGGAACAAATGATACCGAGCGGTAATTTTCCTACGGTAAGTTCTCCTAATCCGGAAGAACCCGCAGCGCTGGAAATGGCGATGGATTTAGCCAGAATTACGAATGGCGACATAGTAATAGGAACCGATCCAGATGGTGACCGACTTGGAATTGCTGTACGGGATTTAGATGGAGAAATCGTATTATTGAACGGAAATCAAACCAATACCATTCTTACCTACTATATTTTGGACCAGTGGAAAAAAGCTGGAAAAATTACGGGAAAAGAGTTCATTGGCTCTACCATTGTCACCTCTGATATTTTCTTTGATATTGCCCAAAAGTTTGGCGTAGACTGCAAAGTTGGTTTAACCGGCTTCAAATGGATCGGTAAAATGATTCGTGATTTCGAGGGGAAAGAAAAATTTGTGTGTGGGGGCGAAGAAAGTTTTGGCTTTATGACGGGAGATTTCGTGCGGGATAAAGATTCGTGCGGTTCTATTCTTTTAGCTTGTGAAATTGCCGCAGTGTGCAAAGCCGAAGGAAAAACCATGTACCAGTATATGATTGAGATTTATAAAGATCTTGAAATGTATTACGAAGGTTTGGTGAATGTAGTGAGAAAGGGGAGAACTGGAGCTGAAGAAATTATTCAGATGATGAAAGATTTTCGGGAAAATCCACCTTTAGAAATTGCCGGCTCCAAAGTAACAGTAGTGAAGGATTTTCAAATGCAGACTTCTTTAGATATTTTGGAAAATAAAAAATCTACTATGGATGATATTCCGAAGTCCAATGTATTGATTTATTATACAGAAGATGGAACTAAAGTTTGCGTGAGACCCTCTGGAACGGAACCGAAAATTAAATTCTATGTTTCTGTAAAAGATGATATTAGTTCTGAAGAGGATTTTAAAAACAAATTAGTCCTGCTCGAAAATAAAATTCAGCAAGTAAAAGAAGATTTAAAACTATAATTTTATTCAATGAAAGTATCCAAACTCGCCGAAAATCTTGTAGGCTCAGAAATTGTTAAAATTGGAAATCAGGTCAATGACCTGAAAAGTCAAGGCGCAGAAATTGCAAACCTCACGATTGGCGATTTAAATTCTAATATTTATCCAATCCCTGCAGAATTAAAAGAAGAAATCCATAAAGCTTATCAAAATAATTTAACCAATTATCCACCCGCAAGTGGACTTTTGTCCCTTCGTCAAGCGATATCAAAAGATTTAAAAAATCGCTGGAATCTGGATTATTCTGATCAAGAAATTTTGGTAGCTGCAGGTTCCAGACCTTTGATCTTTGCTTTTTTTGAAACAATTGTGGATCCAGGTGATAAAGTGATTTTCCCCATTCCATCTTGGAATAATAATCATTACTCTTATTTAACGGGTGCAGAAAAAGTGGAGATAGACACTTCGCCAGAGAATAATTTCTTACCAGTAGCTGCAGACTTAAAACCCCATTTAGATAATGCAGTTTTATTAGCGCTGTGTTCACCACAGAATCCTACGGGAACCATGTACACCAAGCAGCAACTTACAGATATTTGTGAATTGGTCTTAGAGGAAAATAAACGTCGCGGTCCCGAGGAAAAGCCCTTGTATTTGATGTACGATCAGATTTATGCGATGCTAACTTTTGCAGAAGAACATTTTAATCCAGTTTCCCTTTTCCCAGATTTGAAAAAATACACGGTCTACATCGATGGTATATCCAAATGTTTTGCAGCCACAGGAGTGCGCGTCGGTTGGAGTTTTGGTCCAGCAGAAATTATTGCAAAAATGCAGGCACTTTTAACTCATGTTGGAGCTTGGGCGCCGAAACCAGAGCAAAATGCAGTTGCCGAATATTTAGGACAAACTGAAAAAGTAAATTCTTTTGTAGATGATTTTAAGGAGAAAATTTCTCACAGTTTAAAAACGCTTCATGAGGGAATTCAAGCCCTGAAGGAAAAAGGTTTTGCGGTGGATAGTATTCAGCCAATGGGCGCTTTGTACCTAACTATTAAAATTGATTATCTCGGCAAATCTTATGGTCAAAATAAATCCATTAGCAATTCTACAGATTTGGTTTTCTATCTCATTGAAGAAGCTGGAGTAGCTTTCGTGCCTTTTTCAGCCTTCGGGAATTCTTCAGAAATGATGTGGTTCCGTGCTTCTGCCGGTGGCGTTTCTTTAGGAGAAATTCGAGCAATGTTGCCAAGGTTAGAAAATGCGCTGGAAAAATTAAAATAAATTGGTATTTCCGGTCTTAAAATAATCCCTAAGTAGTTCAAATTAAAACATGAAAATTATAGCTGTAATTCCGGCGCGCTATGAAGCCAGCAGATTTCCTGGCAAATTGATGCAGAGTTTGGGAGATCAATCCGTCATTCTAACTACGTATCAAAATGTGGTTGATACGGGCTTATTTGATGACGTTTTTGTGGCTACAGATTCCCAAATTATTTTCGATGAAATCATTGCGCACAAAGGAAAAGCAGTGATGACGGGTGAACATGAAACAGGAAGTGATAGAATTGCAGAGGCAGTAGAAAACATTGAATGTGATATCGTGATCAATATTCAAGGAGATGAACCTTTTTTAAAGTTGGAACCGCTGAAACAATTGATTCAGGTTTTTAAAGAAGATACTACGAAAGAAATATCATTAGCCTCACTTAAAATAAAATTATTGGATCAGGAAGAAATTGAGAATCCAAATAATGTAAAGGTCATTACTGATCAGAAAGATTTTGCTCTCTATTTCAGTCGCTCTGTGATTCCTTTTGCGCGAGAAAAATCATTGCCGATAAACTATTTTAAACATATTGGCGTTTATGCATTTCGGAAAAGTGCCTTATTAAATTTTTCTAAATTAGAAATGACGCCTTTAGAATTAGCAGAAAAAATAGAATGCATCCGTTATCTGGAATCTGGAATGAAAATCAAGATGATAGAAACAGATTTTGTGGGAGTGGGAATTGATGTTCCAGAAGATTTAGAAAAAGCGAGACAAATTTTAAAAGAAATGAAATCTTGATTTTGAAAATTGCTGACTCATGGTCCTCAAATCATTAGCTAACTGCAATATTTAACATATTTTAGGATGTTAACCTAATTAAAATCATTTCCGTTCCCATTGTAAAAGTATATATTTGGGAATTATAAGGTTCGAAAAATTAGAAATGAAAGGATGTTTTAACGAACATCAGATTGTAATATGAAGAAATTATTTTTAGTACTTATTTTGTGCACGCAAACTATTTTTGCACAAACAGCCAAAGAGATTATTGATCAAAATATAGAATTATCGGGAGGGTTAACCAATTGGAAATTATTGAATTCTGTGATTTTACAAGGTAAAGTTACATTAGGAATCAATGATGAATATCCCATAAAAATTTATCAGCAAAGACCAAATCTTACCAAAACCGTGATTACCATTAACAAAAAGGAAACGCCGATTGAAGGCTATGATGGTAAAAAAGGTTACGCCATGAATTACGCTACCAATAAGGTACAGGAATATCCCAATTACAATGCGGAAAGTTTTGATAATGATTTTATCGATTGGGAAAATAAAGGGTTTGAAGCAAAATATTTAGGCAAAGAAAAAGTAGGAGAGCAGTACTGTCACAAAGTGGAACTCACGAAAAATGTGAACAAAACGCTCTATTTTTTCGACACTAAAACTTATATGATTACAAAGGAAATAAAAGCCGACGAAACCATTTTCTACAGTGATTACCGTAAGATTGGCAGTTTAATGATGCCTTTCCGCTTGGAGTCTAATTCTCAGAAAAAAGATGGTGATTACGTGATGACGCTTAATAGAATTGAGTCCAATAAAGTTTTACCTGCCAATACTTTTAAATTCTAAAGAACCTTTAATCGCTCAACGCTATGTGCATTACAAGCGCTCTATAAGTGGGCTCGTCAACTATTGTACAATAAACATTAATTCTTTTTTGATAAAATTCCTACGTTTATAAGGATTGGTGTAAACATATTTCAATACGAAACTTCTCCATAATTTCACCAAACTTTTCAAATTGCTATGGCAGAAATAGACAATTTGATTTGAATGTTTCGGGACTTAAACCTATTTTTATACCTGAAAAATTAAACGACCCACTAACTTAAAAGGCAAACCGCCCTTAATCATTTTAAACCAATGAAAAAATTATTTATCGTCATCTTATCGATCGGCGCTTTTCTCCAAAGCTGTACTCAGCAAAAAAAAGAAATTGCGCAGGATAAAAATACCACCACCCAAACCATGAAAAGCATTTACGATTTTAAAGTTGAAAGCATTGACGGGCAAGAAATTAACTTTGCCGATTTTAAAGGAAAGAAAATTTTGATTGTAAATACTGCTTCTGAATGTGGCTTTACAAAACAATATGCCGATTTGCAGAAAGTTTCTCAGGATTATGCAGATAAGGTAGTCGTTATCGGTTTTCCAGCGAATAATTTTGGTGGTCAAGAGCCAGGTAACAACACTGATATTGGAGCATTCTGTGAGAAAAATTTCGGGGTGACATTTCCATTGGCTGCAAAAGTTTCTGTGAAAGGAGATGACACGGCGCCCATTTTTAAATTTTTAACAGATAAAGATTTAAATGGTGTAAAAAACACAACGATCATGTGGAACTTTACGAAATTTGTGGTAGATGAAAATGGAAAATTAGTGGACAGTTTTATTAGTACGACTAAACCAACAGACAACGCGATTACTAAGTATTTCAACTAATCCGTTTTCTGAACAAAATTCTAACGGTATCTTGCAGTTTCGCGGTTTTTCTTGAAAAGAGAAATTAAAGGTTTCAATAAAGCTTTGTATTTCTCAATATCAAAGAGTTGCGAATCTGTGAGTGCCTTATAGGTCAACCAAATTCCGAAAGGGAAAAGAACAATATTTGGCAACCATGCTGCGAGATATGGATTCATTTTTCCCGACCACGCCATATTTTCTACGGATAAATTGATGACGTAGAAAATAATAAATACCACAATCGCAATTACCACAGGCAACCCTAAACCCCCTTTTCTAATGATTGATCCTAAACTGGAGCCGATTAAGAAGAAAATAATACACGTCACGGAAAACGCAAAAATCCTTTGCTGGTAAATTACAACTCTCGAGAAGTAAGCGTGCAACTCTTGAACCTGCGGTTCTTTTCCTGCATTCAATTGCTTAAGTCCTTCAATCTTATTATAAGCAGACAACATAACTTCTTGCCTTTTTTTCGGTTTTAAGGTATCTAGTTTTCCGGGTGCTACTATCGGTTTCGTTGCTTTGCTCTTATCAATAAAATTAACGTATGTATTGGTTTGATTTACAATATCTGAACTGAGATTCCCTAGAATATTATCATTTTCTTTCTTTGTTTTTTCAATGGTTTTATTAAGCTGAATAAAATTTTGAAAGGAATAATCGTCTGTAATTTTTTCTGATTCTAAAGCCTTAGAAATGATTTCTGAAATATTAAAATGAGAAATTAGCGTGTCAAATTTAATGGCTTGATCTGGTTGTTTTAAACGTTGCTCATATTCTCCACTTCCTACATTGTCTTCGAAAACGGTTCCATTAAACAGAACCAATTTTAAATAATTGGGATTGTCTGCAGGAACAAATCGTCCTTTTTCAGCCACAATAGATTGTTGGTTCTCAAAAGAATTGGCCATTTTATGAATAAAGACCCCTTCTAAGCGTTCTCCATTTTCTCCCAAGATACGGTCAAATTTCACGCTATAACCGGGAATTTGCTGAATAAATTGACCCGGTGTAAAATTCAGCGCAGGTCTGGTAGCAGCGATATTATAAAGCATGTTTTTGGCTTTCCGCTGAAAATCCGGTACAATGTTATTGGAAAAGACAAAAAGTAATCCCGAAAATAAAAAGGATACTAAAAATAAAGGCATCATAATTCGGGTGAGGGATATTCCTGCAGCTTTCATGGCCGCTAATTCATAACGTTCCCCAAATTCGCCAAAAGTCATAATAGAAGAAAGTAAAATGGTCAGTGGTAAAACCAACTGCACCACAACACCAGATAAGTAGGAGAGGAGCTTTAAAATCTCCCAATAGGTAAGACCTTTCCCCGTGAATTGTGCCAATCTGATCCACACAATATTCACCACGAAGATAAAAAAGAGCACACTGAAGATAAAAATAAACGGTCCGAAGAAGGTTTTAATGACGTACCAGTCAATTTTTTTTATCATGGCTCAAATTTAACAAAAAAGTCACAAAGAAATTTCCTTTGTGACTTTTTTTGAAAGTTATTATCCTAAAGTTCTGTTACAATATAATTTTTAAACTGCGACTTATCAAAACCAAACATAGAGCTGTTTAAATTTTGATTAATACGGTAGTCACTTATTGCAATTACAGAAACGCTGTTGTCTGTAGAAAACTGTTCCATTTTGACCAACTGTTTCTTAGAATCATTCACAAAAAGATTGACTGATTTAATTCCATTTTTGGTCGTAGGTGTCAATTGAATCTTATCTGCGGTCACACCATTTACCTTTACTTTCCCCACATATTTTACATTATAACCTTTTTTATACTCTTCAATATACGTTAAAGGAGAGAACATTTGTTCTTGTCCAGTTGGCGTTGCAATGGTTACTTCCTGATCCTCAGCAGAAATATTGTAGATTTTTTTTCCGTCATAGATTTGTTCCGTACCCATTATTTTGAGTTTGTATTTATCTTTCGCGGAGTAAAAAATTCCGGGTTCTGTTTTAGTTACTGTTTTTCCGTTGCCTGTTCCGTAGACAAATTTGAAATAGACGTTATCTTTGGCTTTGTAATTATTGGATACCGCTTCTAGAATAGTTTTCGCCTTGGCGTCAATTTTCTGCGCAGACATTGTTCCGGAGATTGCAAATGAAAAAGCAGCAATCGTCATTTTAGTCAAAATATTTTTCATTCTACTTTTTTTAATTGGATAGATTTTAAGGATAAAAGTTAAACTAATGTTTAAAGTTTTACCTTATTTCCGCAATTCTTCCAAAAACTGTTCCAAAGAATTTAAATCAGAGATCTGAACTTCTCTTGCTTTCGCCCCATTGAAGCCACCTACAATTCCGCTCGCCTCTAGTTGATCCATAATTCTACCCGCTCTATTATATCCCAATTTAAGTTGTCTTTGCAGCATTGAGGTGGATCCTTGTTGTGTAGAAACAATAATTCTGGCGGCATCTTCAAACAGAACGTCTTTTTCGTTCGGGTCAAAGGCTCCAACGGTAGAGGTAGTTTCTTCCGTGGAATATTCTGGCAACATAAAAGCACTTGCGTAACCTTTTTGTTCCCCAATAAATTCTGCAATTTTTTCAACTTCAGGCGTATCCACAAAAGCACATTGTAAACGCATAATTTCATTTCCATTAAAGTAAAGCATATCTCCTTTACCAATCAACTGATCTGCTCCTGGCGAATCTAAAATCGTTCTGGAATCAACACTGGAAATTACTCTAAAAGCTGCTCTGGCGGGGAAGTTGGCTTTGATCATACCTGTAATTACATTTACAGAAGGTCTTTGCGTTGCCACAATTAAATGAATTCCGATTGCTCTTGCTAACTGGGCTAATCTTGCAATTGGGATTTCGACTTCTTTTCCTGCAGTCATAATTAAATCGGCAAATTCATCCACAACCAAAACGATGTACGGTAAATATCGATGTCCATTTTCAGGATTTAATTTTCTTTCTGTGAATTTTTTATTGTACTCTTTAATATTTTTACAGAATGCATTTTTCAATAAATCATAGCGTTGATCCATTTCCACACACAAGGATTTAAGCGTGTTGATCACTTTGTGCGTATCTGTAATAATGGCATCATCTCCATCTGGAAGTTTAGCTAAATAATGTCTTTCAATTTTAGAATAAAGAGATAGTTCCACTTTTTTCGGATCTACCATGACAAACTTTAATTCGCTTGGATGCTTTTTATAAAGTAAGGAAGTTAAAATCGCATTGATACCCACTGATTTTCCTTGTCCGGTTGCTCCCGCCATCAATAAGTGAGGCATTTTTGCTAAATCGGCCATGAAAATTTCATTAGAAATAGTCTTTCCGAAAACCACGGGTAAATCCATATCGGTGTTTTGGAATTTTGCAGAAGCAATCACACTCCTCATAGAAACCATGGTAGGATTTTTTCTTGGAACTTCAATTCCAATGGTTCCTTTTCCAGGCATTGGCGCGATGATTCTAATTCCTAAAGCCGATAAATTAAGAGCAATGTCATCTTGTAATTTTTTAATGGCCGCCACACGAATTCCTGCTTCTGGAACAATTTCATATAAGGTAACCGTTGGACCTACCGTCGCTTTTATTTCCGCAATACCAACGTTAAAATTCTTCAGTAAGCCAACAATTTTATTTTTGTTTTCTTCTAATTCTTCACGGTTGATGGAGATTTCTTCATTCCCATAATCCCGAAGCAAATCTAAAGTAGGCATCTGGAATTTTGCCAATTCTAATTTGTGATCATACAATCCGTGTTTGTCCACTAATTCCTGAGATTTTCGGTCAGATTCATCGATGATATCAACCGGTTTAGCAACCTCTACTTTAAAGGAAATATTATCGCTTTCAGTAGCTGCAGTAGTTTTAGGCGACTTAGGACTTAGATTTATTTCGTGGGTTGTAGTATCTGTTACGGTTACGTTTGGAGATAAATCCTCAAAAGAAGTTTTATTCGGAGTTGTAATGGTTTTAAATTCATCTTGAGAAGCGTGATTTATATTCGTTTTTAAGGGGACAGCATCCGAAACTTCAGTCGTGATTTCATCAGAATTGAAATCATTTTCCAGTTCATCATCTGCCTCGAAATTTTCTGCTGAACTGGGCATCATTGCTTTTACCCTGCCTAAAGTTTGATCATTTAAAGTATTGAATTTAGCCTTTACATTTTGAGAATTTAAATTGAATTCTAAAACAAAATAAAGTCCAATACTTACAATTAAAACCAACCAAAGACCCACGATACCAATAACAGAATTGAGAAAATCCATGATTTGAAATCCGTACACGCCACTTAGAACGCCTTGTCCTTTTGTAACTGCACCCATAAAAATGGGTAACCAAACAATAAAGAATAGGGAATGCCCGAAAGTTTTCCAGGGTTTAAAGTAATTTTTCTTCAAAGTCATCATCCCAAAAACCAGGAACAAAAAAGCAACAATAAAAGCGGCGATTCCCAGGCTTTCAAAAATGAAAAGATTACCTAACCAATCTCCGATTTTACCGAATATATTAGAGGATTTAACTGTTTTGTCCAGCATGGTTCCAGCTTGACTTTGATCAGACTTCCAATTGAGAAGATAAGATACAAATGAAAACGTTAAAACAATTGAAGTAACAATAAAGAGAACACCAAAAAATATGCGCGGTTTTGAAAGGGTTTTGCTTTGTTCAGGCGTGTTTTTCGGGGCTTTTGAGGTAATTTTTTCCATAGTGACAATGTTCGCAAATTTAATAATTAAATTTAAGAATATTCTCCGCAAAATATTGAATTTTTGGTTTTAAACGTTAAATATTTTCAAGCAAAATTAAAATCTTCTCAGCTGAATTTCACTTCACATTTTAGCTATTCTCTACTTCAAAAAATATTTTAGGAACGCTATTTGAATATTTAAAAATGAATAAAAAATATACGAAATGGAAACCGATGAAAACAGCAAAAATTTAGAAGATCTATTAAATTCTTCTCCTAAAAATTTCACAAAAGATGAAAGATCAAATTTGGCAGATGGTAAGAACGAAAGTGAGGGAGAGGAAGATGATTCCACTCAAGTTGTAAAAGAGGCCGAGAATGCAGTGCCGCCAAAAGCGTGGGAGAATCAGAAAAAAGCCTACAATGATGCTTTCGAAACAATAAAAATCAACAGTTAGAAGATGATTTTTAATATAAATTTTAAAATCTAAAATCCGCTTAATGGCGGATTTTTTTTAAGTAGTTTCAGAAGTTTGCAGATCTTCAAAAATTCTCATTGGTTTTTTATCGGCTCCAATTGCAACCAAAGTGAAATCTCCTGCAACTGCCTTTTCTCTGCTTTCCGCGTACATTTCTTCCACGAAAACTTCTACATTCACTTTCAAACTGGAGTTCCCAACATACTTTACTTTTCCAATTAATTCTACCAAAGTATCTGCAGGAATCGGTTTTTTAAAGTCTATTCTATCGCAACTTACGGTTACGAAAGATTTTCTTGCAAATCTTGTCGCGGTCATAAAAGCAACTTCGTCCATCATTTCCATCACCGTTCCACCAAACATGGTATTATGATGATTCGTGATGTTCGGGAAAACGACTTTGAAAACGTGGGTTTCTGAATTTTTAATTTTTTCCTGATAGTTCATTTCTTATAAGTTTAAAGATTAGTAAAGGACCTAAACAGAAAAAAAGAACTTTAAAAAAGTGGAATTTTCTGCTTCAAATCGCGAAAGCATTATTTCATTTCAAAATAGGGATCTGACTTTCCAGCGAGGATTACAGTTGCGCGACAGTTCGTGATTTGCACACGATTCACCTTAATTATTAAAACCTTAAGCGCAAATATAAATTTTTTTTTTTCGCAGCAATATAGAGCCAAGGTTGGAACTATTTTTGAAGCTTCTTTTCGGAAACAATTAAAATTTAAAAAGATGATTCCAGAAAATAATTCAGAAGAGCAAAAAAGAAAATTAGAAGAAATGGATTACAATCCTGGCGAAGATATCTTCAATAAAGAAGAGCATATCTCGTTAGATGGAGACGGCAACCCGATTTTAAATAATAATCAACCAGACGCAATGCCGTTTGGTCTTGATATTCCAGGGGTGGAAGATGATGATAATTTTGAGCAATTTACAAATCAAATTCCGACTGAAAATGAAAGTGTTCATAAAAGTGATGAAAGGGGAATTACTTCCGAGTAAATTGCTCCTAACATGTTATAAAATAAGACCTCACTTTTAAAAGTGAGGTTTTTGAGTTTTATAATGACTATGTTTTTCAATTTCAATATCTTTAAAACTTTGAATCTTAAACTCAAAACTTTATATTTAGCATGACTTTTCAAGAACAAATTCAACAAGGAATCCCTTCCGAATTGCCACAAACAAAAGCTTTTAATCCGGCAATTAACCACGCACCCAAAAGAAAGGAAATCCTGACGGAAGAAGAAAAAATACTTGCTTTGAAAAATGCTTTAAGATATTTTGAGCCTAAATTTCATGCAGAATTATTGCCTGAATTTCGCGAAGAATTAGAAAATTATGGTAGAATTTATATGTACCGATTTCGCCCAGATTATGAAATGAAAGCGCGTCCGATTTCAGATTATCCCGGAAAATCCGAACAAGCAAAATCGATCATGCTCATGATTCAGAATAATTTGGATTACGCGGTTGCGCAACATCCGCATGAACTCATTACTTACGGTGGAAATGGCGCGGTTTTTCAGAATTGGGCGCAATATTTATTGACGATGAAATATTTGTCGGAAATGACCGATGAGCAAACTTTAACCATGTATTCCGGTCATCCGATGGGATTATTTCCGAGCCACAAAGAAGCTCCAAGAGTAGTTGTAACAAACGGAATGGTGATTCCAAATTATTCTAAACCCGACGATTGGGAAAAAATGAATGCTTTAGGCGTTTCGCAATATGGACAAATGACGGCGGGAAGTTACATGTACATTGGTCCACAAGGAATTGTTCACGGAACGACAATCACAGTTTTGAATGCTTTTAGAAAAATTAATAAAGATCCGAAAGGTGGAATTTTCGTTACTTCAGGTTTGGGCGGAATGTCTGGAGCGCAACCAAAAGCGGGAAATATTGCAGGTTGCATCACGGTTTGTGCAGAAGTAAATCCTAAAATTGCGAAAATTCGTCACGAACAAAAGTGGGTGAACGAAATTCATGATGATTTAGATGAATTGGTAGAAAGAGTTCGAAAAGCGCAGAAACATAAGGAAACTGTTTCTTTAGCATACCTCGGAAATATAGTGGATATCTGGGAGAAATTTGACGAAGCAAATTTAATAATTGATATTGGTTCAGATCAAACTTCACTTCATAATCCGTGGTCGGGAGGATATTATCCGGTGGATCAAAGTTTCGAAGAATCCAATAAAATGATGGCTGAAAATCCTGAATTATTTAAGGAAAAAGTTCAGGAAACTTTACGACGTCACGCTGCAGCCATTAATAAACATACTACCCTTCGACAAGCTCAGGAACCAGGAACTTATTTTTTCGATTATGGGAACGCATTTTTACTGGAAGCGAGTAGAGCCGGAGCCGATGTAATGTCGGAAAATCCGACAATCGGGCGGGAATTCAAGTTTCCAAGTTATGTTCAAGATATTATGGGACCCATGTGTTTCGATTATGGTTTCGGCCCTTTTCGCTGGGTTTGTGCGAGTGGAAAGCCAGAAGATTTACAGAAAACAGATAAAATAGCTCGCGAAATTTTAGAGGAAATGATCAAAAATTCTCCGCCAGAAATTAAGCAACAAATGCAGGATAATATTACCTGGATCAAAGGAGCGCAGGAAAATAATCTGGTGGTCGGTTCTCAAGCAAGAATACTTTACGCAGATTCTGAGGGTCGAATGAAAATCGCCGCTGCTTTCAATAAAGCCATAAAAAATGGAGAAATTGGACCGGTGATTTTAGGAAGAGATCATCACGATGTATCGGGTACAGATTCGCCTTATCGGGAAACCTCCAATATTTATGACGGGTCCAGATTTACTGCAGATATGGCGATTCAGAATGTGATCGGCGATAGTTTTCGCGGCGCAACCTGGGTTTCCATTCATAATGGAGGTGGAGTTGGATGGGGCGAAGTGATTAATGGCGGTTTCGGAATGTTGCTCGATGGAAGTGATGATGCGGATCGGCGTTTAAAATCCATGCTTTTCTGGGATGTGAATAACGGAATTTCCCGTAGAAGTTGGGCGAGAAATGAAGGAGCTGTTTTCGCCATAAAACGTGCGATGGAAATGGAGCCGAATTTGAAAGTGACGCTGCCGAATATTGTGGATGAGGGTTTGTTTTAAAAATGGGAATTCCCCTCCTTTGGAGGGGTGTTAAAAATTCGGAGAATTTTTAACGGGGTGGTTTATTATGCAAGTGTTTTTTTCCGTTTAAGAATAATTTTCAATAATGAAATTCTCCAAATCTTTCATTGAGGAATGCAGATGGTGCTTCACATCCCAATCCGTAATTCTAAAAAGCTTTAAACCCAAATTTTCCAGAAAAGCAGTTCTTTCCAAATCATATTCCTGTTTAAAATCGTGACTTGTACCATCAATTTCGACAACCAATCCTAAAGTTTTCACATAGAAATCGACAATATAATTTCCAATAATTCTCTGCCTGTCAAAATCAATTTTGTGAAAAGTTCTGTTTCGAACCTGTTTCCAAAATAAGACTTCCGATAAAATCCCAAGTTTTCTTTTTTCTCTGGTCAAAGGTTTTAGATAAGGGTTATAAGGCAGGTTTTCGACGAAATTAGGATGAATAATGATGCCTTCAATCTGGGTTAATATTTCTTTTTCCGGCATTTGTTTTTAATTTTATAATACATTTAGGTTTTTTTTGTAGAACTGCAGCACTATTGTCGACCCCGTCAAAAATTCTTTGAATTTTTGCGACCCCTCCAAAGGAGGGGAATTTTGTGCGGATCATTCTGATGGAATTTCCCGCAGAAGTGGGGCTAGAAATGAAGGAGCTGTTTTCGCCATAAAACGTGCGATGGAAATGGAGCCGAATTTGAAAGTGACGCTACCGAATTATGAACTCGCAAACGCGGCGAAAAATTCGGATCATCGGCATGAGAATAAAACTCCGCTCTAAATAAATAATCACCACTCAGCAATTTGCTGAGTTTTTTTTTGGACTCAAATGAAGGAAAGTTGCAGTAGAAAGTGATATTTTTGAACCTGTAAAATTAAACCCCTCCAAAAATGATATCATTAGAAGATATTCTGAAAAATCAAAAAGACGTTAAAGTAATTGATTCATCCATCGATTATAAAAACTACATAGCCTTCGATCTTTCCGCAAAACATACTGACCAACTGAATTTAGATTTAACCGATTCAGAGAAATTTGAGGGATTTGTGGAAAACCATCTTGCAGAAAATAAGGCGAAAGTCGCATTTGGAGGTTATTTAGAGCACCGAAATTTGTATAAAAGAAGTGAAACCTTTAATGATAAAAATACAGATGAGCGAAATATCCATATTGGTTTAGATCTTTGGATCAAAGCGGGAACTTCTGTACTGAGCGCCTTAGACGGGAAAATTCACAGTTTTCAAAACAATACGGCCTTTGGAGATTATGGTCCAACAATTATTTTGGAACACGAAATTGAAGATGTTAGCTTTTATACATTGTATGGACATTTAAGTCTGGAAAGTTTAGAGGGAAAAAAGGAAGGTCAGTTCGTGAAGGAAGGAGAAAAAATTGCAGAACTCGGCAAACCACCCATTAATGGAGATTATGCGCCGCATTTGCATTTTCAAATCATTAAAGATATTCAAAATAAAAAAGGCGATTATCCCGGAGTTTGTAGTGTTAAAGAAGTGGAGTTTTATAAAGAAAATTGTCCAGATCCGAATTTATTACTAAAAATTACGCAATGATAAATTACAATTTTCAATTTGTTTAAAGTAAAATGTATTAAATTTATCTCATAATATGATACTAATCGCAGCTTCATAATTCGGTTCCTGATAAATATCGGCAACTTGTTCTTCATAAATAATTTTTCCCGTCGGATCGATCACCACGACAGCTCTGCTTAAAAGTCCTTTCATTGGCGAATCTATGATTTCTACGGCATATTTTTTTCCAAAATCCGATCGGTAATCAGAAAGCATCACCACATTTTTAATTCCTTCCGCGCAAAATCTCTTCTGCGCAAATGGTAAATCTTTCGAGATACAAAGAACAACCGTATTTGGAAGATTGGCTGCATCTTCATTAAAATGTCGCACAGAAGCGGAACAAACTCCCGTATCAACACTTGGAAAGATATTCAGAATGACAAACTTCCCTTTGTACGAATCAAGGTTTTGGTCATTCATTTCCATATCTGTTAACGTAAAATTTGGAGCCATTTCATTAATCGCAGGCAATTTTGCATAGGTTGTAATCGGTTTTCCTCCCATTAAAACCGTATTTTCTGTCTGAATAATTTTTGCGGAATCTTCGTCAGAATTTGCTGTAAATTCATTTTTTAGAATTTTGATTACAAGATAGCAAGGTACCCAGAAATAATATACTGAAAATGAATTTTGATAACATATTTTAAATTTTTACCAAACCTATCTCTTTTTAATAGTTAAAAAACCTTTACAGAAGATTTTGCCATACAAACACTATCAAAAAAAACAGCAACAAAAAATTGGCTGCTGTTTTTAAGTCCTTAAGTCCTCCAATTTTATTTCAGAAATTTGGTTAAAATTTCATTTAAGATTGTTGTATGCGTATTATTTAATCCGTGTGGAGCTCCCGGAATAATTACAAATTCATTGTCTACAATTCCTTCTGCAGCTTGCTTACCAGAAGTTTCTATGGGCACAATTTGATCTGCATCGCCATGAACGATTAATGTTTTTACCTTCACATTTTTAAGTTCCGGACGAAAATCTGTTCCCGCCCAACTTTCTGCAGTTTTTATAGTGGCAATAGGAGATGCGTGAGATGCAATACTCCAATCGTACTGTAATTGCTGCTCACTCACCGTTTTAGAAGAATCGGTGTAATTGTAGAAATTCTTATGAAAACCTTCTAAAAATTCTACTCTATCTTTTTTCAAAGCAGCCATAATATCTTCTAAAGCTTTTTCGGGAACACCATCTGGATTATCCGCGGTGTGTTTCACAATGGGAATAATTGACGAAATTAAACCTACTTTATCTACGTTTTCGTCGCCGTAATTGGTGAGATAACGAACTACTTCTCCGCCTCCCATTGAAAATCCAAATAGAATAACATTTTTCAATTCTAATTGCGTGATCAATTGATGTAAATCTTCTGTAAGTCCGTCATAATCATATCCGTCCGCAGAAACAAAAGATTTTCCGAAACCTTTTCTGTCAATTTAAATTACGCGATATCCTAATTCTAAAAGGACAGGAACTTGATGCTCCCATGATTGTCCACTTAAAGGCCAACCGTGAATTAGAATAATAGGTTGACCAGATCCGAAATCTTCGTAATAAATTTCGTAATTTTTTTGATCTTGTTTTGTAATATAGGGCATGATTTGGTATTTTTAATTAATGTTTGATGAATTATGCACCAATATTTACGCCAACAAAAACTTAGGACTTGTTATGTGAGAAATCTTATTTATAATTCGTTTCCTTTTCAATTTCACTCATCACCCAATCTAATGACAAATCTTTTTTCTGCAAAATATCTTGTAACGTTGGGGATATTTCCACATCTGGAGTAACTCCTTTTTTGGTATTCGTAAATTTAATGTTGGGCTGAATAAGCATCAGTCCGATGGGTAAATAAAGTTTAGAATTTGGTAATTTTTCCGTAGAATATCTTCCTGCCACCGTTCCATCATTAGCACCGCCCGTTTCTTCACCTACAATAATTGCTCTTTCATCTCCTTTTAATTTTGCAGAAATAATAGAGGAAGCAGAAAAGCTTGCCCCATTAATTAAGACGTAAATTTTCCCCGAAAAACGATCAGCTTTAGGTTTTTTCAAAGAGAAAATTCCATTATTCTTCAAGTAAAAATTTCCCTCTTCCTTTTTTACAGAGAATGCAGTTCCGAGTAAATAAAAGGGATATCCAATCACGGCAAAAGGCGCTATGAGGGGAGAAACGCCTCGAAAATAATTGGCATGAAACATAGAAGTTCTGGAGGTGACTTTGATGTCATTAATGAATTTAAATTCTTCATCAACCAAATAAGAATAGAGGTTATTAATTTCATAAAGGGAACCACCCAAATTATTTCTGATGTCCAAAATTAAATAATCAGCATTGGATTCCTTTAGAGCTGCAAAGCTTTCTTTGTAAAATTTCTTCGAAAAAGTCCCAGAAAAAGTCTTGATTTTCATGTACGCCACAGAACTGTCTTTTCTTAAAAATTGTAAATCCCGGTTATAGCTTTTGGAAATCACATTATAATCTTTCGTCTTTCCTTTTTCGCTTTTCGTGATTTTTTTGACTTTTTTTTCCGTCTTTTTTTTCTCCTCTTTCGAGATTTTTTCCCGCGTTAGGTAAAATGTTTTTAATTCGTTTTTGTATTTAGATTCGATTTTCACACTATCTAAAATTCCAAATTCTGCCGTGAAATAGTTGGGCCATCTTAGCGCCAACATGTATTTTTGAAAAGTTTGATTTTCCCCGTCACCCGTTACAAAAGGGCGGTATTTTGCCAATAAATCATTCGCTTTAATATTATGAATGGTGAGAATTTCTGTTCCCACATTCATGTTTGGAATTTTATCGGCGTTGTCTTTCACAAAAATGCGCTCCTTATCGATAACAAAATTATACCGGCTGAGCAAGCCTTTTTGCTTTTCCAAATTTTTAATTTCTTTCTTCGTTAAGCGTTTTCCTCTAGAATACAATTGCAAATGACCTTCTTTCACTTGCGCAATTACGGGTGCAAGTTTGTGGTAAAATTCATTTGGCGTAATTGGTTTTTTAATGGACTTTTTTAAACTGTCAAATTTATAATCCAACTTATTTTTGGTGATGTACCAATATAAATTAGGATGAAGGTGCTCAAGTTTTTTCTGCGCAAAGTCTACATCTTGCCATAGTTTCTTTTTAACAATGGGTGTTTCCAATTTTGCATTGTATTTTTTAACCGAAATGCAAGATGTTAAGAGGATGACAAAAAGAAGAAGGATATATTTTTTCAACCGGAAAGTTTTTATAAATATAGAAAAATATAGAATGTGACCAAGGCATAAAAAAACTCCGCAAAATTACTTACGAAGTTGGTATTCTAATTTTTAAAAATTTATCCTAATACCGTGATGGTGTTTTGGAGCATTTCATAAATGGCATCTTTTCCATTGTCTGGTTTTACATTCACGGCTTTGGTTCCATTAAAATGCAGACAAGTAATGTAACCGAGTTTCGCAGCATCTTGGCAGGTATATTTCACACAGTAATCCAAAGCGAGTCCCACAACTTCTAATAATTTGATATCATGGTATTTTAAGAAATCATCTAAACCCGTCTTCGCAAAATGATTGTTATCTTGGAAAGCGGAATAACTGTCAAAATCTTCATTTTTCCCTTTTTGAATAATGTGCGTCACTTTATTTTGATTTAAATCCTTGTGAAATTCTGCACCGAAAGTATCTTGAACGCAATGATCTGGCCACATAAACTGTGGGATTTCATTGAGAATTATTGTATCACCCACGTTTTTCCCATTGTTGCTTGCAAAACTTTTATGATTTGCGGGATGCCAATCTTGGGTCAATACAATCTGTTCATATTCATTTTCTTCCATTAAAAGGTTGATGTAAGGAACAATTTCTTGTGCTCCCGGAACAGCAAGTGCGCCACCTTCAAAAAAATCATTCTGCAGGTCTACTATAATCAGGGCTTTTTTCATATTTTAAAATTTTAGGCTCGAGTTTGAATTCAACTTTATTTATGTTAAATTTACAATTGAAAACGCAAATGCGCAGCCAAACTGAGACATGCGCCAAATCGTCAATAAATTACAATTCGCAATGGACAATTTAGAACATAAAAAATATCCAATTGGGCAATTTAAAGGCCCTAAAAAAATTACAGATCAGGATTTGGACGCTCATATTAAGACGCTGAAAGATTTTCCGAATCGCTTAAAACACTTGGTAGAAAACTGGACAGATGATCAGTTGGATACGCAATACAGAGATGGTGGTTGGAAGGTGAGACAGTTAATTAACCATCTTTCAGACAGCCATATGAATAGTTATATCCGCTTTAAGTTGGCTTTAACGGAAGAAAATCCAATCATTAAACCGTATGATGAAGCGAAATGGGCAGAATTACAAGACAGTTTTAGCATAGAAATAAAACCAGCGTTGCAAATTTTAAAAGGATTGCACAAAAGATGGGTTTATGAATTGAAATGTCTGACAAACAGAGATTTTGAGAGTACCTTTTTCCATCCAGAACAAAATAAAAAAGTTTCCTTAAAAGAGAGTTTGGCTTTTTACGCTTGGCATTGTGATCATCATCTTGCGCATATTACCGCACTGAAAACTGAAAAAGGTTGGTAGAATCTGCTCATTAAATTACTAATTATTTCAATTAAAATTAAATTAAAATTATGAGTTTTTTCAACAAAATATTCGGGGGCAATGAAGAAGAAAAATCTTCGGAAAATTTTTGGCATTCTCTTACATCAGTTGAGGATTTAGATGCGGCCATCGCAAAATCCAATGAAAATAAAGTAGCAATTTTTAAACATTCTACGCGGTGTTTTATTTCCAAAACTGTTTTAAAAAACTTCGAAAAAGAAGTTTCAGCATCAGATAAAAAAGTAGATTATTATTTTCTGGACTTGATCGAGTACCGCTCCATTTCTAGCAAAATTGCAGATGATTTCGATATTACGCACCAAAGTCCGCAACTCATTGTTTTAGAAAATGGGAAGGCGATAAAAGACGCCTCTCACCAAAGTATTTCTGTGTCACTCATCTAAATTTTCTCTATGGACATTGAAGATTATTTATCAGAAACTTTAGAAATCCCGAAAGAAGCTGTTTCTCATTGCAGCAATTTTTACCATTCCCAAAAAGTAGAGAAGAATAAATTTCTACTTCAGTCAGGTGAGGTTTGCAAGGAGACCTATTTTGTAGAAAAGGGGTTGCTTAGGATGTATTCAATTGATAAAAACGGGAAGGATCACATCATCCAATTCGCGCCAGAAAAATGGTTAATGTCTGATCGTAGTTCTCTTTTCTTTAATGAGAAATCAAATTATTACATAGAAGCGGTGGAGGATTCAGAAGTGATTTTGATGAAGAAAGATTTTTTCAGCAAGCTCATTGAAATTTATCCACACACTGCGGAGAAAAACGATCTATTGTTACAAAAACATATTCGGAATTTACAAAATCGGGTTAATTCTCTTTTAGCAGACACTGCAGAAGAACGCTATTTGAATTTCATCAAAATGTACCCCGATATTTTGCTGCGTGTTCCGCAATTGATGGTGGCATCTTATCTCGGAATTACGCCAGAAAGTTTGAGCAGGCTTCGAAAAGAATTGGCAAGGAAGAATTTTGAAATTTTGTAAAAAATAGAACCTTAAATGGGATTTTTTTATTTAACATTTTTCAGTTTCTCTAAAAGTTGATTTTGGTCAGCAATCATTTTTTTCACTTCTTCTAATTTTAAAGGATTCTGATTTTGATACTTTTCAATTTCAGGAAGCGTCTTCTTGATCTTGAAGAAATCATAATATTGATTGATTTTACTACTATTGGAATCAATTTGTCTAACGATCATCTGTAAATCTGTCTTATGTTTGGTGAATTTATCCAAACTTTCTTTAATAAAATTTTGCATTTCTTTCTTTAATACAGAATCTTTGATAGCCGTAATTTTCTGACTAACTTCTTCATAATATTCCGTGGGCTTGTTGAGAAGCTCTTTTTTCTTTGTGATCAGTTCGAAAGAGTTTTTTCCCATTAAATTAATCTCGTCATCCAGCGCTTGCAGTTCTTTATCATTCTTGATCAGCTCAAAATATATAGCATCGATTAAGGAACTTCCTTCACTATATCGTGAACCTTTTTGAGAACCAACACTTGAAATAACGTTGGCGTTTTCAGCTGCAACAACTGCATTTTCAGTTTTTTCTTTGCAGGAAAATAATAAAACTAGAGTAGCGATGATTAGTAGATTTTTCATAATTTATATTTTAAAATAAGTGCGGTTTAGTTCAATATTGTTACAAAAAAGAAAAACTCGAGTTGAGTTCCTCTTTTATTATACTCTTTATAGATTATTTGTCGAAATATTAGAATCACAATAATTTATTTCAAGCCGTAATCTAAAAGCATTTTACCTTTTTTCGTTATGGAGCATCTAGTTTTGGCTAATTCTGTTGCTTCCTCATCGGTAGGATTCCAATTTCCCATACCTTTTCCTTCCACTAATCCGAGATTAAGAAGTTCCTCATCTAATATCAATGTAAAAGTTTCCATTTGTTCTGCATTCTTTTAATAATATTAGATCATAATAAAAAGTTTTTTCAACAATGTTTGTCAACTTTAAAAAATCTCGATAACTTAAATTTTTATGAATTAGATTTCTAAATAATCTACCAAAGACTTGTGGTTTTCCATCAGAATCAATTCTGTTTACGATTTCTGAAATTTTTTCGCCTACTTTGTGATTATATTCCTTTGAGTCATCTAAATATTTAATTTCCTTAAGGATAAAATCTTTATCTAAATCTTTTAATTCATTCAAAAAATGAATTAGTTTATTTGTGAAAATTTTATCATTAATAGATTTTCCAATACCAATAATTTTAAAGATTCCACCTAGAATCGGGAATGATTCTATTGTGTGGTTATCAATGAACTTATCCAGAGGAATTTCTAAAATGTCCGTTGAGATATTTATAAATTAGAATCTATTAAATCATTTAGTATAATGTTTCCCATAAGAAAAGCAGGCTTTAAAAAAACCTGCTCTAATTTATTAAATATTTCCGAGAAATATTATTTACCCAAATAAGATTTCAAAATCTTACTTCTCGTATTGTGTTTCAATCTTTTGATCGCTTTCTCCTTGATTTGACGAACTCTTTCTCTTGTTAGGTCAAAAGTTTCCCCGATTTCTTCCAAAGTCATTGGATGTTTTCCATTCAAACCGAAATACAAACGCACCAAATCAGCCTCACGTGGAGTCAAAGTTTGCAACGCTCTTTCAATTTCAATCTGAAGAGATTCCAACATCAAATCCTTATCTGGGCTTGGTGATTCACCAGAACGTAAAACGTCATATAAATTGGAGTCTTCACCTTCCACAAGTGGAGCATCCATGGATAAGTGACGACCAGAATTTTTCATGGATTCCTTGATGTCATCTTCACTCATATCCAATACTTCTGCTAATTCTTCTGGGGACGGAGGTCTTTCGTTTTCCTGCTCCAAATGTGCGTAAGCTTTGTTGATTTTATTGATCGATCCAATTTTATTCAGTGGCAATCTTACAATTCTCGATTGTTCTGCCAATGCCTGTAAAATAGACTGACGGATCCACCAAACTGCGTAAGAGATAAATTTAAAACCTCTGGTTTCATCATATCTTTTCGCGGCTTTCATCAAACCAAGATTACCTTCATTAATTAAATCGGGTAGGGAAAGCCCTTGATTTTGGTATTGTTTAGAAACAGAAACCACAAAACGTAAATTAGCCTTAATCAATTTTTCTAGCGCTACACGGTCTCCCGCGCGAATCTTTTGTGCTAAATCCACTTCTTCATCGGCCGTAATTAAATCCACTTTTCCAATCTCTTGTAAATATTTGTCAAGGGAAGCGGTTTCTCTGTTGGTAACCTGTTTGGTAATTTTTAATTGTCTCATAAAAAAATAAGGTCCACTTTAGGACTGCATTATATTATACGATGCGATTGTGCAAAAGGTTACAATTAATTGAAAATAACATTTAATATCTTTTTTTTGGCGAGTTTTATTATTATACACCTCTTACTTTGCATCAATTTTCAATCTAAATTTGCAAACAAATCAATTTTTATCAGTAAAAGTAGGACGTCGCTAACTTTCGTCAATCAATAAAAAACTCATCATGCAGGGATGCAGAATGAGTTCAAATTAATTATAAGGACCTCAATTATTTAATAATTAATTTAGTGTTATGTTTTTTACCGTTCAATTCTTGCATCAAAAAATACACGCCAGATTTTGCTTTTAAAGTCATCTCGTTTTTGCCTTTAATTATATTTCCAATATATATTATTCTACCCGAAGAATCAGTTATTTGCACTTTTCCAGAATTTTCTGAAATGAGGGAGAAGGTTCCATTGTTTGGATTAGGATAAATTTGCGCTTTAGATAAATTGGTATTATTAATTGCCAAAGGTTCTGCGCATAAGTACGGTCGGAAATTTACTAACCCAAGAGTTGGATCATCAACTTGATGAGAAATCACATTTTCTACCATGGAATCATTGGAAAGCTCATCTTCTCTCCAGCAATTATTGGTTGCAGTAATCGCATTCGCGGTATTATTAAAAAGCGCAAAGAGATTTCCGCCGTTTCCATTATTTTTAAAAATGTTTTGTCCAGCACTACCTAAACTTCCACCTCCTAAATCTACACTCGCCGTTCCAATCACGGTGATTCCCCAAATATGACCCCGAATCTGATTTTTTTCAATCTTTATACCAGTGCCAAGTGCGCCGCTTCCATTGATGGAAATTCCGCTTCCTCCCGTAGCAGGATTGTTTTCGGAATTATTGTCTGTTAAAATATTATTAGAGATTACACCGGAAGAAGCGTTTCCAGCAACCGTAATCCCATATCGATTGTCCGTAACTATATTCCCATCTATTTCAACATTATTTTGGACGCCTAATAAAGATGAAACAGAAATTCCACCAACTCTTGTTAATGTTCTATCTCCCAATACCGTATTATTCAAAACTCGGGTAATTCCTGCGCCACTTGGACCCATATTGATTTGCGGGCGATTTGAATTGGCTTTCGTATTTCCCTGCAAGAAATTTCCCGTGAACTCTAAGGCTACGGAACCGTTAGCAGCAGATGCAACCGCTGGAAGATCGTTTCCTATAAATGTAGAATTTTTTACGATTGGATTTCCTTTGGAAAAGTTAATTGCCGCTCCCGTCACCAAGCCAGATTTGAAATATCTAACTGTGCAATTTTCCATAGAGAATGTTCCAGTTAAAACTTGCATTCCGCCCCCATATTCTAAAATGGTGTTTTTAAAAGTAGCTGTAGCAGTTTCTTCAAACCGAATTCCTTTAAAAATAGTTGTTGGGTTGGTTGCTGTAATCAAAAAATTAGTTGCCGTAGTATTGTAGACTCCTCCGATGGTTAATTGAACTGCGCCATCCATTTTCAAAGTGGTATTTTCATCCATTACCAATTGATCTCCGGCAGAAATGGTGATATTGGCAGTCATTTGATAATCAGTGCCGTTATTCACCAAAACTGTAGGCGCGGCTACAGAAAGCGAAGCTAAATTATATGAAACTCCGGTTCCAGGACTTGTAAATTGGCTGAAAACAACGGTGGAAAGGATTGAGAGAAAGAAGAGAGAGATTTTTTTCATAGTAGATTTATTTAAAACAAAGTTAAAATTATATGTTATAAATATCAATTTTAAAGTGTTAAAAATTATGGAGTTAATCTTATTTTTGTACAAATATTATTTATGTTAAAATTGTCGCCAATCATTATCGGAACCATGCGTTGGGGAAGTTGGGGAGCTAATCTTTCTGAAAAAGGAGTCCAGAATTTAATTGAAGTTTGTGTTGAAGATGGCTTGTCAACATTTGACCATGCAGATATTTATGGGAATTATACCACGGAAAAACTATTCGGGAAAGCCTTTCGGGAAATGAGACTGGAAAGGGAAAAAATTCAACTGATATCAAAATGCGGAATTCAATTGCCGGGTGGAACCGCTACATACAAGATTAAATCGTATAATTATTCTAAAGAGTATATCATTAAATCTGTTGATTCCAGTTTAAAAAATTTGCAAACGGATTATTTAGATCTTTTTTTATTGCATAGACCATCACCTTTAATGAATTCAGAAGAAATCGCTGAAGCTTTTCATATTTTAAAAGAGGGTGGAAAAGTACAGGCTTTTGGAGTTTCTAATTTTTCCATGTCGCAATTCGATTTACTTAATCAATATTTTCCTCTAGAGACCAATCAGATCGAAGTTTCCTTAAATAATACTTCAGCTTTTTATGATGGTACACTGGATCAACTGTTGCAAAATAAACGGCGACCTCTGGCTTATTCTGTGTTAGGAAACTATTTTACAGAAAATTCTGCTGAGAATATTAGGATAAAAAAGATTTTGAACACTCTTTGTGAGAATTACAACGCTGAAGAAAATCAAATTCTCCTCGCTTTTTTACTGAAACATCCTGCGGGTATTTTACCCATTATTGGTACCAGCAGAGCGGAAATGATTAAGATATTGAAGAAAAGCTTGTTTTTAAACCTAGATGTTCAAGACTGGTTTCAATTGCTTGAAGCAAAAAATGGAAAAGAAGTAGATTAAAATAATCAAAAAGCTCTTGCATGGTAAATTTATAATTGTATCTTTGACCCGTTTTTATATCCGAAGTCAATATGTTCATCATGGTTGAATTTCTTTTATAATTTCAACTTTTATTAATTTATAATTTTTTTTAAGATGAACATTTTTGTTTCAAACATCAATTACGCAACACAAGAACAGTCGTTGCAAGACTTATTTTCAGAATTTGGAGACGTATCGTCTGCAAAAATCATCACTGACAGAGAAACTGGTAGATCTAGAGGATTCGGTTTCGTTGAAATGGGTGACGAAGAAGGAAAGCAAGCTATCGAAGCTTTAAACGGAAGAGAATTGGACGGTAAAGAACTTAACGTTTCTGAAGCTAAGCCAAAAGAAGACAAACCAAGAAGATCTTTCGACAATAACCGAAGCGGTGGCGGAGGTTACGGTGGAGGCGGTGGAAGCCGTGGCGGATCAGGAGGTGGAAGTGGTTACGGTGGTTCAAGCCGTGGCGGTTCTAACTGGTAAGATTTTCCCGAAATAAATCAGAGCGACTTTTTTTAAAGTCGCTTTTTTTGTGCCTAATTTAGTGGTAAGTAAATGTTTGAAATGATGTAATAGAAAATGCAGTGAGTATAATAAAGCAAATTCAATGAGGTACCGAAGATGATTTGGATAAATGAGTATGTGAAAAAGTAGCGGTCTAAAAGTAAAAATATTCCGGGAATAGTTTAGTTTTTTACTCTTTTATTTCTTTTACCAATATAATTACAGAGTCACCATTCATCCAATACGCAGCTGTTTTCCCCTTCGTCCTGGTTATCGTATCAAATAGAATTTTAAACTGAAGGTTACCAATTGTTTTTTGAATCACTAATTCTTCAACCTCAAAATCGCCCTTACTGGAAAAAGTAGCAAATATTTTTTCCATTTCTGGCTTCAAATTAATTTTTTGATTATCAACTTTCAAAATTATTTCAGATTGATACTCATTTTTCGGAAGTTCTATTTCGAAGGTTCTCTTTCCAATCTCAAATTCATTTTTCTGATACAGAAAAGCTTTATAAAGATGATCATACGATTCTAAACTAACAGATAAATTTTTCACTCTCAATGTGGTGTTCCGATTATTAACTCCGCTCGCAGTTTCCGGTTTCTCACTGTAAGTATTTAGAAATTGAGAGCGCGTAAAGGTTTTAATGCCAAAGCGATCATTGGTTTTAAATTTCTTTTGGAATTTTACCACCTGCTCTTTTGTGAGTAAATCAAGTAAAGCGGCCGTTTTCTTTCTTTCTGCTAAAAATTTAAATTTATCAGAAATTTCATCAGCAACTTCAGCCGAAGTTTTTTTCTCAAAGTTTATTGTCCCCGCTTCTAATAATTTATTAGTTTCTAAAAGTCTTTGTAATTCAGTCAGTTGGCTTCTAGTAGAGACAGAGGTGGCACTAAGATAAGGAAACACTAAAGCGAACATTCCAAATACAAAAAGACTTATTGGAATAAATTTAATGGTGCCATTTTTCCATATGATGAAATAGATAATAACAGAAGTTAGCCATACCGCAAGGAGTAGAACGTAATATCTTGGTTCAGTAAATCCATACTCCAAAATTCTGGTAAAAATTGCTGTAAACAGTAATACCAGTAAAGGAAGTAGGGTAAAATAAAATATTTTGGAGAAAATTTTCACCCAGGATTTTGCAAGTTCATTTTTTAAGGGATGTACCAGTAAAAGCGCAAGAATTCCGACAAGGGAATACGCCAAAACCAAATAAGAAACCCATCCCCTTGGTAGTTCCCAATTGAGAAGGATTTTTGCAGAATAGAAGTAAAGAATAATTGCGTAGATCAGCAAAAGGGGAATGAGAATATATTGCGTGAAAAACTTTAAAATTTGTGGATAATCGGTGTCTGATTCTAGTTTTTTTAAACCTTCCACGTTGAAGAGAAGAAAAATAAAACTACTCCCAAAAACAGATAAGATGATAAGTGGATTTCTATAAAATCCATCATCAAAATTAAAGTCAAACAACTGATCAACCGCCACAATGGCGAGTTGTACGCCTGCAATTAAAACTCCAGTGAAGACCGCTGTCAAGAAAATATTGAGGAACAAATTCTTATTGAATTGCCAGAAATTCTTTTCTTTCTCTTCCCCGAAAAAGGCGATAAAAGAAACCAAAAGATGAGACAAGATGAAAGTGGGAATGAGTAAAAATGCGTACAGCTCTGTAAAATCTTCTTCATTTGCAGGCAAAAGAAAATAGTAGAGCACTAAAAAAATTATAGGGATAATCTGCAGCAATAAACTATTGCCAATTCTTTGAGACAGCATTTTAAATGCGAATGTGAGAGAAATTCCCAAGCAAGAAATCAATCCTAGTTTCACGAATAAAAATTCATTATCCTCTTGCTCTTCATTAGATGCGACCACGATTAAGGCGACCGCAGAAAAAAGCGACATCACTAAAACCAAAGGATATCGCTGAACTACTAAAATTGCATTACCGAAGATTTCCTGAAACTTCTTTTGCATGGTCTAAAAATTTACGGATTAAAAGGTTTATCTCTTCTTTTTGGATTTTTCTTTTTTTCCTTTTTTGTTCTTTTTCTTCCCCTTTTTTCCTTTTTTTCCAGTGGTTAATTCGTCAATAAAATCACTAATAGATCCCTCACTTTCAGTGTTTTTTGATGACTCCGCCTGGATATTTTTTGGTGATTTTACGACCTTAATCTCTGCATTGTCTACCAAATTTTCTGTGATTAACATCTGGTATAAATCTTGCCCAGATCCGTCAAAGTAATTATTTAAAAATTGATATAGCATGTGTTTTTTATAATCAGAGAAAGGAACAGAAACAGAATATTTAAAAATTCGACCCTCTTTTTCCGTGGTTAAAAAATCTTTTTCAACTAAAATTTTTAAAAAAGTGGAAACCGTATTCTGGTGAGGTTTAGGTTCTTCATACTGCTCCATGATATCTCGCATATAGGCAGATTCAAGTCGCCATAGGATATTCATCAAATTTTCTTCTGCCGCAGTTAAATAATTTATTTTCATATTTTAATTTTAATTTTAATTTTAATTTTGAAGTTGTATGTTGGTATAAAGGTAAATAAAAGAAACAAAACTAGCGATTAAAGCGCCTGTCAAAACTTCTTTCAGCGTATGCCTTTTTAAAATAATTCTGGATATTCCTACTAAAACTGCAATAATTGCCCAAAGTATTCCAATCCAAGGGTTAATAACGAAAAATAAAGCTGAGACGAAAACATTGAACGCAGTATGCATAGAACTTTTAATCAAATAATTGCTCAGCTGCATTATCATTAAAAGAAGCAGAAGAAAAAGCATCACCCAATCTACTTTATATTCCGTTAAATAATGAAACAGTAAATAGACAAACAACGCACCTTCAATAAAAAAGTAGAGACTTTTTCGTTGATTCCTATCGGATACATCCATGTTGGTATATCGTTTTTTCTTTACGTTATAATAAATCCACACCGTAATTGGCAGAATCGTAATTAATAGGATTGGAAGAAAAATGACTGACATTTCTCGCCAAGTGTAATTCAGATAACTGAAGTACATAAAGTAAATGAAAAGCGAAGTGAGTGGATTGAAAAAATTCGAGATAATTCTGGAGATTTGTAAGATAAGAGGGGACTGATTTTCTTCCATATTTTTATTAAAGATCCAAAAATATGTATTTAAAATCACGTAACGTTAAAATGTGACAGGAAGCTACCCGTAAACACAAAGTTTTTTATTATTTTTGCGTCATATTTCAATTAGATATGAAGGAATTTTCCAAAGAAGTATACCTTAAATGGTATGAAGAAATGACGATGTGGAGGAGATTTGAAGACAAATGTCGTTCGCTTTATCTCAAACAAAAAATTAGAGGTTTTTTACATTTATATAATGGTCAGGAAGCTATTCCAGCCGGTTTTGCGCATGCAATGGATTTAACCAAAGACAGCATGATTACAGCATACCGTTGCCACATTCACCCTATGGCGATGGGTGTAGATCCAAAAAGAATTATGGCAGAACTCTGCGGTAAAGCTACTGGAACTTCTGGCGGAATGGGTGGTTCTATGCACATTTTCAGCAAGGAAAAAAGATTTTATGGCGGTCACGGAATCGTGGGTGGTCAAATTCCTTTGGGTGCCGGAATTGCTTTTGCGGATAAATATTTTGAAACTGGCGGTGTAAACATCTGTTTCTTCGGAGATGGTGCTGCACGTCAAGGTTCTCTTCATGAGACCTTTAATATGGCGATGAACTGGAAATTGCCTGTGGTTTTTGTCGTTGAAAATAACGGTTATGCAATGGGAACTTCTGTTGGAAGAACCGCAAATCATGAAGATATTTACAAACTAGGTTTAGGCTATGAAATGCCTTGTCTTCCGGTAGATGCAATGGATCCTGTAAAAGTTGCGGAAGCAGCTTATGAAGCCATTGAAAGAGCAAGAAGAGGAGATGGTCCTACTTTCATAGAAGCCAGAACTTACCGTTTTCGCGGTCACTCTATGTCTGATGCAGAACCGTATAGAACTAAAGATGAAGTTGCAGACCGTAAAAAAGATGATCCGATTGAAATTGTAAAGCACAAGATTTTAGAAAATAATTGGGCTACTGAAGATGAATTGAATGCGGTCGAAGAAAAATCTCGTGAATTTGTGGATGAATGTGTAGAATTTATGGAGCAATCTCCTTATCCAGATCCAGAAAAACTGTATGAATATGTTTATGCACAGGAGGATTATCCATTCTTAAATAAATTAGAAAATAACTAAAACAATATGAAGATGTGAAGATTTACTCGTAAGTATAATACTCTGCGGTAATCAACTCATCATCACATTAACATATTAACAAATCATAATTATGGCAGAAGTGATTACAATGCCCCGTCTTTCTGATACAATGACGGACGGAAAGGTAGCTAAGTGGAATAAAAAGGTGGGCGATGCGGTAAAGGAAGGCGATATTTTAGCAGAAATTGAAACCGACAAAGCCGTACAAGATTTTGAATCAGAATTTAACGGCACTCTTTTATACATCGGCACAGAAGAAGGAGACTCTTCACCTGTGGATTCTATTTTAGCCATTATCGGGGAGGAAGGTGAAGATATTTCATCTTTAAAAGGTGGCGAATCTGCCTCTAAAGCTGAAGGAATTTCTGATGAAATTCCTGAAGAGGGTCAAACTGAAAATGAAGCAACTGCCGTAGAAACTACAAAACCTGTACAAAAAGTAGAGGCAGAAAATAATACTTCCGCAGAAATTCCAAAGGATGTAGAAGTGATCACAATGCCGCGTTTGTCTGATACGATGACGGAAGGTAAGGTAGCGAAGTGGAATAAAAAAGTAGGTGATGCCGTAAAAGAAGGTGATATTCTTGCCGAAATTGAAACCGACAAAGCGGTTCAGGATTTTGAGTCCGAATTTAACGGAACGCTTTTATATATCGGAACTGAGGAAGGTGATGCAAGTCCTGTAGATTCTGTTTTAGCAATCATCGGACCTGAAGGAACTGATGTTTCATCAATTGTTTCAAATGGTGGTAAAAAAGCGGAAGCTCCAAAAGCTGAGGCAGCACAAATTTCATCAAAAGAAGAAACTCCAGCTGCATCGGATAAGGTAGAAGAAACTTCAACTGAATCCAGCTCCGAACGAGTTGCAATTTCACCTTTGGCGAAAAAAATGGCGACAGATAAAGGAATTGATTTAAATTCTTTAAAAGGAAGTGGCGAAAATGGCCGCATCGTGAAAAAAGATATCGAAAATTACACTCCAGTTGCGGCAATGAAATCTAGTGATGCGCCGAAAGAGGTCGCAGAATCGAAAGCTGCTCCGCAAGGTGCTCCTGCGATGATGAATTTTGTTCAGGGTGAAGATTCTGAAACTCCAAATTCTCAGGTAAGAAACATCATCGCGAAAAGATTATCTGAAAGCAAATTCACGGCACCGCATTATTATCTCATCGTAGAGATTAATATGGACAAAGCCATTGAAGCCAGGAAAGAAATTAACGCTTTACCAGACACCAAAATTTCCTTTAATGATATGATTATTAAAGCAGTAGCTATTGCTTTAAGAAAACATCCGCAAGTAAATTCCAGTTGGAAAGCAGATAAAATCATTCACCACGGAAATATTAATGTTGGTGTTGCAGTTGCCATTCCAGATGGTTTAGTGGTGCCTGTATTGAAAAATGCAGATCAAATGAACTACACTCAAATTTCTGCAAGCGTGAAAGATATGGCCGGAAGAGCAAAATCCAAAGGCTTGAAAGCGAATGAAATGGAAGGTTCAACTTTTTCTGTTTCTAATTTAGGAATGTTCGGAATAGAAACTTTCACTTCTATTATTAACCAACCGAATTCTGCGATTTTATCCGTTGGTGCAATTGTAGAAAAACCGGTTGTAAAAGACGGACAAATTGTAGTGGGTAACACTATGAAATTATCTCTTGCTTGTGATCACCGAGTGGTTGATGGCGCTACAGGAGCTCAATTCTTACAAACATTAAGAACGTATTTGGAGCAGCCTTTAACTTTGCTACTCTAAGTTCTCAAATTATTATTATACAATCCTTCTGAATTTTTTCGGAAGGATTTTTTTGTCTAGAGATTTTAATTCTTTCTCTCTTAATTATAAATCATTTTCCTTATTTTTGAAACCATGATTAAAGCAAGCAACATTCATAAGTCATATAAAGATTTAGAGGTTTTAAAAGGCGTGGATATTAACATCAAACAGGGAGAAGTAGTTTCTATCGTTGGAGAATCTGGTGCGGGTAAATCCACGCTTTTGCAGATTTTAGGAACATTGGACACGCCGACAAATCCCAAAGGTTTTCAGACAGAAATTACCCTTGATGGGAAATCTTTTATCACCATGAATGATCGGCAACTTTCAAAATTTAGAAATCAAAATATTGGATTTGTATTTCAGTTTCATCAGCTTCTGCCAGAATTTACGGCCTTAGAGAATGTTTTGTTGCCAACCAGAATTTCGGGGAAAAATGAAAGAGAATCATTGGATAAAGCTTATTCTATTTTCGAAGATTTAAATATTGCGCACAGATTGCATCATAAACCAAGCGAAATGTCTGGTGGTGAAGCGCAAAGAACTGCCGTAGCAAGAGCGTTAATCAACTCCCCAAAAATTATTTTTGCAGATGAACCTACGGGAAATTTAGATTCCAAAAATGCCGACGACTTGCACCAACTCTTTTTTGATTTAAGAGATAAATACAACCAAACTTTCGTGATTGTAACGCACAATACGCACCTTGCAAATACCACAGACCGCAAATTGGTCATGAAAGATGGACAGATCATTAACTAAAAATTGATACCTATTTTGAAGCGGATTTTTCTCCTCTTGCTTTTACTTTTATTCTGTGGATTACAAGCACAGCCAGTATCCACGACGAGATTTAAAGAAGTGAAAAGTTTTGTAGAAGGTAAAAATTTCAATGAAAACATTGCCTTTTTTATCGATTTTAAAATTCATTCGGGTAAGTTCAGGTTTTTCATTTGTAATCTGCAAACGGGAAAGGTTTTGAAAAGTGGTTTGGTGGCGCATGGATCATGTTCTGTTGTTTCCAAATCCAAAAATTTAAAATTCAGCAATATGGAAAATTCTTATCAATCGTCTATAGGAAAGTACGGCATCAGCTCCAAATATTATGGTACATTTGGTTGCTCTTATCGGCTGCAAGGTTTAGATAAAACAAATAACAATGCCATGAAAAGAGCAATTGTAATGCATTCTTTGGCTTGTGTAAAAGATAATGAAAGTACTGAAGAAACCTGTTTAAGTTTAGGTTGCCCCATGGTTTCTGAAGCTTTTTTTAAAGTAGCTGCTCAATATATTGATGCCTCCAAAAAACCGATAATTCTTTACGCTTACTACTAAAACTTGATATCATGTCCATTAAATTTTTGGCAGAAGATGATCGACCACGGGAAAAATTTCTTTTGAAAGGAAGGAATTCACTTTCTGATGCGGAATTGTTGGCCATCATAATGGGCAGCGGAAATCGAGAAGATTCTGCCGTAGAATTGGCGCGAAAAATTTTGGATTCTGTAGGAAATAATTGGCATAATCTTTCACGATTGCAGGTTTCTGATTTGATTAAATTTAAAGGAGTAGGTACTGTAAAAGCAATCTCAATTTGTACTGCTTTAGAAATTGGGCGCCGACGCGGGGCACAAGAAGTAGTGGAAAAATGTAAAATTGAGGGCAGTTCAGATGGTTTCAAAATTCTGCATCCGCATTTAGGAGATTTAGAAACGGAGCAATTTTGGGCAATTTTTCTTAATCAGAATAATAGAATTTTGGGAAAATGTCAGCTTTCATCAGGTGGGATAAATCAGTCTGTGGTAGATGTGCGGATATTATTTAAAACAGCTATTGAACATTTTGCCACGGGAATTGTGGTGGCCCACAATCATCCTTCAGGGAATTTGAAGCCAAGCCAAGAGGATCTTAAAATTACAAAACAAATTACAGAAGCGGGTAAACTTTTAAATATTCAGCTCTTGGATCATCTTATCATTTCTCAAAATTCTTACTTTAGCTTTGCCGACGAAAATTTATTATGATTAAAAGAATCCATTATCAAAATATAGACTTTTCAAAATATAACATTTGTATAGAGAATTCGGTTCAGAAAAACTTTTATGCAAGAAAAGACATTCTGGATCACCTCTGCGATACGTGGGAATTGCTCGTTGAGGGTGATTATAAATCTGTAATGCCCATTCCAATCCGAAAAAAATATGGAGTTAAGGTTGTTATAATGCCTTTATTTTGTCAGCAATTAGGTATCTTTAGTTCTGAAAATAGTCCAGGTAAAGAGCAAGCATTTTTAGAATTTCTGTCATCTAATTGTAGGGTTGCTTATTATGCTTTTAATTATCAAAATTCATTTGAAGACAGTTTGAAATTGCGAAAGAATTATTTCATCGAGAAAACAGAATACAGTCTCTTGAGGAAAGGTTATTTCAAAGGAAGAAAATCAACCGTGAAAGTTGCGCAATATCTTCAGTTCAAAGAAATCTCCCTTGAAGAAGAATTGAATTTCATCCAGAATAATTTTAAAGGCTTAGAGAAAAAAGGGGATTTAGCTAAATTTTTCACCTATCTTAATTTTCTAGATGAAAACCATCAATTAAGAATCTTTGCTTCCTATAAAGAAAATACCATCACAAATGCAGCGATCATTATCAGTCAAGACGATTCGTTCTCGCTTTTAGGTTTGATTAATCATGAAGAATTTAAACAAGATAATGGCGCTTCATTTCTCATCGATAAAATTTTAAAGGATTATATTCAAGAGAAATCATTCAATTTTATGGGCAGTTCCATCCGTGGTATAGAGGTTTTTTTCAAGAGTTTCGGGTCGCAATTACAAGAATATGCAGTGGTGGAAAACTCTAAGTTGGATTTAGCAAAAAACATCTTCAAGAAGTAGCAAATTATTAGTAATTTTGCAACCTCATATTTATCGATGATAGACTCACCATATTTACCGTATGCCTTTGCGATTTTACTCGCGTTGCCCTTTCTGTTTTTTTTGCGGACTTTCGTCTTTGCTTACATCAAACTGAAGAATCAAGAAATTAAATTATTAACGGTGAAGGGGAATTCGGAACAGCGCGTTCACGCTTATGAGCGATTGACCCTTTTTCTGGAAAGACTTAAACCCGCTAATCTCGTTTCGAAATTTGATAAAGGACTTGCTGTAAATGAATTTGTTTTTTTAATTGATAAAAGTATTCAGGAAGAGTTTGATTATAACGCATCTCAGCAATTGTATCTCACAAAAAAAACCTGGAACAGTGTGGTCACCTGCAAAAATAACATTTTGCATCTCGCCCATAAAACCTACGAAAACTTAGGTGAGAACTCCACATTAGACGAATATAAAACCATCTTCTTAATGAACTACATGAATGAAAGTGATTTCGTAGCTCAAACAATAGAAGACTTAAGAAGAGAAAATTTAATTGTAAATTAATAGATAATGATACCAAATTTTAAAGCGCATCCGTGGCACGGAATTTCAGCAGGAGAGGATGTACCGAATGTTGTAAATGTTTTTATAGAAATAGTTCCTTCAGACACCATAAAATATGAAGTGGACAAAGAAAGTGGTTATTTAAAAGTGGACAGACCGCAGCAATTTTCGAATATTATTCCGGCTTTATACGGCTTTATTCCAAGAACCTACTGCCATGACGAAGTATTAAGATTAGCCTTAGAAAGTGGAGCTCAAGATGTAAGTACTGGAGACCTGGATCCCTTGGATATTTGCGTTTTAAGTTCCCATAATATTCATTCCGGGGGAATGCTTATGGAAGCCATACCAATCGGTGGTTTTAAAATGATTGATAAAGGTGAGGCAGATGATAAAATTGTAGCGGTGATGAAAGGGGATCATGCTTTCGGTCACTTCCGTGATATCGCAGATTTGCCCCAAGCAGAAATTAAAAGATTGATGCACTATTTTCTTACCTACAAAAACTTACCAGATGAACCTGCAAAATGTAGAATTCAGGAAGTTTATGGATCCGATCATGCGAAGGAAGTAATTATTGCGTCTCAAGCGGATTACGCCAATAAATTTGGTGGCTAAGAAAAAATTAAAATTATTTGAAGATAACAGCACTTTTGGTGCTGTTTTTTTTGTTTTATCATGAATTTAGATGCGTTTTTGAAAATATTTATGTATTTTCGGAAATTGAATTTAACAAATATTTAACAAAATTAATAAACTATGAATTATTTATTTTACTTGGTGCCACTATTTGGCGTCATAGCCTTAATTTACACCTTCATCCAAAGTTCTTGGGTGAGTAAACAAAACGCAGGAAATGCTAAAATGCAAGAGATCAGCGGTCATATCGCAGATGGAGCCATGGCGTTTCTGAAAGCAGAATACAAAGTGATGATGTACTTTGTAGTGATTGTTGCATTTTTATTAGGATTGATGGGTGCTGCTAGCGAAAACTCGCACTGGACTATCGGACTTTCATTTGTGTTCGGAGCAATCCTTTCTGCTTTGGCAGGATTTATCGGGATGAAAATCGCCACCAAATCCAATGTAAGAACGGCAGAAGCTGCAAAAACTTCTTTGGCAAAAGCTTTAAAAGTTTCCTTCACCGGAGGTTCCGTAATGGGAATGGGTGTTGCAGGATTAGCAGTTTTAGGATTAGGTGGACTTTATATTATTTTAAAACAAATTTTTGCGCCAGGAGCGGGAGTTGATTCCCATGAAATGGAACGTACTATTGAAATTCTAACTGGATTTTCTTTAGGAGCAGAATCCATTGCACTTTTCGCAAGAGTTGGAGGTGGAATTTATACCAAAGCAGCCGATGTGGGTGCTGATTTAGTTGGAAAAGTAGAAGCTGGGATTCCAGAAGATGATCCAAGAAATCCTGCAACCATTGCAGATAATGTGGGAGATAACGTAGGAGATGTTGCAGGAATGGGTGCCGATTTATTCGGTTCTTATGTGGCAACAGTTTTAGCTACTATGGTTTTAGGAAGAGAAACATTTTCGAATGATGCCTTCGGTGGTTATGCGCCAATTTTATTACCAATGTTGATTGCAGGAACAGGAATTATCTATTCCATGATCGGAACGTTATTCGTGAAGATCGCAGAAACTACGGAATTAGATACTGCGCCAGTTCAAAATGCATTGAACTTAGGAAACTGGGGAAGTATTGTTATTACAGCAATTTCTTCTTATTTCTTAGTCAATTATTTAATGCCAGAAACCATGAGTTTAAGAGGTCTTGAATTCACTAAAATGGGCGTTTTCGGTGCCATCATTGTTGGTTTAATTGTAGGAACTTTAATGAGTATCATCACAGAATATTATACCGCAATGGGTAAAAGACCTGTAAAAAGTATTGTGAGACAATCTTCTACAGGTCATGCTACTAATATTATTGGTGGACTTGCAGTGGGCATGGAATCTACATTGTTACCAATTTTAGTTTTAGCAGGTGGTATTTACGGATCGTATTTATGTGCAGGACTTTATGGTGTTGCCATTGCAGCTGCCGGAATGATGGCGACTACCGCAATGCAACTTGCCATTGATGCTTTCGGACCAATTGCAGATAATGCAGGGGGAATTGCAGAGATGAGCGAGCTACCAAAAGAAGTTAGAGAAAGAACAGATATTTTAGATGCTGTAGGAAACACTACTGCAGCTACAGGAAAAGGATTTGCAATTGCTTCTGCTGCTTTAACGGCATTGGCATTGTTTGCAGCTTTCGTAGGAATTGCCGGGATTGATGGTATTGATATTTACCGTGCAGATGTTCTTGCAGGATTATTTGTAGGTGGTATGATTCCATTTATATTTTCATCCTTAGCAATAAAAGCAGTTGGAGAAGCAGCCATGGCAATGGTAGAAGAAGTTAGACGTCAGTTCCGAGAAATTCCAGGTATTCTAGAAGGAAAAGCAACGCCAGAATACGAAAAATGTGTAGCCATTTCTACAGACGCTTCCATTAAAAAAATGATGCTACCCGGAGCAATCGCGTTGATTTCTCCATTATTGATGGGATTCATTTTCGGACCTGAAGTTTTAGGAGGATTTTTAGCAGGAGCTACAGTTTCTGGAGTTTTGATGGGAATGTTTCAAAACAATGCAGGTGGAGCTTGGGACAATGCGAAAAAATCTTTTGAAAGCGGAGTAGACATTAACGGACAAACCTATTACAAAGGTTCTGAGCCACATAAAGCTTCTGTAACTGGAGATACTGTAGGTGATCCATTTAAAGATACTTCTGGACCCTCTATGAATATTTTAATTAAATTAATGTCAATTGTTTCTTTGGTTATCGCACCAACATTAGCAGTATTGCACAAAGATAAAATTGAAAATAACAGAAAAGAAAAATTAGAGAATCTACAAAGAATGGCAGGAATTTCCGCGGGAACAATTTCTGAAAACGGAGTAGTAGCTGTAACCCCAATGACAGGTGGTAATGCTGCAGCTTTACCAGTAGCAGTGGGAAAAATTAATGATGAAGGTGATTTCGTTTATGAAACAGGTCAGATTCAAGAAGTAAAATTATCCAACAAGTCTATTCAGTTAGGAGAAAATAGCCAATTGTATTCTCTGTACAACGGAGTGAAATTAGAAGATCAAACCATTTTGAATAATGACAGATGGTACACCATCGAAAATTTATTTTTCCAAAGCGGAAGCAGCGATTTAAAAGCAGGTTCAGAAAATCAATTAATGAACTTAGCTGAAATTTTAAATGCTTACCCAACGATGAGAATTAAATTAGGTGGTTACACAGATAAAACCGGAAGTGAGGGAACCAATACATCGCTTTCTAACCTTCGTGCACAGACGGCCAGATTGCAATTAATGGAAATGGGGATTGCCGCAGATCGTATCGAAGCGGAAGGTTTCGGCTCGCAATTTCCAGTGTGTTTAGAAAATGACACGGAGGAGTGCAAAGCACAAAACAGAAGAATTGACGTACGAGTTTTAAGTTTCTAAAAGTTTAACTTATCATAAAAAAATCCCAACGAAAGTTGGGATTTTTTTATGATAAGTTGCAGAAAGGAGTTCGATATATTTCCCTGCAATACTTGAAGATTCTGATTTATTTAGCGGCAGTTTCTTTTTGCAATGATTCCGTCTGTAAAGTTTTTCCATTCAAACTTACTGGCGAAAACTGTACCCCCAAGTGACACCACTTCATTTCTTAATTTATCAAGAAGCGTAAGGTGATCCGTATTGGGAACTTCATTTCTGCCATGGACTTCACAAGAAATTTCACTCCCATCTCTCTTGATTAAAAGGCTGAGTGTAGCAATTTCTTTGTGAAAATGTGCAATCTTGCCATTTTTTTTCATAGGGTTTACACAAGGTCGAACACGTACGAAAACAATTTCGCTATCTTCATCTTCTTCTGTGTCAATGCATTCAATTTTCACCCAGTCAAAACTGCCCCCAATATAATTATGAAGCCCTGGAATTTTTATTCGAACGTGATTTCCAACTTCAGCTTTTTCTAAAAGCAGTTCACCATCATCATCACACAAAGCAAAATCTGCCTGCTCTTCTCCCATGAATAATTCCCAAGAATTAACATCAAAAAATCTTCTCTTTATACATTTAAAATGCACAATGGCTTCTGCTACGGTATTAAAGCTACTTGATGAAACAATATCACTACAACCACCTTCAGTCTGTTCTGGAATTTTAATATGCATATAATTATTTAAAAATTGAAAGTATAAAAATAAGGAAAATTATTTTGCCTTCATATTAATTTCGGACTTCGCTAACTTGGTAAGGTCTTTATCACAAGTTTTTTCCTCTTTTAAGGTTTCCAATAGCAATTTCATCACCTCTTTCTCTCCCAATAATTTCGCATAGGTTGCAAGGGTACCATAAGAAGCAATTTCATAATGTTCCACTTTTTGCGCAGCTGCTATAATTGCTGCATCTCTAACTGCTCCAGGTTCTGTTTCTTCCATGATAGAAACTGCTTCTTTTAAAAGTCCGTCCATGGCGTCGCATTTCTCCGCGGCGGGTTTCAATTTTAAAGCTTTGAAAGCAGCTTCTAATCTTTTGACTTGATTTTTGGTTTCATCCAAATGTCCTTGTACCGCATCTTTTAATTTTTTAGAGGTTGCATTTTTAGCCATTTTTGGTAAATTCTTAACCAATGCTTTTTCTGCCCAATATAAATCTTTTAATCCATCTACCATAAAATCTTTTAATTGATCAGCAGCATCAGCTTTTGGTGCAATTTTTCCGGTTGCTTTCTTGGTCTTTGCCATAATTTTAATTTTTAAAAATGTTGTATGTTTAAGGTAAAAATTTGATAATATATTATTAATAATACTTTAAAATAACTTTGCCTCTTAAGATAAGCAAAATATATTAATTTATAAAATATTTAATTTTCTCTTTCTTTTTTACAAAAAATATTCCAATTTCTTTTTTAAAATAGAAAAAACACAGATTATTTAAAATCTGTCTTTAGATAAATTGATTCGAATTTTTACTTTGCAAATTCTTCTACAATTCTTTTATTGAAGGCTGGCAAATCATTAGGATTTCTACTAGTCGTTAGATTACCGTCTGTTACTACCTCTTCATCTACCCAGTGGGCGCCCGCGTTTTTTAAATCTTTTGAAATGGAAGGATAGGAAGTCATTTTCTTACCATTTACCACTTCAGCCTCAATCAAAGTTTGCGGCCCGTGACAGATTGAAGCCACTGGCTTTCCTTCATCAAAGAAAGATTTAATAAATGCAACTGCCTTTTTATCACCTCTCAACATATCTGGATTCAGAACTCCTCCAGGTAAAAGTAAGGCATTGTAATCCTTAGAATTTGCATCTGCTACTGTTTTGTCAACAGGTATACTGTCACTCCATTCATGATCTTTTATGCTTCTGATTTTACCTGTTTTTAGGGAAATAATGTGAATTTCTGCACCGGCCTCTTTCAAGGCTTTCACGGGGCTATCTAATTCTGATTGTTCGTAACCATCTGCCGCAAGAACTGCGATTTTTCTATTTTTTAAATAACTCATAAATTTTTATTTGCGATTCTTGAACATAAATTATGCCTTCAAAGAATGAATTTTAAAGTTTAGATAAGATTTAAGAGTTTTTAACTTTCCTAGTATTTACCGCGGGAAGAAGGTGTTTAAAATTACTCTTCGATTTTTAAATTGGCATTATTGAGTCGCAAAGAATTTAAAATGACGGATACGGAACTGAAACTCATGGCTGCAGCTGCAATCATCGGGCTCATTAAAATTCCGAAAAATGGATAGAGTAAACCAGCCGCGACTGGGATTCCTAATGTATTATAAAGAAAAGCGAAAAAGAGATTTTCCTTAATGTTTCTCAGTAATTTTTCACTCAAGATTTTAGCTTTTGCCACCCCTAAGATATCACCTTTCAATAGAGTAATTTCGGCACTTTCGATAGCAACATCAGTTCCCGTTCCCATCGCAATTCCTACATTAGATTGTGCCAAAGCGGGTGCATCATTAATTCCATCTCCCGTCATGGCCACAATTTTTCCCTCGGCCTGCAACTTCTTAATTTCTGCCAATTTATCTTGAGGAAGGCAATTCGCAAAATATTTCTCGATTCCTAATTCCTGAGCCACCGCTTTTGCAGTTTGTTCATTATCGCCCGTCATCATAACTACTTCTACCTTATTTTTCTGTAAAAATTGGATGGCTTTTTTAGAACTCGCCTTAATGTTATCTGAGAATGCTAAAATTCCGAGCACGGTATTTCCTTTTGCGAGGTATGAAATAGTTTTGGCTCCGGAAAGATTTGAAGTCATTTTCTCGGCAAACGGAGCTGGAAATTCTATTTTAAATTGGTCCAACAGCGCTTTGTTTCCCAGCAATATCATTTCATTGTTGATCTGTCCAGAAATTCCTTTTCCCGAAATATTCTCGAATTGAAAAACTTTTTCAAAAGTTTCAAAATTTTCTTTTCCAAATCGATCTAATACTGCATTTGCTAAGGGATGTTCTGAATTCTGATTTAAAGAGGCAGCCAATTTTAGAATCTCCGCAGCGCTTGTATTTTCATCGGCAATAATTTCGTCTAATTTCGGTTTGCCTTCTGTTAAAGTTCCTGTTTTATCCGTAATGAGAACATTTACTTTATGCATTTGCTCTAAAGCTTCTGCATTTTTAATTAAAATTCCATTCTTGGCACCTTTTGCAATTCCAACGGTTAGAGACATCGGAGTTGCCAATCCCAATGCACAGGGACAAGCCACGATTAATACAGCTACTGCATTAACCAGTGCGTAAATCCAAGCGTTTTCTCCCCCGAAAATTGCCCACAAAATGAAAGTCAGAATGGAAATTGCAATGACCACTGGAACAAAGATTTTGGAAATTTTATCTGCTAATTTTTGAATGGGTGCTTTGCTTCGGCTTGCCTCATTTACCATTTTAATGATTTGTGAAAGCAACGTTTCATCTCCTACCTTTTCAGCCTTCATTAAAAAAGTTCCATTGCCGTTGATGGTGCCAGAAGTAACAAGCATGCCGACATTTTTTTCTACGGCAATGGGTTCACCCGTAATCATACTCTCATCCACGCTAGAGGTTCCCTCCGTAATTTTACCATCTACAGGTATTTTTTCTCCCGGTTTCACGCGCAAAATATTTCCCTTCATCACCGCTGATAAAGGAATTGTCATTTCCGTATTATCTGCAATTAAATGTGCTTCCACCGGTGAAAGATTCATTAATTCTTCAATGGCTTTGCCGGTTTTTTGATGTGCTCTGGCCTCTAGCATCTGACCCATAATGACCAAAGTTAAAATGACACAAACCGACTCGAAATACAAAGGTGTTTTTCCGCCATGCGCTATTTCATGCGGTAAAATTTCGGGGAAAAATAAAGCAACGATGCTAAAGAAAAAAGCTGCAAAAGATCCTAAGGCGATCAAGGAAAACATATTCAGATTCCACGTTTTAAAGGAAACCCAACCTCTCTTTAAAAGGAACCAGCCTGCATAAAATAGCACAGGAAGTGAAAGTACCAGCTCTAGAATTCCCTGTGTAAAATTGGAAAAAGGAAAATTGATCCACATTCCACCCATGGATAAAATGAAAACCGGAATGGTAAAAATCAGCGCAATTAAAAATTTTCTTTTTAAAAGTGCATAAGTTCCATCTTCTGGTTGGTCACCTCCTTTCTCAGGTATTTTCACCAAGTCCATTCCACAGACGGGACACCCTACATTTGAGTCATAAACTTTATCGCCTTCACAAAACATGGGACAATAATATTTTCCTGCATTTTCATCTGCAGTTGATAATGTTTGAATTGTAGTGGGTTCAGAGTTCATATTGTTGGCAAGCAATTGTTCATCAATTTCTTCCAAATGCATGTGACAAACGGGACAGCCGACATCTGCAGAATACGTTTTGTCGCTTTCGCAGAACATGGGACAATAATAATCTCCAATTTTATCGTCAAAGGATTCTGGTAAATGTGTCTTTGAAAAAGTCTGCGCTTTGTTTTTATAATCCTCTCTTTCCTCAATGGGAACCAAATACATATTGCAAGTAGGACATCTTTTTCCCTGCGTAAAATAAACTTTTTCGCCTTCACATTCCATTGGGCAATAGTAAACCGAGCTGGGTGAAACTCTTTCGGACGGAGGTGTATTTTTTTGAGACATTGTACAATTTATTTAGCACAAAAATCCAACTTTATTACTGAATGTTGTTATAAGAATGAGGATTTATATTATAAAATTATGCAGACAAATAGCTTAACTAAACCAAGTCAAGGGAAATCCGTTCGTTTAATTTTAGTTTTTTGAATAGTGTGGGTGTAAAACCCGTGCTATTTTTGAATTGTGCAGATAGATGCTGCACGCTTTTGTAGCCGAGCTTTTGAGAAATTTCCGTTAAAGAAAATTCGTTATATAGAAGTAATTCTTTTACTTTTTCTATTTTTTGTAAGATGAAATACTGTTCTAAAGTCACATTTTCATGAAGAGAAAAGTTTTTCGAGAGTAAACTGTAATCTTTTGATAATTGGGTACTGACGAATTTTGATAAAATAAAATCTTCCGAAATATCCAGTGTGTTAATTTCCAGAATAATTATCTTTTTTATTTCTTCGATCTGCCTTTTTGCTTGATCTTCCAATATTTGAAATCCCAGTTTTTGCAACGAATCATTAAGCGTTTCAATTTTATTTTGACTTAGATTGTTTTGGGTATGAACTGCACCTAATTCAATCCTTGAAATTTCAATATCTAGCTTTTGAAAAATATTTTCCACCGCGAAAATACACCGGTTGCAGACCATATTTTTAATGAATATCTCCATCTCGATCTCTCAGTCTGTCATTAATAAACTCAATTTGCGTTTTTCCATGTTCCGTAGGTTTTCCATCATGATCTACACCAACAAATACCAGTTTATCAATGGTAATAATAGTTTGTCGAGTCATCATATTTCTTACAATGCAAGTTAATGTGATGGAAGTGCGGCCAAAAGCGGTGGCTTCAATACCAATCTCAATGATATCACCTTGTTTTGCGGAACTCACGAAATTAATTTCAGAGATGTATTTGGTTACGCACCGCGGTGTTTCCAATTGAACAATGGCATAAAGCGCTGATTCTTCATCAATCCACTGGAGTAATTTGCCTCCAAATAATGTTTGGTTCGGGTTAAGATCTTCGGGTTTAATCCACTTTCGGGTATGGTAATTCATAATAATTTTGTTTATCGGGCGAAAACCAGTTTCTTTTCGGTAGACAATTTTTCATCGATCTGATAATTTTCCAGATTAAAGGCCTTCACCTCATTTAAAGATTTCACATTATTTTCTGCACAAAATCTCGCGACTAATCCCCTTGCATGTTTGGTGTAGACAACAATTTGCTTCAGTTTGCCTTCTCGATAATCATAAAATTCAAAATGGATGACGGGCGCTTTTATTTTATCTTCATTTATAACTTTAAAATATTCTTTACTTGCCAAATTAAGGACAAAGTCTTTGGATTTCAATTCTCTGTTCAATTGATCCGTGACTTTTTCTCCCCAAAAATCGTAAAGGTTTTTGTGGCCTTCAAATTTGAATTTTCTGCCCATTTCTAAGCGGTAGAGCATTATTTTATCGGAAGGTTTTAAAAGTCCGTACAATCCCGAAAGCATGCGGAAATTCTTCTGCAGAAATTTCACCGCTTTTTCATCTAAGGATTTAGCATCTAATCCGCGATAAACCTCACCAGAAAAAGCCATCAATGCCGGAGCAGATTCTTTTGCAGAGGGTTTTGGATTCCAGTTTTGGTTGCGTTCCCAATTTTCATCCGCGAGTTTGGTAGATATTTCCATCAAATCAATTAAATATTTGGGAGATTTATTCTTTAATGTTTTTTGAATATGAGCTGCCTCCTCGATGAAATGAGGTTGTGTTGATTTTAAAAATGAAGTAGAAGTCCCCACGTTCATAAGTTTAGCGGGAGAAGAAATTATTTTCATGTGTGAAATTTGTGAATTAAAATTTGAAAAGTTAAAAAATAGAATCCTAATTTGCGTCCACATCTGGATGGATCCCAATTAAAGATCGGGAGAGAATGGAGGGCGGATTATGATGCACACAAAATCTAAATTTCACCTTTACCCTGACGCAAAATTTCTGGTTCGCCGCTGGTTAAATCCACAATGGTTGAAGCGATATTATCTCCATAACCCGAGTCGATAACAAGGTCGACCAAATTGTCATATTTTTCCGCAATCAATTCTGGATCCGTTGAATATTCTATGACCTCATCCTCATCCTTTATGGAAGTGGAGGCGATGGGATGTCCCAATTTTTCCACAATCATCTGCGGAATAGAATGATCAGGTACGCGTATTCCGACTGTTTTATTTCCTTTGTAAGCCAAGGGTAAACTTTTATTCGCCTCTAAAATAAAGGTAAAAGGTCCGGGAATTTTACTCTTCAAAAATCTAAATACAGAGGTGTCGATGGCGCGCGTAAAATTAGAAAGGTGGCTTAAATCATTACAGATGATGGAGAATTGGGCTTTTTCCAGCTTTATTTTTTTAATCTGCGCGAGCTTTTCCATGGCGCGAATGTCAAAAATATTGCAACCCAGAGCGTATACGGTATCTGAAGGATAGATGATAATTCCACCATTCTGCAGCGTCTTAACTACTTCTGCGATTAGGTTTTCTTGAGGATTGTCGGGATAGATTTTAAGGATTTTTGCCATATACAAATTTAGGAAAAATTAGATAAATAAATATTTTACGAAGAATATTTGGAACTTTATGAAATTATTGTATATTTGCACCACAATAACGCGGGGTAGAGCAGTAGGTAGCTCGTCGGGCTCATAACCCGGAGGTCGCACGTTCGAGTCGTGTCTCCGCTACTAAGTAAAGAGAATCAAGAAATTGGTTCTCTTTTTTTGTGGGGTAGAGTGAGGAATGTTCTGCCAACAAATTCTAGCACAATTGATTTTTCAATCGCTCTATCAACATCGTGATGATTCGTCTATTCAGTTCTTTGCTGCTCTCTAAATAATTTTGGAATTCTTCTGTGGTGAACATTCCAAGCGTCATTCCGATGAAGGTGTTTTTTAAAACGAGGTCTTTCTGCAAACTTTGCTCAATGAAGAGTGATTTTTTATGAGAAGAAAGTGTATGATAATCAGACTTCATTCGCGCTGAGTAACTTTGGAATTGCAGCACAAAAAGATCATTCTGTAATTTAAGAATCGGTCGCAATGTTTGATTTTGAAATTGTTCAAGAGGGGAAGTTGTTTCCAAATTTTCTATATTTAAGTCGGGTCTTAAGGCTATTTTTTCGCTCATTGTTCTTGATGATTTAAGAGATATTTCTAAAGAGTTAATGATAATGTTATATTGATTTACCACAAAAGCGGTGCCTCATCTTCCGCGTCCCAATAGGTTCCAGATTCGTAATCACTGCTTAAAAACCGGTATATATTTTCCGCGGATTGGGCGGTAGTTAAAGTAGCATTTTTTAAATTGCTTTCGCAGATGGTTGTTTGTACCCAACCTGGATGAATAATTCCCACATTTAAAGTTCCGCTCAATCTATTGGTCAGGATTTTAGAATACATATTCAAGGCACTTTTGGACATTCGGTAGGCAATTGAATCTGAACTGGAACAATTATTCAAAGAGCCCATTTTAGAGGAGATATTGATGAGTTTTCCATTTTTTTTAATGAATTTTAGTAAAGGTTCTGTAAAGAAGACCGTCCCTTTTACATTAACTTCAAAAGTCTGGTCGTAGCTCATTTGATCAGGCACAGGTGAACCTAAGTCAGGACCAATTCCCGCATTGTTAATCAAAACATCGAGATGGTCAAATTTTTTAAAAATTATTTCATGCGCATTTTCTATACTTTTCGAATCAGTAAGATCCAAAGTCAGAGCGAAAAGCTGATCGGTAGGAAAGTCGGGCAGCATTCCAGAAGTACTGGTGCCAATCACAAAATAATTTTCTGCCATCATTTTTTCCGCCAAGGCTTTTCCGATTCCTTTGCTAGCTCCCGTGATCAAAGCTATTTTCTTGTCTTTATCCATATTTAATTTTCTCTTTTAATTATTTTTATTCAGCAAGTTTTAATCACCTTTGTAAGATAATAATTATTTGCTGCGTTCCTGATCACTATTTTCTATCATTCATTTTTTAAAAATTAAAAATTAAATTTGACTTAAATTTTTCATCCATGTGTTATTACGTTTCTAATCAACTTACCCGCAAAGAAATGAAAGACGCTTTTGGCGTTGCTTATGAAGGACCAGAATTTCAAGGTTCGGACTTTACGAATGGATTTTCCTTTCCAAAAACTCCAGTTATTTTAGATAACCGTCCCGATGAAGCCATTTTAGGAGATTGGGGATTAATTCCAACGTGGGCAAAAGACAGAAATTTGCAGAAAAGCACGCTAAATGCTAGAATTGATACCCTTCCAGAAAAGCCGAGTTTTAGAGATTCTATTTCCAGCAGATGCCTGGTTTTAGTAAAAGGTTTTTATGAATGGAAATGGCTAGACGGAAAAGGTAAAATGAAAGAAAAATATTACATTCAGCTTAATAATGGCGGACAACCATTTGCTTTGGGTGGCATTTATAATATTTGGAAAGATGAGGAAACGCAAGAAACCTTGACAAGCTTTTCCATTGTCACTTCTAACGCGAATGAATTGATGTCTGAAATTCACAATACAAAAGACAGAATGCCATTGGTTTTAGCTAAAGAAGCGGAAGAGGCTTGGCTTTCTGAGAGAGCTTTGGAGCATTTTGCCTTTCCGAATTACAACCCAGATTTAATAGCGGTTAATTTAGATGCAGGCAGTTTTCAGCCGACTTTGTTTTAAGGAGAAAGGAGAGAAGGGATGCACGATGTGGGATGATTGGTATTTCCACGGGCGAGGTTCACGATTAAAGATGCAAAATTTAAGAACTGTTATAATGATTGGAAAATCAAACTTCAAATAATGGTCTTAAAGATATTCAAGTTTAAAATATCTGTGAAACTGCAATTAACAGGGGAAATGCTCACTTTTTAATTGCACCAAATGTTTTTACATTAACAAGTATCTCGTGTTTTTTTTAAATTCCAAATTCTTAAATCCTGGGAAAACTTTCACGAAATAATGAGCTGAACTTTCCTGTTTTTAATTTCTATTTTTAGAGATTCTTTGCTTCGTATTCACTTTCATTTCCGAGACGATCTACGGATTTCACCGCAACCATGTTGAGCTTTTTACCGTTTCTGCTGAGTGGCAAAATTTTGGAATTTAGATTCTTTTCAATGATTTCCGTTTCCCAAGTTTCCCCATATTTGATGTATAAAATCCATTGAAAAACTTTTGCTGGTTCCGGTGAATTCCAGCGTAGGTTTGTCGAGATTGAGGTGCTTTCTGCGAAAAGTATTGGCTTACCGAGGGGTTGCGTTTTAATCCAAGGGGTGGTGGGAACCAACGCCTTTTTTTGATAAGAATTTTTTACTGCGTTGTACATCGTCGGATTTTTAGACAATCCATCTACGCTGTAATGAATGGTTCCCGCATTATCTTTTAAGATGTTTCGGGTCGTGTTAATTTGATTTACAATTTCGGTTGGTCGGTCTGTGACTTCACGCATTCCGATGGTATTTAAACCAGGCCAAAGATGCCTTTTCATCGTGTTTTCACCTTCCCACCAATTAAGAAGTGCCGGGAAACTTTGGGGACCTTCATTTTTCCAATAAAGTTGGGGCGAAAAATAATCCAGCCAACCTTGATTCAACCATAGTTTCGCATCTGCATATAATTCATCGTATTGAGAAGTTCCTTTAATGCCTTCCGGAAATCCAGGTTTCCAAATTCCGAACGGACTGATTCCGAACTTAACATTGCTTTTTTCGGTTTTAATTTCTTCGTGAATTCTTTTGATGAATTTATTCACATTTGCTCTTCTAAAATCAGCTCTGGTCAAATTTCCACCGCGTTTTAAATAATCATCCCAAGTTCTGTTGTCAGGGAAATCTTTTCCGCCATTGTATTCTTTGTAGGGATAAAAATAATCATCAATGTGAATCGCATCAATATCATATCTCTTTACCAAATCTCTAATGACCATTGCAGTATGATCTTGAGTTTTCTCGTCGGAGGGATCCATCCAATACATTCCATTCCGAAGTTTGATGATTTGTTCTGGCATTTTTTTGACTATGGATTCCGCTGTAATCGGTCCACCTGTAGTGTGATGAGCGCGGTAAGGATTGAGCCAAACGTGCAATTCCATTCCTCTTTCATGGGATTCTTTGATCCAAAATTCTAAGGGGTCATAAAATGGAGTAGGAGCTTTTCCGATAGCGCCAGTTAAAAAATAAGACCAAGGTTCCAAAACACTTCTATACATGGCATCTGCAGACGGACGCGCCTGAAAAATCACTGCATTAAAATTGGCTTCTTTTAGCAAGTCCAAAATTTTAATGGCTTCGTCTTTTTGTTGTTGAGTGGACAAGGAATTTTTTGAAGGCCAGTTGATATTCGCGACCGTTGCAATCCATGCAGCGCGAAATTCTCTATTAACTTCCGGCAGAGCTAATTTTGCGACAGGTTTTTCCGTTTCCGTTTTTGGAGTGGTAACTGGTTTTGTGGTGGTCGATTTTTTAATGCTTTTCGCGACGGGCTTTTTAGTAGCACAAGAGGCGACGAATAATAAGAAAAGAAATAGGGCAGAAATTGCTTTAGCAAAAGTAAAATTCATAAAACGTTTTTGTGGGGAGAAGTACATGATGAAGTGGCAAATATATTAAAAGCAATATAAAAATGGTGAGCGATTTAGGCAAAAAAAAATCTTTCTAAAATTTTAATTTTTAAATATTTTTGAAATTTCCTGAAGTCGGTTTAAAACTATTTTAGTCGCGAAATACTAACAAATCCTTCGATTCCTTCTTCAGTTCGAATATGGTACCAATTAGAATCAGCAGCCAATACTTGGATTGAAATTTGGTTCGCTTGCGTTTTCACAATCATAAATTCATCTCCCGGACCTTTTCTAATATTGGAGGCCGCTTTCAAAAACTTAAATGCTGAAATCTTTGCTGAAGTGTGTTTTGGAATTTCCCGTATTCTCACAAAAGGCAAAGCATCTACAGCGCCACCGGTCATATAAATTCCAAAATGTAAATGGGTCGCGCCACCTTTTGCATTTCCTGTATTTCCCACCGTTCCTAGGGTATCACCGATTTTCACACTTCCGCCACTTTCTACCATCACACTATCCAAATGAGCGTAATACAAAGATTGTCCAAGATTTTGATTGCGCAACCAAACTTGTTTTCCACCTAAACCTTGGTTTCCAGTTTTCGTGATATAGCCATCTGCTGCAGCCACAACGGGAGTTCCGCGTGATGCAAAAATATCCAAACCTTCATGGGTTCTTGCGCCGCCATCTCGGCTTGCTCCCCAAAAACTTTGGACGTCTTTATTCCCTTTCCCGGCAACCGGAAAATATAAGGAAGGCTGCGTGTAAATCTTTAAGGCTAAAGACTTTTGCACTTCTATTTCAGGCTGAATCACAATTTTATATTGTCCTCCTTCTTCCACGAAATGCGTCCATTTTCCATTTTCAATGAGTTGGTGATCAGAGGTTTCCACTTTTGCTGAATCTTTGAAAATATCGATAAAAATTTTGGAGCTAGCAATTTCAGAAGTCGCATCAATGGTAAGAAGATCTCCTTTCTTCAGGTTGATCAAATAACCTAAGGCCTTTCGGGTTTGTGATAAATTAGTGACTGTAAAAATTTGGACATCTTTAATCTCCAATTGGTTTAAAACTGCTTGATCAAAATCTTTTTTCCAGGCAGTCATCAAACTGTCGCTACTTTTAAATTGGCGTTCATACTTTGCGCGTGCAGAAGTTTCAAAAAGGGATATAACTGTGTTTTTTAGGCCATCGCAGGACAACATCATTAAACTGATAATAGAAAGGATGAATGCAGCTTTAATTTTAGACATGCCGTGTTCTATTCAAAAATTTAGCCATATATACTGATTCTACTTGCAATGAAAAAGGGTTCAATGTTAAAATTCATCCTTAAATTAAAACACTAGGAAAAATTACTTTCATAAAATTATCTCAGTGTAAAATCGTCATTAATATTTTTTTTATATTTGATAAGAGGAATGACTGCATTTAGAAACCGAATTCGTACTGCAGAAAATTTTATAAGAAAAGAAATAACAATTTTCAAAAAGATTAAACAGAAGTCTTTTAAAATTAAAAAAAAGAATAAAAATATAACCCATTAAAAAAAACTTATGAAAACATTTTTCACCCTCTTATTCACGATGATGCTCATGTACTCAGCGAATGCTCAAAATAAAAAAGAAACACTTAAATGGTTAAACAAACACCAAAAATATATTACAATCGTTAATCCAAGCGGATACAGTAGTGAGAATTTTAAATTGGAAATGACCGAAGATTATATCAAAGCGCAAACTAAGATGCACGGGCAAAAACATGAAACTATAATGTACTGGTCGCAAATAAAAAATATCATGTTGGGTTTAATTAAAGAGGAGAACGGCTACGTCTCCCTAAATGCAGAAGATAATGGAAACCGTGCACCCTCAATAACCTTATATTTATCTGATTACAGCACGGAAATGAGAGATAAATTGACTCTCATGGCAAATATGAGTGGTACAGATGTCACGTTGCAAAAATTAGATATGAGAGGCAAATCATTATTTTCAAACTAAGAAATTATTGCACTTTGCTTAAAACTCAAATTTTTTGAATCAGAGAAAATAGATAGTAAATATTTTTGCCCGACTTTAAACACAAAAAAGCCCCAATAAAAATTGGGGCTTTTGCTTTTATGTAGAAAAGGAATTATCCTTTTGCACCTCTTTCGATACGTTTTCTTTCGTTTTCTGAAAGGACTTTTTTACGCATTCTGATGAAGTTTGGCGTTACTTCAATCGCTTCGTCACCTTGGATGTACTCCATACATTCCTCCAGAGAGAAAAGGATTTTCGGCGCAATACTTCCGTCTTTATCTTTTCCAGAAGCACGCATATTGTTCAGCTGTTTCGCTTCTACAATATTGACCACCATATCTCCAGGTTTGTTTTGTTCCCCAATGATCATACCTTCGTAAATTTCTTCACCCGGATCAACGAAAAACTTACCTCTATCTTGTAATTTCGCGATAGAATATTCGGTAGCAGGACCTTGAGTTTTACTGATCAACACTCCAACTAATCTTCCTGGAATAGCACCTTTGTAAGGTTTGTACTCGCTGAAACGGTGTGCCATAATTGCTTCACCTGCAGTTGCGGTTAACATTTGAGAACGCAATCCGATTAATCCTCTTGAAGGAATTTCGAATTCCATGTGCTGCATTTCCCCTTTAGTTTCCATAATGTGAAGATCACCTTTTCTCTGTGTTGCCAAATCGATTACTTTAGAAGCAAACTCTTCAGGAACATCAACAACCATAGATTCATACGGCTCACATTTTACGCCATCAATTTCTTTCAAAATAACTTGTGGCTGACCAATCGTCATCTCATAACCTTCACGTCTCATGGTTTCAATTAAAACCGAAAGGTGAAGTATACCTCTACCGAAAACCAAGAACGTATTCGCGTCTTCTGTAGGCTCTACTTTTAGGGCTAAATTTTTCTCTAACTCTTTCATCAACCTTTCTTTCAGGTGATTAGAAGTTACATATTTACCATCTTTTCCGAAGAAAGGAGAGTTGTTAATAGAGAACGTCATGTTCAAAGTAGGCTCATCAATTGACGTTCTTGGCAATGGATCTGGATTTTCTAAATCAACGAATGAATCACCGATCTGGAATTTTTCAAATCCAACAATTGCACAAATGTCTCCTGCTTTAACTTCTTGAACTTTCTTTTTTCCAAGACCTTCAAAAACGTATAATTCTTTTACTTTTCCTTTTACAATTTTTCCGTCTTCCTGAGCTAAACCAATCCATTCTGATTCTTTTACAGAACCTTGATTAATTTTCCCAATAGCAATTCTTCCTAAGAAAGAAGAGAAATCCAAAGAGGTAATTTGCATTCTAAGGGGTCCTTCTTTCGCTTCTGGAGCTGGAACGTGCTCAAGAATACCATCTAATAGCGGGAAAATATTATCTGTTTCTTCTAAAGATGTATTGAACCAACCTTGTTTAGATGATCCGTAGAACGTAGGGAAATCCAATTGTTCTTCCGTAGCATTTAAGTTAAAGAATAAATCAAAAACTTTGTCATGAACTTCATCTGGACGACAGTTTGGCTTATCAACTTTATTGATTACTACAACGGGTCTTAATCCTAATTCCAAAGCTTTTTGAAGTACGAAACGCGTTTGCGGCATTGGTCCTTCAAAAGCATCTACAAGAAGTAAAACTCCATCTGCCATTTTCAATACTCGCTCTACTTCACCACCGAAATCGGCGTGACCAGGAGTATCAATCACATTAATTTTAAAGTCTTTGTAGGCTACCGAAATATTTTTTGATAAAATGGTAATTCCTCGCTCACGCTCCAAATCGTTGTTATCCATAATAAGATCTCCAGATTCCTGGTTATCCCGGAAAACACTGGTGGCGTGAATGATTTTGTCAACCAAAGTTGTTTTACCGTGGTCAACGTGCGCAATGATTGCGATATTTCTAATGTTTTGCATAATCGTTTTTTGACGGTGCAAAAGTAAGCTTTTTTAGTGAAAAATGATAGTATGTATCACAATTTAATAAAATTTTATGCTAAAAATTACAGAAACTTGAATGAATGGGAAATATTTGCGTCTCAGATTGCTTCTAGAAAACAAATTTTTGGGTAATCTTAATTAGAATCAAAGAGTTATCCTCTTGAAAACCGTAATAAATGAGAATTGAGGATTAAAGATTCAACAGGAAATAAACATTTGAACTTTACTACAAGTTTAAACGAATTCACAAAAAAAGCGACTTTGAAAAAAGTCGCTGAAAAATTTACCAATATGGAAATTTAAATTAGGAATTTAAATGCGCGTATAAATCATCTTTTAAGTGAACTCGTTTTTTGCGCAGATCAGTTAAATGATCGTCGGTGGTGTGGTTTTGTTCTCCTTCTTCATAATGCTGAATAAGCGCATTCACTTCTTCATAGTTCACATACATTTTTTTGAAGGCTTCATCATTCAATTTCAAATCATTGATTTTAGTCGCTAACTCTGGGAACTCGTTGGTGAGATTGTGATTTTCCATGACGTTGATTTTTTGTTTTTATTAATAAAATAAAGCTACGTAAAATTTACTTTCAGGTCAATATGAAAATTGTCAGGTTCCTCTTTTTCAGAAGGTAGAGCACCAAGCGATTGTTAATTTTTTTGATTTTCTTCCGCATGTAACGATAACATTCTTAATGAATATTTTTTTTAGAGGTAAAAAAATGGTCAACAGTAAACCTATTGACCATTTTTATTCATTATTTGTTGAGTTTAATATGAATCTCGCCTTTTTTCTTGTCTTCAAATCCTTTTTTGTAAACGTTCACGGATTCAATTTTATTCGGATCTACTTTTTGCATTTCTTCTTTGGTAGCAAGTTTTCCCTAAATAAAGATCTCTGGCTCTTCATCCATTTTTGCCGATGAAATTTTAGCATCTTCTTGTGCTACTTGCGAATCTTTCGCGGCGATTTCTGCGTCTTTAATTCGTAATTTAAACTCCGCAGAATTCATTAATTTTTCTGCTTCTGTTGCTTTCTTTTCCGCGTTTGCAATCTGTTTTTTGAATTTTGGAGAATTGACTAATTTTTCTGCTTCAGCAGCTTGCTCCTCAGATTTTAATATTTGATTTTTAAAATCTTCAGAATTATAAAAAGCATCAACTTTTACGTAAAGTTGATCGATTTCACCATACTTTTGATTGAGTGATTTTTCTAGATTTTTAAAGTCTTCCTTGTTGTAGATTGCATCGATTCTTGCGCTAAGAGCAATAATTTCCGAATCCAATTTTTTAAACTTCGGACTATCAAAGTCGTTTTTAGCAGATAACTTCCGCAGTGCTTCACTTTTCAATTGCAGATCACCTGTGATTTTTCTTGCTTCCCCATCGTTAGCGTTAAAACGTTCTTGCAAAGGTTGAATTTCCTTTTGCTTTTCTGCTATTTGAGTTTGGACAGCTTCCAATGAATTATTGTTCATTGTATTTTGTTCTTTTTTATTAGGAGAAATGGTATCTGATTTTGCAGCAGCAATGAATTGTTCCACTTCTAGATTGGTGTTTTTAATTTCTTTGTTTTTCGCGTTCACCAGATACATAAAAGCGAGAATAAATAATAAAGGCAACGCCAATATTCGTCGCGCATAACTGAATTTTGTTTTTGATTTTTTAAGCATTGTTAATCTTTTTTTGAGGTTAGAACTAAGGAACGGACTCGTTGTAGGTAACTGTTTTCCGGAAAAGTGACTTGCCAAAAGCATCTGCGCAAATGCTTTCGTGTCCGAGTTTTTAAGGGCTTTTTTATCAGCCAAATATTCGTGTATTAAATGAATTTCTTTTTTGATCAAGTAAAAGAAAGGATTAAACCAAAATAGGGAAGTGGCGAGTTCCAGAAAAATTTTGTCCAAAGAATGTTTCTGTTCAATGTGAACCATTTCATGTTTTAAAATTTGTTGGCCTAATTCCGACTCGACTGCAATGGAATTCTTCCAGAATAAATTTTTGAAATAGGAAAAAGGAGCTTCGTCTAAATTAGTCTGATAGAAGCTGATTCCAACTAGATTTTCTTTTTTAAAGGTCTTTTTTAACCGTTCTATTTTTAGCAAGCAGAAAATTAATTTCACGAGATAAAAGACAGAAACCACTCCAAAAACGATAGTAATAATTTGAATATAAAGGAGCTCATTTGAACTGTTTTTTGAAGAATTTATCTGAGGTAATTTGCTTAGCAACAAGTAGAAATTTTGGTTCACTTCTAATGTAAAATATCTTATTTTGAGCAGAGGCAAAAATATACTCAAGACTAAAATAGAAAGCAAATAAAACCGGTTGTAGTGATGAAAAGTTTTGTCCTTTAAAAATAATCGGTAGTACAAAAAAAGGACAGCCGAGCTTAAAATCACTTTGCCAAAGTAGAGTAGTGTTTCCATTAGTCTTTGTTTTTAAGTTCGTTCAGAAGCATTTCCAGATCTGCAACACTGATTTCATTTTTCTCCACTAAGAAAGAAACCGCGTTGGTATAAGATCCTTCAAAATAATTTGTCACCAAACTTTTCATGGATTTCCCGGTGTATTTCTCTTTAGAAATAAGGGGGAAATATTCATGTTGTCTCCCAAAAACTTCGTAATCCACAAAATCTTTATCTTTTAAAACTTTAAGAATGGTAGAAACGGTATTCGTGTGTGGTTTTGGATCCGGAAATTGTTCCAGAACGTCTTTCAGGAAAGCTTTTTTAAGTTCCCAAAGATATTGCATGACCTGTTCTTCGGCTTTTGTTAATTGAGAAATCTGCATATCACTAATTGTTTAGTGATACAAATGTAGAATAATAATTTTAATGTACAACTATTTTTATAGGGATAAAGAATATGTTTTTTTTAATCGCTTGATTTTCAGCTTTAAATATTTCACAATTAGATCGATTTCGAAAATTATGTGTTGAAAATCCGTCATCAATTTTTAAAAAATTTTTAAAACCTGAGGAATTTCATCCAAAGGAACTATTATTGATGTTATAGGAGCAAATATTAAAAATCTCAATTATGGATACCAAAAGAATTTCTTCCACCTTGGAACAAGCCTTAAGCACTCAAATGAATGTTGAACTTTTTCAATCACACACTTATTTATCGTACGGAATTTGGGCAGATGATAAAGGTTACGGCGGAATTGCAAATTTTTTGATGCGTCATTCTCAGGAAGAAAGAGAACATGCACTCAAGTTTATGAAGTACGTTTTAAATCGCGGGGGAAAACCTACCGTCACTGGTCAAAGTGCCACTCCGAAAGATCCCCAGAATATGACCGATTGCTTCAATCTTGTTTTCAAGCATGAAGTAGAAAACACGGAAAAAATTTATAAATTAGTCGATATGGCTTTTGAAGAGAAAGACTGGGCAACCTGGAATTTCTTGCAATGGTTTGTAAAAGAACAGATTGAAGAAGAAACTTTAGCCATGGATTTGATCGACAAATTAAAAATTGCAGGTGGAGATCAAGCTTCCGACGAATCATTATTTACGTTAGATAAAACCTTGGGAGAAACTCCGGATGAAGGCGAATTGGCAAGAAATGCGACTTCTGAAAATCCTTAAATTTCTAGCATATTTTAATTTCTAATCTGCTTCTTTATGACGCAGATTTTTTATGTAGAAACTCACTCAAAATTTTTTATCTTTGCAATCGCTCTATTCAAATGGTTTCTGGTAACGGAAGTCTAAAATTTAACCTCAGAACTTACGATATGAAATGTGGAATTGTAGGTTTACCAAATGTCGGTAAATCAACCCTTTTTAACTGTTTAAGCAACGCCAAAGCACAATCGGCAAATTATCCTTTTTGCACAATCGAACCTAATATTGGAACGGTTTCAGTACCCGATGAACGACTTTTCGAGCTGGAAAAATTAGTAAAACCCGAAAAAGTTTTACCTGCAGTGGTGGAAATTGTAGATATTGCCGGATTGGTAAAAGGTGCGAGTAAAGGGGAAGGTTTAGGAAATAAATTTCTGGCAAATATCCGCGAATGTGAAGCAATTATCCATGTTTTAAGATGTTTCGAAGATGGAAATATTATACACGTTGAAGGAACGGTTGATCCGATCAGAGACAAAGAAATCATCGATATTGAACTTCAGTTAAAAGATATTGAAACCTTAGCAAAATCCGTAGAGAAAGCAAAGAAGTTCATCAAATCTGGTAAAAAAGAGGATGTGATGACGTATGAAACACTTCTTAATCTTCAAAAATTTGTGGAGGAAGGTCAAAATGCGCGTGAATTCCCGATGACTGATTTTTCTAGACCCATTATTTCAGAAGTTCAATTATTGACCAATAAACCGGTTCTTTATGTTTGTAATGTGGATGAAAATTCTATTAAAAACGGAAATGAATGGATTGCTAAAATTGAGGAAATGGCGGCGAAAGAAAATGCAGAAGTGGTTGTTTTAGCCGCACAAATCGAAGCCGATATTAATGAGCTGGAAACGTTTGAAGAACGAGAAATGTTTTTAGAGGAATTAGGTTTAACCGAACCCGGCGTAAACCGTTTGATTCGTAAAGCCTACAATTTATTGCATTTGCAGACTTATTTCACGGCCGGCGTAAAAGAAGTTCGTGCTTGGACCATCGGAAAAGGTTGGACTGCGCCACAAGCAGCGGGCGTAATTCATACCGATTTCGAGAAAGGATTTATTCGTGCGGAGGTAATTAAGTACGAAGATTTTGTTCTTTTCGGTTCTGAAGCAAAAGTAAAAGAAGCTGGTAAACTTTCTGTAGAAGGTAAAGAATATATTGTGCAAGATGGTGATATGATGAATTTTAGATTTAATGTTTAATCCGAAATTACTTCACTATAAAACAGATTAAGCGAACTTCGATTCGCTTTTTTTTAAGTCTTTATACCGTGATTTTTGCCTTTTTTATTTGAGGTCTTTTTCGTAAATTGGGATCAAATTATTTTATGGAGACCAAAAAAGTAGCAATTATAGTGGGGAGTTTACGCAAAGAATCTTTTAACAGAAAAGTAGCCAATGAATTCATCCGTTTAGCACCAAAAAGTTTAAAATTAGAAATCGTAGAAATTAAGGATTTAACTTTTTTTAATGAAGACGTAGAAAATAATCCGCCACAATCTTGGACGGATTATAAAAATAAATTAGATGATGCAGATGCTTTCCTTTTTGTATCTCCAGAATACAACAGAACACTTCCCGGAGTTTTAAAAAATGCCATGGAAATTGGAGCAAGACCTCCGAAACAAAATTCTTGGAAAGGGAAACCTGGTGCGGTTGCAACGGTAAGTCCAGGAGCAATTGGAGGGTTAGGCGCTAATCAAGCCATTCGCGTTGCTGCAGTATCTTTAAATATTCCGATGATGCAACAACCAGAAGCGTACATTGGTCAAATCAAAGACAAACTAATGGAAGATGGCGTAACCGTGAATGAAAAAACAGAAAAATTTATGACAGATTTCTTAACTGCCTTCGAAAAATGGATTATGCAATTGACCTAAAATTTTTTAGTTTGGAAGCTAATTATTAATCCGTATAATCTTAAATTCAATACTTTTCCACAAAATCTCCGAAATGATAAGCAAATTAATATATTTGTGAAAATCTGATGTATAAAGTATTTCTAAAAAAACCATGAGCGAAAACCCTACCGTAATTTATTCGGAAGATAATATTAGAACCCTTGATTGGCAGGAGCATATCAGAATTCGTCCCGGAATGTATATTGGTAAATTAGGAGATGGATCTTCCGCAGATGATGGTATTTATATTTTGCTGAAAGAAATAATAGATAACTCTATTGATGAGTTTGTCATGAAATCTGGGAAACGCATCGAAATAAAAATCGATGATGGAAAAGCAACAATCCGTGATTTTGGTCGCGGTATTCCTTTAGGGAAAGTAGTAGATGCCGTTTCTAAAATGAATACGGGTGGAAAATACGATTCCAAGGCCTTTAAAAAATCTGTAGGTTTAAATGGAGTAGGATCCAAAGCGGTGAACGCTCTTTCAGAATATTTCCGCGTTAAATCCATTCGAGATGGAAAGATGAAAATTGCAGAATTTTCCAAAGGTTTAATTACCGAGGATTTTAAAGAAGCCGATTCCACAGATCGGAACGGAACGGAAATATCCTTTATTCCGGACTCAACAATCTTCACACATTTCAAATTTCGCAAGGAATATATTGAGAAAATGCTGAAGAACTATTGTTACCTGAATCCAGGTTTGAAAATCATCTTCAACGGCGAAACGTATTTTTCCGAGAACGGTTTAAAAGATCTTTTGCAAGAAGAAATTGAGGGGGAAATTATTTATCCCGTCGTTCATATTAAAGATGAAGATATTGAGGTTGCCATTACGCATTCTGATAAATCTCAGTCTGAAACCTATTTTTCTTTTGTTAATGGTCAGAATACAACGCAGGGTGGAACACATTTAAATGCTTTCCGGGAAGCTTATGTTAAGACCATTCGAGAATATTTCAATAAAAATTTTGAAGCAGCAGATATACGGAAATCAATTATTGCAGCGGTTGCCATTAAAGTAATCGAACCGGTTTTTGAATCTCAAACGAAAACAAAATTAGGCTCTAATGAAATGGAACCGGGTAAAGAGACGGTTCGAACGTTTATCACCAATTTTCTGAAAAGCAAATTGGATAATTTTCTTCATCAAAATCAAGATATCGCAGAAGCCATTCATCGTAAAATTATTATCTCCGAAAGGGAAAGAAAAGAACTTTCTGGCATCCAAAAATTAGCGCGGGAAAGAGCGAAAAAAGTGTCTTTGCACAATAAAAAATTGCGGGATTGCAGACAGCACTATAATGATCAAAAAGCTCTGAGAAAGGGAGATTCCATGATTTTCATTACGGAGGGTGATTCTGCTTCTGGCTCTATTACGAAATCCCGTGATGTAGAAACACAGGCGGTTTTTTCGCTAAAAGGTAAACCACTCAACTGCTATGGGCTCACCAAAAGAGTGGTATATGAAAATGAGGAATTTAATTTACTTCAAGCGGCTTTAAATATTGAAGATTCTTTGGAAGATTTGCGCTACAATCACGTCATTATTGCGACTGATGCGGATGTAGATGGAATGCACATCCGACTTTTAATGATTACTTTTTTCCTGCAGTTTTTTCCAGATTTAATTAAAAACGGACATCTTTATATTTTACAGACTCCTTTGTTTAGAGTAAGAAATAAGAAAGAAACAAGATATTGTTATACTGATCCAGAACGTATTAAAGCATTAAATGAATTAGGAAAAAATCCTGAGATTACGCGATTCAAAGGTTTGGGAGAAATTTCCCCAGATGAATTTAAACACTTTATTGGGAAAGATATTCGCCTGGAGCCTGTCGTTTTAGGAAAAGATCAAACTATTGAACAATTGCTAGAATTTTACATGGGAAAAAATACACCAGATCGGCAAGCCTTTATTTTGAAGAATTTGGTGGTAGAAAATCCAGACATTGATAAGAAAGAAGAAATTGTAGTAGTTCATTCTGCTTAATGCTGGAGTCATGAGGTTAAATAACAAAAATAAGGGGAACTATTTTCATTTTTTGAGCACCGTTGTTTTCATGACGGTTTTTGGGGGAGTTGTGTTGTTTCTGCTAGAAAAATATAAGTTTCAGTATTTAGGTAGCAGTATTTATTTGATTCTTATTTTTCCTTTACTGTTATTGCTTCTATTTTTTCTTCGTGGCAGGCAGATTTTCGAATTTGACAGTGATGGCGAAGCTTTAAACTTTAAAAATAGAAATGTAATTCTCTTTTTAGATAAAGCCTTGAGTGATGAGTTCCCGAAATATAAATTGAAAGAATACGAAGTGGTAGATGCCTTCTTTTTCAAAAGACTTTATATTACTGTTTTTAGCAAAAAGAATAGTTCTGTAATCTTAAAGTACGATATTTCTTATCTCACAAAAAAAGAATTAAGCGATCTTAAAACTTCTTTAAGCAAAGTGATTAAAGCGAACAATGATAATAAGAGTGAGAAATTAAGTTGATGGAAGAGCAAGAAAGTCACCAAGAAGAATCCCTGAAAAAAGTTTCCGGTCTATACAAAGACTGGTTTTTAGATTATGCATCCTATGTCATTTTGGACCGTGCAATACCCTCCATTTTCGATGGATTCAAGCCGGTACAACGCAGAATTATGCACTCCATGCGCGAGTTGGAAGATGGTCGGTACAATAAAGTTGCGAACATTGTAGGAAACACCATGAAGTACCATCCGCACGGAGACGCTTCTATCACAGATGCCATGGTGCAAATTGGTCAAAAAGAACTGCTAATTGACGCACAGGGAAATTGGGGAAATATTTACACTGGAGATTCGGCGGCGGCGGCGAGATATATTGAAGCGCGCTTAACGCCTTTTGCTTTGGAAGTGGTTTTTAATCCGAAAACAACAGAATGGTCCAAGTCTTACGATGGTAGAAATAATGAACCCATCGATTTGCCCGTAAAATTTCCGCTGCTTTTAGCTTCTGGTGTGGAAGGGATTGGAGTAGGACTTTCGACGAAGATTATGCCCCACAATTTTAATGAGCTCATCAACGCTTCAGTTGCTCATTTGAAAGGAAAAAAATTCGAACTCTTCCCAGATTTTTTAACAGGCGGAATGCTTGATGCGTCCAGTTATAATGACGGAGAAAGAGGCGGAAGAATTCGCGCCCGAGCCAGAATTATTCAGAAAGATAAAAATACGCTCTGCATTAATGAATTGCCTTTTGGTAAAAATACGAGCGACCTTATTGATTCAATTATCAAAGCCAACGAAAAAGGCAAGATTAAAATCAAAAAGATAGAAGACAATACGTCGGATAAAGTAGAGATTAACATCATGTTGAATAATGATGTCTCGCCCGATAAAACCATTGATGCACTTTATGCTTTTACGGATTGCGAAATTCCAATTTCTCCCAATGCCTGCGTAATTGTCGGGAATAAACCCGAATTTTTAACGGTCTCTGAAATATTACGAAGAAATACGGATCACACGGTTTCTTTACTTAAAAAAGAACTGGAAATTGAGCTTCATGAATTGCAGGAGAACTGGCATTTTTCTTCGCTGGAAAGAATATTTATTGAGAATAGAATTTATCATGACATCGAGGAAGTAGAATCTTGGGAGGATGTAATTTCTACCATTGATAAAGGTTTAAAACCACACACCAAACATTTATTGCGTGCGGTAACAGAAGAAGATATTTTAAGATTAACGGAAATTCGAATCAAGAGAATTTCTAGATTTGATTTAGATAAATTCAAAGAAAACATAATTGCGCTCGAAGGGAAGATTGAGCAGGTTAAACACCATTTGCAAAATCTTATTACGTATGCGATTGACTATTATTTAAATATTCAGAAAAAATACGGCAAAGGCAAAGAACGTAAAACAGAACTTCGGATTTTTGATACCATCGATGCGTCAAAAGTTGCGGTGGCGAATGAAAAATTCTACGCCAATTTCGAGGAAGGATTCATTGGAACTTCTTTACGGAAAGACCAATATTTATTTGATTGTTCAGATATTGACGATATTATTACCTTCCAAAAAGATGGAACCATGAAAGTGGTGAAAGTGGAGCCGAAAACCTTTATCGGGAAAAACATTGTGCATGTGGCCATCTGGAAAAAGAATGACAGACGCACGGTTTACAATTCCATTTATCGCGAAGGAAAGGAAGGTCCGTATTACATGAAACGCTTTTCTGTAACGGGTGTTACACGAAATACTGACTACAAATTAGCCTCTGATCAAAAAGGCTCAGAAATGCTTTATTTTTCTGCAAATCCAAATGGTGAAGCAGAATCTGTTACTGTTTTGTTGAAGCAAAATGCGCGCATTCGAAAGAATAAAATTGAAATTGATTTCTCGGAGATTACCATTAAAGGCAGAGATTCCAAAGGAAATTTAGTCACCAAATACCCGGTGAAAAAAGTAGATTTAAAAGAGGAAGGTCATTCCACTTTAGCACCGCGGAAAATCTGGTTTGATGATACGGTTCGGCGCTTAAATGCGGATGCCCGTGGAACTTTGCTCGGCAGTTTTAAAGGTGATGATAAAATATTGACCATCAATTCTCAAGCTGAAGCCAAACTGGTCACCTTCGATTTGATGAACCGTTTTGAAGATGATTATTTGGTGCTGGAAAAATGGAAACCAGAGCAGCCTTTGACCGCCATTTATTTTGAGGGAGAAAAACAGATTTATTTCATCAAGAAATTCCTTTTAGAAAACACGACGAATGTTCAAAGCTTTTTACCGAGTGAACATCCGAAATCTTTTTTAGAGAATATCATCGTAGCGAACAAAGCCACGGCAGAGATTATTTTTGCCAAAGAAAAAGACAAACAAAGAGAGCCGGAAACCATTAATATCGACGAATTCATCGGAATTAAAGGCATAAAAGCCATCGGAAATCAGCTCACCAAAAACAAAGTGAAAACCATTAATATCAACCTTCCAGAACCTGTGGAAGTAGAAATTAATGAAGGTTTCGATGTCGTAGAATCCACGGAAGGACATATCAGTTTCATTGATGTAGATGTGAAAGAAGAAGATTTCCCGGAAGAAGGAATGATCGGGGATTTGTTTGAGTTCCCGGAAGAATAAATTTCAGAATAAAATAGGGAAAAAGCCGCTCTAAATAAGCGTCTTTTTTTTATTAAAAATCACCTTTCGATGAAAGCGATATTCCCATCACTATTTCTGACCAATCAATAAATTTGAAATAGGTATAAAATTTTTCGGTAAATTTATATGGACCAACTATCAAGTCCAGCATAATGACCAATCAAGATTATCTAAAAAATTTAAGAAGACCTAGCAAAGAAAATCCCTGCCGAATTTTGATGAGTGTCTGTTTAACAGGTTTTAATTGTGGATTTGATGGCACTTCTTATGGAGAACATCTGGGCGCTTTGAAGTTATTGACTTTTGAAAATATAAAGATTGTAAAGTTCTGTCCGGAAGATTTTTCTTGTGGAACGCCCCGAGAAATTTTTGATATCCATGGCGGAACTGGTTTTGAAGTTTTGGACGGTACAGCAAAAGTCTTAACCGAAACGGGAATAGACGGGACGGTAGCAATGCGTAAACCTTCAGAAAAAATGCTGGAATTTGCGCAACGTTAAAATATTGAAATCGCTGTAATGATGGATATAAGTGCAGCTTGTAGAAGCCAAGTCATTTAAGACGGCAACCGATTTTCCGAGAATAAAATTTATCAAATTGGAGTGGGAGTTTGTACCGCTCAACTCCTCAGAAATGGATGCAATGCAATAAGTCAGCGGGATTATGGCTCTTTAGAAATCCTTTATTCCATTGCGGACAAAACACATCAAATAGACCTAACTCAAAAAAATCACCACGAAATTGAGTGGTATAAAGAGTTCTTTAAGGTTTGAGGAAATTTTTGGCGCATGTTCCGATTATTTTAATTTCAGAAAATAGAGTTTCTGTATTTATAATCCAGTTTTTGACAAATAATCACTCAAAAGAATCACGCGCAGGATCGCAAAAAAAATATCGTAAAAGAACGGCTAAAAAAATAAAATGATGATAGTGGAAATTGCAAAATGGACCTTAATTATATTCGGTCTTTTTTTTATCGGTATTGGGGTATTGATGTTTCTTAAACCAAAAATTGCCAGAGAAACTTTGCGAAAAGCTGGAAGTACAAATTTAATCAATTACGCGGAAATAACGCTAAGAATTATTCCTGCTATTGCTTTAATTATCTTCGCTATATATTCAAAATTCCCCGAAATTTTTAAAGTGTTTGGTTGGTTTATGCTCCTTACTTCGCTGGTTCTTTATTTTGTACCCAGAAAATTACATCATCGCTTCTCGAATAAATGTGCAGAGATCTTAAAACCTTTTTACTTTCAGATTATTTCACCATTTTCAATCCTAATCGGAATACTGATTATAATTGCAGTTATGTAAAGATACCACGTGACTTTTCGTGTGAAATCAAAAATTTATTTTAAGACTTAAAAAGTACTTTCTAAAACTTCACTTTCATCACCATTTCTTTTCCATTTCGCAGGACCGTCACTGGCAGTTCATCCCCAGAATTAATCTTCGCCAAGCAATCCATATAAGAATAGACTTCGGTAATTTTACACGCGCCAATTTTGATAAGCACGTCTCCCGCTTCAATTCCTGCCTCTGCAGCAGGACGTTTTTCTGTAACCCCATCAATATGCAATCCGTCTTTTGTATCTGCATAGCTTGGCATAATTCCGAGCGTCACTTTATATTTAGGGATGGCTTTGCTTTGAGAAATTTTAGTTTTTGTAAAAGGAATTGAAGCTGCTTCTGCTAGACCATTTGACAAATTGAAAACGTAAGTGGTAATATTTTTCAACCCTGTGAAATTTATTTTATCTGCATCATCTGTCGGTTTATGATAATCACTGTGTGTTCCGGTGAACAAGAATAAAACAGGAATATCTTTCAAATAAAAACTGGTGTGATCTGAAGGTCCAACTCCAGAACTGTCAACTGCCAAATTAAATCCTGCAGGTTTGTATTTTTTACTCATTTCCCCAAAAATAGGAGAGGTTCCAATTCCGCCTATCGTTAAATCCTTGTCTTTATTTAAGCGTCCAACCATATCCAGATTAATCATAGAAATTACATTTGGATATTGCGTTTTTACATTTTCGGCGAAGGCTTTTGAACCCATCAAACCATCTTCTTCCCCAGAAAAAAGAGCGAAAACATAATTTGCTTTTTCTGTCTTTTTATTTTTTGAGAATTGTCTCGCGAGTTCCAATACCGCGGCAACTCCCGATGCATTATCATCCGCTCCATTATGAATCAGACCTTCACTATTCATTAAAGTAGAATTGTGATGTTCATTTTTTCCCAAGTGATCGTAATGGGCTCCAATAATAATCGTTTTCGCGGCTTTGTTATCTAAATATCCAATCAAGTTTTTCCCCAATACTTTTTTGGAAGAAGAGTCTTCATGCGGATTCAATTTCACATCATAGGTAAAATTTTGGATGAAACTTTTTCCATTAAGTGGCTTCAGTTTCAAGGCAGAAAATTCTTTAGAAATGAATTCAGCGGCTTTTGTTTCTCCCAAACTTCCGGCTAATCTGCCTTCTAATTCATCGGAAGCCAAATAATTTATAGTCTTCATTAAATTGTTCTCGGAAATATTTTCTGCTTCATCGCCCTCGATCCAATCTGCCATAAAAACATTGGTTTCTCTTGGCGTATCTCCCAAACGATTGCTGGACCAAACCAATTTTTTTCCATCGGGCGAAAACATGGGAAAGGCATTGAATTCACTTTCGTAGGTGATTTGATTGAGATTGGTCCCATCTATATCAATAGAGTAAATCTGAAAATCATAACCTCTGGTAGAATGATGATTGGAGGAAAATACTATTTTTTTATCGGAAGGATGAAAATAGGGAGACCAGTTTGCTTTGCCCAGTTTTGTAATTTGTTTTAAATCCGATCCGTCAATATTCATGGTGTAAATTTCCATGTTGGTGGGCGCGACCAAATTTTCTGCGAGTAAATCTTTGTATTCTTTAATATCTTCGGCAGTAGTAGGACGAGAAGACCTGAAAACTAATTTTTTAGAATCATGGGAGAAAAATGCGCCGCCATCATAACCTAAACCGGAAGTGAGTTGTTTTAAATTTTTTCCGTCAATATCCATGCGCCACAATTCTAAATCGCCACTTCGGGAAGAGGTGAAAACGATATATTTTCCATTTGGAGAAACCACCGCTTCTCCATCGTAACCGGGAGAATCCGTTAACTTTTTCGTGATTTTTCCATTTAAATCTGCTATATAAATATCAAATTCTGCATAAACGGGCCACAGATATTTTCCATCGGTTCTGGGTGCTGGTTTTGCGGGACATTCTTTGCTGGCTTCGTGAGTAGAAGCGTAGAGAATATGTTTTCCATCGGGCATAAAAAAAGAACAAGTTGTTCTACCATCTCCCGTTGAAATGAGTTGCAAATCCTCGGTGCCAATGTTTTTTTTATTTAAATCTAAAAGATAGATCTGATCGCACTTCGCACCAATTAAAGGATTAGTTACCTGCAATGTCAATTTTTTTGAATCGGGAGAAAAATAAGCTTCTGCATTATCTCCGCCAAAAGTCAGTTTTTGAATATTTTTAAGGTTTTTTTCCTGGGAAAAAAGGAGTGAAGAAAAACTCAGAAGGAGTAGAGAAAAGACAAAATTACATCGAATCATAAGGCTGTATTATTTTGATGAAAATGAAGTGAGAAACTACCAATCCAAAAGAATTATGAATAATCTTTAGAACGGATAACCAAAAGCGAAATTTAGCACAGGTTTTAAAGGTTGCCATTTATTGATCACCCAACGGTCTCCAACAGGTTTATTGGGATCATAGACTTTATAAGCTGCATCTAAACGCAATGTGATATACGCCACATTAATTCTTAAACCAAGCCCAGTTCCAACCCCCATTTGAGAAATAAACTTATTGAATTTAAAAGCATCACCAAAACCGTTGTCTTTTAGACTCCAGATATTTCCTGCATCTACGAAAGCTGCACCTTCAAACATAGCCGTAAACGGCATTCTGTACTCTATGTTGGTGGTTAATTTTACATTGTCCATAATGTAGGAACGGACCTTTTCATCCAATTGAGAATCAGCTGGACCTAATCCGCCAAAAACCCGCCAAGCTCTGATGTCATTTGAACCACCGTTAAAATAAGACCTTACAAAAGGCATGGTTGAAGAATTACCATAGGGAATTCCGACCCCAATAAATTGTCTCAGGGCCAAAGTATGTTTGTCATTAAAAAAGGAGAAATACTTCCGTACATCCACATCAAATTTTATAAACTGAGAATATGAAGTGTTGAGTATTTTCTTTGATTCGCCAGAAATAACGCCATCTGCTTGCTGCGTAGTGTTAAATAGACTGAATATATTTCCGGCACTTTCTATTTTTCCATTAAAGTAGAAAGGATTTGGTCGGTCTTTTTTACCGATTTCATTGTAGACGAAATTATAGATGAAAGAAGAAATCAGGACATCTTGCGTCTGTCTGTCCTTGTTGAGCAAGGACTGCACAAAAGTGTTGTAAAGATTCAGATTATCCCCGGAAAGAGAACTGACAAAATTTTCATCGCCCACGATAATTCCTGATAGTTCATCGGAAGTGATTTTGTTGTCAATAAAATCTTGGTTTAAAGCAGGAGAGTAGGTTTCGAAAATCTGGTTTCTAATATCCCGATCAGCAGGGAAAAAATCATAGAATTTATCTTTATTGCGCGTTAAACTTAACTGCGTGTTAAATAATGATAACCGATGGGAAACAATATCATTTACATTAGCAAAATAATTCAAACTACCATTAAAGCCGATTCTTCCCAATCCAATATTATCCTGAACAGATACCCCTAAAATAATAGAACTTGAGGGGGAGAAGCGTTTCGGAATTAATTTCCAGGTCTTAAAAGGTAATAATAACCTTGGGAAATTAAGGGAGAACTGCGTAGAGAGTTCATAAGCGAAACTTCTTTTCTCTGTGTCTTTAGTATCAACCACAGATCCAAAAATGCCGGAAACACTCGAAATTAAGTTCTCTGCTCCCCCAAAAACATTACGGGAAGTTAAGTCCACAGATGGCGACACCCCGAAGTTCAGAATTTGAGAGTAATTAATATCTGTGGCTATTTTTAAATCATATTTGGATAAGGGAGCCAGGTAATAACTCACATCCAAAATACTATCGCTCCCTCTTCTCAGGCGTTCATCATATTTAATAACGCTGAAATTATTCATGGAAGCAATATTTCTTTTGGTGAGGTCCAGATTTTTTTGCTGGTACAAATCACCAGTTTTCAATATGATAGGCCGCCACAGAGACATGGTTTTAAACTGATTGTCTAACTTATAAATGTTAATCCCCAAAAGCGAATCTTTGGTGGTTTCTAAGGTGTCCCCAAGTTTGCTGATTAAGTGAACATCAATAGCTCCGATGGTTGTTTTTCGGTAGGGCGAATCGATAGAATCCTTGTGGATATCCATGATTAATGGAACATCTTTCCTACTTTGTAAAGTATCTGCTGTAAAATAAATTTCCTCATTAGAATTGTTAAATTTATAATACCCTCTCTCTTTCATCAAATCATTAATTCTTTTGACTTCACTTTCTAAAACTTCCTGATCCAAAACTTCTTTCCCCCGCACTAAGCTTTTACGCAGATTTTCTTCATAAACACCTTTGATCGCAGGATCGGGAATATTGTAGTAATAATCACTAATTCTGGTTGCGTCCTTGTGTATGATTAAATAGTTTGCTTGTGCCTTTTTCGCAGCAGAATCCAAATCGTGGCTGAATTTCACATCGGTATCCCAATATCCTCGGTACACAAAAAATTTCCGAATAGAATTGGCACTTGTCTCTGTTTTTCCTTGGTCCAAAATTACAGGTGGCTGACCAATATTATGCATAAATCTTTCAAAGAAAAGACTTTTTCCGACATATTCTGGGTGTTTGTATTTAATGAAAAGAGAATCCCGAAGTTGCTGATCTCTCACTTCTGAGGGATAAGTGAGGTATTCATTAAGGATGGAATCATATTTTGGATTCGTCGTGTTATAGAGCCACAATCCTAGGGGTAGAAGGAATAACTGCTTTCTATTAGGCTTTTGACTTACATAACTGGCAATTTCATCATCAAAAATTTTTCCATCTTCAAAGCGGAAATTATTTTTGGTTAAGAGGTATTCACCTTCAGGAACCTTTTTTGTAGTGCTGCAGGCGAAGAGAAAGGTAATTGCAATTGCAGATGAAATAAATAAGTAATACTTTTGAAAATATTTTGATAAATGCTTACAGCTCATAAAATAAAGATTTTACAGTCTTTGGACAAGAAGAAATTCAGACAAAAATACAATTTGTTTTTGGTTGAGGGCAATAAAACCATCAAAGAAATACCGAATTCTGCGTATCAAATTCAAGATCTTTATACGCTTGATGCAGAAAAATTTGAGAATAATCATTCAACCTCATATCAGGTTTCCCCCGCTGATCTTAAAAAAATCAGTTTTCTTCAAAATCCAAAAGATTCCGTAGCGGTGTGTGAAATTAAAGAGCAAAAAATTCTGGAAGGGATCAATCGACAGTTAATTTTAGATGGAATTCAGGATCCTGGAAATTTGGGCACTCTAATTCGACTGGCAGATTGGTTTGGGATTAAACAAATTATTTGCAGTGAAGACACGGTAGATTTTTATAATCCGAAAGTTATTCAAGCGAGTATGGGCTCTTTTCTACGGGTGAATGTAGTTTATGAAAATCTAGAAATTTATTTACAAAATTCTGAGACTTCAAATATTGGAACAGATATGGCAGGTGAAAATTTTTATACATTTCCATTTCCAGAAAAATTTAATTTGGTTTTAGGGAATGAAGGAAATGGAATTCGTCCAGAAATCGAAGATATTCTTAATGACAAAATAACCATCCCAAGATTTGGAAATTCTAAAGCGACAGAAAGTTTAAATGTTTCGATGGCCGCGGGGATAATTTTGGGACAAATTTTTTCTAAAAAATAAAAAACCGCTACATCAAAGTGAAACGGTTTATATCTTATATCAGTTGCCTGATGCTGGAAGTGGTTTGGCTTTTTTGATATTCTACCAATTTTTTGCGGAAAAATCTCAGCGCTATTGGCGCTAAATAAATAAGTGCTAAACCGATTAATTTCTTTTTCCAGTTAGAATTGGCGATGCTCTTTCTAGCATAATTACCTACAAAAGTTACAGCACCAATTTTCAAAGTGTTTTCTAAAAGATGCAAACCCGTGTCGCTTTTTGCAAATCCAAGTACGGCGCTTTTGTTTAGCACTGAATCTTTAACGGAATTTGAGATTTCTCTCATAATTTCATTGGATTTTAGAGTTGTTTTACTTTCTCCATCGGGTTGGATTTCATCCTGTAGAAATTTATCCGTAAAACCATTGGTGAATGCACTTAAAGATTCTTTGGTGTTATCAAAAGTTAAAAGGTCTTCCATTTCTGAAAGTTCTTTTTGGAGCAATAATTTTTTTCTTCTTAATTCTTCTAGGCTGTTATATTTAGTCCCCATAATATTAGTTTTCTAACAATTTAATAATCTTATCGGCCATAAAATTCTTAATGGACTTTCTACTAAGAAATATAAGAATAATAATGAGCAGAAAAAGTCCAGAAACAATTAACAATCCGAATCCGTAGTTATGAAGATAATGCCCAATTAAAAAACCTAATCCCACGAAAAACAAGATAACGAAAAACAATCCAAAAACTGCCATTAAAACGGCAATAGTAGCAGAACCTACAATGGTAACTGTTTTTTCAGTCGCCTGCATTTTCAGCAAATCTGCTCTTTTGTAAGCATAATCTTTTAAAATATCTAACATGGTTTATTTTTTTAAGGTTTACAAAAAAAGGAACTTATTGGGTAAGTTCCTTTTAATATTCAGTGAATAATTTCGGGAATACAACTAAGATTTCATTCCGTCTAATTCATTCTCTACATCTTGCACTACTTCATTTGTTTTAGCAATTGCCTGATCTTTGTATTTATCATATCCTTCTTTAACAGAAGAAACAACTTTATCCGCAGTATCTTTTACTTGAGTAGAAATATTGTTATACTGATCTTTTACCTTCTCTGAAACTACACCATATTGCTCAGTTGCCTTCTCAGTTGCTCTACCGTATTGGTCTACAGCCTGGTCCTTCAAATCTGTTGCTTTGGTTTTAATTTTTTTTCTAGTTTCACTTCCTTCTTCAGGTGCATATAGCATTCCTAGAACTACACCTGCTGCAGCTCCTGCTAGTAATCCTGCCAATACTCCTGCTGTGTTATTTCCTTTTTTAGACATTTTAATAAATTTTAATAGTTAATGTATTTTTAATGGTAGAATGCTCTCACATTCTCAGCTTGAAGTTACAATTAATATACCAAAAAAACTATTTAATTCTTAAAATTATGTTAAATTGGATGAATATAAGATTTTATTAATAATATTGTTTCCATTTTAGTCAAAGTCGTGTTATCAATTATTATAGCGTCCTCAGCTTTTTTCAAAGGTGCAACTTCTCTTTCACTATCAATTTTATCTCGGGTGGTTAAATTTTCCCGCACTTCTTCTTCAAGCATATTTACTCCCATTGATTTTAATTCTAAGTAACGTCTTCGAGTTCTTTCTTCAATTGATGCAGTTAGAAAAAATTTAAAATCAGCATCGGGTAGTACCACTGTTCCGATATCTCTACCATCCAAAATAACGCCGCCTTCTTTAGCGATGGAGCGTTGAGTTTCCATCAAATAGTCTCGTACCTCCTTTTGACAGGCAATAAGACTAACATTAGAACTTACCTCCTTATCTCTTATTTGCTGAGAAATATCTTCATCATTTAGAAAAATTTGGAGCTCATGATCGACCGTTTTAAATTCAATTTTGATCAATGGTAATTGTGCGAAGAGTTTTTCTAAATTAATTTCACCTGTTTGTTCTAGGCAATTTTTCAATGCAAAATAAGTTACTCCTCTATATAATGCACCGGTGTCCATATGAATAAGGTCAAGTTCATTCGCAATCACTTTTGATATAGAACTCTTTCCGGTAGAAGAATAGCCGTCAATGGCAATTACAGGTTTTCTCATGAAACAAATTTCTTCATTTTATTTAAACTATAAAAATATTTTTGAAATTAAATCTGCCTTTTTGACAGACTTGAGAAATAATGGTAAGAAACTACCTTCTGTTTCCCCCAACTTCTATCAAATCAAGGGTTAAACCGAACATATTTACATTAGAAGAGTTGTGATATCGAACGTGAGCATAATCAAATCGGAAGGAGGAAATTTTTATACCAAACCCCGCAGAAAGTCCAGTGAAACTTCTTTGATCTAAAACAGCGAGTTCATTTCCCCGACGAACATTGTACCCAAATCTTAAATTAAAAGATTGTTCTGGAAATAATTCTAATCCCAGGGAAAAGTGATCTGCGACTTTTCTCGTTAAGCCAGTTTCTTGACCGTTGTTATCAAAGTCTTGAGAAATATCTAATTTTTGCAAATCATGTGCTGTAATGGTAAATGCCAAAGGAAATTCGTCCAAAATTTTTGTATATCCTAAGTCTACCCGAAAAGCTACATTTTCTCGAAGTCCATTAAATGATTTAAATTGATATCCAAAATTTCTAAAAACCAAAGCCAGAGTTTCTTTGCTTTGCGCATTATGATAGGTAACACCGGCATTTCCGACAACTGCCATCGAAGTATAGCTGTCAATTTTAGAAGTCACGAAATTAGCACTTCCTCCAACAGTCCAATCCTCCGCAAATTGGTATGCGTAACCTAAGCCGATAGAAGCGTCAGACGCCCCGAATTCGCCATTTAGATTGGCACTTTCATCTGTTCTAGGGATATTTCCGTAATCCATATAGCGTACATTTAATCCAACAAGATGACCTTCTTCTAAATCCTTAACATAACTAATGGTTCCATATCTAGAATCTGCAAGATAAGACGCATAATTAATAGAAATCATTTTGTCTTGCTCTAAATTCATTAATCCAGGATTAACCCCAGCAAAACTTACATCATAGTCTCGAATAGAAATAGCATCGCCACCCATGGCGGCTTGTCGGGCAGAAACTGGAATATTAAGAAACGGATAAACATTTGTCCCTTCTTGCGCAGAGAAAACGGTACAGGAAAGCAGGGTGATAACCAGGATTAGTTTTTTCAAATTACAGTTTAAGGTACAAAAATAATTTTTTTTAATATTTTCCGAAAATAATTCTCTGTAAATATAAATCTATTAACGAGATTATTTGCGTTTACTTATATTTGCACAGCAAAAATACAGCGCTAAAATTAAAAATATGAAATACAACCGAATTCTTCTAAAACTGAGTGGCGAAGCATTAATGGGAAACCGCCAGTACGGAATTGATAATGACCGCCTGAAAGAATATGCAGCGGAAATTAAAAAAGTAGTGGATTTAGGTTGTCAGGTGGCAATTGTTATTGGTGGTGGTAATATTTTCCGTGGTTTAGCGGGCGCTGCCAAAGGAATGGACCGAGTTCAGGGAGATTATATGGGAATGCTCGCAACAGTCATCAATGGAATGGCGCTACAAGGTGCTTTAGAAGATGCGGGAATTTTCACGAGACTGCAATCTGCCATTGAAATGGATAAAGTAGCAGAACCTTTCATCAAAAGAAAAGCTGTTCGACATTTAGAAAAGGGCAGAGTAGTGATCTTTGGTGCCGGTACAGGAAATCCGTATTTTACCACAGATACTGCAGCTACACTTCGAGCTATTGAAATAGATGCAGATGTTATCTTAAAGGGGACAAGAGTTGCGGGAATTTATGACAGTGATCCAGAAATAAATGAAAACGCTGTAAAATATAATTCTTTAACTTTTGACGAAGTATTTGAAAAAGGTTTGAAGGTAATGGATATGACTGCATTTACATTAAGTCATGAAAATAATTTACCCATCATTGTCTTTGATATGAATCAAGAAGGGAATCTTGTGAAGATTGTTTCCGGTGAAGAAATTGGAACATTGGTATCCATCAAAAAATAAATTAACATAAACTCTTTGAGGCAGTTTTAATCAAATTTTTTAAGACTGTTTATAAATTTGAAATTTTAAAATCTATGGAAGAATTAGAACTTACCGTTGATATGGTGCAGCAGGAAATGGATGCTGCCATCAAACATTTGGAGCACGCTTTTCAAAAAATCCGTGCAGGTAGAGCCTCTACTACAATGGTTCAAGACGTGATGGTAGAATATTATGGCGCACCCACACCGCTCAATCAAGTTGCGAACGTGATGGTTCCAGATGCCATGACGATTTCCATTCAACCTTGGGATAGAACCGCAATTGGTGCTATTGAAAAAGCCATTATCAATTCTAACTTGGGATTTGCTCCTTCTAATAATGGAGAGAATATCATCTTAAATGTTCCACCATTGACCGAAGAAAGAAGACGCGAACTCGCAAAGCAAGCGAAATCTGAAGCTGAAGGAACGAAAATTACGGTGAGAAATGCCCGTCAAGATGGGATGAAAGAGTTGAGAAAATTGGAAGGTGTTTCTGAAGATTTAATTAAAGACAAAGAAGCAACCATTCAAGAATTGACGGATAAATACGTAAAAATCTGCGATGATCATTTGAAAGTGAAAGAAGCAGAAATCATGAAAGTTTAAGCATAATTATATTTGTCATGATATTAAAAAAGCCGTTTCAATTGTATTGAAACGGCTTTTTTTAGGCTAAAACGAGTTATGTTTTATCTGCAAAGCTGAAAATGCTCGCTAATTTTATTTTTGAGTAACCATTTGACTTTATCTTAGAAGAAGTGATCATCGCTTTTGCTAAAACGGCGGTCGGCAATGGTTTTTGCTGCGTCAAAATTCCGAACTTATTTGCGAACTTAATTATTTTTCCGCCCAAAACTTCACCCGTTCTTTCGGTATCTTTTCTTTCCAACATTCCGGGCTGAAAAATAGTTACTTTTTCGAAGCGCAAGTCTTTTACACTTTTTTCCAAATCTCCTTTCATGCGGGAATAAAATATTTTTGATTTTGGATCTGCTCCATAAGAAGATACCAAAATGTAATCCGCAACTGCGTTTTCTTTGGCATTTTTTGCAAATTCATATTGGTAATCGTAATCCACCTTTCGCTGTGCTTCTTTACTACCAGCAGCTTTTAAAGTGGTTCCTAAACATGAAAATGCCACATCGCCTTGCACTAAATCTTTCCATTCATTGGGTGCATCAAAATTTACCACGTGCGTTTTCAATTTTGCGTTTTTAATTTCGAGGGGTTTTCTCACGAAAATATTAACTTCTTCAAAATCTTTATCTTCTAACAGTTGGTTAACTAAGTCTTTTCCGGTGGCGCCAGTCGCGCCAATTATAAGTGCTTTCATTTTTGGTAGAGCATAAATTGTTAAGAATGAGTTCAAGTAAGTCTTCGTAAATTTACTAAATTTGTGAGATACTCAGTTATTTATTAATCATAACTGCTTACCACAATTAATAATGGACGCTAATTTAATTCTCGATTATTGTTTGAAAAAAAAAGGAGCAGAAGAAACTTTTCCCTTTAATCCAGATACTTTAGTGATGAAGGTAATAGGTAAAATGTTTTTGTTGATCCCACTAGAAAGTCAACCTTTAAGTATTGCCGTGAAGACGGATCCAGAGTGGAGTGTAGAACTTCGAGAGAAATATCCGCAGATAACAGGAGCTTATCACATGAATAAAACCCATTGGAATACGGTAATTTGTGAGGGATTGCTGCCAAAATTAATTTTTGACTTGATCGATTCTTCCTACGAATTAGTGGTGCAATCATTGACCAAAAAACAGAGAGAAAGCTTAGAAATTTATTAGAAATTAAAGTTAGAAGTCAAGAGTTTGTCTTCATCAAGTCTTGCAATGAGGTGATCTAAACCTTCAAATTTAATTTCTTGATGAAGAAAATCGCGAAAGTTTACCGAGATTTCTTCCCCATAAATATCGTGATCGAAATCTAAAATGTAAACCTCTACTGAAAGTGTATTTCCAAAAACAGTAGGATTGGTTCCGATACTCAACATTCCTTTATAATGTTCATTTTTCACATAAACATCTACAATATAAGCTCCTTTTTTAGGCAAAATTTTCAGTGAATTTATTTCAATATTAGCGGTTGGATAACCAATCGTTCTACCGATTTTTTTACCGTGAATTACTTTCCCTGCAATAGAATAATGATAATCCAACATTTGGTTGGCTTCTTTGATCTTACCGGAACTTAAAGCATTACGGATTTGCGTAGAACTAATGTGTTTTTCCCCAAAATTTACAGCTTCGATTTGTTCTACTTCAAAACCCATTTCTGGAGCCATCTTTTGCAATAGATTAAAATCACCACTTTTATTTTTCCCAAAAGTATGATCGTGTCCAATGATTAAATGTTTTACGTTCAATTTTTCTTTTAAAATCTGCTGAATAAATTCTTCTCCAGTTAAGTTTCGGAAATCTTCATCAAATTCCTGCAGAAATAGATTTTGAACACCATGTTTTCCCAAAAGGTAAGATTTCTCCTCTAACGTACTCAATAATTTTAAGTCATCACCTGGACTGAAAATGGTTCTAGGATGTGGCCAAAAAGTAAGCAATCCAGATTCCAGCTTCTTTTTTTGGGAGATTTCATTCAGTTGATTAATGATTTTTTGATGTCCCAAATGTACTCCATCAAACATTCCAATAGAAAGAGCTAAAGGAGTTTGATCATGGTACTGACGGAGATTTTCGATGATTTTCAAAAGAATAAATTTTGGTGATGCAAATATGATAAAAATCTTCTTTTGAACCAATTGCAGAATTGGGAACTTTCCTTATATTTGCACACACGTAAAAAATTAGCAATGGCAAACCAAATCAAAGGAAAAATCTCTCAAATTATCGGTCCAGTTATCGACGTACTTTTCAAGGACGTAGAAGAACTTCCGAAAATTTATGATGCATTAGAAATCATGAAAAGTGATGGTAACAAAGTAGTACTTGAAGTAGAACAGCACATTGGTGAAGATTCTGTGAGATGTATTGCAATGGATGCTACAGATGGATTACAGAGAGGTCAGGAAGTGATCGCACAAGGAAGACAAATAACAATGCCAGTTGGCGATGAAGTATATGGACGTTTGTTTAATGTAGTTGGAGATGCTATTGACGGAATTCAGCAAGTTTCTAAAGAAAACGGATTGCCTATTCACAGAGAAGCACCAAAATTTGACCAGTTAACTACGTCTGCAGAAGTTCTTTTTACAGGAATTAAAGTAATTGATTTAGTTGAACCTTATTCAAAAGGAGGGAAAATTGGTTTGTTCGGTGGAGCAGGTGTTGGTAAAACAGTTTTGATCCAAGAATTGATTAACAATATCGCAAAAGGACATGGTGGACTTTCAGTTTTCGCGGGTGTAGGAGAAAGAACAAGAGAAGGAAATGACCTTTTAAGAGAAATGCTTGAATCAGGCATTATTAAATATGGTGAAGAATTCATGCACTCTATGGAAAATGGAGGCTGGGATTTATCAAAAATTGATTTGGAAGAAATGAAAGAGTCAAAATGTACTTTCGTTTTCGGACAAATGAATGAGCCACCTGGAGCAAGGGCTAGAGTAGCTTTGTCTGGTTTAACAATCGCTGAATATTTCAGAGATGGAGACGAACAGGGGCAAGGAAGAGATGTTTTATTCTTTGTAGATAATATCTTCCGTTTTACACAGGCAGGTTCAGAAGTTTCTGCACTTTTAGGAAGAATGCCATCTGCAGTAGGTTACCAACCAACTTTGGCTTCGGAAATGGGTGCGATGCAGGAAAGAATTACTTCTACAAAAAATGGTTCCATTACGTCAGTGCAGGCGATTTACGTTCCTGCAGATGATTTAACAGATCCAGCTCCAGCAACCACTTTTGCTCACTTAGATGCAACTACCGTATTAGACAGAAAAATTGCTTCCTTAGGAATTTATCCTGCGGTAGATCCATTAGCTTCTACATCAAGAATTTTGACTCCTGAAATTTTAGGAGATGATCATTATGACTGTGCTCAGAGAGTAAAAGAAATTCTTCAGAAATACAAAGCATTACAAGATATTATTGCAATTCTTGGAATGGAAGAACTTTCCGAAGAAGATAAATTATCAGTTTACAGAGCGAGAAAAGTACAGCGTTTCCTATCTCAACCGTTCCATGTTGCAGAGCAATTTACAGGTTTGAAAGGAGTTTTGGTTGATATCAAAGATACCATCAAAGGATTTAATATGATCATTGACGGTGAATTAGATCACTTACCAGAATCTGCTTTTAACTTGAAAGGAACCATCGAAGAAGCAATTGAAGCTGGACAAAAAATGTTGGCAGAAAACGCTTAACAAATTTTAAATGTTAAATTTTAGATTTTAGATTGAGCAATCATTTAGAATTTAAAATCTATAATCTACAATTTTAAAAAATGAATATAAAGATATTAACCCCGGAATTTGTAGTTTTTGAAGGTGAAGTAAGCTCTGTTTTGCTTCCTGGCAAAAATGGTGATTTCCAGATTATGAAAGATCACGCTGCGATTGTTGCTTCATTAATTGGCGGAAGAGTTCGACTTTTCACCAACCAGATCGATGAGAAATATGCAAGCCATTTTACAAAAGAAAGTGAAAAAGAAAGTGTTTTTTCTTTCCCTGTAAAAAGTGGTGTGATTGAATTCAATCACAACAAAGGAATTATACTTGCAGAATAAGTAAGCAAGTTTAGAAAGTCTAATTTTTGACTTTAAATTATTGAACCCAAAGCAATTTTACTGCTTTGGGTTTTTTTTTGTAGAATTACCTACATTTACTTTACAACTAATACCATTATGAAATGACAGGTTTACATCGTTTTCAAGATGAAAATTTAACAATCGCAGATTTCTTTAAAGAAGTTTTGGTGGTATGTCCAACTTGTCAAAAGAAAGCATTGGCAACAGTTAATTTTGAGGAAAAGCTTGCGTATTTAATTTGTCTTCAATGTGGACTAAATAAAAAAATGACCACTCAAATTTCAAATAATGCAACGATTAATTTATCTGCAGACCAATATTTTGATGCGCAACTTTGGCTCCAAGCTCCTTTTAAAAGCGATAACTTCTGGTCTTATAATGAAAGTCATTTACATTATCTGGAACTATACATCAGTGCAACTTTGCGTGAACATAAAGACCGAACGCATTTTACCCTTATCGAAAAGCTTCCAAAGTTTTACCATGACGCCAAAAATAGAACAGCACTTTTAAAAATTATCAGTAAACTGAAAAGTAAAGTTTAAAATATAATACGTCTTAATTCATAATGAATTGGTTCCAGTAATTTCAGCAAAATCTCGTTCGATCATCAATATTATACTTTTTTAACAAAAAGCTAGGAAATAAAAAAAGATATGATTTTCTTAAATTTGACTGTACTGCAAAAGAATTGAACATGATTATTTTGTTTTCAACTAATAATTATCCTAAATAAAATATTGTAACATTTTTTATTAAGCCAAAATCAATACATAAAAATGGAAAGATCTCTTAAAAACCAAGTTGCTCTGATAACAGGAGCTTCCAGTGGAATCGGAACTGGAATAGCAAAAGCAATGGCAGAGTCTGGAGCAACTATCGTTGTAAATCATTCTTCCGAACACAGTCTGGAAAGTGCTCAAACGGTTGCGAACGATATCATTAAAAAAGGAGGAAAAGCGATTACTTATCAATGCGATGTGTCCCAGGAAACAGAAGTTGTGAATATGTTTCAAGATGTTGTTTCTCAATTAGGAACTGTAGATATTTTGGTCAATAATGCTGGAATTCAAAAAGACGCAAAATTTACAGAAATGACCCTCGATCAGTGGAATGCCGTAATCAATGTCAATCTAACCGGTCAATTTCTCTGTGCAAGAGAAGCCATCAAAGAATTTCTCCGTCGCGGAATTGATCCTGCAAAATCCGTCGCATGTGGAAAAATAATTCATATTTCTTCCGTTCACGAAATAATTCCCTGGGCAGGACATGTAAATTATGCCTCCAGCAAAGGTGCGATCCGCATGATGATGCAAAGTTTAGCGCAGGAATATGGCGCCCAAAAAATCCGGGTCAATTCCATTTGTCCTGGTGCCATTCAAACTCCCATCAACACAAACGCTTGGAACACGCCAGAAGCGCTGGATTCCCTTTTGACTTTAATTCCCTACAACAGGATCGGAACTCCCGAAGATATTGGCAATCTCGCCGTTTTTTTAGCCAGTGATTTATCAGATTATATTACAGGAGCAAGTATTTTCATCGATGGTGGAATGACCACCTTTGAAAGTTTTGCAACCGGCGGATAAATTCCCCTACATTGGAGGGGTGGCAAAAATTTTAATTTTTGACGGGGTGGTTTTAACATTTTTTTGGGCGCACATTTCCGCCTTCCGTTCCCGCAATTTTCATTTTTTTCAAAAATAAAAATGTGCTCCACTCAAGTCGGGGCGCGGTTCAGATCAAGTAGAAAATTGAGTATTACTAAAAATAAAGCCAATTTATTTCCAGCCACCATCCATCATCCATCTTCCATCATTCACCATCAAACATCCATCAAAAAAACAGACCCATGACAGTAGAAGCGAAAAGAATTTCCGAGATTTCCTGGAAAAAATGGGGACCTTATGTGAGCAATCGCGAGTGGGGTTTGGTTCGGGAGGATTACAGTGAAAATGGGGATGCCTGGAATTATACCAATCATGATACCGCCGAAGCAAAAACCTATCGATGGGGCGAAGAAGGAATTTGCGGAATTTGTGATGATCAACAAATGCTCGTTTTTTCCGTAGGATTTTGGAACAAGAAAGATAAAATGGTGAAAGAACGGTTTTTCGGACTTACCAATGGTCAGGGAAATCACGGTGAAGATGTGAAAGAATATTTCTACTATTTAGATAACACTCCGACGCATTCTTACATGAAAATGCTTTATAAGTATCCTCAAAACGCCTTTCCTTATGAAGAATTAATTCAGAAAAATGCTTCCCGCGGAAAAGAGGAAGCGGAATATGAATTGATTGACACCGGTATTTTTGAGGGTAATGAATACTTCGATATATTTATTGAATACGCGAAAGAATCTCAACATGATATTCTGATCAAAATTACGGTGGACAACAAATCGGTAAAAGATGCGCCGCTTTTTATAATGCCTACCGTGTGGTTTCGGGATACCTGGAGTTGGGGTTACGATGATTATCTTCCCAGCCTCAATAAAATTTCTGATGATTGCATTAAAATCGAACATAAAGATCTCAGTCTCAAAAATTTTTACGCTAAATCTTCCGCCAGATTATTATTCTGCAACAATGAAACAAATAATGTTCGCCTCTACACTGTAGCGGAATCTGATCCTTATCCCAAAGATAGCCTCAACAATTTTATCATCAACGGAAATAAAGATGGGATCAATCTCGAAAATAAAGGAACAAAAGCCGCTTTTATTCTGGATGAATTAATTCTGGCAGAAACAACGCAGATCTTTGAGTTTCGTTTAAGTGATAAAGATTTAGCCGATCCTTTCAAAAACTTTTCAAAAATCTTTGACCAAAGAAAAAAAGAAGCAGATGAATTTTACCAAAACATTCAAAAAGGAATAGAAACCGAGGATGAGAAATTGGTGCAGCGACAAGCTTTTGCAGGAATGTTGTGGAACAAACAATTTTACCATTACAATGTTGATAAATGGCTAAAAGGTGATCCGTTCGAAATTCGACCCCCAAAATCCAGAAAAGAAATACGAAATTTTGACTGGAAACATCTCAGTAATGCCGATATCATTTCCATGCCCGATAAATGGGAATATCCGTGGTATGCAACTTGGGACACTGCTTTTCACTGTCTCAGTTTTTCTTTAATCGACCCAGATTTTGCCAAGCAACAGTTGAAATTATTTACGCTGGATTGGTATATGCACCCTAATGGACAATTGCCAGCTTATGAGTGGAATTTTTCAGATGTCAATCCGCCGGTTCATGCCTGGGCGGTTTTTCGCGTCTTTAAGATTGATGAATGCATGAAGGGAAAACCTGATCTGGAATTTTTAGAGTCGGTATTTCAAAAATTATTAATGAATTTCACCTGGTGGGTCAATAAGAAAGACCGAAACGGAAATAATATTTTTGAAGGCGGTTTTCTTGGTTTAGATAACGTAGGAGTTTTTGATCGCAGCGCAAAATTACCCAATGGGGAACGTTTGGAACAAGCCGATGCAACCAGCTGGATGGCAATGTTTTCTTTAAATATGATGCGAATTGCCATAGAATTAGCGCAGTACAATCATGTGTATGAGGAAATGGCGACTAAGTATTTTGAGCATTTTCTGGCAATTGCAAATGCACTAGACAGTATGGGAGACGAAGGTTTTTCTCTCTGGGATGAAGAAGATGAATTCTTCTATGATGCCCTCTGCAGAAAAAATGGCGATCCGCTTTACTTAAAACTTCGAACCATTGTGGGATTAATTCCCATGTTTGCCGTAGAAGTAATTGATGATGAAATACTGCAGAAACTTCCCCTCTTCAAAGAAAGAATGGACTGGATCCTGGAAAATAAGCCAGAACTTGCCGCCCTGGTTTCCAGATGGGAAGTAAAAGGGGAAAATTCCAAACACTTACTCAGTCTGCTACGCGGTCACCGCTTAAAAAGATTACTCTACAGAATGCTGGATGAAAAAGAATTCTTAAGTGAGTTTGGAATTCGCTCCCTTTCTAAAGTTTATGAAAATGATCCTTTTGAAATTGAGCTGAATAATGTTGACTATACGGTAAAATACACGCCGGCGGAAAGTGATAGCAATATGTTTGGCGGCAACAGCAATTGGCGCGGTCCGGTTTGGTTCCCGATTAATTTTTTAATAATTGAGAGTTTGCAGCGGTTTTTCTTTTACTACAGTCCGGATTTTATGGTAGAATATCCCACCGGAAGTGGAAAATATTCTAACCTGGACGAGATTGCCGCTTCTTTGGGAAAACGCCTTTCCAATATATTTCTGGAGGATGAAAATGGTAAACGCGCGGTAAATGGTCAATATCCAAGATTTCAGGAGGACAAAGATTTCAAAGATTATATTTTATTTTACGAATATTTTCACGGCGATAATGGCAGAGGAGCAGGAGCCTCTCACCAAACTGGCTGGACGGGATTGATTGCTAAAATTCTGCAGCCGCGGCTGGAACAGAAAGAATTGGCTGTTAAGGAAACTGAAGCGGCAAAATAATAGTCTGCTACAGACTTAAAATTACACCATTTTCTTTCAATTGTTGCAACGGTTTCGAAAACCAAAATAATTCAAAATCTTCAAAATTTTCCTCGAACTGAGTTTTCAATCGTTGCAGTGTTAATTTTTTAGGGTTTTCCGAAGAATTTTCTGCGAAGATTTTCATCAACCATTTTGCTTTATTGCTTTCCAGTTCTAATTTTACAATATTGGTTTTCAGATGAAACGTGAGCCTCGTAAAATCGTAAGAATTTCCTTTTTTTGTCTTAATGAAATTTTCGACTTGCGCATTTTTGTCTAAAAAAACGAGTTTTGAATTTCCTTTAAAAATAAAACTTTCCTCTTCTAAAAGACAATCGTGAATGTAATCTGGATCAATGGTCGTTTTTGGAATTTTAAAGTCAAACCAATTTTTCAAGGGAAGATCGAAATTAATTCCATGCATATAATTGAGTAAAGATTTTTTTAAACCAAAACTAAACTGACTATGGTCAATTCCAGTTTTATCTGTAAATTCAATGTCGTTATGCGCGAATAAAATTTCATTCATTATGGGTTCAACGCCAAATTCTGCAGGATCTTTTCCAATTGGCGAATGTGCCGTTAATGCAAACTGATGCCAAAATCCACTTTGAATAATTCCCATTTCAAAAAGTTGTCTTACCATTTCCAAGGAATCTATGGTTTCCTGCTCTGTTTGCGTGGGAAATCCATACATCAAATAGGAGTGAACCATAATTCCGGCTTCCGTGAAATTACGGGTTACTTTCGCAACTTGTTCAACGGAAACGCCTTTGTCAATTAATTTGAGCAATCTGTCACTCGCAACTTCTAAACCACCAGAAACTGCTACACAGCCTGAAATTTTCAGTAAAAAACATAAATCTCTGCTAAAACTTTTTTCAAACCGAATGTTTGTCCACCAAGTTACTACGAGATTTCTACGCAAAATTTCCAGCGCAACTTCGCGCATTAATGCAGGTGGAGCGGCTTCATCTACAAAATGGAAACCTGATTCTCCCGTTTGTTCGATCAATTCCTCCATTCGATCCACTAGAATTTTAGCGGAAATGGGTTCGTAAATTTTTATGTAATCTAGAGAAATATCGCAAAAAGTACATTTTCCCCAATAGCAACCATGCGCCATTGTCAACTTATTCCAACGACCATCGCTCCATAAACTGTGCATTGGATTGGCAATTTCGATGACTGAAATATATTTATCGAGAAGCAAATCAGAATAATCCGGAGTTCCCACAAAGGCTTGTTTATAATCGGATTTCGAGGTGTTATTTTTATAAACAACTATCTGATTTTCCAGAATAAAAGTTCTTTTGAATTCATAAACCACCCCGTCAAAATTCTTGGAATTTTGACACCCCTCCAAAGGAGGGGAATTAACAACAGATTGATACACCAATTCCAGCGGTAATTCGCCGTCATCTAAAGTGATATAATCGAAAAATTCAAATACTCGTTGATCTTTTAATTCGCGCAATTCTGTATTTGGAAATCCACCTCCCATGACGACTTTGAGATTTGGATAATTTGCTTTAATAAATTGAGCGCATCGAAAAGCGGCATATAAATTCCCCGGAAACGGAACGGAAAAACAGACCATTTTGGGTTGGATCAAATCTATCTTTTCCTTTAATATTTTTAAAGTAAAATCATCAGTAAAAGTTTCCTGATTATTGAGTTTTGAATAGAGTTCATCGAAAGAATTTGCACTTTGACCAATTCTTTCTGCGTAGCGACTAAAACCGAAATCTAGATCAATATTTTCAACAATAAAATCTGAAATATCTTCTAAATACAAGGTTGCAAGATGTTTTGCTTTGTCTTGTAAACCCATATTTCCAAAGGCAAATTCCATATCATCGAGTTGGTTAAAACGCGATGCTTCCGGCAGAAAATTCATGCTGCAAATTTGCCGGGCTAAAGTCGGATTTTGATTTTGCAGAAACAGAACGACCTGATCGATGGTTTTTATATATTCTTCTCTCATCGCAAAAATCCTTTGAGAATTTTCAGAGGTTACTTTCAAATCGAAGACATTTGAAAAGACTTTCTGAATTCCTTCTTTCGAAAATAATTCCAAAATCACCTCAATTCCAAGGTCCATTTGATAAGAGGAAATGTGTTTCGTGTTCAAAAATCCTTTAATATAAGCCGTTGCGGGATAAGGAGTATTGAGTTGCGTAAAGGGTGGAGTGATGAGAAGGAGATCTTTCAAACAGAATTTCTTTTTGCAAATTTATTGTAAATATAATAGAACCACAAAAGTCACAAAAGCACGGTGCAATTTATTTCTAAAATGGTCAGAAAATTTAACTTTTACAAAATTTTGCAATTATTTTTAAGAATAAAAACTTTTGTGACTTTTGTGGTTTAAAGTTTACAAATCGAGATCTCCTGCAGCTTCTGGCTGATAAATAATTTCGTCGATTTTAATTTTCGTCATTCCAGAAGGAATTACCCAATCGATTTCATCACCAACACGGTATCCAATTAAAGCGGAGGCAACGGAAGAAAAAATAGAAATTTTATTTTCTTTGATATTCGCCAAATGCGGATAAACTAGCTGAAATTGGATAGGCTTGGTGTTATTTTCAAAGTGAATCTTAACAATGGAATTCATGGTAACTACATCTTTCGGAATTTCCGCAGAAGAAACAATTTTCGCGCTGTGTAATTCGGCAAGTAATTTTTCTGCATCTTCTGTGAATTCGCGTACGGTCTTGTTTTGTTATGATAATTTGTTCCATGTTTTGTGTTTAGGAAAGGATAAAAAAAAACCGTCTGAATTTTTCAAACGGTTTATATGACTATCAATTGAAAAATTTTATTAATCTTTAAATTGAAGATTTTTTTCTTCTAATAATTTTTGCTCCTGCTCTTTGTAGAATCCAGAAACTAATTTTTCGTGAATTTTCTCAAAGGCAGCTAATGTTTCATTGATTTCGGCATCTGTGTGAGATGCAGTTGGAATTAATCTCAACAAAATCATTCCTTTTGGAATTACGGGATAAATAACCACTGAAGTGAAAATTCCGAAATTTTCTCTTAAATCACGGGAAAGTAGAGTAGCTTCAACGGTAGAACCCTGCATCATTACAGGAGTTACGCAAGTATTTGAACCGCCTAAATTAAATCCTCTTTCTAATAAACCATTTTGTAATTTGTGAACATTTTCCCACAATTTCGCTTTGATTTCTGGATTAGAACGTAAAAGATCTAATCTTTTTAATCCTCCGATGACCATTGGCATTGTTAAAGATTTTGCAAAAACCTGGGAACGAAGATTGTATTTTAAAATTCGGATAATATCGGCATCTCCTGCGATGAACGCTCCGAAGCCAGCCATTGATTTTGCGAAAGTTGAGAAATAAACATCAACTTGATCTTGACAACCTTGTTCTTCACCAGCTCCGGCGCCAGTTTTTCCTAAAGTTCCAAATCCATGAGCATCATCAAGTAAAAGTCGGAAATCATATTTAGATTTTAAATCACAGATTTCTTTTACTTTTCCCTGCATTCCGCGCATTCCGAAAACTCCTTCTGTGATGACGAGAATTCCGCCACCTTGTTCTTGAGCCACTTTGGTAGCACGAACCAGATTTTTCTCTAAACTTTCAATATCATTATGTCTGAACGTAAAACTTTTACCCATGTGCAAACGAACTCCATCTACAATACATGCGTGAGAATCTGCATCATACACAATTACATCATGTCTTCCAACTAAAGCATCAATGGTAGAAACCATTCCTTGATACCCGAAATTTAAAAGGTAAGCTGCTTCTTTGTCTACAAATTCTGCTAATTCTCTTTCTAATTGTTGATGTTGTTCTGTTTCTCCGGACATTGCTCTGGCTCCCATTGGGTAGAACATTCCGTATTCTGCAGCGGCCTTTGCATCTGCTTCTAAAACTTCTGGATGATTACAAAGTCCTAAATAATCATTCGCGCTCCAAAAAATGACTTCTCTTCCCTGAAATCTCATTCTCGGACCGATTGGACCTTCTAATTTCGGGAAAACAAAGTAACCTTCAGCATAATCAGCAAATTGACCTAATGGACCGGGATTTTCCCTTAAACGCTTAAAAATATCTTTCATTATCTGTTATAAATTTATTATTTGTAAGTGGAAACAAAGTTACCAAAAAATTCAAAAAAAAACCTCGTCATATCTACTGAAAAGGTTTTCTCTATATCTTAATAACTTTTACTTAATTCGTTCTGTTTTAAAAACTTCTTCGTAGTTATGGACACAATTGTTAACAAATTTCTGCTCTTCCATCCATACATCACTATAAACTTTAGTTATATATCTTGATCCGTGATCTGGAAAGATTGCGACAACTAAGTCATCTTTTTTAAAGGGATTTTTCACGGCATATTGCAATAAACCTTCAATCACCGCACCGGTAGTATAACCGCCCATTATTGCTTCTTTCAAAGCGATTTCTCGTGTTCTGTAAGCGGACATTTCGTCATTTACACGTACAAATTCATCAATCTGATCAAATAGCAATGCGGAGGGAATCAAATTTTTTCCCATACCTTCGATTTGGTAGGGATGAATATCTTCTTTATTAATTTCGCCAGTTTCGTGATATCCTTTTAGGATGGAACCAGAAGCATCAACTCCAATAATTTTAATACCAGGATTTTGTTCTTTCAAATATTTTGCAGATCCTGATAAAGTTCCACCAGTTCCGGTACATGCAATAAGGTGCGTGATCTTTCCTTCTGTTTGTTTCCAAATTTCGGGTCCTGTACTTTTATAATGGGCATCAATATTCAATTCATTGAAGTATTGATTGATGTAAATTGAATTAGGTGTTTCAGAAGCAATTCTTTTTGCCACTTCGTAATATGATCTGGGATCATCTGCGGGAACGTTTGCAGGACAAATATAAACCGTAGCTCCAAGCGCTTTCAAATAAGCAATTTTTTCTGCTTTGGTTTTGTCACTCACAGACAAAATACACTTGTATCCTTTAATAATACAAACCATCGCAATGGAAAAACCGGTATTTCCAGAAGTTGTTTCTATGACGGTTGAACCTGGTTGGAGTAAGCCTTTTGCTTCTGCAGCTTCTATTATATGTAATGCAATTCTGTCCTTGGTAGAATGTCCGGGATTGCACGATTCTAATTTCGCATAGACTTTTGCAGGAATATCCTTCGTGACAGTGTTAATTTTCACCATCGGAGTATTACCAATTAAGCCTAAAATGTTATCGTAAACATGAGTCATTGTTTCCTTTTTTCTCTTTAAAACCGTCTGCAAAAATACTAAAAATTTAACAATTCAACAATTTATCTGCTGGTTTATGATTTAATGCATATAATCTATACAATCTTAGCGAAAAAATTTTATAGAATCACCACTACGTAATAAAGTGAGGCTATTTAAAATGTGTTAAAATATCTGAATAGTAAGGTAAAAACCTTATTTTCGCACATTGAATTTTATTTATGAAGAATTGGTCTTTTAAACAGTGGAATACCCTTCTGGGATGGGCAGTTTTCCTAATTGCATTTATCACTTATCTCTCTACAATTGAAAAGAATTTTAGTTTTTGGGATACTGGAGAATACATTGCATCAGCCGTAAAACTAGAAGTTACTCACGCACCAGGAGCCGCACTTTTTCAGTTGATCGGTGCAGTGGCAGCAATGCTTGCCTTTGGTAATGGAGAGAATTACTCTATCGTCATCAATGGAATGTCGGCTCTATTTAGTGCGCTTACGATTTTATTTCTGTTTTGGACCATCACGCATTTGGTTAGACGACTTTTAAAGAAAGATTTTGAAGAAATTACGAAGCATCAAGAAATTTCTATTCTTTTCGCTGGAGTAATTGGGGCCTTGTCTTTTACTTTTTCTGATACGTTCTGGTTTTCTGCTGTAGAAGGGGAAGTTTATTCTATGGCTTCCTTATTTATCGCCTTACTTTTATGGCTCATCACGAAATGGGAAAATGAATACCATGATGCTGATAATGAAAGATGGATTATCTTAATATTTTTTGTCACGGGTTTATCCGTGGGTGTTCACATGATGGGCATGCTTGCGATTCCAGCAGTTTGTCTGATATACTACGCCAGAAATTATACATTTTCTTGGAAGAGTTTTCTTTGGGCCAATATAATTACGCTCGTAATTTTAGGGATCGTCTTCAAAGGAATTTTCCCTTTCATTATGAGTATGTTCGGAAAATTAGAAATTTTTGCCGTGAATGGCATTGGTCTTCCTTTCCATGCGGGAACAATCATTGCCTTTGTGATTTTAGTGGCATTGTGTTACTTCGCCATTAAATATGCGAAAAAAGCAAAGAAAAATATCTATCAAATGATTGCCCTTTCGGTGGTTTATATGATTATCGGTTTTTCTTGCTGGATGGTTATTCCAATTCGTGCGAATGCCAATCCGCCGATGAACTTGAATAATCCTGATAACGCAATCGGAATGTTGGATTATTATAACCGGGAACAATATGGAGACTGGCCAACTGCTTATGGACAGAATTACACCGCCCATTTAGATGCGAATGGAATTTTAAAAAATGAAGACGGTAGTTATAAAACCTTAAAAACTGGTGATGTTTACGAAAAAGACGAAGTTTCTGGAACTTACAGAAAAGTTGGGGACCGTTTTAATTACGTTTACAATCCTGATCACATCAGTTTTATGCCGAGAATGTTTAATGAGGACAAAGATGTAATGGCCAATTATATGTCTATGTACGGAAAGCCTGATTTTTCCTTCAACTATGCCAATGAAGAAATTGCAGACAGCCCAGAAGCAAAACAAATTTTCGATGATCTGCGGAAAAAATATGATGATGGTTCGATTAAAGTTGATGACTATCTACAAGTTAAACCTTATAATTTAATCAATGTTCAGCGTCCGAGTTTAGGACAAAATCTGGATTATTTCTTCACCTTTCAAAACGGATATTATTTTATGAGATATCTGCTTTGGAATTATGTAGGGAGGCAAAATGATTTGGAAGGTCACATGGAAAATAATCGCGGAAACTGGATTTCTGGAATCCCGATTTTGGATAATGCCATGTGGGGAGACCAAAGTAAAATGCCCGCAAAGTTCAAAAATGAAAGTACTGTTGCATTTTTCTTCTTACCCTTTATCTTAGGTTTAATAGGCTTTTTCTTCCAACTTAATCGAGATTTTGGAAGGTTCTACGCCATTCTTTCCCTTTTTGTCCTTACGAGTATTGGAATTGTTTTTTATACCGGTGTTAAACCTTTTGAAGTTAGAGAAAGAGATTACGCCATGGTTGGTTCTTTTTATGCTTTTGCGATTTGGATTGGTTTAGGTGCTGCTGCAATTTTATGGTGGCTTCAAGATAAAGTAAAATCGAATCCCGTAAATATTGGTGCTGGAGTTGTTTTGCTTGGAATTCCTCTCATGATGGGATTTCAAAATTATAATGTTCATGATAGAAGCAATAGAACTACCGCTTATGATTACGCTTATTCTACTCTAAAATCTTTGCCAAAAGATGATATCCTATTTGTCTATGGCGATAATGATACGTATCCGATTTGGGGAATGCAGGAAACATCCGGACTTAGAGATGATGTGAAAGTGGTGAACTTTACGCTGTTATCTACGCCTTGGAATATTGATCAGGTCAAAAGAAGAACTTATAATTCGATGCCGATCCCTTCCGTCCTAAAACATGAAGATTACCGAGATGGTACCAATGATCAGGTCTTTTTAATGAGTCCAGAAGATTGGAAAAATGTTTTTGCCAATATAGAAGATCAGGGAGCGCCACCCGAAACTTTCGCAGAATTTCGTCAGTTTTTGACCAAAGATTCTATGTCTTTGAAGGAGGCTATCAACTTTATTAAAGTTAAATCAGATAATAAAGATCAGATTTTGAAAATGCTTTTTGGAGAGGAGAAATATGAGAAGTTTAACTTCTTGCCAGTTTCTAAATTCACTCTTCCTGTAAATAAGCAAAATGCGGTAAAATCTGGAACAATCTCTGCTAAGGATTTGGGAGAAACGGTAGATACCATCAGCATTGATTATAAAAGTAATCGAATGTTTAAAAACAATTTAATATTATTGGATATATTGGCAAATTTTGATTGGACCAGAGCCATCAATTTCTCATCTGGTGGAATTTATGATCCAGAAAATATTTTCTTCCTCGGCGATTATCTGCAATTTGATGGTTTTAGTTACCGTTTAGTTCCCATTAAAACCAAAGAAAGGGAAGATGGTGAAATGGGCAGAGTAGATGCAAATTCACTGTACAATATTGTCAAAAATTACAAATGGGGAAATTTTAAAGATTTGAGCGTTCACTTTGATGAAACGTGTACCCAAAATATTGTGAGTTATAGAAGTTCTGTTAGTCGCGCCGCAGAAGCTTTAACCCTTTCTGGACAAAAAGCAAAAGCGTTAGAATTATTGGATTTAGCATCCAAAGAAATTCCTGTTCAAAAATACAATGATCCTAGATCTTTAAGTTCCATTGTCTACGGTTACATTGTTTCTGGACAAGAACAAAAAGGTTTAAAACTAGCAGAGGAATTGAAGAAAGAAATTTTTGTTGAATATGATTATTACGGAAGCCTTAGTGCAGATGAGCAACGTTTCGTTTCGAAACAAATGCGCACAAAACCTTTGGAATACTCTCTAATCATTGGAGCCGTTACGGATGCGTATGAAAAAATTGGACAAAAAGATAAAGGCTATACGTACTTGGTAAAATCCATTGAACCTATTGATAAGAGATTTCAGAATTTTGTGAAAGATTTGCAAACCATGGGAAGAGAAAAAGCCATTAACGAATCTGAAAAAGTTCAAAAAATCACCCCTTTTTATACGTATCTTTTTGATGTGATGGAACCTTATGATTCTACGTACGCGCAAGAAAAAGAGAATCAAATAACCAATGCCATGATGAAAGCAACTCAGTAATCGTGCGATTCACTAAATTAATATAAAACAAATGACTCCAGCAGATTATATCAAGCAAGTTCCGAAAGCAGAACTTCATCTTCATATTGAAGGCAGTTTCGAACCAGAATTAATGTTCCAGATTGCGCAGAGAAATAAGATTGCAATTCCGTATGAAAGCATTGAAGAATTGAAGAAAGCCTATCAATTTGGGAATCTTCAGGATTTTCTGGATATCTATTATGCGGGTGCCAATGTTTTAATTCATGAAGAAGATTTTTACGATCTCACGATGGCTTATTTTCAACATTGTGCCGAAGAAAATGTGGTTCACACGGAAATTATGTTTGATCCGCAGACACATACCAAGCGCGGAATTGCTTTCTCTACCGTAATCAATGGAATACAGAAAGCTAGAGTAGAGGCGGAGTCAAAATGGGGCATTTCTTCTTTGCTCATTATGAGTTATTTGCGGCATTTATCAGAAGAAGATGCCTTTGATACATTAGCGCAATCATTGCCCTATAAACATTTAATCAAAGCGGTAGGACTTGATTCTTCGGAGAAAGGAAATCCCCCGTCTAAATTTCAAAAAGTTTTTGATGCCTCTGTGAAAGCAGGTTATATTCCTGTTGCACATGCGGGCGAAGAAGGACCTGCAGATTATATTTGGGAAGCTTTGGATTTACTACAAGTCGCCAGAATTGATCATGGAAATAATTGTTTATCAGATATTTCCTTGGTTGATCGATTAGTGAATGAAAAAATGGCACTTACGGTTTGTCCTCTTTCTAACACTGCACTTCGGAATGTAGATGAGATCAAAAATCATCCGTTGAAAAAAATGCTGGATTTAGGCTTAAAAGCAACGGTAAATTCTGATGATCCTGCTTATTTTGGTGGTTATTTGACTCAAAATTACCTGGATTGTATTGAGGCGTTGGATCTTACTTTAGAAGAAGTGAAACAATTGGTTCGCAACTCTTTTGAATATTCTTTTTTACCCGAAGGCAGAAAACAAGAATTGATCGCTCAACTTTAAAAAATTTCACGTGAGATATTGTGCTTTTCTTCGTGGAGTCAATGTTAACAGTACTTCTATGAAAATGGCAGATGTTTGCAAGGTGGTTGAAAGTGTGGGAATAAAAGAAGTTTCGGCAGTTTTAGCAACGGGAAATATTTTATTCTCCTCTGAAGAAAATACAACTTTTTTGAAGGAAAAACTCCAGAAAGCTTTGTCAGTAGCTTTCAATTATGAAGCTTTTCTTTTTCTTAAATATGAGGAGGAAGTCCGAAATATTGTAGAGCATTGTCCTTTTGAAAAAACTACCGAATCTCACATTTATATTTTTCTAGGAAATGCAGGAATTGAAATTGAGCTTTTAAATCAGTTTTCAAGCTGCCTGAATATTTCCACTGGTGAAGATGCACAGATTTCTCATAATTATTTTTACTGGAAAGTTCCGAAGGGAAATACGCTTAATAGTGAATTTGGAAAAATTTTAGGAAAGAAATCCTTCAAAGATCAATTTACCTCTAGAAATATCAACACGCTGGAAAAGGTGCTGAAGAAATTGTAAATTTTACATAAGTTGTTTGAAGTTCCAGGATCTTTTAAATCTGTCAAAGTCTCAGCATAATTTTCAAAAGCACAGAATTAGAGAAAAAGGAGACTAAAATCACACTTAATCAGAAACGATAAAATGTCCTATAATTTATATTATGTTAAATTGGATTGGTTTTTAGAATTGTAATTGGTTGTTAATCAATTAACCTAGACCGATTCACAATGATAATGTATACGATAAGATATATGGGCTTAAATTGATAATTAGCAAAAGTTTATGGATTGTCCGACGAAAAATATACTTTCTCCACATTAAACTTAATTAAACTTATCAGTCGAAATAATTGCAATCATAATTTTCCATAAAATAATTTCACTTGTATTACTTTTAAGAAATTTTCCAGTATTGATTTTATAATTTTAATTAATGAAATATCTTTACTTTTTAAATGTATAATTTTCTTTGTCTGCATTTCATGTAGCTCCTGAAAAGCATAAGGAACCATTTCATATTTACGTATTTTTTCATTCCAGCGAGGGGCTGAATCTGCGAATTCAATAATGTCGAAAAGTAATTTTTTATTGTTTTTTGGTCTTACTGAATTGTTGGTTCTACTGAATCTGGTGGCATACGCAACAGACGAAACAAAACCTCTGTCAAAAGCAATTGTTCCGTGTTTTTACTGATAAAGTTTTACCGAAATTTCCACATCTACAGATAAATTTTTATCGATGGGCAAAAGTTTTCCATTCTCTATATATCTTGGTGTAATGGTATATTTGTAAATACCGAAAATTGCTTTTTTTGAGTCGATATCTGTACTTGGTACATGTACCCAGTTAAATTTTTGAATAGGGGAATATAAAGTAAAATTTTTATCATAGGTTGAAATACCACTCCCCTTCCGAAAAGTTTCATCAAAAGTTAGTCTATTGTAATCGAAATGAAATACTAAATCCTGCAAGATTTGTAGCTAAGCTAGAAGCTACCTCAAAAGCCAGGAGTACAATTGCATCGCCGGAATACGCGCGAACACTCACGCCATTTTTGGTCTTAAAGTTTTGCATAGGATTGGTTTTCAGGTGATTTAAAAAATAAAATTACAATTATTTCAAATCAAGGGATAGCGTCTATTCACCCCAAATGAGTTCCACTGTGGTTTGCAATTAGAATCGCATCTTATTTTAAAGAAAGTGAAAAAAAGTCTTCCAATTTTGGAAGACTTTCATTTTATTTTTTAAAACATTTTTCTAGGAATTGATCTTGTTCCCACAAAACGTGCATGATGTTTTCTTTGGCCGCATATCCATGAGCTTCTTTAGGTAAAAGAACCATTCTAACAGGTGCTCCTAAATTTTTCAACGCTTGGAAATAACGCTCTGTCTGAAGCGTGAATGTTCCCGGATTATTATCTGCATCACCATGAATCAATAACATGGGCGTTTTCATTTTATCAGCGTTCATAAAAGGAGACATGGTATTGTAAATCTGTGGAACATCCCAATAATTTCTCTGCTCTCTCTGGAAACCAAAAGGCGTTAATGTTCTGTTATAAGCACCACTTCTTGCAATTCCACACGCATAATCTTCGGAATGGGTCAAAAGATTGGCGGTCATGAAAGCTCCGTAAGAATGTCCTCCAACCGCAACTTTATTGCGATCAATGTAACCTAATTTATCAACTGCATCGATGGCGGCTTTACCATTAGCAACCAACTGTGGAATAAAAGTATCATTCGGCTCTACTTTTCCTTCGCCAATAATTGGAAAGGCTGCATCATCTAAAACCGCATACCCTTTTGTTACCCAATAAATAAATGAGCCGTAGCTTGGAAAAGTGAAGTCATTCGGATTTTGAGTGTTTTGTCCTGCTGTGTTTTTGTCCTTATATTCTGTAGGATACGCCCAAATCAAAAGCGGTAATTTTTCCTTTGGATTTTTTCGATCGAAATTAGGGGGTAAATAAAGCGTTCCAGATAGTACTACCCCATCATTTCTTTTGTAGCTGATCACTTCTTTGTACACATCTTTGATGGATTCAAAAGGGTTTGCAAAAGTCGTAACTGGCGTAGATTTTTTAGATTTTACATTTCTAACGTAATAATTCGGATACAAATTAGAAGATTGCTGAACGATTAGAATATCACCTTTTTGGGCATCTAGAATATCAACTAAATCTTCTTTGGAACCTTTTAAATCAGAGGTGTACCATCTTTTCTTTTGCTGCGTTGCTAAATCTAATTCATCAATAAATGGTTTCTGACCGTCTTTTGTAAAACCATCTCCGATAAGGAAAGCCCTATTGTTTTTGATGTCAATAACATTTCTTCCGTATTGGTTTTTAGTTCTGTTAAAATTTCCAGGATCGCTGTAAACGTCTTGAGAATTACGGTCTTCAATAATTTTTGACGTGTTATTTTTTAGATTGATTAAATATGCTTTTGTATTTCTGGTATCATACCAATTTTCTGTAACCAAAGCATAATCACCATTGGACCAACTCACATTATCGTAACGTTGTGAAGTCCTAAAAAATTCCTTTGGAGCACCGCTAAAAGGAGCTTCCCACGTGAAAATAGCATCTCGGAAATCTGCTTTTTTGCTTTGATCGCCACCATCTAATGCTTCCGCGAAAACTAAAGTTGCAGGTTGATCATCACGCCATTCCATATCTCTTCTCCCTGTACGAACAGAAGAAAAACCTTTTGGCATAATTTCCGTTAGCGGAACATTATTTACCGCTTTTACCATTTTACCATTTTTATCATAGATATGAGTGGTCATGGGAAATCTGTTTAAAGGAACGATGTATGAAAAAGGTTTCTGAATGGTGGTGGTCATCAAATATTCTCCATTTGGCGAAAAGCTTAGTCCCGCAAATAGATCTTGATCCATGAATTTTTTTGAGTTGCCATTCAAGGCAATTTTAAAAACTTCAGAACTCGTTAAAACTTCAAAATTCTTTTCGTCTTGTGGATTTCTTAATAAATCTTGGTAGGTTCTATTTTGAGAAACTTTTCCGTCTGCTGTGGAAACAATCGGTCCTGTTGGTAAATCTTTTTGACTGTTTAAAAGAGCCGGTCGATTATTCGGCAATAATTTCACCAATAAATTTTCTGAATCGCGGAACCATAAGTAAGGTGAACCTAAATTTGCATTGAGGTTAGCATTGCTGATTTTTTTTGCTGTAGCAGATGCTAAATCCAAAATCCACAACTCTACTCCATTGCTCACCGTATTGGTAAAGGCCATTTTCTTTTCGTCTGGAGAAAAAGTAAGGCTGGTAATTTTTGCATTTTCTGGCAACCCTTTTACCTGCACTTCCATCTTATCATTCAGTTTACGAACTTTCAGATTGTTGATGTATGTGATGGAACTGGAAATATTGGTAATCGGATTAATTCGTAAACCCCCTAATTTCATTTCGTCTTGGTTAAGGTCATCTAGAGTTTTATACGTATCGCGGTAAGAAAAAACCATCCAATTTTTTTTACTGTCCATCATCACAGATGGAGCGCGCTGAAAATCTGCAAGTTGCAGAATTTCTGCGGAAGGTTTTTGGTACGTGATGTTTTCCTGAGCATTGGTGATGTTCAAAAATGCGAGGAGGCAAATTGTTAACTTCAATTTCATTGGGTGAAAATTTTTAGTGATTTATTCTGAAAAAAAAAGCAGTAAAAAATTACTGCTTCAATAGGGAAAAGATAAGAAATATTTTAGAAACTTACCAAGAAGTTTCTTTTCTCCTGTCAATCATGTGGTCAATAGAATATTTACCTGGACCCATGGCAAAAAGTAAAAGGTAAACAGAGAGATAGAGCAAACTTAATTCTCTCTTTGAAAAAATATCACTGGAATGAACAAAGAAGGCCGCAACAAACATTGTTATAATTAAAAATCCTAATGAAAATCTTGTAAAGAGACCTAAGATTATAAAAATAGAGCATACAAATTCTGCAAAAACCGCTAGAATTAAGGACGTTTTTTGACCCAATCCAAGAAAGTTATAGAATGTAATTTCTTCTTCTGAAAAAAGCAATTGCAATTTTGGAAATCCGTGAGAAAGCATTGCGAATCCTATAAAAACCCTAACAATTAAAAGGATGATATCTACAGTTATAGGATTTTGTTTGATTGAATTTAAATAATTCATGCAGTAAATTTTTACATGTTGGAGCAAATACTTAGAAAACCGTGGAACAAGTGTTCATTTTACCGGTATCCAAAGTTTTTAAGATCTCTGTCATTTTTTCGCCAGTCTTTCTTCACCTTTACAAATAAATTAAGATGAATTTTTTTTGAGAAAAACTTCTCTAAATCAAGTCTGGCTTCAGTTCCAACTTTTTTAATGGCTTCACCTTTGTGTCCGATGATAATACCTTTTTGCGTGTCACGTTCCACATAAATAACCGAATCAATGAAGATAATTCCCTCATTTTCTTTAAACATTTCGGTGACCACTTCTACGGAATAAGGAATTTCTTTTTCATAATTCAAAAGAATTTTTTCCCGAATGGCCTCGTTTACAAAGAATCTTTCAGGCTTGTCCGTATACATTTCCTTGTCGTAATACGGTGGATTTTCTGGTAGTAATGATTTTAGTTTAGGTAAAATTGCATCCGTATTAAATCCTTTCAAAGCGGAGATGGGAAGAATTTCTGCTTTCGGAATTCTCTCATGCCAAAGGTTCATCACCTTTTCTAAATCTTCTTGGTTAGATTCATCAATTTTATTGACCAAAATTAAAACGGGAACTGGTATTTTATTAAGTTTGTCCGTGAGAAATTCAAAAGGCTCTGTGCGGTCTAAAATATCCACGATGAAAAGAAAAACATCAGCATCTTGCAAAGAATCCTTTACAAAATCCATCATTTTTTCTTGCAATCCATATTTTGGATCTAAAACTCCGGGCGTATCAGAAAACACGATTTGTAAATCTTCTTCATTATAAATCCCGAAAATCCGGTGACGGGTTGTTTGTGCTTTTTGCGTAACAATTGCTAATTTCTCGCCCATCAATTGGTTAAGAAGCGTAGATTTTCCGGCGTTCGGTTTTCCCACTATATTTACAAATCCTGCTTTGTGCATTCTATTTTTCTATTTAAACATTAAAGATGATGAGTATTTCAAAATCTTCGCAAAGGTAGTAAAACATTGTTGGACGGTTAAAGGTATCCTTTAATTTAACTGAAAAGTTCACTTTCTAAGAAGTGAATTTTTCAGGTCAGCTTAATTTTCGAATCCTTTAAATAGGCAACGCAGTCTTTTGCCCACAATTCATAGCAAAACTCTGAAGGATGAATTCCATCACTAAAAAATTGAGCAACGGTTTCTCCTTCTTTTAATTTGCCCAGCCATTCTACAATATTAATTTTTTCCATTGGAAAATAGACCTTTTTATTTTGCAAAACCTGTTCGTTCAAATGCGCTGCAAGCAAATTTTTGTGATTGCCTAAAACAAATTTCATTTCTTTAGTAAAAGCGGGAAGAACTTCAATGGTTGGTAATTGCGCAAAAAGTAAAGGAGTTTCTGGAAATTTACCTCTTAAAGCATCAATAAGAAGTTGAATATTTTTCCGCCATTTTTTAGGATGCGCAAATTTAAAGGTATCATTGGCACCAATTCCGATAACAAGTAAATCGCAGTGAGTCTCTTTAATTGTAGGAATTATCTTTCTCTGAAGTTCCTCTACAGTAGCTCCAACTTTGGCGTACACTTTCCAATGAATCGTTGAATTTATTAATTTTGAGATTTCTGCGGAAAAATGACCAGCAAAAGCATCTTTATGAAATTCTGAACCGACGCCCGCGAACGAACTTTCGCCCAGGAAAAGAATTTTTAAACTCTTTTCACCGTCTACATTTATTACGCCTTCAGTATTTTTCGCTTCTGGCAAAAATTGAACTTCCTTTTTAATCTTTTTTCCTTGAAAATAAATAATGGGAAGCAAAGGAAGTGATTTCAGAAGGTGAAGAGTATAACTGCTTTTCATTGGATGAGATTTCCTTTACTTTTTTGAAACAATTGGTAAAATTTCATTCTCGAGGAGACCAAATTTTTGACGTTCTTCTGAAGAAAATTTTTTCGAATAAAAATTGATATCTACAGTAAAACCCGCATTTTCTAATCTTGAAAAATAATCCATTCCATACCAACGAACATGATCATATTGACCGAAATGCTTCTGCCGCTCTTTGGGATCTGTAATGGAAAAATCCTCATAACTTTTTTCTAATGAATTTTTCATTGGAACTTGAAATATTCCCCAACCACCCTTTTTCATGACACGATACAATTCACTCATCGCTTTTTGATCATCTTCAATATGCTCTAAAACGTGATTGCAAAAAACAACATCAAAACTTTCATTTTCAAAGGGCAAATCCAAAATATCAGCTTTTACATCGACGATAGGAGAATATAAATCAGCGGACGTATAGTCCAGATTCTTCATTTTTTTAAATTTCCGCAGAAATTCTTGCTCAGGCGCGATATGAAGGATTTTATAATTTTGAGTAAAAAAATCAGTTTCATTTTTTAGATAAAGCCACATTTGTCGATGCCTTTCTAAACTTAAAGTTCCCGGCGAAAGTGCATTTTCTCGCTGCTTTCCATAACCGTAAGGTAGAAACTTTCGGTATGATTTGTTATCAATTGGATCTGTAAATTGGTTGCCTTTGAAAAACAGAACAATTAAAGGTCGCGCAATTATGCTTGCTTTAATTAATAAAGGCCGTGGAATTTTATTGAGGAGAAATTTGGTGATGTTTTTCAAAGGATTTTTATTAAATAATATTGTCTAATTTTATTTGAGGAGAGCGGCGAAGCCGCGAAATATTGGTAGCGTTTCAGTCAATATTTGTAGATGTGCGAAGCACCGAAATTTTGGTTTTAAATTAATTCGTAGAACATGTATTCTTCATTATAATCAATCTCAAATTTCTGCAAAAAATTTAAATATTCCTCTTTAAAAGATTTTTTTTCATGATGCTCTTCTTGGTTTATGATATAATTTATAACATCGGAAACTTGGGATTTTCCATAAGAAAAAGCTCCGTACCCTTTTTGTCATTCAAATCTTACAGGTAAAAATTTCTTCTCATTTATAAATTTTGAAGAATTAGACTTGATGTTATTTACTAAACTAGAGATGGATTGTGTTGGTCTTAAACCAACTAGAATATGAATATGATCAGCCATTCCATTTATGGCTAATAATTTATGGTTATTGTTTTGAATAATTCCGGTGATATATTTGAACAGTTCATCTTTCCAATTTGATTGTATCAGACCGTCACGAAATTTAACGGCGAATACAAACTGGACATGAATTTGGGTGTAGGTTGCGTTTGAATCTGACATTATATAATTGAATTAAAAAATAAAAAAAGATATATCTGAACGCTTCATATCATTTTTGATTGGAAATATGTAACACCAATATTTCGCGACTTCGCCGCTCACTATAAAATCATATTTCCCTACCGATATATCGCAGCTTCGCCGCTGCTTTTTCATAAATATTTTACAGCTCCAATGAAAATTTGTTCTCCCCATCGCTCACTCTTGAAAAAGGAAGCGCTACCAATATTTCGCAGCTTCACTGCTGCATTCCATAATAATCTAAAACTCCAGCGTAAATGGTTTTTCTTCTTCGCTTTTTATTCCTAAAGCTTCGTAAATATATTTGTAGGTGGACAGCAAAACGGGTTTGCCATTGATAATACAAACATCATGTTCAAAATGCGCAGAAGGTGAATTATCTACCGAGGTTACTGTCCAACCATCATCATGAAATTTTACTTTCTCGGTACCGAGATTTACCATGGGTTCTATGGCGAGAACGATTCCATCTTTTAGAACTTTACCACTTCCTTTTCTTCCATAATTAGGAACTTGTGGATCTTCGTGCATTTTTCTACCTAAGCCATGACCGACTAATTCCCGCACAACTCCGTAACCGTTTTTCTCACAGTGTTCTTGAATGGCATTAGAGATGTCTCCTACTCTTTTCCCTCGAACGCATTGTTCGATCCCTTTATATAAAGATTCTTTGGTGATTTTTAATAATTTTTTGGTTTCGGGCGCCACTTCACCAACTTCGAAAGAATAAGCATGATCGCCATAAAAACCATTCATGTACACGCCACAATCTACAGACAAAATATCTCCTTCTTCCAGTGGTTTTTCATTTGGAATTCCGTGAACTACTTCAGCATTTGGAGAAATACACAGGTTTTTTGGAAAACCGTACATTCCTAGAAAAGCGGGTTCACCACCATGATCGCGGATAAACTCACCACCCAAATTATCTAGGTGTAAAGTAGTGACGCCGGGTCTAATTTCCTTGGCAATCATTCCCAAAGTTTTAGAGACCAATTGAGCGCTTTCACGCATCAATCTTAGTTCCTCTAATGTTTTTAATATAATCATAAATGAAAGTCGATTTGATATTTTTAATGATGAAAGGACTGCCAAATTTTACCAGAAAAGGCCTTTTTTCTTGTCTTTTTTCATTTTCGAATAAGCCAAAACTTCAGTTCCTTCCACGCGAAATTCGATACGATCCGTAATGATATTGTAAATCTCGCCCCAACCTGGAAAACCACCGAGATTGCGATCATCAATAAATAAATCAGCATCTATTTTTCTGGAGGCCATTTCATTTTCAAACACTTCTCCCTCAAAACTGGAATTAACGGCATAAAATTCTACTCCATTTTTCTTGCAAAATTCTACGGCTTCATCTAGAGGTTTCCCATGGCGATAGGTCCAAAGAATTAAACGATAACCTTCTGATTGAAGTTTTTTCAGAGTTTCAAAGGCGAACGTTTTCGGCTTTCCAATTCCCGGATATGCATCATCTACTACGGTTCCATCAAAGTCGATTGCCAGTTTTTTATTGCTATTCATGCTGTTTAAATTTCAGTTTTGCAAAGATAAGAAAATAAAAGAGCGGTAGAAAACATCCGCCGCTCTGAAACTATAATAGTTTGCTATGTGATTTTAAGGTTTTACCCACTTAAACTGATACTCTAAATCAGGCGTTGCAATGCGGTCTGTAATTTTCTGCAAACGGCCGGGAAGTTTCATCAAATATTCTTGCGCTTTCTCCGCTTTTTCATTCAATCCTGTTACGTGCTCGATTTTCCAGTCATCTAATAATTCACTTAGAATATTAATGTAATCGTGACCGGTATAAACCATCGCGCGTTGTGCAGCATCTGAAAAATGTCCCCAAAGTTCACCCGCTTTTTGACCAGATTCCCGCATTAAATGCGCAGGCATTACAATTTTCTTACGCATCATATCTTCGAAGGCGAGCATCATTTCTGAGGGATCTAATTCGAAAATTCTGGTCACAAAATGTTTGTAGGCTTTGGCATGTCGGGCCTCATCGGCAGCGATCATTCCACACATTTTGGCTAATTTGGTATTTCCTGTTTGTTTTGCCAGTGAACCCACTCTTCTGTGGGAAACATTGGTAGCGGTTTCTTGAAAACTCGTGTAGACAAAGTTTCTGTACGGATCCATTGTAGTTCCGATATCCAAACCATCTTGAATTAAATATTGAGTCGTAATTTCTACTTCTCTCATATTTACTCTGCCACATAAATAAAGGTATTTATTAAGCAAATCCCCGTGACGGTTTTCTTCTGCGGTCCAGCTTCTAATCCATTGTGCCCAACCAGAATTTTCTTCCTGATTTACACCATCAATACCCATTAACCATGATTCATACGTTGGCAAAGCCTCTTCTGTAATACAGTCTCCAATAAGCGTTACAAATAGATCATAGTCCATTTCTCGCGCGTACGTTTGCAATTCTTCTACATCATATTTAAAATTATCCGACGATGGATCTGGCAGAAAATCAGTGGGTTGCCATATTTTTTCAACAGGAGTCAGGTAAGTAGAAATAAAGTCATTGACTTCTTTTCCTAAACCTTTCATGACTTCTAGTCTAACTAATTTATTGTACATGTTCTTTACTTTTTTAGATGAACAAATATACTTAAATTATTATTTGTTGCATAGCTGAAAGAAAGTCCCAGTTAAAAAAAAGACTTTACGCCCTCTTAAAATCTAAAAACAATCAATTAATAAATTGGTTACAAATGATTTACAAATTTTATAGAATCAATTTTTGATAGCAATTGAATTACTCAGGTTTAGCTGGTATCAGGCGAGAAAATTATCATTAAAAAAATCGGATAAACGCTTTCAAAAAGCAAAAAAAAACAGAAATCGAAATTCCTGTTTTGTGTAATTGTAATCGTTTAAAATTTAGCTAACCAAAATATTACCTGTCATAATTTCGGGAATTTCTATTCCCATCACTTTCAAAATAGTTGGTGCCATATCGCCAAGTTTTCCAGGTTCTAATTTCCAAGTTTTCTCCTTATCCAGCACAATTAAAGGAACCAAATTAGTGGAATGCTGTGTATTCGGTGATCCGTCTTCATTAATCATCACATCAGAATTACCATGATCTGCCAATATAAAAACGGCGTAATTATGATCAAAAGCAGCAGTTGCCACTTTTTGAATACATACATCTACTGTTTCTGCTGCCTTTACTGCCGCAGAAAAAACGCCAGTATGACCTACCATATCTGTATTGGCCAAATTGAGGCAAATAAAATCGGCACTTTCATTCTCAATTTCTGGTAGTATTTTTTCTACAATATCATACGCAGACATTTCTGGTTTGAAATCGTAAGTCGGTACATCTTTCGGACTTGGACAAAGCAATCTTCTTTCGCCCTGAAACATTTCTTCCCTTCCACCCGAAAAAAAGAAGGTGACATGTGGATATTTTTCGGTTTCTGCCACCCGAATTTGGGTTCTGTTATTTTTCTCCAAAACTTCTCCCATCGTTTCAGTTAAAACTTTTTCGTCAAAAACGATATGTACATTGTTAAAGTCCTTATCATAGTTTGTCATGGTGACGTAATACAAATTGAGATGACTCATTCCGTACTCTGGAAAGTCTTTTTGAGAAAGAGCTTCCGTAATTTCCCGACCTCGATCTGTGCGGAAATTGAAACAAAAGACTACATCATCATTCTCAATCTTAGCAACAGGTAAATTATTTTCTTTTAAACAAACCATTGGTTTTAAAAATTCATCCGTAATCCCTTCGGCATATGATTTCTCAATTAAGCCTAAAGCATTATGTGTTTCTTCACCAATTCCGTTCACCATCACGTCATACGCCAATTTAACCCGTTCCCACCTTTTGTCACGATCCATGGCGTAATATCTTCCTATAACGGAGGCTAATTTTCCTGTGGTTAAGGACATGTGCTCCACTAAATCTGCGAGGAAATCTTTTCCAGAATGTGGATCACAATCACGACCATCTGTAAAAGCGTGAACATAAACTTGGTCTTGCAAACCGTATTCATGAGCGGCGGTTAAAAGCCCTTTTAAGTGATTGATATGAGAATGAACACCTCCATCTGAGACTAAACCTATAAAATGTACCTTTTTCTTTTGCACTACAGCATATTCAAAGGCGCGAGTTATTGTATTTTCTTTGCCCAAAGTCGCATTTTCTACAGCCAAATTTAGCTTTACCAAATTCTGATAAACCACTCTACCGGCTCCTAAATTCATGTGACCAACTTCAGAATTTCCCATTTGTCCAAAGGGTAAACCAACTGCAATTCCACTGGCTTCTAAGGTAGTATTCGGAAAGTTTTTTAGACAAGAATTGATAAAGGGGGTATTTGCTTGTGCTAGGGCGGAAACTTTTGGATCAGAACCTAAACCCCATCCATCAAGGATTGCCAGAATTGCTTTTTTAGACATGGTATTAATTTTAAATCGTAAATTTACTGAATATTGGGGAGCTTCAAAAGAAATCTCCATTCATATTTTTTTAGAAATGATTTAAGTCAATTGCAGAATTTTTTCAAATGCTAATCTTTCGGATCCGCGAAAATAGACCTTACCACGATATTCATATTGTAATTTTTTAAAAATTTTTAACATTGCTACATTGTCAAAATTAGTATCAACTTTAATGGTGAATATTTGCTGACTCATCACAACGCGTTCAATTTCTTTAAAAACTTGGGTCGCAACTCCATTTCCCGTAAAATCATTCCCTACCGCTACCCGATGTATAACTGCATAGTTTCCGCTGCTCTCCCACTTTCCAACAATAATTTCATACGCAGGTTCTATTTCAAAAATTATTGCGCTATACGCTGCGATTTTTCCATCCATTTCTAACACGTATCCAAAGCCTCTTTTTAAATCATTTTCGATGCTTTCTAAATTTGGATACCCTTCTTGCCATTGCGTACTGCCCTCTAATTTTCTTCTATTTATAGCTTCTTGTACGATCTTCCAAATAATAGGGAGATCATGAATTTCTAATAATCTAAAATTGTAATTTGATGTAGTGTTGTGCATAATCGAAGAATTTAGAACAAATTTAGTCAAGAATTTAGTAATTTGTGGATTGTATCTGATTTGCCTGGTTTTGTAAATATAAAAAAAGTATGAAAAAGAATCTAGTTGTTCTTTCTGGTGCGGGAATTTCTGCAGAAAGTGGCGTCAAAACATTTCGGGATTCTGGAGGCTTATGGGAAAATCATCGCATTGAAGATGTTGCAAGTCCAGAAGGTTTTGCTAGAAATCCTAAGTTAGTTATGGATTTTTACAATGCCCGAAGAAAGCAGCTTAAAGAAGTAGCTCCCAACTTAGCTCACTTTATTTTGGCAGATTTGGAAGAACAATACAATGTGGAAATTATCACTCAAAATGTGGATGATTTACATGAACGTGCGGGTTCTACTAATATTTTGCATCTCCATGGAGAGCTGAAAAAAGCCAGGCCAATCAATAATTACCAAAATATTATTTCATGGGAACGTAACCTCAATCTTGGTGACGTTGATGAAAACGGCGTTCAATTGAGACCACATATTGTTTGGTTCGGGGAGGAAGTTGTGGAAATGAATAATGCCCTTGGAATTGTGAAAAAGGCCGATATTTTTTTAGTCATTGGAACTTCTATGCAAGTCTACCCAGCCGCTGGTTTGATAGATTACATACCCGAAAATTGTGAAGTCTATCTCATTGATCCAAATCTGGATAATAAATTTGTTAACCATAAGAATTATCTGAAAACAAATGCAACACAAGGAATGGAACAGTTAAAAAAAATTTTATTGAAAATTTTTAATTAAAATTTGATAAATAATGTTATATATAAACAAAAAAGACCGATTACGCAATCGGTCTTCCTTTTTTTCAAGAAATTTGTGTTATATTTTCTTACTTCAAAAGTAAAACAAATTTCTAGGAGTTGTTCGGGTTATTACACCCAAATTAACATAAGGTATGTTTTACAGCGAAAAGAACAATTCCCACACGCGTTTTTACATTTAGTTTTACAAATACAGAATCCCTGTAACCATCAATAGTTCTTGGGCTCAAAAACATTTTTTGTGCAATTTCTTTGTACGTTAATTCTGAACAGGCCAGCTTTATAAATTCAAGTTCTCTCTCCTTGAGAGTTTCCGCTAATTCCAACATCTGCTTTTCTTCAGTTTTGATTTTTAGCAAACTTTGCGTCACCAAGTCCGTGTAGAAAATTCCTTTATGGTGAACAATATCGATGGCATCAAAAAGAATATCAGGTGACATGTCTTTCAGTAAATATCCCTTCGCTCCAGCGGTAAGCATTTTAATGATTGTACTCTCATTATCTTCCATGGTGAGCGCAATTACCTTTAAATTGGGATAAAGCTTAGATATTATTGTAGTGGTCTCGATTCCATTTTTTATGGGCATGTTAATATCCATTAGAATTACATCTGGCATTTTCTGCGCTTTTTGCAATTTATCTAATAAATCTTGTCCATTATAACAGGTCATCAAAACTTCAAAATTAGGATTAAAAGAAATCATATTTTCTAAAGCTTTCGAGACCAATTTATGATCATCTACGATTGCAATTTTAATTTTTTCCATATCCATATTTATTATACGTAATCAAGACTTCTGTTCCTTCATTTGCGACGGATTTGATGCTAAATTCAGAATTGATGATTTTTGCGCGGCTTTCCATGTTTCGAAGTCCACTTCCATCATCTTCTTCTAGAGTATTAAAGCCAATTCCACAATCTACTACAAAAATCCTAATAATTTGTGGATCTTCAATCACTTTTAGTATAATATTTTTGGATTTAGAATGTTTTATGACATTTGTGATGCATTCTTGCACCATTCTAAAGAGAATCAATGCATGCTCTGAGTTCATTTCTAATTCATGGTTACTGATTTCAAATTCCACTTCCATCAAATTAAGTCTTTGGATTCGAAAAATCTCACGCTCCAGAGATTCTACAAAACCAAAATGCTCCACTTGCTTGGTGATAAAAACCTTTGAAAGGTTTCGAATATCCTGTAAACATTCGCCTAAAAGTAGATTAATCTCCTTCGATATTTTGGTAGTGTTTACATCATCAGAAAGCGTCAACTTACTTGTCATCAATCGGGCGACGGAAAGTTTTTGACCCAGATCATCATGCAATTCCCGTCCGATATAATTTAAAGTTTGCTCTTTTATTTCAACCTGTGAAATTGCGAGTTCTTGCGCGTAAATTGCCAATTGTTTCTGCTGCTCCAGAAGTAGTTCTGATTTTTTTTTAATGAAAATTCCATAAATGGAAACCATCATAAGTACAACCACCAAAATAATAAAGGTAGTGACCACGATCAGCAAATCCATTTCAGAAAAATTCATATTGTCTCAAGTTTAGTTTTTGCTTTCATTATCCCCACAAGCAAAATAATATATCCTAAGAAATTCACCAAAAACAAAATCGCAAAAAATAGATTTAGGTTCATTAATTGTGCTGCATTGCTGATCATTAAAAGTGGTAAAACACCTAAATAAATGATAAGCAAACTGATGCAAACCCAAAAAGGAAAGTAAGTACTGAGACTTAATATTTTATCTGAATTGAATGTTTGAGACATCACTAAGTTGATACTTCCAGTGAGTAAAATGACTTGCACGAAGTAACTTACAAAAGAAAATCTCGTGAAAAATTCCTCAATTAGTAGTGCAGATCCGAGATAATTTGCAACAAACAAAGCGATTATAAGTGCATTTATCTTTCTTAACCTTTCAATTTGCAATATTTTTTGAAAATAAAGGAGATACAAAAGAAATACAAAGAAATTGGTACCTATGGCATAAAGCTTAGAAGTATTATACTCGTGATCAAATAACTTAGTGACAAATCCTGTAATTTCTATTAATGATAACATAACTATGGCACCGATAAAATAAAAAATATGACCTTCTAAATTTCTTCTTCTGAGTACTAATAAGACTGCCGAAAAAATCATTGATATAATGATAATAAGGCCTGCAATTTCTCTGTTCCACTGCATTGTGTTTATTAAAAAGGCGGAGTGATATTCATGTAATTCATATCTGGAATATCTTCTGCATCATCTTCTAGTAATGAAGTTATATTGTTGGTTTTCATTTCAATATTTCCTAAATCTATAGCGGAAAAGAAAATGGTTTGATAACCCAAATATTCTGGTCGGATTTTTACATCATCTGATTTTTGGGGATATTTACCCATAGTCACTTTTATTCCTTTGTTTATAATTCCCTTTTTGTGCATCTCGGTTTCAATCAAGGCGATATATTCTTTTAAGATATTTAAATCTATACTGTACGTTTTAGAATCAGGTGAATCCACAGGTCTTCTACTGTTAATTTCTTTGTAATTGCTTAGCTCATAATATTCCGCGAAAACTTTGCTTTCAGCTGCAGTAAGTAAATGATCTTTAAGGTTGCTCATATTTAAATAATTTTATACGCAAATATAGGATAACACCTAAATTTTAGTAGCGTGAAAACACCCAAATTAGCACATTTTTTGACCCATTAAAGCTTTTAAGATTTTTAGAATTTTTATTAAAAAATGGGTAAATTGCTCATCATAAATAAAGTGTTAAATTCTAATTTATTATTTGACTAATCCAAACTAAAATTTTAATGAATAATTACGAACAGATATTAGAAACAATTCCGGAAAATGTAGAATTGGTTGCAGTATCTAAAACCCATCCAGCTGATAAAATTCAGGAAATATATGATTTGGGACAAAGGATATTTGGCGAAAATAAAGTTCAAGAAATGGTGGAGAAGCATTCTCTTTTGCCACAAGATATTAAGTGGCATGTCATAGGACATCTGCAAACGAATAAGGTGAAATATATCGCACCATTTGTAGAGATGATCCAAAGTGTGGACTCTGAAAAATTACTACAAGAAATTGACAAACAGGCTGAAAAACATGAACGAACAATTAATGTCTTGCTACAAGTAAAAATTGCAGAAGAAGAGACCAAATTCGGCTTAGAAATCAATGAAGCCAAAGAGTTGTTTCAAGATTACATGAATGGTCAATATCCGAATGTTAAAATAGAGGGTTTGATGGGAATGGCTTCTTTTACGAGTGATCAAACTCAAGTAAAAAAGGAATTCGCACTTTTAAAACAGGTATTTGATAAAATGTCTTTGCAGCAGAATCTAGAAACATTGTCTATGGGAATGAGCGGTGACTATTTGCTTGCCATAGAATGTGGCGCAAATTCTGTAAGAATAGGATCCGCAATTTTCGGACAAAGAAACCTGCCACTCTAATCTTTTAGGTCTGATTTTTGCTATGTAATTTGCAAATTTTAGACTATTTTTTTAATAAATCAATAAACCTTTATAAATGCAAAAGATCCTAATTGTTGAAGATGAAAAGGCCATTTCTGGCGTACTGCACAGTATATTATCAGATGAACTCCCTGATTACGAATTTGTTATCGCAGATGACGGTTTAGAGGGCTACAAGCAAATTGAAAAAGAAGATTTTGCCCTAATCGTTTCAGATATTAAAATGCCCAAATTATCTGGAACAGAATTACTTAAACAATCTTTACAATTAAAACCAGATTCTACTTTTGTTATGATCTCTGGTCATGCAGATATTGACACCGCAGTTGCATGTTTGAAAGAAGGTGCCTACGATTTTATTTCTAAGCCTATCGATATTAATCGCTTGATTACCAGTGTGAAAAACGCATTGGATAAAAGGATTTTGCAAACTACTAATCAAAATTTGAAAGTAGAGAATACCACGTTAAAGAAAAAAGTTAACAAAAAATATTTGATGATTGGTCAATCTGCAGGTTTGAAAAAAATTCAAGACATGATTGACAAAGTGGCAGTTTCTGACGCTAGAGTTTTGATAACTGGTCCAAATGGTGCCGGAAAAGAATTAGTCGCACATGCCATTCATGCTCAAAGTGACCGCTCGAAAGGTCCAATGATTGAAGTGAATTGTGCTGCAATTCCCTCTGAACTAATTGAATCTGAATTGTTTGGACATGTGAAAGGAAGTTTTACAGGTGCGATTAAAGACAAGCAGGGAAAGTTTGAATTGGCGCATAACGGAACTATTTTCTTGGATGAAATTGGGGATATGTCTTTAGTAGCGCAAGCGAAAGTGTTGCGTGCATTGCAAGAAAGCAAAGTTTCACCGGTGGGTAGTGACAAAGAAATAAAAGTGGATGTTCGCGTTTTGGCAGCAACCAATAAAAGTATGAAAACGGAAATTGAAGGTGGAAAATTTAGAGAAGATTTATACCATAGATTGTCCGTTATCGAGATTTACGTACCACCTTTGGATGAAAGAAAAGAAGATATTAAATTGCTTGTAGAGCATTTTTCTAAAATTATTTCTGAGGAACACGGAACAGCTAAAAAAGATTTTGATAAAGAAGCAATCACGGCTTTAGAAAATTTTAGTTGGACGGGGAATATTCGGGAATTAAGAAATGTGGTAGAGCGTTTGATTATTTTAGGATCTAGTCCAGTTTCGGCTACCGATGTTGGCAATTTTGTGAGAAAATAAAAACACTTTAAATCAAGTTAAAAATGAAAGTTTGCAGTATTTTTGCTGCAAATTTTTTTGTTGCCTTATGTCATTTCTAAATCCGCAATATACCAAAGCTACTTTAACCCTCGCTTTGCCCGTAATGCTTACTCAAGTGGGCCAAGTTTCTGTCAATTTATTTGATAATATTATTGTGGGAAAATTGCTGGGTGCTCAAGCTTTAGCGTCCGTTTCTTTGGGTAATGCCCTGTTCTTTTCCATATTTGTGTTTGCTTTAGGATTTTCTTTTGCCATTCCGCCTTTGGTTTCCGAGGCTCATGCGCAGGAAAAACATGATACGATCAATTCCGTTTTTAGACATGGATTTGTCATCAATATTGGAATTGGACTCTTGCTGATGATGCTGCTTTATAGTTTGCTGCCGCTCCTTTATCACATGGATCAACCGGTAGAAATTATTCCAGACACCATTGGGTTTCTTAGTATTATGACGCTGAGTATTTTGCCTTTTATGGCTTTTCAAACGCTGAGAGAAGTTTCTGAAGGGCTGTCTTTTACTATCGGTGTTACTAAAGCCACCATTATTGCAAATGTCATTAACATTATTCTGAATTACGTTTTTATTAAAGGGATGTTCGGCTTCCCTGAAATGGGTGTAGAAGGTTCGGCTCTGGCCAGTTTAATTGCGAGAATTTTTATGATGGTATTTCTTTATTACGTTTTGATTAAAGAAGAAAAAACCCGAATGTACATAAAGGCATTCTCCTTAAAAGTGGCAGAATTTTCCAAAGAAATGTTCCGCAAAATGTTGAGAATAGGTTTTCCTACGGCATTGCAAATGTTTTTTGAGATTACCGCTTTTGCGGCGGCGGCTTTTATTTGTGGATTGGTTTCTGCAAAAGATATTGCCTCTCATCAAATTGCCTTATCCATGGCATCTTTTACGTTCAATCTCTGCATCGGATTTAGTGTAGCTTCTACGGTAATGATTGGTAGAAAACTGGGAGAACAGAACTATGGTGAAATTAAGAAAGTGGGAATAAATAATTTCAAAATCGTATTCTTATTTATGCTCTTTTGTGGATTGCTTTTTATCGTGGGAAGAGATATTTTGCCGACATTCTTTACTCAAAAAGAAGATATAGAAGTGATTCAACTCGCCTCAAAATTACTCATTATAGCGTCATTATTTCAGCTTTCAGATGGTGTTCAAGTGGTTGCGTTAGGTGCGCTTCGTGGAATTCAAGATGTCAAAATACCTTCTATTATTACTTTTATCGCTTATTGGGTGATCACTATTCCGCTTGGATATTTCTTAACGGTTAATATGAAAATGGGTGCTTTCGGAATGTGGATTGCGCTTGGACTGGGACTTACGATTTCTGCTATACTTTTAGTTATTCGATTTTTAAACCTTTCGGACAGAAGAGCGAAAGCAATTGAAGCTTGATTAATCTCATATTAAATACAATTAATCCTTAAGCCATTAAAGTTTAGGGATTTTTTGTGGGGAAAAAATATTTGCTGAAAAGCATACTTGAGCAATTGCAGTAGATTTTATGACAGATTATCTTAAATCTTTAAGAATTTAGAACATTTAAATAAGTGTAATTCGTGTAAGTATTTCTCCATTACAAATGTCTTTACACAAAAGAAAGCCGCTTCACAATTGAAACGGCTTTTCTCTTCTTAATGTAATACTACCCTACATCGTATGTTTTGTAGTGAAACCATCTTCACTTAAATCTTCTGCTACATAATCTGCTTTCATTTCTGCTTCGTAATCAATTTTTTCTCCTTTAGAAAATCTATTGATTAAGCCATCAAATATGGAATACACTACGGGTACAATAATTAAGGTCAGGAATAAAGAGGATATTAATCCACCAATAATTACCCACGCTAATCCGTTGTTCATTTCTGCAGCCGCACCACTTGCCAAAGCAATCGGTAACATTCCAATCACCATTGCGATAGTGGTCATTAAAATTGGTCGTAACCTTGCGTGATTCGCCTGAATCAATGCTGTATGCGTACTTTCACCCGCTGCTTTTCGCATGTTTGTAAAATCGACAATCATAATCGCATTTTTCGCCACTAAACCGATCAACATAATCATACCTAAAATGGTGAAAATATTCAAGGAATTATTGGTTAATGCTAAAACGATAAGTACTCCAATCAACGCCAAAGGAATTGAAAATAAAACTACAAACGGATAAACGAAACTGTTGTAGAGCGCAACCATTACTAAATAAACCAAGATAATAGCGGCTAACAAGGCAATTCCTAAGGTTCCGAAACCTTCTGTTTGGTTTTCCATATCACCACTCCACGTGTAATTTACACCAGTTGGTTTTTTAATGGTTTCAAACTTCGCTTCCCATTCTGCAGCCACTGTTCCAGTTGGTTTCCCGATGGTTTGAGCTTGAATGGTCACTGACGGCGATTTATCTCGTCTTTCCAAGAAACTTGGACCAGAACTTTCTACCACAGTGGCGAATTGATTTAATCTGATTTGCTGACCTTGATCATTCACGAAAATCAAATTATTAACATCTTCAACAGATGATCTACCCTTCTCATTGTACTGAATATTAATGTCATACTCATAATCTCCTGCACGGAATTTCCCATCTGTATTTCCACTAAAGGCAGTTTGCATGGTAATTCCCACCGTTTGAAGATTCAATCCCAAAAGAGACATTTTATCCCGATCCACCGTTACATTAATTTCTGGACTACCACCTTCACTCGTTAATTTTACTTCAGAAGCTCCTTCGATGGTTCTTAATTGTGCTTCGGCTTGCTGCGCAAATCTGGTTACATCTTTTAAATCTGGACCCGTAACGACCAATGCTAACGGCGCTTGTTCTGCTCCTAAAAGTCCAACTGGTACAGTTTTTACTTTCGCCCCAATGAGCACATTCTCTAATTCTTTTTTCAATTTTGCGGCATAAACGAAAGAGTTATCCTCTCTTAATTCTTTACCAACTAAAATTACATCGATTTCAGATTTGTAAGCGGTTGCTTGTGCGCCACCCATTCCATCACTGGTCTGCCCAACTGTAGTTATTATTTTTTGAACTTCTTTTTTATCAGTCAAATATCGTTCAGCTTTTTGCGTCATGAAATTTGATTGCTCAATACTTGCATCTTTCGGTAACTCAATTTGAACCAAAAATTCTCCTTTATCGATTTTCGCGAAGAATTCTCCCCCAATAAATCCGAAAATTACCAAGGTGAATGAACTGAAAAACAACACCACTACTAAACCTAAGGTCAAAAGTTTTGTTTTCCAACTTTTCAAACTCCATTCTAATAAACCAGAAATCCAGTGCGTGAAAGCGTCTAAACGCTTTTCAAAAGCCAAGATAAATTTCTCGAACCAGTTTTTCCCTGTCAAATGTTCTAATTTTCCAAACCTTGAAGATAACCACGGAACGATTGTAAAGGAAGATAATAAGGATAGTAAAGTTGCAATCACCACAGTAATACAGAATTGTGCGATAATATTAGAAACCAAACCGGTACTTAGTGCAATAGGTAAAAACACTACTACAATTACCAAAGTAATCGCCATTACGGTAAATCCAATTTCGGCGGTTCCATCATAAGCGGCTCTAACTTTACTTTTACCCATTTCCATGTGGCGGTAAATATTTTCGAGGACCACAATGGCATCATCTACCAAGATTCCTACTACTAAAGAAAGTCCTAGCAAACTCATTAAGTTTAAGGTATATCCTAAAAGATACATTCCAATAAATGTAGCTACCAAAGAAGCTGGAATCGCAATCATTACAATAAAGGCATTTCTGATACTGTGTAGAAACAATAACATCACAACTGCAACCAAACATATTGCGATAATTAAATCATGCGTAACATTATTTGCAGCATTCAGGGTAAAGTTTGTAGAATCATTCACCACCTCAATTTTTACATTTTGAAGGTTGTAATCCTGCTCAATTTTAGCAATCGCGGCTCTACTCAGCTCACTAACTTCTACCGCATTCGCATCTGATTGTTTGATGATCTGCAATATTACAGCAGGTTTTTGATCCACTCTTGCAATTTTCTCCACATCTTTCTGAGAATCTTCTACAAAAGCAACATCACCCAATCTGATCTGAGAACCATTCGCGGTTTTAATCACCAAATTATTAAGTTCTTCTGTGTTTTTATATTTACCAGAAAGCCTAATAATCGTAGTATTATCTCGAGTTTTTACATTTCCGGTTGGGAAATCTAAGTTCGAACTTAAGATAGCACGTTGAATTTCAGGAACAGATAAACCGTATCCTTCAATTTTCGCCTGATCCATATTAACGCGGATTTCTCGCTCTTCACCCCCAATTAAGTTGATTTGCGCTACTCCCTTAACTCGGGAAAGTACCGGCTGAATTTTTTTATCTAGCAAGTCATAAAATTCCTTTTGAGGTAAACTTGAAGTTGCACCGGCGGTAATAATTGGTAAATCACTCAAGGAGAATTTCAGCAAAGACGGCGGTTTAGCGTCTTCTGGCAAATCTGCTTCTATGGCATTAATCTTACGTTGTGCATCATTCAAAGCATAATTGGTATCTACCCCAGAATTTAAAGTGACCGTAACTAAAGAAAGACTTTCATAGGATTTAGATTCTACTTTCTTTACATTCTCCAAAGAAGAAATGGCATCTTCAATTTTTTTCGTTACGGAACTTTCTACCTCACTTGGCGAGGCTCCCGGATAAACTGTAGAAATGGAAACCACATTGATTTCAAATTTCGGAATCAATTCATAGCCCATTTGGCTATAACTGAATATACCGCCTAAAGTAAGTATTGTAAATAATACAATAATGATGGTGGGGCGTTTTATGGATACTTCTGCTAATTTCATATAACTATTTAGATTTAAGATTTCAGTTTTTCTTGGCTCAATTTTTAAAAAAACCAAGAGTCCTGACTCTGCTCTATTTTACAATTTTTACTTTGGCACCATTGATCAAATTAATTTGACCCGTAGTTACTACTTGTACTCCTTCTTTAATTCCGTCTAAAATTTCGATTTGATTCCCGAAAATTCTTCCAATCACCAAAGTGGTTAATTTTACCGTATTGTCAGGATTTACTACAAATACTTGGTTGCTGCTTACGCCATTTACAAAGGCGTCTTTCGGTAAAACCAACATTGCATGTTCTGTTCCGGTCTTTTTTGAATTGAAAACTCCAGTTCCATACATACCAGCTCTTAAAACTTTCTCCGTGCTGTTATTGATTTCAATTTCTACAGGAAAATTTAATGAAGAATCTGCCAAAGGGGCGATGAAACTAATTCTCCCTTTAAATGCTACATCAGGATATACACTTGCTTTCACGTCGATTTCGTCACCCACTTTCATGCTTGCAACTTGAGCTTCATTCACATTCACTTTTAATTTCAAACGGGAAACATTTACGATGTCAAACATCACAGTTCCCGGGGAAACTACTGATCCGGGTTCGATCAATCTTTTGTTGATAATTCCACTGATGCTCGCTCTTACGTTGGTGTCGCCAATTCGGAGATTAGCTTGCTGTAACTGCGCTCTGGCATTTTTTACCTGCAATCTAGAATTATCTACTTGCTGTTTTGTAACGCCACCTGTTTTAAAGGCGTTCTCATATCTTTGATTATCAACTACGGCATTTTGGTAAGCCGCGTTTGCATTAGAATTATCTACTTCAAGCTGATCTTTTTTGATGGTCGCCACGGTCTGTCCTGCTCTCACATAACTTCCTTCGTCCACAAAAACTCTCATAATTCTCCCACTTATTTCTGAAGGGAAAGAAAGTTCTTGATAAGGTGCGAAAGTTCCGTTCGCCGAGTAATCATTGTTGATGTGCTCATATTTTGCTTGCGTTACATTAACAGAAACATCGGTGTTTTTTTGCGCTACAATTGCAGTTTCTGCTTCATTCTGCTTTTTATTGTTGATCAAAGTATAAACTCCGGCTGCGATTAGTATTACGGCGATTACACTGTAAATTATTGGTCTTGTTTTCATCTGTATATTATTTTCTGCTTATTATTTAATGTAGTTTCTGAGTTCACCTTTGGATTTGTAATATTGAATTTCTGCAATCTTATAATCCAGTATGGCGTTGCTATAATTGTTTTTGGCTTCAACCAAAGAATTTTCAGCTTCTAATAATTCTGTAAGAGTTGCCAAACCATATTGGTAATTACTTTTCGTATTCGATAAAACTGTTTCAGCCAATCCTACATTCGCACTTTGGCTGTCTAGTGCAGATAAACTGTTTTCTATTTGAGATTTTGCATTTTGGTAAGATAAGTCTAAACCAAGTTTTGTATCTGCAATGTCCACTGCTAATTTGTCTAATTCTATTTGCGCCATCGCTACACGTGCTTTCGTCGCGAAACCATTGAAAATGGGAATGTTAACTCCTAAGGTAACCGCAGAATAGTCTGACCAATAAACACCATTATTTTTTCCATTGGTTAATGGGAATTTATCTCCCAATCCTTGATAACTGTAATTGGCGTTTAAATTAACGGTTGGATAATAAGCCGATTCAGTAGCTTTCTTGTTATATTCTAGAAGCTCTCTTTGTTTATCTAAAAGTTTAACTTCTGTCCTAGAATCAGTTCCCAAAGTATTATCTAATAAATGCGGTGTGATTTCCATGTCGGCTTGCACCAATTCAATTTCAGTTTCTATGGGCATTCCCATATAAAATTTCAGCGCATTTTCTGCCTGATTGATTCCGTTTTGTTGCTGTTTTAGAACCGTACTGATGTTCGTAAGGTTTACATTGGTTCGGTCCAAATCCACTTTTTTAGCCAATCCATTATCAAATAAACTTTTGATGATGTTTCTTGCTTTTTCTGTACTTCCGTAACTGCTAACTAAAGTCTCTCTTCTTTGCTGAACTGTAAAAACCTGAAAATAAGCGGTAGAAACGCGCTCTATAATTTGCTCTTCCGTCAATTCGCTATTCAGCTCATAGAATTCTTTGGTTGACTTCGCTGCTTTTAATCCGATAAAAACTTTTTGGTTAAAGATGGGTTGTGATAATTGCAATCCCGCTCCAGCATTCCATTTTTGCCCAAAAGAAATCAATTGAATATTGCTTGGACCACCGCTAAATGCACCTACGTCTAGCGCAGATTTTTGCAGAAGTGGATTGTAGGTAAGATTTGCGACCCCAGAAATCTGTGGCAAAGCATTGGACTTTGCTTCCATAATTTGGTAATCGGCATTTTTAACATCTAATTTTGCTTTTTGTGCTTCCGCTTTATTCTGCAATGCATATTCGATGGCTTGTTTCAGCGTCAACATCTGTTGAGCCTTCAATCCATTGATTGAAAATACAAAAGTACTTGCCGCCAGAGCCATTATTTTCCAGTTGGTCATTTGATCTATCGTTATTATTAATGTTTATTGATTATAAAAAGGTGACTGATCAGCCTCTATATTTTTTTTTGATGTTTAAAATTGAATTCACTTAAGAATTTTTTTCCGTCTATGGTTGCAATCGAATGGATGTAAAAAACCATCGCCTCAAAACAAAAAGTTCCACGATCACAGGTTTGATTTTCAAAAAGTGGGGAATTTTCATAAGAAAACATCAGCTGAAGTAAGAATTTGACGTATAATCTTTCATCAAAATCACTACGGTATAAACCCTGTTCTCTGCCAAGCTTTATATTGTGAATGACTATCTTAGAAACTTTCTCATCAATGCTTAAAATGTGCAGATTGTAAATTGAAGGATAATATTTAATCAATTGTCGGATAAAAATGGTTTTATTGGTCCGCGCTACGTTTTCAAAATCACTTTCCCGAAGAAACATTCTTTCTATGGCATTGTCTGATTTAGAATCATTGAGTAAAAGTGTTTCAATGATTAAATCCAATTTGTAATCTAAAACTTCTGTTAGCAAATCTTCTTTGTTTTTGTATTGCTGATACAGCGTTTTTTTGGACATAGAAAACTCTTTCGCGATGTCGTCCATCGTTAAAGTTTTCGCTCCATTTTCCGCAAATAGATCAGCTACTCTTAGTAAAAATTCATTGTTTAAACTCATATCGAGTGCAAAGATAGGAAGAGAAAACTAATAAACATTAAAAGTTTCCAAGTTTTTATACAATCAATTGGCGATATAGACGACACAAATAATCGCTCGCAAAAACAAAGTGCAGAATTTAATAAGGAAGAAAGATGTTGAAGTAATTTCTTGTTAAAGATGGTGGAATTTAATTTCCGGAAGCCTTATGAATATAGCGAGAAAGTTTAATCCCTAAATCCGTCCACACAATTTTAGCATTGGCATTTCTTTCTAAATGATAGTCGGCTTCAGAAATTTCCAGAAGAATATTTTCGATGTTGGCGCCGTGAATAAAGTGAGAAAAACGGTCCCATTTAAAACCTTCTGAATTGATTTTTTTATACACCAAAGTATCTGTTCCATAATTTTGAAGCAGCGCCAATCTGAACATTTCTGCGCAATAATCCAGAAAGCTTTTTTGCTTTTCTCTGTTCCAACCCGCAATATTTCTTGCCCATAGAACTATGTTTTTTAAAAATTCCGGTTTCTTTTTCACCTGAAAAGCATCTCTAACCCATGTCACAAAAATTTCTTCGAATTCTGAATCTGCAGTTCCGGTGGAAAGAAGTTTCTGCGCCAAATTCCAATCACCTTGCGCCTGAAAAACAATTTCTTTAACCCTTTCTGAAGGTTGTGCTTTTTCGTTTTCTGCAAAATTTTCAAGGTCTTCATCCTGTATTCTTGGTATTTCTACTAGTTGAGTACGAGAAAGTATCGTAGGTAAAATATCATCCGCGCTTTCTGCAGTAAGAATGATATAGGTATTTTTTGGCGGCTCTTCTAAAAATTTAAGCAATTTATTAGAAGCTGCAGTATTCATTTTGTCCGCTTGCCAGATGATGAGGATTTTACTGCCGCCTTCGAACGTTTTTAGCGCAAATTTTCGATTGAGTTCATCAATTTCATCAGCGTAAATGGTGAGCTGCTTATTTTCTGAAGCTAGAATTTTTGTCCAGTCTTCTAGATTGATATAGGGATTTTCTAAAACCATATCCCGAAAACTTTCTAAGAAAGCTTCGGTAAGACCACTGTTTTTCTCTTTGAAAACTGGGAAACTGAAATGCAGATCTAAATGATTAAGGTGCTCCACCTTGGAAGCTGACTTTTCATTCTCCTTTTTAAAAACTTCTTTTGCGAATGCTAAAGCTAAAGGCAAAGTTCCATAACCATCTTTACCAATGAAAAGCTGAGCATGCCCCACTCGATTATGCGCAATGCTTTCTCTGAGGAGATTTTTCAGTTTTTCTTGTCCTACAATTTGTTCCCAATTCATTTTTCAAAGATAAATAATTTTAGAAGATTGTCTGAACAATTCTGGCTTTAAGGTTTAATAAAATGGTGTAAAACACAATTTTGAAATTGAAATGAAAACCACAAAATTTTAACAATTCCATAGTCACCTTTTAAAATAAATTACACATAAAAAGCGCAATTAAGGCAGATGAGTACTTAACAAACTTTAACCAAAGTAAATTTCCTCAGTTCAGTAATATTTAGGATATTTGCGCATTATTTTTAAAAATAGAGAATGAAAAGATTTTTTGTATTGCCATTGATTGCTGCAGGTTATTTATTAAATGCACAAACGATAGGTAATTCTCCATATGCTGCCTTTGGAATCGGTGATGTAAAGTATGATAATACAGCCGATATCAGTTCGATGGGTGGCATTTCTACTGCATATATTTGGGATTTCAATAACAACTTTAATTTCAGCAATCCAGCCGCGAATAAAAATTTAGAACTTACCAGCATTAAATTTGAAGGAACGAATGAAAATAATTTTTTCAAGTCCGAATTTGAGAACAGAAATGTGACTAAGCAATCTTCTTACCTTTCAAACATCAGTGTAGCATTTCCACTTTCACAAAAGGTTAAATTTGGTTTAGGTTACCAGCCTTACAGTTCTAAAAAGTATTCTGTTTTAACCAATGAAACTTTAGCAAGTGGCGCAGTAGAAGCCAATCTTTTTACAGGAGAAGGAACGTTAAGTACGGTTCAAGCAGCTCTATCTTACCAAATTTCTCCAGAATTTGCTTTAGGATTTAGAACCAATTTCTACTTTGGAAATCTTTATGATATTAATGAACTCACCTATTCTACAGCGGAATTAGTAAATGGATATGAAACGAAAAATAAAATTAAAACTTTTAATTTTACACTAGGATCAGCTTACCAAAAGAAAATAGGAACAGACCGAAAATTAACTTTAGGAGGTACTTATACTTTTGGAAATACTGGTACAATGGAAACAATGTACACGAACAGTACTTATTTTTATACTCCAGGAAAAACGAAAAATAATGTAAGCATTATTGAACAGGAATTTAGTGAAGATAAGAATTTAATTCCTATGGAATTTTCTCTTGGGGCAGGTTACGGTAGAGACACCAAATGGTTCTTGGGGACTCAAGTTGATTATAAAAAAGGAGAAACCATTGCATTTTTAGGCCAACCTTTTGCAAATCAAGATTCTTACAGAGTTGCAGCCGGTGGATGGTATATCCCTAATTATAACAATTTCAGAAATTATTTTTCCCGCGTAACTTATAGATATGGTGCGTATTATGAAAAAGGAAATTTAGCCATCAACGGAAAAAATATTAATCAATTTGCAATCACTGCAGGTGCTACTTTGCCTTTCGAAAACAGAAGCGCAAACAGAATGACCGGAATTGATATTGGTGTAGAACTTGGACAACGAGGTACGGTGCAAAATGATTTAATTCGTCAGAATTTTGTGAATCTTAAAATCGGGATTAATTTTGCCGATAAATGGTTCCTGAAACGTCTTTATGATTAACAGATGAATCTTCTCAGAAAAATATTTATAAAAAATATAGCCGTCTTTTTTGGATGTGCTATATTTTTTGGTTTAAATTCTTGTACTGAAGAGTTAACCACCATCAGCAAAAATAATAAAACCAACTTCCCTTCTCAAGTCATCAATAATGCGAATATTATCCAACGGGATTCTGGAATGATAAAATTACGTGCAAAAGCGCCTTTAATAGAAAAGTACGAGTTTATTGATTCACCTTACATAGAGGCAAGAAAAGGAATTAATATTTTGTTCTACGATAAAAAGAAACCCGATCTTCCGGGTAAAATTGATGCAAAATATGCCAAATACAATGAGAAGAAAAAGTTTTATGAGGCGAAAGGAAATGTAAGAATTACCACGAACGAAAATCAAATGTTCGCCATGCAATCCGTTTATTGGGATCAGGTAAAAAAGATAATTTATACTTCTGATACTGTTTTTGTAACTGATAAAGATGGATCCACTTTAGTGGGTGCAAATGGCATGAAGGCTAAAGATGATTTCTCTGAATATATTTTTTACAACAATTCTGGAGACATTAACGCGAAAAAAATTCCAGAAGCAGGTCGTTGATTTTCGTAAATTGGTGAAAAATAGGTGTTATGGAATTTCGTGCAATTGGATTAATGTCGGGGACAAGTTTGGATGGATTGGATCTTTGTTTTGTAAAATTCAAAAAAGAATCTGAGCGCTGGACTTTCGAAATTTTAAATGCCGAAACTTCAGAATATTCCAAATCTTGGGAAGATCAGCTCCGAAACTCCATTCATCGTTCCGCCCCAGATTTACTGGAATTGAACTCCAATTATGGATTTTATTTAGGGGAAAAAGTGCAGGAGTTTATTTCTAAAAAAGCGCTGGAAAACATTGATGTTATTTCTTCTCACGGTCACACAGTTTTTCATCAGCCTCAAAACAAATTCACTTGTCAAATCGGAGATGGACGTGCTATCAAACATTTTACTCAAATTCCGGTGGTCTATGATTTCCGAAGTCAAGATGTTTTGATGGGAGGAAATGGCGCTCCTTTAGTTCCTATTGGTGATGAATTGCTTTTTTCAGAATATGATGCCTGTTTAAATTTAGGTGGATTCTCTAATATTTCTTTTAAAGAAGAAAATAAAAGAATAGCGTTTGACATTGGGCCTTTAAATATTGTTTTGAATCATTTTGCAAAGTTATTAGGCAAAGATTATGATGAAAACGGCGATATTGCAAAGTCAGGCTTTGTAAGTGAAAAAATATTGGCTGACCTGAATTCGCTGGATTATTATTTGCAAAGTCCGCCCAAATCTTTGGGATTAGAATGGGTGAATCAAAATGTATTTCCTTTACTTACCGATGAAAGTCCAGAAAATAACCTCGCAACCTTTACGCAGCATGCAGCGGAAAAAATTACGGAAGTTTTCCGAAAATATAAGCTCAATAGAATTTTATTCACGGGCGGTGGAACCTACAATCAATTTTTATTCAATCAAATTAAAGAAAATTTTGAGGGAGAAATCATTATTCCTTCACAAGAATTAATCAATTTTAAAGAAGCCCTCATTTTTGCTTTCATGGGCGTTCTTAAAATAAATAACGAAACCAATGTTTTATCTTCTGCCACCGGAAGTTCTGCGGATCACTCCTCCGGACTTTTAGTGTAGAGATAAAATACAAAAATTAAGAAATTATGCAAATAGATATTAGAAATTTAGCCATTGGTGATTACGATGAGTTGCGAGAGACGATGCAGAAAGCGTATCCTGCAATGTCTGAAAGTATTTGGTCTAAAAAAAGCATCCAAAAACTCATCAAAATTTTTCCAGATGGACAAATTTGTATTACCGTTGACGATAAAATTGCCGCAGTATGTCTTTCCTTAATCGTGCAGTATGAGTTATATGGTGACGATCATACCTATAAAGAAATTACCGGAAATTATACATTTAACACGCATTCTGATACTGGAACTGTGTTGTATGGAATCGAAATTTTTGTGGATCCAGAATTCCGAGAATTGCGCTTGGCGAGAAGATTATATGATTCCCGAAAAGAATTGTGTGAAAAATTGAACTTAAAATCGATAATTGTTGGAGGTAGAATTCCAAATTATCATTTGCACAGCCACGAACTTTCGCCACGAGAATTTATTCAGCAGGTTCGTAAGAAAGAAGTTTATGATCCCGTTTTAAGTTTCCAATTGGCGAATAATTTTCTACCTGTAAGAGTCCTAAAAAATTATCTCCCAGAAGATTCTCACTCCAAGGAAAACGCGGTTTTGCTCCAGTGGAATAATATTTACTACAGCAAGAAACCGAATACGATGCAAGATGCAGTAATTCGATTAGGTTTGGTTCAATGGCAAATGCGACATTTTAAAGATATTGATGCATTTTTTGAACAAGTAGAATTTTTTATTAATGTGATGGCAGATTACAAATCTGATTTTATTATGTTCCCAGAATTCTTTAACACGCCTTTACTTGCGCCTTTCAATCATTTATCGGAGAGAGAAAGTATGTTTAAACTGGCAGAATTAACGGAAGAAATTAGAGACCGACTTTCGCAACTGGCAATCGGTTATAACATTAATATCATCGGTGGAAGTATGCCTTTCATAGAAAATGAAGAACTCTATAATATCAGTTATCTGCTTCACCGTGATGGAAAAATTGATGAACACCGCAAAATTCACATCACGCCCAACGAAAAGAAATATTATGGTATGAAAGGTGGCAACCAAATAAAAGTCTTTGATACGGATTGTGGAAAAGTTGGACTGGTGATTTGTTATGATGTTGAATTTCCAGAATTGCCCCGGATTTTAGCTGATCAAGGGATGAAGATTTTGTTTGTTCCTTATTTAACCGATACGCAAAATGCTTACATGAGAGTTCGCCATTGCGCGGCAGCAAGAGCCATCGAAAATGAATGTTATGTTGCCATCGCAGGATGTGTAGGGAATTTGCCGGGTGTAAATAATATGGATATTCAATACGGGCAAGCTGCTGTTTTCACACCGTCTGATTTTGCCTTTCCCTCAAATGCAGTAAAAGGTGAAGCAACGCCAAATACAGAAACGACTTTGATTGTGGATGTTGATTTGAACTTATTAAAAGAATTGCATCATTACGGAGCAGTTCGAACGATGAGTGATAGGCGGAAAGATTTGTATGACACGATCAACTATAACAGCGAACCTGAATAATATTAAATCCCGAAACTTTGAAACTTCGGGAACGATTAGCAGATTATCGAGGAAACCCAAATAATAATTTGAATTTTGACGAAGTTTTGAAAGATATCAGAGAAAAATATAGCTTGGGAATTATCTCATTGAAACTAGACCTAGAGTTTATGATGACATCTTATAAGCGTCAGATTATTAATTTGCGATAAATCCAAAACTGTCAGAAGATTTTTTGAACAGAATCGAAGAAGCAGTAATTAAAATTCAAAATTCTCCAAAAGGTTTTGTAGGTAAGCATTCAGAATTAAGAAATATTCTACTACATCAATTTGACTATCACATTTATTATTTTGTAGAAGATTATAAAATAGTCATTTTTGCTTTGTTGTTGCTCAAAGTGGAGACGTGAATATAAATAAGATTTAGAGAATTAATATCAAAGAAAACCCACTGCAATTGCGGTGGGTTTTTTCTATCAATTAATGTATTAAATTTTGCATCTATAATTTGGGAGAAAATTTTTTACGAGAAAACCTCATGATCATCAGAAAATGATTTAAATTCTAAAGCATTGCCACTGAAATCCAGCACGAACATTGTCTTTTGTTCCCCTATTTTTCCTTCATACCGTACTTGCGGCTTCACAATAAATTTAACATTTTCTCTTTCCAAATTCTTTTGAATTTTTTCAAATACCGATTTTTCTAATAGGCATCCAAAATGTGGAATTGGTACATTTACGCCATCCACTATTCCGCAGTAGTCAGGCTCCGGAAGATTGGTACTTATATGAGCCGATAATTGATTGCCGAAGAAATTAAAATCGATCCAATTTTCTGTGGATCTTCCTTCTTCACATTCTAAAATTTGGACGTAAAACTTTCTTGTAGATTCTATATCCTTTACCTTAAAAGCGTAGTGAAATGCGTTCATAAATTTACATTGTAGATGGTGTTTGAATAATAATCGCTCGAAAAAAATTACAATTTAAATTCCAATTTAACATTGAAAAATCTTCCCGTTAGTCGCACTGGAACTGGGTAATTGTAACCCGAAGAAACATCATTGACCCATTGGTTTGCTACTGTATTGCTAATGTTAAAGGCGTTAAAGATCTGTACCCCTAACGTCAATTCTTTAAAATTACCCCAGAAACCACCACTTACTTTGTTGTCTTTTTGATCGATGAAAACTTTGGATAAACCAATATCTAAACGTTTATAAGAAGGTAATGTTCTTTGGTATAAATACGGCGCGGTAAAGTCTGGTTTTCCATTCGCGTCTAAAGAAATTGGTGTTCCGGATGGCAATCCGTTCGCGAAAACCAATGTTAAATTTACACGCATCGAAGGGAATTTTGGCATATAATCTTGATAAAACATCGAGAATCTAAAACGTGGATCAGTTGGTCTGGAGATTTCTCCTTGTCCAGCAATATTTTCAAAAACACGTGCATAACTTGCAGATATCCAAGAATCAACACCAGGAACAAATTCCCCAAATAATCTAGTATCAATACCGTATGCGTAGCCTTCAGAATTATTTTCTCCAGAATATCGGATTCTCACATTATCTAAATAATAAGGAATCAAGTTATCCATTTTTTTGTAGTACAATTCTGTGGTCAATTTAAATGGCCGCTCCACCATTCTAAATTCGAAATCATTGGCCAAAATAAGTTGCATTGATCGTTGAGACTCAATGTCTGGATTAAAGTTTCCTTCCAAATCCTTAATTTCTTTATAAAATGGAGCCTGGTAATATATTCCGCCCGAAAGTTTAAACAACATATCCATGTCCCAATCTGGCTTAATGGCAATTTGCGCTCTTGGGGAAATAATGGTTTCATCATTAAAATCCCAATGTGAAGCTCTAATTCCCGCATTAATGAAAACTCTGTTTTCGCCCCAGAAGAATTTTTTGGAATATTGCGCGTAAGCAGACATTCTGGTTGGTTGAATATTATTGGAACCGGCAATATTAAATCGTAGTTTCAACTGAGAAGGATCCAATGTTCCAGGATTGGTGTAATTTCGCGGCGTACTGTATCCCAATGAATCCACCAACTGATATTCATTCGTAAAATCCTTTAAGTTTTCTTTTTCGAATTTTAATCCTAGTTCGAAATCAGTGTTTACATCGGGGGAAAATCTTGTTTTAAATTGGGTTCCAAATGTTTTTACGAGTAAATCATTTCTTGCATGATCAATCTGTCCACCTACATCATAAGAAGTAATGGGTTCACCAGTAACTGGGTCAAAAGTCTGCAATGCATATCCAGACGCAATGGTGTAATACTCTCTTTCGCGATTCTGGTAAGCGAAATTATCTAAAGTAAACGTCCATTTTTTGCTGGGCTTAAAGTTAATTGAGGCAGTTCCCATGGCGTTTTTGTACTGGTCATCTTCCTTTCCGCTGTAAAAAACACTCAATTTTAGAGGTGTTAACAATGATCCGAAATCAACTTCTTTCACTTTAGGAATCATTTCATAATCATTCTTACTCATATAACCAATGAAAGAAACATCCCATTTTTCATTGATTTTATAGGTAATGTAAGACTGAAAATCCATGTATTGTGGATTAAAATCGGTGTCTTCATTCAGTGTATTGAGAACCAAATTGGTATTTCGGTACCGCGCGGAAAAGAGCGCACTCAAATTTTTATTTTTGGAGGCAAATCCTGTAGATAAACGACCCCCAATTAAACTGGCTTCTCCAGAAAGCTCAAATTTTGTGGGCTGTCTGTAATAAATATTTAAGGCAGAAGACATTTTATCGCCATATTTTGCTTCAAAACCACCAGCAGAAAAATTAATTGCCTGAACCATATCTGGATTAATAATACTCATCCCCTCCTGCAAAGAATTCCGGATTAAAAAAGGTCGGTATATTTCTACATCATTAATATAAATTAAATTTTCATCATAATTACCACCACGAACCATATACTGGGATGAAAGTTCTGTATTAGAATTAACGGAGGGTAAAGTTTTCAATAAACCCTCTACACCACCAGAAAGCGAGGCAACTTGCTGCGCTTCTTTTGCGGAGATTTCTATGGAAGTAAGATCGGTTACTTTTGGTTTCCCTTTTTTCTGGAAAACTACTTCTTCTATTTCGGATTCGCGATTAGATTTAACGAACAAAACATTTACGTTTTGAACCTTCGGATTAATCTTGATGATTTTGTTGAAACCTCGGAAATTTTCTTTACTTACCACTAAACTTTGCTCAGAATCTGCTAAAGGAATTTTCACATTTCCCTGATCATCTGTGCTAAAATTTTGATTGTTGTAAGATACATCTGCATTCGCGACGGGAGTTCCATCTTCATCTAAAACTTTCAGATTAATTTGCGAAAATGCAAATAGCGGCATCATCAAAAGGAGAAATAGAAATTTTTTCAAGGTAAATAGTTTAGGTTTTAAAGGTAACAAAAAATTAGAGAATCGCTTCTCGCACCCGTGTTAATTTCTGCAGAAGATCTTCCAGTTTATCCAGCTGCAGCATATTGGCACCATCAGATAAAGCACAACTTGGGTCCGGATGAGTTTCGATAAAAAGTCCATCTGCTCCAACGGCGATTCCCGCTTTTGCAATAGTTTCTATTAGTTCTGGTCTTCCACCAGTTACGCCCGAGCTTTGATTAGGTTGCTGCAGAGAATGGGTAACATCTAAAATTACAGGAGAATAATTCCTCATAGTTGGTATTCCACGGAAGTCGACCACCAAATCCGTATATCCAAAAGAGTTTCCTCTTTCAATAATTGCCGTTTTTGGGTTGCCAGAATCTTGGACTTTTTGCACTGCGAACTGCATGGATTCTGGAGATAGAAACTGACCTTTTTTCAGGGAAACGCATTTTCCAGTTTTTGCTGCAGCGATGAGTAAATCCGTTTGACGTACTAGAAATGCAGGAATTTGCAGAACATCCACATAATTTGCAGCCAAAGCGGCATGTTCATTTTCGTGGATATCTGTAGTGGTGGGAATATTAAAAGTCTCTCCCACTTTCCGAAGAATTTCTAATGATTTTTCTTCACCAATGGTGGTGAATGAATCTACACGACTTCTGTTGGCTTTCTTGAAACTACCTTTAAAGATATAGGGAATTTTATATTTGTTTGTGATTTCAATGATTTTTTCTGCAATTTTCATGGCCATTTCTTCCCCTTCAATAATACAAGGACCGGCGATGAGAAAAAAGTTTGTAGAATTTTTATGCTGAATATTATCAAGGTATTGAATCATGTTTATGAGGTGTTTTTTTGAAATAGGATTAAAAAACAAAAATACTGATTTTTTCGAAGGATTGTAAAAGGAAGTTTTAATTAAGATTAAAAAATTAAACTTTGTCTTTTCTCTTTTTAAATGAATTATCAAATCGCTGTAACTTTTGATATAATTTTAAGTCAACATTATTTTTAAATCAGATTTGAGCGCATTTTAGGTCTTATTTTCACTTATATTTTCTTAAATTTGGGAATCTCTTATTCAACTGAAACCTTATGAAAAATTACCTTTTTGCCTCTTTACTTCTCACTGCAATTTTTAGCTGCGAAAAAAAATCAACAGAAATAGTAGACATCCAAACCACACCTCCAGATTCATTAACGGTGCCAGAAAGCAATGAACCCATAGAATCTTCTACCCTGCAAACATGCTATGTCGGCAATATGGGAAAAGATTCAATTTATCTTTCACTAGATGATAACTTGGGAACTTTTACCGGAAAATTGAGGTACAAAAATTTTGAAAAAGACAGTTCTAGTGGGGATGTGATGGGAACGCAAAATGGAGATACCCTCAAATTGAACTATACTTTTGCTGCGGAAGGAATGACCTCTGATAGAGAAATCTTTTTTCTCCGAAAAGGCGCTGAGCTTACAGAAGGAATCGGTGAACAAAATACGGAAGGTAACGCCAGTGTTTATGCAAATTCTTCAAAACTTAAATATGAAGGCAGCGCTTTAAAACAAGTTGATTGCACCGACTTTGAGAAGAAAATGACTGCAAAATAATCACATCTAGAAGCGAAAAAATTTCTTTATCTTTCTAAAAATATATCTACAAATAAAATCATATTATATGTCTTATTACCCGCTCACAAGCATTCCGGATTACTTTATAATGGATGATCTTTTAACGGAGGAGCACAAATTAATCCGCCAATCTGTAAGAGATTGGGTAGAGGGTTTTGTGATGCCTAAAATTGACGATGCCGCTCAAAATCACACCGATATTCCCGACTTAATGAAGGAATTGGGAAAGATTGGAGCATTGGGACCATACATTCCCGAAGAATATGGCGGTTCTGGGTTGGATCAAATTTCCTATGGAATTATCATGCAGGAATTGGAAAGAGGGGATTCTGCAATCCGCTCTGCTGCGTCTGTACAAAGTTCTTTAGTCATGTTTCCCATCAATGAATTCGGGTCCGAGGAGCAAAAGAAGAAATTTCTTCCGCTTTTGGCATCTGGCGAAATGATTGGATCTTTTGGACTAACCGAACCCAATCACGGTTCGGATCCAGGTTCTATGGAAACTTATTTCGTGGACAAGGGCGATCACTATTTATTAAATGGAGCTAAAATGTGGATTACCAATTCGCCGCTGTGTGATATTGCGGTTGTTTGGGGAAAAAATGAGGCTGGAAAAATTCAAGGATTAATCGTTGAAAGAGGATTTGAAGGATTTACGACACCGATTACGCATAATAAATGGAGTCTGCGTGCGTCCAAAACTGGTGAGCTGGTTTTTAATAACGTTAAGGTACCGAAAGAAAATTTACTTCCAAATGTTTCTGGATTAAAAGGACCATTATCTTGCCTGAATTCTGCTCGTTATGGAATTTCTTGGGGTGTTATCGGCGCCGCCATTGATTGCTATTGCACCGCTTTACAATATGCGAAAGAAAGAAAACAGTTTGGAAAGCCGATCGCTTCTTATCAATTGCAACAGAAAAAATTGGCGGAATTTTTAACGGAGATTACCAAATCTCAGTTGCTTTGTCTTCAACTTGGAACTTTGAAAAATAATCACAAAGCAACACCTGCTCAGATTTCTATGGCGAAAAGAAATAATGTACACATGGCGATTGAAATTGCGAGAGAATCTAGACAAATTCTAGGTGGAATGGGAATTATGGGTGAGTTTCCGATGATGCGCCACGCCGCAAATCTAGAATCTGTAATCACTTATGAAGGAACTCATGATATTCATTTATTGATTACGGGAATGGATATTACCGGAATTAATGCCTTTTAGCATAATAAAATAATGTTTAAAAAGCCTTCAACAAATCATTGTTGAAGGCTTTTTCTTTGCGGATTTTTTACGAATTCTTCCTTACCAATTTGATTGTACTTTTTCCGTAAAATCAATTTCTGGATTCAGTATTTCTACAATGAGATTTTTTACAGAAGCCATCGGCTTTGCTAATTGCGAAAGAGATATTTCATCTGATCCAAAAATTTCTAACTGCTGCACTCCTTCATTAACTTCGGCAAAACTCCAAATTCCACATTGTACAAAATTGTCTGGAAATACCTTTTGATTCAGGACAGAATAAGCATAAATAGAAAGTTGCATGGCTTGTTTTCGATCATCATTGAAAAATAATTGCTCCAGTTTTTCTTCATCTTCTACTTTTTTTGGAGCATTGATGGTCAAGTTTTTCGTTTTGGCAGTTTTAAAATCGATAATTCTTAGATTGCCGTTGAGGCGGTCAATGCGGTCAATGAAACCATAAAAGGAGATTGAATCAGATTTGCCTTCATCCAGATAAAATTCTATATTTTCAAACTTGCCTTCAACGCTAATTATTTCCAGAGAATTTCCGTCTTGTAAGAGCTTTAAATCAAAGTCAACTACACTTCTCACTACCCGTTCCGCTATGGATTTGTGAATGTAGTTCATGCCACGATCGTAGTAAGAAATTTCATGATTTAATTTTTCGATTGCAAAATTGACAGCTTCAATGATCACTTCCTGTAAAAGTGTTAAATCTTTAATGGAAAGCGGTTTACCAATTAATTTTTCGTAGATTTTTTGCAATGCATAATGCACTAAGTTACCATAACTTCTTTGAGAAAGTTCCTCTTCGATTTCACCTGTTTCTCTTGTATTCAAAATTTTCCCCAGATAAAAATCGATCGGATTATAAAGGTAAGAGGTCAAATGGGAAGCAGAAACGCGCTTTTTCCAGTCTTCTAATTTTGCTACAACTGAAGGAGTCTTTTTAATCTCAATTAATTCTTCCTGAATAGGATCCGATGAATTTTCTATTACAATATTTTCAAGATCATGATTTCTATCTTCAATTTCAAGTTGCGTGATAAAACGGCTTTTTTCCCCGGTATTGACGCCAGAACTTAGTGCGTTAAATAACAGATGCACATTTTGAGAATCTTGAAGTAGTCGGTAAAAGTGATACGCATAAATACTGTCGTTTTCTAAAAAAGTATGCAAGTTGAAATGCTTTCGAATATTAAAAGGCAAGTAGGTGTTTTGGGAATTACCAAGTGGCAATTTTCCCTCATTGGTGGAAAGTAGGATAATATTTTCAAAGTTTAATAATCTGGTTTCCAGTAAACCCATTACTTGCAAGCCTTGCAGTGGTTCACCTTGAAAATCGATATTTTCGGAATTCACCAATTGATTAATCAACACTTCCAGCGTCTCCATTTTTATTGCAAAAGAATATGGCGATATCTGATTTTGAATTACCGTAAAACTCTTCTCGAAGTAGGAAATGTTTTCATAAAGAATACCATCTAAGTCTCTAAATTTTAATTCTTTGCAAAATTGAATAAGCAATTCTAAAAATTCTTTTACAGAAGCTGGCTTTTCAAAAAGTTGCAAATAAGATAAATCTCCCAAAAACATTCTCAATTGTTTTTTAGAAATATATACCATATTCCTTTCTTCAATTTGAGCTTTAAATTTGGTAATGATTTCCCGATCTTCATCGCCATTTGGAAGTTCTTCTAAAACACTTAGCACATCATTGTAATAATAGCTTGAATCACTTTTTTCTAATTGTTTCTGCACATAGAAAAGCTTTTTCATCGCATTACTAAATCCTAAATTTTTCAGCGGAAATCCCATGGTGATGTTCAAATATTCTACTGAACTTAAAGCGTCTAAACTAGCGGCGAGAAGATTTTCATCCAGCAAAACAACCGCAGTCGCAGATAGATTTTTATCAGTTATGGAATCAAAAATTTCAGGTAAAACTTTGGTCTGGGTGATATTCCCAGAAACTTCATAAACCTTGATATTTTTTGGTTGAGCGAAATCATTTTCAATCCAATTGAATTTTCGACTGTCATTAAATTCTTTCCACTTCTTATGTTCCCTAATAAACTTTCCGGCTTCTTGTCGCTCATCATTAATGTAATAATCATCAGCTTGGAAAAAGCATTGTGCTTTGTCCCATTGCAAAAGATTTTTCACGAGCTTCTCTTCTACGGGTGTGAAGGCATTGAAGCCACAAAAGATATATTTTTGTTCTGTGTTGATAGCAAAATCTTCAATGCTATTCTTCGCGGACTCATGAATCATACCCGAAGTCGCCCAATTTTTATCCGTCAATTTCGGCTTTAAAAGTGGTAAGAAAACACTCATTTTTTGCCAAAAGTTTAGGGTCTTCTTTCTTGCAGAATCTTCCTCATCGCCTAATTCTTCGGCCCAATTTTTAATCCGTTCTTCGCTGTACATGTAATCTAAGACAGCTTGATCACTTTCGGAAAATTTTAAAATATCATCCCAATCTTTTAATACCGTTGGAAACCATTTGAGAAAATTTGCGAAATCTTCCGCGGGTTGCAATTCAGAATATATTTCAAAAGCAAAAAGCCAGAGCGCAATTCCTTGTAAATTTTGTTTGCCAGAAAGGTCTTTAATCAAATCTTCAATGGTGAAAAAATTAGGTAGAAAACCCGAATATTGCTTTTCCTTTAAAATTTGCTTGATGAAAACAATAGGTCGTTTTCCCGGAAGTACAATGTTGAATCCCGATAAATCTGAATTTTGGTCCAGCAACTCGGTCATTATTTTAGTTAAAAATTTCATAAGCAATATAAAAAGGAAAAGTAGGGAAAATATAATAAAAAAGCATCAGGAAAATAATCTTCTTGATGCTTGTTTTGATGATAAAATAATATCGTTAGTTCACTTCTATTTGCTCTTCAAGATAAGTGTTTTCTCCAGTTGCATCTTTCCCTGTCCAAAATTTAAAAGTGTAAATCCCCGGTTCCTGTGGACGGAAATTAATTTGAGATGCTCTTACTTGCTCGTCGCCACAGGTGTTTTCAGTTTTAAATTTGTAAGAAAATACTTCTCTTTCAAATTGATCGGTGTGCAAATAATCATATCCATAAAATCCTTCGCAAGTTTGCGCGTAGTTTGAATAGGTTTTAATGGTTTGCGTGGTATAAACATCCATAATGCTGTTTACAATTTTAATACTGTCAATTTTTACTGCGTTAATGCTTTCAATTGCATCTCCTTCTAAACGGTCATTGCAGCTTGTAAAAAAGGAAAATAAAAGTATGGATAAGAATAATTTTAGAAAATGTTTCATGACAAATGCTTTAAAAATTAGAGAAAAGAGAGTATTGGATCTGGTTGTTAGGAACTGAAATTTCCCTTAGATAAATATACCACCTTTTTGGTTTCAAAAAATTCATTTTCGAAATATTTTCCCAAAGGATAAATTTCCGCTTTTAGGCCGGAAAGTTCTTCTTCCAAATCGCCACCTTTAAGGTAAAGAACGCCGTTATGTTTGGTGTTAAATTGTTCTTTTTCAAATTTACCTCGCAACCAACGAAGAAAAACGGGCATTTGAGTAACAGCTCTACTGACTACAAAATGAAATTTCTCTCTCACATCTTCCGCTCTGGCGTGGATTGCTACTACGTTTTTTAACCCAAGTGCAGCAGAAACTTCTTTCACTACCGTAATTTTTTTCCCGATGGAATCAACTAATGTAAAATGAACTTCTGGAAAAAGAATAGCCAAAGGAATTCCTGGAAAACCACCACCGGTCCCGATATCCAGAACTTTTGTTTGTGGTGCAAATTCCATGATTTTAGCAATACCCAAAGAATGAAGCACATGCTTTTCATACAAAGAATCCAAATCTTTTCTGGAAATTACATTTATTTTCTCATTCCACTCCTTGTAAAGTTCTTCCAAATGCGTAAACTGGAGTTTTTGTTCAGGAGTTAAGTTGGGAAAATATTTTTCAATCAGTTTAACAGACATCTTTACATTTAATTTCTGCAAATTTATAAAAACAAGTTTAGAACTTTGGATAAAAAATTTATCTTTGATTTACTTAAAAATAACTATGGAAAAATTTTCAGAAAGGCTGAATAGAATGAGTTTTTCGCAGACTTTTGTAATGAGCAACAAGGTCCGAGAAATGAAATCAAAGGGAATTGATGTGATCAGTCTGACATTGGGAGAACCCGATTTTGATGTTCCAAAAAACATTAAAGAAGCTGCTTTTGACGCCATCAATAATAATTTCAGTCATTATTCGCCCGTACCTGGATTTTTGGATTTAAGAGAAGCCATCTGCGAAAAATTAAGCCGAGATAACAATTTATCCTACCAAGCATCGCAGATTTGTGTTTCGAATGGGGCAAAACAATCGATTTTAAATGTTTTAGCTTCTATCATTGGTAAAGATGATGAAGTGATTTTGCCAGCGCCCTATTGGGTGAGTTATGTGGAGATGGTAAAAATGGTGGACGGTACACCTACTTTTATTGAAACGTCTATTGAAAGTAATTTTAAAATGACGGCAGCTCAACTGGAGAGAGCAATTACGCCAAAAACGAAAGCTATTTTATACAGCTCACCCTGCAATCCTTCTGGCAGTTTTTACACCTATGAAGAATTAGAAACCATTGCAAATGTGGTGGCGAAATATCCGCACATCACCATTATTTCTGATGAGATTTATGAGTATATTAATTATGATGGTAAACACACTTCTATTGCAGAATTTCCGCAGGTTTATGAGCAGACAGCCGTTATCAATGGAATGTCTAAAGCATTCGCTATGACGGGGTGGAGAATTGGATATTCGGCGTGCCCGACTTGGTTAGCAACAGCGTGCGAAAAAATTCAGGGACAAATGACAAGCGGGGCAAATTCAATGGCGCAGAAAGCATCTGTTACTGCCTTAAAAACTCCTTACAGCGAATATCAATATATGATAGAGGAGTTTCGAAAAAGACGGGAATTGGTTTACAATCTGATGAAAGCTATTCCAGGTTTCAATGTTAATTTTCCCGAATCTGCGTTTTATTTTTTCCCAGATGTTTCTTCTTATTTTGGAAAAAACATCAATGGAAAATTAGTTGAAGATGCTGATGATTTTTCTATGTTTCTCTTGGATGAAGCACATGTAGGAACTGTGGGTGGTGTCTCTTTTGGCAACTCAAATTGTATAAGATTTTCATATGCAGCTTCTGAAGAAGAATTAAAAGAAGCCATGCAAAGAATTAAAACCTGTTTGGAAAATGCGACTTTTTCTTAAATAAAAACCAAAAAAAGTCCGGTTCAAATTATTGAACCGGATTTTCTATTTTTAGATGGACTAGAATTTAATAATATCAACCATCCTTTCATTTTCTTCATTCACCAAATCGTCATCAACTAAGATTTTTCCACTGTGCTCATCAATAATAATTTTCTTCCGCTGTGCAATTTCCATCTGTTTTTGTGGTGGAATTGTAAAGAAAGATCCTTTTGGAGCTCCTCTTTCCAGACCTACTACGGCAAGACCTGTTGGAGAATTGGTACGGATTCTTTGATAAGACCCTAGCAATCTTTCGTCTATTTTCTTAGAAAATTCCTGTGATCTTTCGATCAGGTAATCTTCTTCTTTCTGCGTTTCTGAAACTAAATTTTCTAACTCCTCTTTTTTAAATTTAAGGTGGTTTTTCAATTCTACAATTTTGGTTTTTAAATCACCAAATGTTTCATTTTTATGATCAATCTTGGACCCGAATTCTTTAATTCTTTTGTCTGCTAATTGAATTTCTAGTTCCTGGAATTCAATTTCTTTTCCAAGGGCTTCAAATTCTTTGTTATTTCTAACAGTATCTTGCTGAGTTTTATATTTGTCAATCAAAGTTGTAGCATGATTGATAATCTCATTTTTATTGTTGATTTCGTCGTTTTGATCTTTGATTTCGTTTTCAAATTTCTCTGCTCTTTTTTCAAGACCTTCAATTTCACTTTCTAAATCTTCTACTTCGATTGGCAATTCACCTCTCGTATTACGGATTTCGTCTAATCTAGAGTCGATAATTTGCAAGTCATAAAGAGCTCTTAATTTTTCTTCTACAGAGATTTCTACAATTTTCTTAGCCATATTTTTATAAAAAATAATTTACAGGATTGGTTTTCTCAACAGATTTTGAGACTGCAAATTTAGGAAAAATTTCCGATAATAGCTCAATTAATTGTTGACTTACAAATTGTTCTGATTCAAAATGACCGATATCACAAATCAAAATTTGACCTTCATTCTGAAAGAAATCATGGTATTTTAAATCTCCTGTTAAATAGGCATCACACTTATTTGCTTTTGCTGCAGAAATTCCGCTTGCACCGCTGCCACCCAAAACCCCTACTCGCTTAATTTTATTGTTTTGAAAATCAGAATGTCTGATGATTTTCAAATCAAATTTCTTTTGAACCAAACGCAAAAAATCTTCTTCTGGAATCGCTTCTTCTAATTCTCCGAATCGGCCTAAACCGCTATGATGATTCTCATTTTCTAAGGAAAATATTTGATGTGCAACTTCTTCATAAGGATGTGCATTTTTCATGGCGAAAAGGATTTTGTTCTTTTTGTACGTCTCGAAAATGATAGAAATCACTTCTTCTTCGGTATTTTCTCTCACATTTTTAGAGCCGCTAAATGGATTGGAACCATCTAAAGGTCTAAAAGTTCCACGCCCAGAACTGGTAAAACTGCATTCATTATAAAAGCCGATATTTCCTGCTCCAGCTGCAAAAAGTGCTTCTTTAACTTGATTAGCATATTGAGCAGGTACATAGACTTCTAATCTTGATATGTTATTTTTCTTGGGCATCAGAATTTTTTGATTCTGTAGTCCTAATTTTTCGCAAATTTTGTAATTCACCCCAAAAAAATCGTTGTCCATTGCAGTGTGAATCGCATAGATTGCAATTTTATTTTCCAACGCTTTCATCACTGCTCGTTCAACATAATTTTTTCCAGTGATCGATTTCAGTCCTGAAAATATAATGGGATGAAAGGTGATGATAAGATTTAAATTATTTGCAATAGCTTCATCAATCACAATTTCTAAGGCATCATGGCAAACCAAAAAGCCAGAAACTTCACGATTTGCATCGCCACATAGTAATCCCACATTGTCATAATCTTCCGCTTGCTGAATCGGAATTCTTTTTTCGAATTTAAAAATTGCCTCTTTGATAGTCATTGCTTAAGTTTGTGACGAAAATAAGGATTAATTTCTTTACATTTAGTTTTCAATTTCAATTTACCCTATGGAAAAAGAACACGATTTTATCCCCGAAAGGACAAAATGGAAGCGCCAACTTTTTAGAATTATCTTTAAATCTGACACCAAGCTCGGAAGATTATTTGATGTTACCCTTCTTGCCCTGATTCTCCTGAGTACTTTTATTATTATGATGGAGAGTGTCGATGTTTATGACGCGAAACTGCACCACATTTTTATCATCTTAGAAATTATTATTACGGCTTTTTTCAGCATTGAATATGCTTTGCGTATCATCACGATTAGAAATAAAAAAGCCTATGTCTTAAGTTTTTTTGGAATTATTGATTTATTATCAATTCTACCCTTTTATCTGAGTTTATTTTTTCCGATCACCAAATATTTCCTTATTCTGAGGATGCTTAGAATGCTTCGGATTTTCCGAGTGTTAAATCTGCTAGATTTTATGAATGATGGAAATGTGCTTATTCGAGCCTTGAAACACAGCTCTAGAAAGATTTACATTTTCCTCTTATTTTTGATGATATTTTCTGTGATTGTAGGTTCAATGATGTTTATGGTAGAAGGTCACAGAGAAGGTTTTGAAAGTATTCCACAAAGCATCTATTGGGCAGTAGTTACCGTTACTACGGTGGGATATGGAGACGTTTCTCCCGGAACACCACTTGGAAAATTCTTATCTGTTTTACTCATGCTTGCTGGTTATTCCATCATTGCAGTTCCAACAGGAATTGTGACAGCGGAAATGCGCAATAAAAGACAGAATTTGGAGAAAGAATGCGACCGATGTGGAAATGATGATATTGATGACAATGCAAGGTTCTGCAAAATTTGTGGCGAAAAGGTAGTACAAAAAAAAGATGCATTGTAATGCATCTTTCAATTCGTCATCATTTGTGTTTGGAATGTGAATTTTCGAACTAGTTTCCTTTTCTTCTTTCTGGGACAAATTTAATACTATTATAACTTCTAATTTCGGGTATAAACACCTTTTTTTTTAATAATTTTCAGGTAAATATGCATTGCATATTATAATTTTCGTCCTACATATAATTATGTAGGATTTTTAGTACAATTTGAGTGTGTCATTTTTGTAAGAATAAAATTTTACTAGTTCATTTATTTAATCTTTAAATAGTGAAACTCTAGTAAAGGAATCAATAATTACACTAACATTTTGATTTGTTTCAAGAAACATTTGATAGCCACGTCCGGGAGCAAGACTTTCTGGATCCCCAATCGTGTAGAAATAAAAAGTTAAATTATTACCACCAACTTCAGTTGAGCCACTTGGTAGTAATGAAACGGATGATACACTAAAGCCTGAATCTGGGTTTAGAAAAGTAGCTCTAAGTGAACCCGAAGAACTAGAACCCGACGTTACAGTCGCAATTAATCTCCAAATGTGAACTTGGCCGGGGACGATGTTTTCTATCCATCTTTGATTTACAGCAGTACTGCCCTGATAAATATTAGTCGTAATTCCAGGAAAAGGAACTGTGGTTTCGGGCCAGCTTGAGGTTGGACTTGGTGCAAAAATTAAAGGTGTAGTATACAAAATTAGCTGCCGCGGTCCATAACCATTTCCGCTTGCAGATAAGGAATAGGTCGGTTTTACACCTCCTGCACCAGAATTAATTTTAATTACGCCATCATTACCAGCAACGGAGGAAGTAGCCACGAAAAGTTGTCTCCAAACTACTGCATCCCAAAATTCAAATCTGTTTTCTGTAGTGTTGAAAATAAGAGTTCCAGCGGTAAGCGCGGCATTGTTGCCAGGTGCCGGAAAACTTGTAAGAGGATCATTGTCTGCTAAACTGGTATTTCTCTCGCTCGTCGTTAACCGAGGGATTAACATTCCTTTCGCATTAGAGTTTATATCTAAAACGGTTGCACCATTTGGAGTTGATGTATTAATACCAACTTGCGCATTTAGAAATCCAAATATTAATAAAAAGATTCCGAAGGTAAAATTGTTTTTCATCTTAGAGTGTTTTTTGTTCAACTAAGTTAAGACTAAAACCTTTAAACTATAATCAGTGAAAACACCCAATTTAATTAACCTAATATTAATTATGATAGAAAATTAGTTTTTTCTTCGGTAATTACCTATAAACTAGCAGATTTCCCTTGCATACTACGTTTTTAAAAAAGAAAAAATTAAATGTATTTATTTATTTTTTTTCAAAAAAAAAAAGACACTCCAATATTTTGAAGTGTCCTTATACTAAAATGAAATTTTTCTCTTTTATTTAGTGGAGACAGCATTAACTTTTACTAATTCTACATCGAAAATTAGCCACGCATTTGGTGGAATAACACCACCTGCGCCAGATGCACCATAACCCATATCACTTGGAATTAATAAAGTAGCGGTTTCACCTTCTTTTAATAACATAATTCCTTCATCCCAACCTTTAATTACCTGACCCATGCCAATTCCAATTTCTATTGGTTGATTTCTTTTAAAAGAGGAGTCGAATTCAGTTCCATCAATTAATTTACCTGCATAATGTACGGAAACTTGATCACCTGCTTTTGGAGCAACTCCCTCCGTCTTTTTAGTAATTTTATAGTATAAACCAGACGGCGTAGACTGCATTCCTGCCTTCATATCTATCGCCATCTTTTCTTGATTTTTCGCAAAGTCTTCTTCTTTTTGCTTTTTATCAGCTTCAATTTTAGTTAAGATTGCTTTATTGCTGTCTTTTATTTTACCTTTTCCTTCTGCAAATAATTTGGCGGCATCGTACTTTTTGTATTCGTCTCCTTTACCAAAAATAGAAACTTTCTCTAAAACGATATCCGTTTTCGGCTTGTCTTGAGGTCCTTTTTCTGCGTTTGCAATATCATCAATTACATTTTCACCTTTTACAACTTCTCCGAAAATGGTGTGTTTTCCATCTAACCATGGTGTCGCAATTTCTGTAATGAAAAACTGAGAACCATTAGTATTAGGACCAGAATTCGCCATAGACAAAATTCCTTTTCCGGCGTGCTGAAGGTCATTTTTTTCATCATCGAATTTGTAACCTGGATCACCCATACCTGTTCCTTGTGGATCACCACCTTGAATCATAAAATCTTTGATCACACGGTGAAAAATAGTTCCGTCATAAAAAGGAACTCCTTTCGCTTTCGCCTTATTATCGATTGTTCCTTCTGCAAGTCCCGCGAAATTTGCTACAGTAATTGGAGATTTTTTGTCTTCTAATTTTACGATCATATTTCCTTTTGAAGTTTGGAAATTGGCGTAAAGACCTTCTTTAAGGCCTTCGTAAGTTTCTTTGTCTACATTCATTTTTTTATAGATTGGGGTGCAACTTGTGAGCGAAATTGCTGCTATTGCGATTAAAATTTTCTTGGCGATCATTAATTATATTTTAGAGTACTTTTATTTTAATTATGAGTGGCATGTCATTAGGAATTCTGTCATTGTCTCCGTAAGTTCCAAAGCCTAAAACTGAGGGAACCAACAAAGTTGCTTCTTTCTGTTCTGGCAAATACCTTAACGCATCTTCTACGGCTTTTAATTCTTTAAACTTACCAAACTGAACATTTATATTTTTGTTAGGAGCATCGTATAATTTAACTCCATCAAAGTCATACAAATTATATTCATAGGAGATAAGCGAATTATCTGGGCGCTTTGGATGGTTCTGTAAATCGCTCAAATTAACCCAATAATTCAAACTCATTGGAAAAAATGGCTCATCTTGATTAGCAATCCAATCCTGAATTTGTATCCTTTCTGTATCGTTAAGATTTTTAGCTCTGTTTTTGGAAGTGTTTAAATCTTTTTCACTAAGAAATCCACCTACAGGAGGATGACTCTGGGTTTTCTGGGCACACGCAACCAGACACATGGAAGAAATAATAATTAACCTTTTCATAAAAACTTCTGCGAAATTAAGCATTTCACTTTACATTTTAAAATCAAAAAACCGGGAAATAACATTCCCGGTTCATTATTTTAATGATTATGAATCGTTATGCTGATTCCAATACCTTTTTTTCTACTAATACTCTCCATCCAAAAGTGTCTTCTGCATTATTAGTTTGGATATCAACCAAGTCCTTTTGAAGAGATAAAGCGAAGCTTTCTTCCAAACTTAAAATCGGTAAGTTTAATTTTTCACCTTTGTATCCTAAAGCTTTAAAAACGGTAGTAACCACAGCAGTTCCCACTCCCCAAACTTCTTTTAGCGTGCCATTTCTTTGCGCTTCAACTACAGCTTTTACGGAAACAGGTTCTACTTTAACTTCAATTCCGCGTCTTTCTGCCAATTGAATAAAGCTATCTCTTGTGATTCCGTCTAGTATTTTTTCCGAAGTAGGTGGGGTGTAAATGGTGTCATTAATCCTAACGAAAACATTCATTGTTCCACTTTCCTCAAAAAATTCATGAGTAGAATCATCTGTCCAGATAATTTGCTCGTAGCCTTCTTCCATTGCCATTTGGGTAGGGTAAAATGCGGCTGCATAGTTACCGGCAGCTTTTGCAAATCCTACTCCGCCATTTGCAGCACGAGAATAATAATCAGAAATTTTAACAGCAACCGGTTCTGAATAATAACTCTTCGCCGGAGTTGCCACTATTGCAAACATATATTTATTCGCAATTCTTGCTTTCAAAGCTTCTTCTGTGGCGAAAACTAAAGGTCGAATATATAAGGAAAGACCTTCTCCATGAGGAATCCAATCACGGTCTAAATTCACCAACGCTTTTAAACCTTCTAAAAATATTTCTTCAGTTACTTCTGGCATTGCCAATCTTGTAGAAGATTTATTGATACGCGCAAAATTTTTCTCGGGACGGAAGAGGAATACGTCTCCATCTTTATCTTTGTACGCCTTCATTCCCTCAAAACAAGCTTGACCATAATTTACAGCCATCATTGCAGGGGAAAAAGGAAGTGGACCATAAGGAACAACCTTAACATCTCCCCATTTACCGTCTTCATATTCACAAATTACCATGTGGTCTATAAAGGTATTACCAAAAGAAAAGTTGGTAGGATCAAAGGTTGATATTCTCGGATTTGTAGATTTCTGAATTATCATATTAAAAATTTTTATAGATGTTCTACAAATTTAATATAATTTTTCAAATATCAAAATTTTAAATTATTTTTACAAAAAAATCGGATGCAAAGGGAAATTAGAACAACTTCTGATGGTAGTAAAACGCTATTTATTAAGGACTTAAATGAAAATTACCATTCTCAACATGGAGCCGTCCAAGAAGCAGTTCATGTATTTATTGATAATGGATTTAAACTGATATATGATTGTGAGATTAATATTTTAGAACTCGGTTTTGGAACAGGTCTTAACGTTTTAGTTACAATTAATGAATATTTAAAAACTGACAAAAATCATATCGTCAATTTTTTTACTGTAGAAAAATATCCGATAACGAGTAAAGAAATTGAAGAATTGAATCATTCTAAATTTATAAACTTTCCAAACAGTAATGAAATCTATACGAAAATTCATCATTGTGAATGGGGAAAGCGAGTGGAAATTCTACCGAATTTTTACCTTACTAAATATGAAGCTGATTTCTTTGATTTAGAAAATATAGAAATTTTCCCGATAAACTTGGTCTATTTTGATTGTTTTGGCGCCAGAGTGCAGCCAGACTTATGGGAACATTCTTTAATGGAGATTGTTAACTCTAAAATGCAGAAAGGAGGGTTGCTCACCACCTACTCCTCCAAAGGAAGTTTCCGTAGGGTTCTACAAAATCTTAATTTCTTAGTAGAGAAAAAACAAGGTCCTCCGGGAAAACGAGAGATGATCAATGCTACAAAACAATAGTCTGCAATAAAATCACAGAAAATTTAATAGCTTTGTTTCTAACTATAAAGAAAATTCATGGTTGATAAAATGAATGTTCGCGTTTACGCAACGGCAATAAAAGATAATCAAGTTTTAGTGTTGCATGAGGAATATGCAGGGACTCAGTTAATGAAATTTCCAGGTGGTGGTTTAGAATATGGAGAAGGAACTTTGGAATGCTTAAAACGAGAATTTGATGAAGAGCTTAATGTTCAAATAAAAGTTTTAGGTCATTTTTACACACAAGAAGATTTTTTAGTTTCCAGATTCAGAGACAATGAACAATTACTGACCATCTACTATTTGGTAGAAATTGTTGATGTAAATGAAATGATTATTCGGGATCCATGTATCGAAAAAGCGGAGTGGATTTCTCTAGATCGGTTAGATAATCCATTTCCGCTGCCCGTTGATCAAATTGTTTTTAATTTGTTGAAAGAAAGTATGCTATAAAATCTCATTCAATACTTTCGCCAATCTTAAACCGCCATAAAGCAGTTGTCTTTCTAACAAAGATGCATACTGATAATTATAATCGTAGGAGTAATTGGTATCTGGAGTTGAGGTAGCATAAATTTTATTTGCAGATTGATGACTATCATACAGCCATTCTTCCAAAGTTCCTTTTTGAATATTTGCAACTTCCTCCTTTGATTTTACATCTAAAACTCTAGCAAATTCCGTGTAGCTGTATTTTTGAAAATCTACGATTTTAGTATCCCATAAAGAATGCAAATTGGTTTCTTCTCCAAAGAATTTAAGCTTTACCCTGTTGCCTCCCAAATCTTCAGCTCTACCCAAATGCATTGGCTGTGCAGCATCTCCCATCAGGTGAATTAAAAAGCGTAAAGCAATTTCTCTATCATTTGCCGGAGTGTTTTTATCTTTGATTTGCGCAGAAAGAATTTTTATTTGAGTATAGATATTTGGTGATTTCTGTGCGGTAAGTTCAGTAGTGAATGTATTTAAATCTGCTTTCGGAGAAACATTTACATAATGCCAAACGTCCGTTTGTTTCCAAACACCAGTTTTATCAGACTTAATAAAATCTGGCCAGTTTGCCCAATAAGCCAATTTTTGATCTCCAATAATTTTTTCTAGATTTCTTTGAGCTTTGTTTGTTAGATGATTTTGTGCAATTTCCGCAATTACCCGATGTCCTGTAGTTCCCCAAGAATAACCGAAATTAAAGGCCAATAATGCCACTACAATGGCGGCGTTCTTTACTAATTTGTTCATCTACTATTTTTTGATTTTAAAGTTTTTATATCCAGTGTAAGGTGTAAAATATCCCGCGTTCCAATTGCTTTGCAAAAGCGATTCTAAAAATTCATCACTCCGATTTTTATGTGGATTGTAAGGCTCTTTTATATCTACGTCTGCAATATTTCCTTTCATATTCCACCAGAAAGCACTCCAACCGCCACGAAGATCTTTGATAATATCAAAGACTGTTTTTCCGGTAGCGCGGTTCATTAATTTTGCAAAGATACGTCCTTCAGTAGTAGTTAAATCACGCATTTGCTTTTCATACTGGTCCGCTAAAAGGGTTTGTCTGGAATTTACATACTTGCGCTGATCATTTCGATTGAGTTCAGACATTTCTTCTTCAATGTCTTGATATTGATCCAAAGCGGTTAAGAATAAAGGATAAACTCGGTTGAGCTTTTTGTTCAGAAAATAATAATAATTCTGATCGAGTTGATTATTAAATCGCGGTTTGTTAAGCAAAATCAGTTCATCCATGACAATGACATTTTCCCCATTTATTTCGTAGATTTTTGCTTTCTGACTCGCGTCATAATAATACTTATTTCCAAGTTCGTCGGTTTTTAGCATTTCTGCCGGATACTGACTAATTGGCTTTGCGATAAGTAGGGTGTCTTTTTGTGCATCAACTGAAAGTGCCGAAAACATTAGAAAAACAAAGACAAGTTTGTTAAAATTCATTACTTTTACTTCATAAAAAATCAAATTATAATTTATCAAAATTCATTCCTATTTATATGAAATATTCAAATAAATCTTTAAAATTTCTAAAAGAATATCTAAACACAGCCTCTCCAACTGGTTACGAAAGAGCAGGACAAGAAGTTTGGATGAATTATGTGAAAGAATTTACAGACGAGGTGCGTTTTGATCATTATGGAACATGTTATGGAATTATTAACCCAGAAGCAGATTTTAAAGTCGTCATAGAAGCTCATGCAGATGAAATTTCTTGGTACGTAAATTATATTACCGATGAGGGTTTAATTTACGTCATCAGAAATGGAGGTTCCGATCAAATGATTGCCCCTTCAAAAGTAGTTCATATTCATGGTGAAAAAGGAGTAGTGAAAGGTGTTTTTGGTTGGCCCGCAATTCATACCCGTGGTGTTAATTCTGATGAGCCAGTTCCAAAACTGGAAAACATTTTTATTGATTGTGGTGCTGTAACGAAGCAGGAAGTAGAAGATTTAGGTATTTTTGTAGGGACCATGATTACGTATCCAGATGAATTCTTTGAGTTAAATGACCGATATTTTGTTTGTAGAGCGCTGGATAATAGAATCGGCGGTTTTATGATTGCAGAAGTTGCCAGATTGCTTAAGGAAAATAAAAAGAAATTACCATTTGGACTTTACATTACGAATTCTGTTCAAGAGGAAGTTGGTTTGTACGGTGCAGATATGATTGCAGATACCATCAAACCGAATATCGCCATCGTCACAGATGTCACCCATGATACCACCACACCGATGATTGAAAAGAAAAAAGAAGGTGACCAAAAATGTGGCAATGGTCCCGTTATTTTTTTCGCGCCCAGTGTCCATCATACCATCCGAGAATTAATTGTAGAAACGGCAAAATTGAAAAAAATCCCTTATCAAAGAGCAGCTGCAAGTCGCGCCACGGGAACTGATACTGACGCTTTTGCCCATTCAAATGGTGGTGTTCCTTCAGCGCTAATTTCCTTGCCTTTGCGTTATATGCATACCACGGTAGAAATGGTGTCAAAAGATGATGTGTCAAACGTAATTCAATTAATTTATGAAACATTATTGAAGATAAAACCAGATATGAATTTAAAATACCACAAGTAAATTTATATTTTAAGAATTAAAAAATGAAAACAAAATTAATTGCTCCTTCCCTATTATCAGCTGATTTCGGAAATCTAGAAAGAGATATTGAAATGCTTAATAATTCTCAAGCAGATTGGTTGCATGTTGACGTAATGGATGGAAGATTTGTACCCAATATTTCTTTTGGATTCCCAGTGATGAAAATGGTTCAGAAAACTTCTAAGAAATTTGTAGATGTCCATTTGATGATTGTAGAGCCTGAAAAATACGTGGAAGAATTTATAGAATATGGAGCAGATTTGGTTTCTGTGCATTATGAAGCTTGTACGCATTTACATCGCACCATAACTTTGATCCAGGACAAAGGAGCAAAAGCAGGAGTTGTATTGAATCCTTCTACACCTGTTTTGATGTTAGAAGATATTATTGCAGATGTAGATCTTGTTCTTTTAATGAGTGTTAATCCTGGTTTCGGAGGACAAAAATTTATTCAAAATACCTTTAAAAAAATTGCTGAAACAAAAGATTTAATTCTTTCTAACAATTCCACGGCATTAATTCAAGTTGATGGAGGTGTAAATCTAGAAAATGCTGCAAAACTTTTTGAGGCTGGTGCCGATGTATTGGTTGCCGGAAATGCTGTTTTCTCTTCAGACGATCCCGAAAAAATGATTGAACTTTTAAAAATGTAACGCTCAAATAGAAAAGTAAGGAATTTCAGTCGCAGTTAAAAAAAATTACTGCGACTAAAATTTTAAATCTAAAAAATAAATTTTGTAGACAGAAAACTAGATTCGTCTTCCGTCACAATTTTATTAATAATGGCCTTGTTTTCCTTCGTTTCTTTTGTGGCGACTACGGTTCTTATAGAAAAAGAACGAAGCGCATCATAAACCGAAAGTGTTCCTTCTGCAGAATCTTTTCTACCTGTAAAAGGAAAAGTGTCTGGACCTCTTTGGCACTGAACGTTAATATTCACGCGGGAAACTTGATTTACCAAACCATCAAGTAAATGCGAAATTTCTTTCGTATCCGTTCCAAAAATACTCACTTGTTGTCCGTAATTTGAATCGATCATATAATCAATTGGTTCCTGCAGTTCAGTAAAAGATACAATCGGGACAATCGGACCAAATTGTTCTTCTCGATATAATTTCATTCCCTCTTTTACAGGATACATTACAGCCGGGAAAAACAGACTTCCATTTTGAGCGCCGCCTTTTTCATTCCTAATAAAAGCACCTTTCCCTTCAGCATCAGAAATGCAATCATTTAGATATTTAAATTTATTTTCTTCTGGCAAAGGCGTGATTTGCACTTTATCGTCCCAAGGCATTCCAAATTTCAAAGCATCTACTTTTTCACAAAATTTCTTTAAAAATGCATCTTTGATGTTTTCATGAACAAACAAAATTTTCAAGGCGGTACATCGTTGCCCGTTAAAAGATAAACTTCCTAAAATACATTCGTCTACTGCGTTTTCTAGGTTTGCATTTTCTAATATGATGGCCGGATTTTTAGCATCTAATCCTAGAATTGCGCGCAAACGGTTAACTTTCGGATGTGCTTTTTTAATATTTGATGCCACTTTGCTGGAACCAATTAAGGTTAGCACATTAATTTTACCTGTATTCATTAACGGTTCTATAATCTCACTTCCTTTTCCATATAAATAATTTACAACTCCTTTTGGGAAACTTTTTTCAATGGCTTTTGATAATGAATAATGTAATAAACAACCATGTTTTGGCGGCTTAAATAAAACGACATTACCCATAATTAAAGCCGGAATCAGCAAGGTATAAGTTTCATTTAGAGGATAATTATATGGACCAATACATAGTGTAACACCCAAAGGTGAACGCCGAATTTGCCCAATTACGCCTTCTTCAATTACAAAGGTGGAAGATTTTCGTTCTAATTTTTTTAAAGATTCTATAGTATCGTAAATATATTTTATGGTTCTGTCAAATTCTTTTTCGGAATCTTTTTCAGATTTTCCAATTTCCCACATTAATAAATTGACCACTTCGGTTCTCAAATTGAGCATTTCACCCACCAATTTTTCAACGTGGAAGATTCTTTTTTCTACAGACATCATTGGCCATTCTCCAAAACCATTATTGTAAGCCTTTTCAGAACTTTCTAAACATTCAAGAGCTTCTGGCAAAGCCGTTTTAGGAATTTTACCCAGAGAAATCCTTTCTAATTTCCCCTCACTATTTGATTTACAAATCGCGGAATCAATTTCTTTAAATGGACCATTCCAAAGTTTAAATTCACCATCTATCAAATATTCTTCCTGATCAACATGAGGAACTTGTTTTAAATTGACCGATGAAAAAGCTTCAAACAGTTGATTATTAGTGGTTTGGTTTTGCATTATTTTAAATATAAAATTTAGAATATGAAATTACAATATTTTTTATCTAAAAAGTTATACAATTCACCTATGATTATGATAATAAAAAAACCGTCTCAAAAATAAATTTGAGACGGTTTATATTAAGTTTTTAAAGAAAAATTTAGAAAATTTCTCTCCCAGAAAAGTGAAATTGCGCTTCGATTAAAGCATTTTCAGCTGAATCTGAACCATGTACTGCATTTTCTCCAATAGATCTTGCGAACATTTTTCTGATGGTTCCCTCTGCAGCTTCTGCTGGATTGGTTGCCCCGATCAAAGTTCTGAAGCCATCTACTGCATTGTCTTTTTCTAAAACTGCTGCTACAATTGGTCCAGAAGACATAAAATCTACTAACTCCCCATAGAAAGGTCTTTCTGCGTGAACTTCATAAAATTTTTGGGCATCTGCAAGAGTAAGCTGCGTTAACTTTAAAGCTTTGATTTTAAAACCTGCTTCTGCGATTTTTCCTAAAATAGCACCAACATGTCCATCTGCAACTGCATCTGGCTTGATCATGGTGAATGTAATTGTACCTGACATATATCTTGTTTTATTGTGGCGCAAAAGTACAAAAACTAATTAAGTCCACAGGCATAAAATTTTGCACAGACCACGCCTTTTTTGGCACGGATATTGTAAAAATCAACGCGATTCTCATGTTTAATTTGAGTTTTCATGGTTATTAGTTTTTACCCAGCTTCGGCTGGGTTTTTACTTTTGTTCCATTTCCTCTGCTTCTTCCATGAGCTTTAGATAGGTAATATAGCGTGATTCTTCAATTTCACCGGCTTCAATACTCTCTAGTACTGCACATTTTGGCTCATTAATATGCATGCAATTGTGATATTTACACGCTCTTCCAGTCTTGAAAATTTCTGGAAAATAATGCTGTATCTCTTCTTTTAACACATCAATCATTGCAAATTCTCGAACTCCAGGAGTGTCAATAACGCTCCCACCAAAATCCCAAAAATGCATCTGTGCAAATGTAGTGGTGTGTTTCCCTTTTTGATGAACCGAAGATATTTCTGAGGTTTTTAAATCCAAAGTGGGCTGCATGGCATTAACTAGGGTTGATTTTCCACTTCCAGAATGTCCAAAAAACACCGATACTTGATCTTTGATTCTGTTTTCTAAAACATTCAGATTTAATTTGGAATAAGAAGAAATTTCTAAAGTTTCATACCCAATATTTTGGTACAATCCTTCAACAGCTTCTACCATTTCCTTTTCCTCCTCATTCAGTACATCCATCTTATTAAAGAGGATTAAGGTTTTAATATTGTAGGCTTCACAACAAGCTAAAAAACGATCTAAAAAACCAAGAGAAGTTTCTGGAAATTTTAGCGTGAAAATAAAACATGCAATATCAATGTTAGAAGCAATGATATGGGCTTCTTTGGAAAGATTGGTTGATTTCCTGATCAAATAATTTTTCTTCGGAGCGATATGCGTAATCCATGCTACATCATCTTGCTCCAAAGAAAATTCTACAAAATCACCTACCGCCAGCGGATTGGTCAACCTGGTTTTAATCAATTTAAATTTCCCCCGGATTCTAGCTTCGTAAACTTTTCCTGTCTCATCTTCTAAAACTTGATACCAACTTCCGGTGGATTTAATGATAAGTCCTTTCATTGGTTATTATTTGGGGAAAAAGGAGAGTTCAACATAAAATGAGAAATGTTAGTAAGAACTTTAGATTTTATTTTGAACTTCAATGGATTCTTCGTGAATCGCTTTAAAAACCTTTTCTATAAATTCTGGTGACATTCCAGTTTCATCAGCTTTTTGATTCGCATATTCTGTGATCACTTTCCATCTTTCTGGTTGAAAAATAGCGATACTGTTGTCTTTTTTCAAAGTTCCAATCTTCTCTGAAATTTTCATTCTTTGAGAGAGTAATTCAATCAAGTTAAAATCTAGATCAGAAATTAAAGTACGGTGGCGCCCCATTTCATCATCGAAGACAGAAATATCTGAGTTTCTTATTTGTAAATTTCCGATTAAATCTGCTAAAACTTCAGGTGTAATTTGTTGGGAAGCATCACTCCACGCTTCATCTGGGTTGCAATGACTTTCTATAATCATTCCTTCATAACCAACATTTAAACCTTCTTGCGCAACGGCTGCCAAGTTAGTTCTGTTGCCACAAATGTGAGATGGATCTACCAACATGGGAATATTAGGAAATTGGTTTTTAAAATCTAAAGCGATTTGCCAATTTGGAATATTTCTGTATTTCGTTTTTTGATACGTAGAAAAACCTCTGTGAATAACCCCTAAGTTGGTTACATTTTGTCCAATTAGCCTTTCTAAAGCTCCAATCCATAATGCTAAATCGGGATTGACTGGGTTTTTTACCAAGACAGGTTTGTCTGTGCCTTTTAATGCTTCTGCAATTTCTTGAATGGTAAAAGGATTAACGGTAGAGCGGGCTCCAATCCAAAGAATATCTACATCTGCCTCTAAAGCTGCGGCAACGTGATGCGCGTTTGCAACTTCGGTAGCCGTTTTAAAACCATATTCTTCTTTAACCTTCTTTAACCAGTTTAAACCAATTACTCCTACTCCTTCGAAACCGTTTGGTTTTGTTCGGGGTTTCCAGATTCCTGCGCGAAAAATGGGAACATCAGCATTTGATTCTTTTATTCTTCTTGCAGTTTCTAGCATTTGAGATTCACTTTCTGCGCTGCATGGTCCTGCAATAATAAGTGGTGTGGGAAATTCTTTAACCCAATTATTTTCTAAATTCTTTAATTCCATCTAGGATTTTACTTTGTTAATTTTAAGGGGAAATATATTTTGATTTAGCTCAAATCAAATTTGAATAGATCATCTAAATCCTTTAATACAGGATTTATCTCTACAAATTTATCAAAAATCTTTCGTTTTGTTACAATTTCTTTTTTTAAGGAAACATCATTTTTAAATTCTACGGCTAGATTGAAATGATTGACCTTGTGCATGAAATGATTGAAAAATTCTCCGCGAATTTTATCAAATTCTTGCCGCGCTGAATCAGAGGGAAAAGTAACCTCTACCGTGTTTTCATCTTTTTTTCTGAGTTTAAAAAAACTAATCGCATTGTAAATAAGACTGTTTTTTTTCTGCAAATCTTTTAAAAAAATCTCCCACTCCTTTTGCAAATCAGTCTCGGTAAAATGATTGCTGGGTAAAACTTCATTTTCCACAGCAGTTTCTACTTTCTCAGCCTCTTCAGTTTTGTTTAAAGCCGCATGGATGCTGAACTTAGAAGGAATTTTCTGCGTAGAAATGGGTTTCGCAGTAATCAAAACTGGTTTTTCCAACGCTACAGGTGGCTCTTTAACTTCAGTTTTTTCGGGAAGTGAAGGTTGAGTTTTCTCTATAATTTTCGCAACTTCATGAAGAAGCGGTGCTAAAATCAGAAACTTTTTTTTTTAGGAGCTGCCTCATTAGCAGTTAAAGATGAGAGTTGCATTAGAGCAATTTCTACTGTTAAACGAGGGTTTTTAGAATTCTTATAATGAATGTCTGCATGGTTGCAAATTTCAATCGCATCAATTAATTGTTGAGCGTTCCACTTTTTGCTTTGGGCAGAAAACTTTTCTTTGGTCTTGTCGCCAACTTCGATTAAACTCAATGTTTGAGGGTTTTGCGCCATCATTAAATCTCGGAAATGATTTCCTAAACCTGCAATAAAAATATGAGAGTCGAATCCTTTTTTCACAATTTCATTGAAGGCAAATAAAACGTCAGGGATTTTATTCACTTCTGCAAGATCAACAATATTTAAATATTGGTCATAATCCAAAATATTTAAAACTTCAGCGGCTTTTTCTACGGTGATATTTTTCTGCGTAAAAGTGGAAAGACGATCAAAAATTGAAAGGGCATCTCTTAAAGCCCCATCCGCTTTTTGGGCGACTAAAAATAAGGCATCGTCCTCATATTTGATATTTTCTTTATCCGCAATTTTCTTTAGATGAAGTTGAATATCTTCGATAGCAATCCTCTTGAAATCATAAATCTGACATCTTGATAAGATTGTAGGAATGATTTTATGCTTCTCTGTGGTTGCCAAGATAAAAATGGCATGTGCAGGAGGTTCTTCTAAAGTTTTTAAAAATGCATTGAAGGCATTGGAGGACAACATGTGAACCTCATCAATAATATAAATTTTGTACTTGCCGACTTGTGGCGCGAAACGAACTTGGTCCGTCAATTCCCTAATGTCTTCTACAGAATTATTAGAGGCGGCATCTAATTCGAAAATATTGTACGCAAAACCATCGTCCGAGGTAGAGCCATCACGCTCATTCAATTTTCTTGCTAAAATCCGGGCGCAGGTTGTTTTTCCAACTCCTCTTGGTCCGCAGAACAAGAGCGCTTGAGCCATTTGATTTTCTTCAATGGCATGTTCCAAAGTATCGGTAATGTGGTTTTGCCCAACAACAGTATCAAACTCTTGCGGACGGTATTTTCTAGCAGAAACCACGAAATTTTCCATTGGGTCAAAAATAGGTAAATTAATGAGAAAATAAAATTTTTGCCCCGCTTTATTCGAGGTTAATTGCTTAAAAAAGGGAAGCAAAAAGAGATTTTGATTTTAAAAAAAATTCCCAAAAAATTAATTTTGGGAACAGTTGATTTTATATAAAATGGTATCTAATTAATTTTCCCTTCTTCTAAAATTTCTTTATTTTGATATTCTTGAACCAAATCAATCGCATTAGAAACTACATCGCTTAATGCCGTGATAAAGGTCCCTTCTTCCGCCATACTCATGGCATGTTTTAAGGCTTCAATTTCTTTTGGAATACTTTCATAACTTACATCTCGCCCAGATTCATGGATACCGGAAATGATTAATCCATTAATGTCTTCTTCAGTTCTGCCGCGCAAATGCTTTTCATTTCGGATGATGATATAATCAAACATTCTACCCGCAATTTTTCCACATTCTTTGATGTCTTCATCTCGGCGATCACCCACCCCAGAAATAATTCCGATTTTTTTAGTAGCATCCACGTTTTTCAAATAATCTTCTATGGCTTCATAACCAGCAGGATTATGCGCGAAATCAATTAAAACATGGAATTTTTTGAATTTGAATATATTTAATCTTCCAGGTGTTAAAATAGCACTTGGAATAAAAGTTCGCATGGAATTGGCGATATCTTCAATTTCAAAGCCATGTAAATACGTTGCTAAACTGGCTGCCAAAACATTCGAAATCATGAAGCGTGCTTTGCCTTCCATGGTGATGGGAATATTGTTCGCTTTTGCAATTCTAATTTTCCAGTCTCCTCTTTTTATGGTAACAAATCCTTCTTCGTAAACACACGTAATTTTACCTTCTTTCGCAAATTTTACAATATGTGGATTATTTTCGTCTAAGCTGAAGAGTGCAATTTTAGAATCTAAATCGGGCATTAACCTCATTGAGTATTCATCATCTGCATTTAAAACGCACCAACCGTCTTTTTTTACGGCGTCTAAAACTACTCGCTTAACTTTAGTCAAATCTTTTAAGTTATGAATGTCATTCATGCCTAAGTGATCCTCTTTAATGTTCGTTAAAACACCAATATCACAATAGGAATAACCTAAACCTGATCGAAGAATTCCACCTCTTGCGGTTTCTAACACTGCAAATTCTACGGTTGGATCTTTCAATATAAACTCCGCGGAAATTGGACCAGTAGTATCACCTTTTGTCAGCATGGTGCTCTGAATATAAATTCCGTCAGATGTAGTAAATCCTACTCTGTAGCCATTATTTTTTACAATGTGAGCAATTAAACGTGTTGTGGTAGTTTTTCCATTTGTACCTGTTACCGCAATTATTGGAATTCTAAATGGTTTTCCCGGCGGATAAAGCATATCAACAACTGGAGCTGCAACATTTCTCGGCAAACCTTCACTTGGTGCAAGATGCATTCTGAAACCGGGCGCTGCATTCACTTCTAAAATCGCCCCTCCACTTTCTTTTAAAGGTTGCGTTAGATTTTCTGCCATGATATCGATTCCACAAACATCTAATCCCACAATTTTTGAAATCCGCTCACACATGGTGACGTTTTCTGGGTGAATTAAATCTGTTACATCAATGGAAGTTCCACCAGTTGAAAGATTAGCGGTAGACTTTAAATAAACAATTTCTCCGCGTTGAGGAATGTTTTCTAAAGTATAATTTAATTTTTCTAAAAGCTCGTTTGTATCCTTATCTACTAAGATTTCCGTTAAAACATTTTCATGTCCGTATCCTCTTCTTGGGTCTAAATTTTCTTTGGTAATCAATTCCATGATGGTCATTTCACCATCTCCCACAATATGTGCCGGAACTCTTCTAGCCGCCGCCGTCATTTTGTGATTAATGACTAAAACCCGAAAATCATAGCCTGTAATATATTTTTCTACAATTACTCTGGGACCATAATTTTGCGCATGAATTAATCCTTCTTTAGCCGTTTCCCAATCTTTAACATTAATGGAGGCACCTTTACCATGGTTACCGTCCAAAGGTTTCAAAACAATTGGGTATCCAATTTTGTTAATTACCCTTTGTAAATTTTCTTCATCACTTACCAAATCACCTGTAGGTACGGGGATTGCAGCATCATCAAGCATTTTTTTGGTCAGTTCTTTATTGCACGCAATATCTACGGCAATGGAACTTGTTTTCCCCGTAATTGTTGCTTGAAAACGTTGCTGATGAACACCGTAACCTAGTTGAACCAATGAGTTTTTACCTAATCTTATCCAAGGAATATTTCTTGCCACCGCTTCTTCTACAATGCTTCCTGTAGAGGGACCCAACCGTTCCCGTTCCCGCATTTCCCGCAGCGTTTGCACACATAAATTCACATCATAATCTTGACCATTGATAAGGCATTGCGCCATTTCAACAGATTGTTCTGCAGCATATACTCCAGAATTCTCTTCGATGTAACTGAAAACTACATTGTAAATTCCAGGTGTTTTTGTTTCTCTAGTGCGTCCGAAACCTGCATCCATTCCCGCTAAAGTCTGAATTTCTAAGGCAATATGTTCAATAACATGTCCCATCCAAGTTCCCATCTCTACACGCTGAAAAAATCCACCTTCTACTCCCTCCGAGCAGCGATGCGTTATTAAAGAGGGAATTAAACGCTCCAAATTTTCTCGGAAACCCTCAATCTTATTGGTAGGTAAATGTTCAACTTCTTCCAAATCAAGACGCATCTGAATTAATTTTCTGCGACGAATGCTCCAAATATTTGGACCTTTTAGAACCTGTATTTTTTCAATTTTCATATTATTCTCTGGTAAATTGCGTTGGTAATTCTTAGTATTTAAAATCAAAGATAAAAGAAATGCTCAATAATTAATAATATTTCACCGAAATAAGTAGAGCCTAAATAATTTTGAATCATCCATATTTATCAATTCTATCCAATATTTCAAAAAGAAAGTCAATGCCCATAGATAATTTTTTTAAATTTGCAGCGTATGAGACCAGTAGGAAAATTAATGATTATCGGCGGAGCCGTGAATAAAGGCAGTTTTGCAGAAACCGATTACGATCAGAATGTAGAAAAAAATCTCAATTTCTTTGAACGCGGTATTTTGCGTAAAATCATAGACGAATCTAGATTAAAAGAAAATTCTGTAATTGAAATTATAACTACCGCCTCCCAAATCCCCCAAATTGTTGGACCAGAATATAAAAAAGCCTTGGAGTTTTTAGGAGCGAAGAATGTGAATATTTTGGATATCCAGAATCGAGAACAAGCGAATGGCGACCCTATTTTAGCTCGCGCAAATGCTGCAGACGTAGTGATGTTTACGGGTGGTGATCAACTTCGGCTAACTTCTATTTTGGGCGGAACTCGCTTTCATGATGCTATTTTATTAAAATATCAGGAACAGGATTTTATTTACGCCGGAACTTCTGCGGGTGCTGCTGCAGCTTCTGAAAATATGATTTACCAAGGTTCTAGTCATGAGGCATTACTAAAAGGAGAAATTAAAACCACTCAAGGTTTAGGCTTTATGGAGAACGTCATTGTAGACACGCATTTTGTGCAGCGCGGTAGAATTGGTCGATTATTTCAAGCAGTTGTGAATAATCCAAGAACTTTAGGAATTGGATTAGGTGAAGATACTGGCCTTTACATTGACGGAGATTGTATGACCGCAATCGGATCTGGACTGGTTATTTTGGTTGATGGTCGATTTATTAAAGATACCAATTTGACAAATATTGAATTGGGACAACCCATTTCTATTGATAATTTGATTGTACACGTGATGTCTCAAAATGATTTTTACGATTTGAAAACGAAAGATTTAACCATCGTGAATTCTCAATACAATCCGATTCCGCAGAATCTTTAAACTTTATCATTTTAATTCTCATTTTCGCATAACTATTTGAGTAGTAGATTGCGTCATAAAATTTACCATTTCATGAAAATTATTATCCACGGCGGATTTTTCTCCGAAAGCGATCAGAGCTCGGAAGTTAAAACCGCAAAACAAAATTCCCTAAAAGGGATTGTATCAAAAGGTTTTGATTATTTAAAATCTCACACTGCAGAAGAAACGGTAGTTTACACAGTATCACTTTTGGAAAATGACCAATTGTATAATGCAGGAATTGGCTCTCAAATTCAAAGTGATGGAAAAATCAGAATGAGTGCATCTTTAATGAATGGCGAAACTCAGAAATTTTCTGGCGTCATCAACATCGAAAATGTAAAAAATCCAATTGAAGTTGCGCAGGTTTTAATGAAAGAAGACGACCGTGTTTTGGGCGGAATTGGGGCGAAAAAATATGCTTTGGAATATAACTTTGCAGATTTCTCTACGGAAATTCCACAACGCAGAAAAGAATTTGAAGAAAAATTGAAAACTGGAGGTAAAGGAACGGTTGGTTGTGTTGCACTAGATTCGAATGCAAATTTAGCAGCAGGAACTTCTACGGGTGGAAAAGGTTTTGAAATTGTGGGTAGAATTTCTGATTCTGCGACGGTTGCAGGAAATTTCGCGAACCAATTTTGTGCGGTAAGTTGCACCGGAGTGGGTGAAGATATTGTGAGTAATTCCACTGCGTCGAAAATTGTAATTCGTGTTACGGACGGAATGTCCATTGAAAAAGCTTTTGAAAAAACATTTTCAGAATTAAAAGATATAGACGGATTTGCCGGAGCAATTTCCATTGATAAAGACGGAAATATTTTCCACCAAGATTCGCATCCGACCATGGTTTTTGCCAGTTTTGATGGAGAAAATTTTGAAATCTTTAAATAAAAACTACTTCAAATTCTTGAAGCATTTTTCTTTTAAAAAAAAATGAGAATAAATAATATTTCTTCAATCGCACTTTGCACTGCAGCTAATCTTGCAATCGGAAGTCTAAACGGAGAGCAACGCACGTTTTAATCCCAATTTTTTGCAGAATTTTACGGGCTCTGGATTATCTCCATGTTCACCGTAGATTGCACCTTTTAAATGAGGTTTTACAAAACGACATTTTTCGACGCCAATCTTATTAATTATTCCGCTCCAAAAGGATGATAGGGACATCAATCAATTTTAATAGAACTCAGTTTTTGGAAATGACGTGTAAAGTTTACGCATATTAATACCGCATATTAACCTCAATTAAAAGAATTGCATTATTTTTGATCAAAGGAATCACCAATTAAAAAATCAGTAAACATGAAAAAATTATTTGCAATTGCAATTTTAAGTGCTTTTTTTGTCGCGAGTTGTGCACAGGAAAAAGAAGAAAGAGAAGAATTTAAAGAGGAACATAATGTAGAAAAGAGAAATGCAGGCGTTCCAGAAGCTGCCATGAGTGATTCTACTGATGTAGAAGATGCTGTGGAAGAGGAAACCGATTAATGAAAAAGCGTCAATTGACGCTTTTTTTTAGTACTGAAATAAAACTGAACCCCACGTAAATCCACTTCCGAAAGCGGATAATAAAACAAGGTCATTTTTTTTAATTCTACCTTGTTCTATGGCTTCACTTAATGCGATTGGAATAGAAGCTGCGGTGGTATTTCCAAATTTTTGAATGTTATTGAACACTTTTTCATCTGGCAAATTAAATTTCTTTTGTACAAATTGCGCAATTCTTAAGTTCGCCTGGTGCGGAATAAACATATCCAGATCATCAATTGTCTTTCCGGCAGATTCTAAAGCCTCATTCATTGTTTCTGGGAATCGTGTAACGGCATGTTTGAAGACAAAATTGCCATTCATCACCGGATAGATTTCAGCATCTGTAACACTCTCTGGCTCCAAACGCATTCTATCACTCCAACCGAATTTTGAACCCGGAAATTTAGTACATAATTCATCTGCATATTTTCCTTCAGAATGCATGTTTACAGAAAGTATATCTCCATCTTCTTCCTTGTCTGATGCTGATAAAATTACGGCACCTGCTCCATCACCAAAAATAACCGAAACGCCTCGACCAGCATCAGAAAAATCCAAACCAAAAGAATGAACTTCTGCACCTACGACTAAAATATTCTTGTACATCTTGGACTTGATGAAAGCATTCGCAACACTCATTGCATAAACAAAACCAGAACATTGGTTTCTTACATCCAGCGCACCTATGGTATCACAGCCTAACATTTCTTGCAATAAAACACCGCTACCCGGGAAATAATAATCTGGAGAAAGCGTAGCGAAGATGATGTAATCAATATCCTTAGCCGTGAGATTGGCCATCTTTAGAGCTTTTTCTGAAGCTTTAAAAGCTAAAAAAGCGGTAGTTTCTTCGGAATCATTTCTGTTTTTACGATGATGCCTTTCTTTAATTCCTGTTCTTTCCGTAATCCATTCGTCATTAGTAGTCATTAATTTAGATAAATCATCATTGGTCACTACATTTTCTGGGACGTAATGACCAATTCCTTTTATTGTACTTTTTATCATAAAATCTGTAATTTAAACAAAGATAAATTATATTTGAAACATAATAATAAGTTATTTTTACACTTTCAGAAACTTAAGGAAAATTCTAAAATGCCCATAGAAAATTTATTTAAAAATGACCATTGTGAGTGGCTTGATGTAGAATCCCCTACAGAAATTGATTTGGCATTTCTGCATGAGAAATATCAAATTAATACGCTTTTTTTAGAGGATACCATTGACCCAAATCACCTGCCTAAATTTGAGCAGGATTATTTGCTTAAGTTTTTCTTGATGCGGGAAAATACGGAATTAGAGCGGTCTAATCTCAATACGATCAGTGATATTTCCACAAAATTAGGCGTATTTCTCTTCCCAAATTTAATTATTACGGTACACAGAATGCGGAATAGAAGCGTATATGAATTTCGGAAAGAAATTTTAATTGCAGAAAATAAAGAGTTTACGCCAGATAAAATCGCGCTTCAATTGGCGCTGAAGGTGATGAAATCCTTTGATGATGAATCCCAAAATCTTCTCGAAAAAATGGATCATATTGAAAATGAAATATTTTTAAAGAATACCAACAGCACCCATCAAATCAGAAGATTATTTACACTTAAAAGAAAGTCTGGGCTCAACACTAGAATTCTGAGTATCTCCGCAGATTGGGTAGATAAATTTAAATCTTTGAAGCTAGAAGAAGCCGAGGTTACTGATTTAAAGGATAAACATAAAGATGTAGTTGCTGATTTTGAACATCTTAATGTTCAAATAACCAGTCTCTTTTCGATGTCTTTAGCCTTGAGTGATCAAAAGGCAAATCAAGTAATGAAGGTTCTCGCTATATATTCCATGTATTTTTTTCCAATCACTTTTATTGCCGGCGTTTATGGAATGAATTTCGACAATATCCCAGAACTTCACTATCAATTAAGCTACTTTATAGTTTTGGGAGTTATGGCAGTAATTGCCTTGCTGACTTTTTTCTATGTGCGCAAAAAGCATTGGTAAAAATTTTTACTTTTTAAATGCAGGAATCACCCTATTTTCGGACTCCTTTCCCTTTTATCGACTTTAAGTATTGTTTTTAAGTAACTAACAACCAACTTATTATGAATACTTCACGGACCTCTGCCACAGAAATCGCTCCACTCATTAATTTAATGATCTTCACCAGATTAATGTAAATTATTATGGAAAATTTCTTTGCTCTCATCATTGGTGTCGGCGAAGATTTACCGGCCACTACAGCAGACGCCATTGCAATCAATACGATCCTTTCCGATCCAGAAAATGGCGGTTATCTTCCTGAAAATATAACAATTTTGGTAGAAAAAGATGCGACCAAAGAACATATCATCTCGGCTTTAGATGAGCTCATGTTAAAATCTAAGAGTCAAAAAAATTTTACGGTTATCATTTACTATTCTGGTCATGGCTTGCAAGTTCCAGATGTTGATTCTCCTTCTGAATTTATGTACTACTAAAAAACAAGCGGCTTTGCCCCAAATCAAAAGGAAAGAACCATGTTGAAAGGGTCTGTTTTTTCGGAAAAAATAAATGAAATTAAAGCTGAAAAATTGCTTGTTTTATTGGATTGTTGCCAAATTGGAATAAAAACCTTATTACTTGAATTACTTTTTTGCACTTTTCATATTACCCCTTGTATTTGAATTTTTAGAATTTAGCAAGACTATTAAATTCTAAATTTTCTTATCAAAAAAATATATCGTAATATTGCAATATGAAATGGATAATAATATTTTTTGAAGATGGGAATTACCAAAACTGAACATTTTACAGAAGAGCAAAATGAAATTGCTGTTTTACTTAAAGCCTTGGCTCATCCCGCTAGAATTGCCATTGTAGAATATTTGTTGTCCGTGGACACTTGTATTTGCAATGATATTGTGGCAGAGTTACCATTGGCGCAAGCGACCGTTTCTCAACATTTGAAAGCGTTAAAAAATGCGGGAATAATACAGGGAACTGTGGAAGGACAAGCAATTTGTTATTGTCTAAATCCAGAAACATTTAAAAAAATGGAGGATTTTATCGGTCAAATCTCAAAAAAAATTGAATCTCAAAAAAGCTGTTGCTAATATATTAAATAAAATATCAAGATGGAAACAAACGAGGAGATTAAAGAAATGGTAAAGCAAAAATATTCCGAAATTGCTTTGCAAGACAAAGAAATTAATGCAAGTTCCTGTTGTGGTGCAGGTGGTTGCAGCACCGAAGTTTATAATATAATGTCTGAAGAATATGATGAGCTTCAGGGATACTTAAAGGACGCAGATCTAGGTCTAGGATGCGGATTACCAACTAATTTCGCCAAGATAAAACCAGGAGATACGGTTGTGGATTTAGGTAGTGGTGCTGGAAATGACTGCTTTATTGCTCGTGCAGAAACAGGCGAAGATGGACGCGTTATTGGCATTGATTTTACAGAAGCAATGATTGCAAAAGCAAAGAAAAATGCGCTGCAGCTAGGATATCAAAACGTAGAGTTTAGACAAGGAGATATAGAAAATATTCCAATGACTGCCAATGTTGCGGATGTTGTGGTGAGTAATTGCGTGATGAATTTAGTACCAAACAAACAGAAAGCCTTTTCTGAAGTTTTTAGAATATTAAAACCAACGGGCCACTTTTCAATTTCGGATATTGTTTTGGAGGGAGAATTACCCGAAAAAATTAAAAATGCAGCAGAAATGTATGCAGGATGTGTGGCAAGTGCAATTCAGAAGGACGATTATTTAAACATCATCAAAAATTCTGGATTTAAAAACATGGTAGTTCAGAAAGAAAAAGCCATCATCATTCCAGATGATATTCTAAAAAATTACCTGAATAATGCGGAAATTCAAGACTACAAAAATTCTGATACAAAGATTTTCAGTATCACAGTTTTTGCCGTAAAAAGCGAATCTTGCTGCGCACCAGAATCTGGTTGCTGTTAAATCGGGAAAAATACAAGTCCATCTTTTAAACTGTTAAAACCACTTTTCGGTGGTTTTTTTGTTTAAGATTAGTTATAATATTAATACAATACTTTCTGTATTTTCCATCAGGTAATAATTTCTCTTAAATTTTTTTAAGCGTTAAAACACTGTATTTTTTGCGGTGTTTTAATCATGATTCTAGTCACTTCTAATGATTTTTACAAATTCATTATTTCATGGGATTTTTGACTTTGCTTATGAATCTACATTTGTAAGACAAAACAACCAAAAATTTTTTAATCATGAAAAAATTATTAGCAAGTGCAATCGCACTTATGGCAGTTACTTTTAGTTATGCACAAAATAACCATGATGTAACAACTCAATTAGGTAATCTTAACCGGGCAAACGTTGATCAGCACGGTAAACAGAATTCTGACAAAATCACTCAAAAAGGTAATAGAAATGAAGCAGACGTTTCTCAGTACGGAGAAAAAAATGAAAATGTAACTTGGAGTCAAGGAAATAGAAATGACGAATTAGTTTATCAAAGTGGAAAAAGAAATTCTAATGATACTTGGCAAAAAGGTAATAGAAATGACGCGACTACTAAACAATATGGTAAAGATAACTCTGTAATTCAAAAACAAAAAGGAGATGACAATTCTGTTTATGCAATGCAATGCGGTAACAGAAACTCAATCACACAAGACCAAAATGGAGATGATAACGAGGCAACTTCTACACAATATGGAAATGACAACTCCGCAAAACAAACGCAAAAAGGTGATGATAACAAAGCAATCACCTGGCAAAACGGAGCAGATAATGTGATTACTCAAAGTCAAGATGGTGATGATAACAGTGCTAAAGCAAAACAAACAGGTTATGATAATAAAATTACTCAGAAACAAGTTGGTGATGATAATATATTAATTGCTGAACAAATTGGAGATGATAATACAATCAAACAAACGCAAAGAGGAGATAAAAATTATGCAAAAGATTTGCAAGACGGCTGTGATAATGAGATCATAGTATTGCAAATAGGTGACAAACACGATCATGTTGGAATGCAGATTGGGAATAATAATTCTCAAGATATTTTCCAAACATCAAATAGTAGTGGCGGCGATTCTTGCTGTAACGCACCAGAAATGCCAGACCCAAGATGCTCAGGCTCAGGAGACGGTTGTTAATAGCCTAATCACCTGATATTAATTCACCCTCGGGAGAGACTATTTAATAGTTTCTCCCTTTTATCCAAATATGTAATCATGAAAAATTTTATATTAATACTGCTGTTTTTTAGCAGTTATCTTATTAAAGCTCAAAATTTGAACTTTAATACAATTAATAGCCTAAACGTTTTGCAGCTACTTGAAAACTCAACTACAAGATTAACTCCATCTCATTCCAAAACAGCGGTGATACAGGTAGGGAACAATAATCGAGCTTCAATCTATGATAAAAGTAAAAAAAGTGATTTGATTATTCGGCAAACTGGAGATTTTAATACAACCAAACTTACCAACACGAACCTAAATCTTGAGAATAATCAAAAGGTAAATGTGGAAGGAAGTAACAATTATATTGATGTGACCGGAAACAATAGCAATTCGAAAGAGATGCAAATCAATCTAAAATCAAATGACAAAATGATATTCGTGAGACATTATTAACTTAAAAATCTACATATGAAAAATTTCAATTTCAAATTATGTATTGTCCTTTTTACATTTTCTACCATTTTCATAGATGCACAAGATATAAAAGGAATAACTGCAACAATTGATACCGATAATTTAGAGGGCAGCTTAAATCTTAAAGCAGTGGTGAAAAATGAGAGTCAAGTTCATCAATCACTTAATTACATATTCTTAGCTGTAAAAAAAGACCGAAAGAAAAATATGTCGTCCTCTCAGCAGCAAAACAAATTCACTCTACTTCCGAATGAAACAAGAATTCTTTCGGAAATTTCTATTAATGTGAACAAAGAAGACGGTTTAAAAGTTTACCTCTTTATTAAAGATGAGAAAACGATGAAAGTTATCGCAAAGGACAGTTTAGAAATGAACACGAAGAGTTTTGCAGATAATATTTCCTATGAAAAAAAAACGGATGAGGAAAGTATGATGATGAAAAGTGTTGTCATTAATGACACAAAAACCCGAGTAGGAGATGATTTTTACAGCAGACTATATTCTTTATTATTAGTGAATTCTATAGTGTTTAATTTTCGAGTAAGTGTTACAGAAGTTCGTTTTACAGGAAATAATACCCAATTGCAAATTTTTGCAGATGATGAAAACATTCTCGCTTTCATGGCTCGACCAGATGAGGATTACATCGAAAATGCCGTAGAACAAACGCTTGAGAAACTAATTAAATTCAATGATGATAGAAAAGTTGAAGACAAGGGTTTTATTTATTAACTAAAATTAAAAGAGTGATGAACGCAATTATTTTTTATTTGGTATTAGGGACTGGTTTCGCTTCAGCGCAGCAGTTTTCTTACAAACCAATAAATCCTGCTTTTGGCGGTGATACCTTTAATTACCAATGGCTTCTGAGTTCAGCGGTAACTCAAAATCAATTTAAGGGAGTAAATTCTTCCTTTGATCGGGAAAGTAGTTTAGACAGCTTTACAGAAAGTTTAAACAGGCAGCTGCTAAGTCAATTGTCCTCAAAACTCTTTGGTGATCAATTCGGAGATGGAAATTTAAAACCGGGAAATTACACTTTCGGTTCTATGTACATACAAGTTACACAGACAGACAAAGGATTAATAGTAAAAATTTTAAATACAACAACAGGTGAACAATCAGAAATTATAATCCCGAACTAAAGAATTAATATCATGAAATATCTATTAACAATCAAAATTATAATCCTCCTTATTCTATTACGTTTTTTTATGAGTTGCAGCACGATGATGAACCTTCCTGCGGAAGGTGAACCTTCCACACTTGGAGAAATGACGCCTTATACCAAACAACTTAAAGATTTACCAGCACCAGATGAAAAAATAGTAATAGGAGTTTATAAATTTAAAGACCAAACCGGACAATACAAATTGGCCGAAAATGGCAGTAATTGGAGTACAGCAATTCCACAGGGTACCACATCTATATTGTTGAAAGCCCTGGAAGATAGTAAATGGTTCAGACCTATAGAAAGAGAGAATATTGGAAACCTGTTAAACGAAAGACAAATTATTCGCTCTACAAGAAAAGAATATGAAGTTGCAAAAGATGGCAAAACAATTATTAGTGATCAACTACCACCACTACTCTATGCTGGTATTTTGCTAGAAGGTGGTATTATTTCATATGACACTAATGTGATGACCGGTGGAATTGGTGCAAGATATTTCGGAATTGGCGGCGGAACTCAATATCGCCAAGATCGGGTTACTGTATACGTTCGAGTGGTTTCCAGTATGACTGGGGAAATTATGAAGACTATTTACACTTCAAAAAACATTCTTTCTACTACTGTAAATGGAAGCTTTTTTAGGTATATCGATACGGATAGAATTCTAGAAGCTGAAATGGGTTTTACCCAGAATGAACCCGTAAGTTTAGCTGTAACGCAAGCAATTGAAAAAGCGGTTTACAGCTTAATTTTAGAAAGTATAGAAGACGGTACATTCCGGATCGAGGCAAGGCATGAAAAGGAGATTACAAAACTTTTAGAAAAATATCATGCAGAGCAAGCCAAAAATACCAGTCAATTAGTCGGCAACAAATTCGAAGATAAAGAACGAACTAAAGCTTCACTTTTCTTAATGGCGAATGGCGATCTAATCAAAGGTGATTATCAAGATCCTAAAATGAATATTGGAGCTAAAGCTGGTTTTAAATATTTTCTTAATGAACATTTTAATGCAGAATTAAGCGTTGGATTTCAAACATTAGAAAATAAGGGAATTGTCAAGAATAATTTTATGTACACCGATATAAACATAGAATATCTCCTATTACCAAAATTTAGTATTTCTCCCTATGCCTATGTTGGACTTGGATCTACGTTTAATGGCAAAAAATTCTTTAAGTACCAAATTGGCGGTGGTTTAGAATATTTAATTGGGTCTAATTTAGCAATTAGACTCAATGCGCAATATGACGTAGGATTTGATGACACTTGGGATGATTTTGCGAATGGTAAAATCAATGATCAGGCACTACATTTAGGAGTTGGAATTAATTTCTATATAAAGCAAGCCAATAAATTCAGCAAAAAATAATAAATTATGAAAACTCAATTATTGATTTTAATAAGTATTCTTCTTTTTCTTTGCTGTAATTCTTGCAGTGAAGATTTGGTAGGAAAATCTACCACAGGCACAATTTCTGGAAAAGTTGTGCAGAGAGGAACAAACACGCCATTGGCAAATGTGAAAATATATACATCTCCTACTACTCAAACTGTTTTCAGCGGTACGGATGGAATTTTTATTTTGGAAAATGTCCCACTTGGTGATTACTCTGTAAAAGCAGAAATCACAGGATATCTTTCTACTTTTCAAGGGGTGAATGTTACCACAGAAGGCACGGTAACACTTGTTTTTGAAATGTCAGATGACAATTCATTGAATTCTCCACCCTCGGTTCCCCAACTATTAACTCCAGGTGATTTATCAGACAATCAACCAACATCTGTGAATCTAACGTGGGCAAGTACCGATCCTGACCCTGCAGATTCTCTTAAATTAAAGTTTCGAGTTATTGTAAAAAACAGTCTGAACAATACCGTTTTTGAAAAACAAGATGTAAAAACAAAAAGTTATACGCTAGAAAATTTAATTTATGGCGTTACTTATTTTTGGCAAATTGCAGCTAGTGATGCACTAAACCCAGAAGTTTATAGTGAAATTCGGCAATTTAAAGTTTCAGATAAGCCAAATAATAGATTTCATTTTGTTAGAAAATCAGGTTCAAATTTTTTCATTATTTCAAGTAATGCAGCTGGACAAAATTTTCAACTTACTCCTTCCACTGTAAATAGTTGGCGACCTAAATTAAATAATGATGCTAATCTAATTGCATTTTTAAGAACGGTATCTGGTAACACGCAAATTTTCACTACCAAAAAAGACGGCTCAAATTTATTGCAGGTTACAAATACACAACCTGTTCTTGGTTACAATTATGAAGATCTAGATTTTTCATGGAAAACTAATGGCAGTGAACTAATTTATCCAAGCTTCAATAAATTATATAGGATTAATAAAGATGGAAGCGGTCTTAATTTAATCTACACTACTGCAGACGGAAACTTTATCACGGAATGTGACTGGAGCAATGATGGTACAAAAATAGCCATCAAAACAAATGATGTAGATGGTTACAATGTTAAAATATTGATTATTGATCCACTTGGAAATCTTTTAAAAACAGTTCTTACTGGCGAAAATGGCGCTGCAGGTGGTCTTAATTTTTCTATTACTGGTGAACGTCTTCTTTACACTCGTGATTTTTCTGGTTACGAAAATTCTAACCACAGAATTCTTGATTCTAGAATTTTTATGTTTAATCTGACTTCAGATACAAATGTAGACCTTTCAACGCTAAGCAGAAAACCCTTGGGCTCGAATGATTTAGATCCAAGATTTTCTCCAAATGATGCTGAGGTAATCTTTGTCAATACATCTAATGATGGAATTTCGGAAAAATCAATATTTAAATTGACTTTCAACACAACCAATATAGAATATCTTAGAGAAATAATTTTTCCAGAAGCAGAGATGCCAGACTGGGAATAAATTAAACTAAAAAGAGTTGAAGGTAAAATCTTCAACTCTTTTTTTTATATGAAATTTACTACTCCACTAAATGATTTTCCATTGCAAATTTCACTAGTACGGAAGATTTGTTGATATTAAATTTAAGCATCATATTTCTTCTATGTGTTTCTACAGTATTGGCACTAATAAATAATTTTTCTGCAATTTCCTTAGAGCGTAAGCCGTCACATATAAGTTGTAAAACATCTTTCTCGCGATTTGTAATTTCTCCTGCAATTTGGTGACTTGTAGAATTTTGGTGATTTTGTTCCGCATGGCATAAACAATCAATCAACATTGTTTTTATCTGATCACTTACAAAAATTTTTCCCTTAATAATATGTTTAAATGCTACTAAAAATTCATCGATTGAGCAGGTGCTACCCAAATAGGCCTTTATTCCTTTGTCAAAAAGCTTCTTTATCATTTTTGCATCTGGATTTAAAGCATGAATCAAAATTTTGAGAGAAGGATTAAGTGTTAAAAACCGCTCAACTTCTAAACTAATATCTTGGCAGCTCGCGCCAGATGTATTGATTAGCAAGATGCAGTCTTCTTCAAGTAAATGATTCGACAGCACACTAAAATTTGAAAATATTAAAATTTCATAGCCTTTTGTTACAGTGCTCTTTTCTAAGCAAGACTTCATGCAATCAAGATTTAGCTGTTGATTATCATAAATAATAATTTTTAACCTCATTGTGTTGTAGTTTTATTCAAATATAATCAAATAAACAGTTTAAAAAATGTGAAATTCACCCTTTTTTAACTAAATAAAAGAGAATATAAAATTCGTCAATTTCACAACCATCCATTACAAATGATTATGAATTAATTATTTATATCACTTTAACAACAAGTTTTTGGTATATGCTATTATTTAATTCAGAAAAATTTCATATTTCTGCAAATCATTAAAAATTTCTATTAAATCACCATTCACATTGACAGAGGTTTGTAAACTTTTCAACTCAATCTGGCTTTCATCAGTAGGATTTTTAACATAAAAATTGAGTTTGTGCTCTCCTTTATTTTCAGAAAAATTATTTTTAAAGAATTCAATATCTTCTCTGCGTAAATCATTAATGTCTAAAACAACGGTCATTTGCTTTGCAAATTTTTCAAAGGCATCTTTTAAATCGATCACTTCTGCTACATTCACGAAAACTCGTCCATCTTTCGCGCTAGAAAATTTGACTTTGAAAATTACAAAACGCTGCACATCAATTTTATCCCGAAGTTTCATGTAATCGCGGTCGCCTAAACGAAAACTATAACTTCCGCTGTAATCTTCTAAATTTACAAATGCTAATTTTTCTCCACTGTTTTTTCCATCCTTCACGGTATATTCCGTGACTAATCCTGCAACCATAAATTCAGGCGTATTGTTACGGATTGCTTGTTTATCTTTCCAGCTGAGTTTGTCATCATTAAATAAATCTGGCTGCTCCACGGCGAAAACATTGTCTTTGTAAGAATCAATTTCATCCAAATTAAGGAAATTGAAATTACCTTTTGGTTCCACTTTTTTCGTGAATTCTTCAATCAAAAGCTCTTCCTCTCCCGCCATTACCTCTGGAGAAATATCTAAAATTTCATCATCGGAATCCAAATCTTCAAGGGGAACAATTACATTTTCTAACTCAATAAGTTCCTCTTTTTTACCCTCTAAAATATGCTTTTTGCTCAGTGCACCCTGAATAAAATGAAATTGATATTTATATTCATCAAGCGGATGAGCAGATAAATAAAAGCCAATAATTTCCTTTTCCTTGTTGAGTTTATGCATATTTTGCCACTCCACTGCAGGATTAATTTTCGGTGGTTCAATCTTCACTTCATCCGCGAAATCTGCAAATAAAGAATTTTCAATTTCATTGATATTGTCTTGAAAACTTTGACCATATCGAATTAATTTTTCAATATTCGTTTTTCCACTATTATCGATGTCAAAATATTGTGCTCTATGGTAACCATCTACTTCATCGAAAGCGCCTGCTACTACTAAACTTTCTGCAACTCTTTTGTTCATTTGCGAACTTGGAATTTGCTCGAAGAAATTGTAAACAGAATTGAACCGTCCCGCTTTTCTCGCATTCACAATCGCTTCACTTGGACCTTCCCCAATGCCTTTAATCGCACCTAAACCAAAACGAATTTGTCCTTTTTCATTCACCGCAAAAGCATATTGCGATTCATTCACATCGGGACCTAAAACATCAACCCCAATACTTTTGCAATCCTCCATGAATAAAGTGATTTGCTTGGTATTATTGATATTGTTAGACATGACACTTGCCATGTATTCTGCCGGATAATTCGCCTTTAAATAAGCAGTTTGATAAGCAATTAAGGCATAACAAGTAGAGTGAGATTTATTAAAAGCATACTCCGCGAAAGCTTCCCAGTCTTTCCATATTTTGTTGAGTTTGGTTTCGTCAAGATTATTTATTTTTCCACCTGCAATGAATTTAGGATACATTTTATCCAAAACATCGCGTTGTTTTTTACCCATCGCTTTCCGCAAGGTATCGGCTTCACCTTTCGTAAAGTTCGCCAGTTTCTGAGAAAGTAACATTACCTGTTCTTGATAAACCGTGATTCCGTAGGTTTCTTTTAAGTATTCCTCTGTTTCTTCCAGGTCGTAAACCGTTTCTTCTACTCCATTTTTCCGGTTAATAAAATTTGGAATATATTTAATTGGACCAGGACGGTACAAAGCATTCATCGCAATGAGATCCGCGAACTCTGTTGGTTTCAGCTCGCGCATGTATTTTTGCATTCCAGGACTTTCATACTGAAAAATACCCACGGTTCTACCCTCTTTGAACAATTGAAAAGTCTTTAAATCATCTAAAGGAATTGTGTCTGGATCGATGTCTATTCCATGTTTTTCTTTGATCAGTTTAATGGCGTGTTTAATGATGGTCAAAGTCCTTAAACCCAAGAAATCCATCTTCAACAATCCTGCATTTTCTGCCACGGAATTGTCAAACTGAGATACCAAAATATCTGCATCTTTTGACGCGATGGTGATGGGAACTAAATTAGAAATATCTTCGGGCGTAATAATGACTCCACACGCGTGAATTCCCGTATTTCTAATGCAACCTTCCATTTTTTGGGCGGCAGAGAGAACATCAAAGCGGTCATCTTTTGGATTGGCTAAAATGTCTTTCATTTCCTGCGCCAATACCTTGTCTTCGGGCTGTAGTTTGTCAAATTTCGCAAAGGCTTTCGCGATATTCATTCCTGGTGTAGAAGGAATCAATTTTGCAATATTGTTTGTCTCAAAAATCGGCAGATCCAAAACCCGGCCCGCATCTTTAATTGCTGATTTTCCGCCTAAAACGGAATAGGTAATAATTTGGGCTACATTATTTTTTCCATATTTTTCTACGACCCATTTGATGATTTTATCTCGTCCTTCATCATCAAAATCGATATCAATATCGGGCATTGAAACCCTTTCTGGATTCAAAAATCGCTCAAAAAGCAAGTCATATTTAATGGGATCTACATTCGTAATCCCTGTACAATAAGCCACTGCAGATCCCGCCGCGGAACCACGACCTGGACCCACCCAAACTCCCATATTTCTGGCTTCATTACAAAAATCCTGTACAATCAAAAAGTAACCGGGATAACCCGTGTTGGCGATAACTTCTAATTCAAAATCTAATCGCTCCTTAATTTCATCCGTAATGGTTTCGTATCTTTTTGCAGCACCTTCATAAGTGAGAAATCTTAAATAGGCGTTCTCTCCTCTTTTACCACCATCAGTTCTATCATCTTCACTCAAAAACTCTTCTGGAATTGCAAATTCTGGCAGTAACACATCACGTGTTAAAGTGTAGGATTCAAACTTTTCAAAAAATTCATCATAAGCTTCAAAAGCATCCGGAAACTGTCGGAAACTTTGCTTGATTTCTTCTGTATTTTTGATGTAAAATTCTTGCGAAGGCAAACCTCTGCGTTTTCCAAAACCTTTACCAACAGGTGAAGTTAATTTTTCTCCATCTTTGATACAGTACAGAATATCTTGAATATGAGCGTCGGATTTTTCCGTATAAAATGTTTCATTCTGGGCCAAAATTTTCACCTCATGCTTTTCCGCGAAAGTCAACAAAACATCATTTAAATATTGCTCTTCTTCAATTTCATGATTTTGAAGCTGCACATAGAAATCATTTTGAAAAGTATCTTTCCACCATTGAAAAACTTCTTCTCCTTTTTGTTCTCCAAATTCCAAAATAGTATTCGGAATATCTCCGAATGTTCCAGAACTTACGGCAATTAAATCTTCTTTGTATTCTGCAATCATCTTTTTAGATATCCTTGGAACTCCGAAATAAAAACCGTTCACATATCCTAAACTGGAGAGTTTCGCAAGGTTTTTATAGCCCTTAAAGTTCTTTGCCAAAAGCACCATGTTCGTTCTGCGATCGGGGTCATCTTTGGTAAATTGCTTCTGATCTGGTCTTCCAGAAACATAAAATTCACACCCAATGATGGGAATAAGTGGTTCTTTCCGAGGTTCAATCTCTGAAAAATCACTTCTTTCCACTTCTGCTTTTTTCTTTTTTCCCAAATATTCTGCGTGCGCATTTTTGATCCCCTTGTTTGTTTTCTCGACCTCAGAAATAAATTTGAAAGCGCCCATCATATTTCCTAAATCCACTAAGCCAACCGCCGGGAAATTATTATCTAAAGCTTTTTTAATTAAGTCTTGCAAATGAGAGGAAGCCTGAAGAGAGGAATAAATGCTGTGGTTATGAAAATTAAAATAGCTGCCAATTTCAATGTCTTCGGACGTATCAAAAGATGCTTTCTTTTTTTTCTTAGAATCTGCAACTTGCCTGCGAATAACAATTGGAAAAGGTTGAATGGGAATGGATTGATTTTCCCGGAAATTCTGAAGTTCTGCTGTACTTAGCTTAATTTCTGTAGCGGGAATAATTCCCACACGCATCATTTCAAAGAAAACCTGCGCCGTAGCATTTACATCGGCTGCAGCATTGTGCGCTTCGTCAAATTTTTCCCCATATAATTTTTCGTAGAGTTCTTCTAACTTCGGAGACTTGTACCTTCCACTTTTCCCACCACCAAGTTGACAAAAGTTTGTACCAAGTTTCATGGTATCGGCTGTTGCAATCTCAGCTAAAAAATTGCTGATTTGTTTTCGGAAAAATTCCGCTCCCACAATGTTATTATCAAAAATGATATTGTGTCCCACAACCACTTCAGCTTTATCTAATACCTGCTGAAATTCTCGCAAAACATCTTGCAAAACACGGCCTTCTTCAGTGGCCATCTTTGTAGAGATTCCATGTATTCTTTGAGAAGAAAAGGGAATGTCAAAACCTTCTGGTTTGATGATATAGTCTTGATTTTCCAGTAATGTTCCGTCCTTCGCATGCAGCTGCCACGCAATTTGAACCATTCTGGGCCAATTGTCCGAATCTGTTAAGGGAGCGTTGAAATTTTTAGGTAAACCGGTGGTTTCAGTATCAAAAACTAAGTACATTAAAGAAGGAATTTTGGTAAAATTAAGGTAAAATTAGTTTAAAAAAAAGTTGAGATTTTAGAAATTATTTTGCTCATGTATTCATAAATATTTACCCTTTAATTTCAAGTATTTCTAAATTTTGTTTAAAAAAACAGATGCAATACACGATAAATTTTTAACTTAGTGAGAAATTATTTAATCATGAAAAAACTACTATTTTTGGCTGTCGTTGGATTATCCATGACATCAAACACTGCAAATGCTCAAGGATCTGACCCTTATTTAGGTCAAATTGCTTTTGTGGGCTTTAATTTTGCACCAAATGGATGGGCAGAATGCAACGGACAATTATTATCTATTGCACAAAATTCTGCTTTATTTTCATTATTGGGAACAACCTATGGAGGAAACGGACAAACAACGTTCGCATTACCGGATATGCGCGGAAGGATGGTCATTCATGCTGGACAAGGTCCGGGATTAACAGTTTATTCGCAAGGTGAAATTGGAGGTCAAGAAAATGTGACTTTAACTACGCCACAAATTCCCGCTCACAGTCACGGAATTGTGGCAGTAACAGATGAGGGAAATCAATCTTCACCTACCAATAATTTACCTGCAAATACCAAAACTTTGGATAAGGAATATTCCAGTTTGGCAGGAAATACAACCATGAAAAGTTCAATGGTTTCTCCAACTGGAGGAAGTCAGCCCCATGAAAACAGATCACCATTCCTTACATTGAAATGCATCATCGCATTACAAGGAATTTATCCTTCAAGACCCTAAGTTATGAGAAAATTAAAAATTCTTGCGGTAATATGTTTGGCACCGTATGGTTTTGGTCAAACGATAGACTTTAAAGGCTGTATTCCCTTGTTCGAAAATCAAACCTACACCTTTACGAAGAGTGGAGATGATGCGTTTGGTAAAAAAATTTATATTACAACTCCTATAACCGGTGATCAGGATTGCGGCGGTTTAGGAACTTGTGAATTTAAATTACAATGGAACAATACCAATAGCAGATGGGAATTTCTGGCGGACAGTGGAAACGGAGATTTTGTAAACCCGTTTTTGATTTATTATAATGCTACTGGTAATTCTGCGGCAATAAATCCACCAAGTATCTCGGTGGGAACTTGGGTCGAAAATTCTGCCGTTACAAATGGTGAATGCGCTGGAAATTTAACAAATGCGAATGCGACGATGACGGGAGATGTTCATACGACCGTTCTGGCCCTAAATGAATTTGATAATATAAAGATTACCATCTATCCAAATCCAGCAACAGAATATATCAACATCATCGGTTTGGAAAATATAAAATCTGTAAAAATAATTGCTGCTGATGGAAAAATAGTTTCAAAAACGTTTGATTCTGCTAAGATTGATATTTCAAAAACACCTTCAGGAGTTTACTATGTTGAAATACAAACAGATCTCTCTATTATTAAAAGAGTTAAGTTTATAAAAAAGTAGATAGAAAAATAGGTTAGAAAACTCTTGTAGCGATACAGGAGTTTTTTGTTTTCAGACTTGGATTTTCCCTGCATAGAAATATTCAATTATACTGCATTTCTTCTATCGCAAAAATTTTTATCTTTGTTAACTATGGAAATTGATACAAAAAAAAGTGTTTCAAAAGAGATTTTGCTTAAAGCATTTAATCACATGATGATTGCGAAAGCAACGGCAGATGTTTACGAAGAAAATAGAAATATTTGCAAATATGTTCACTCCACTTCCCGCGGTCACGAAGCAATTCAGCTAGCAACTGCTTATCAACTGACGAAAGAAGATTGGGTTTCTCCTTATTATCGGGATGAAAGTATATTGCTCGGAATAGGTTTTGAACCGTATCAATTGATGCTGCAGTTATTGGCAAAAGCAGAAGATCCATTTTCTGGCGGTCGTTCTTATTACTCGCATCCCTCAAGTCGGGAGGAAAATTTACCTAAAATTATTCACCAAAGTTCTGCAACCGGAATGCAGGCAATTCCTACAACCGGAGTTGCGCAGGGAATTAAATATATTCAGGAGTTTAAATTACAAGAATTTGAAAATAATCCTGTGGTAGTTTGCAGTTTCGGAGATAATTCTGTGACGGAAGGTGAAGTTTCGGAAGCTTTTCAATTTGCCGCCCTGCATCAGTTGCCAATTATATTTTTGGTTCAGGATAATGAGTGGGGAATTTCGGTAACGAAAGAAGAAGCCAGAACATCAGATGCTTATGATTTTGCCGCAGGATTTGTGGGATTAAATCGGATGAAAGTGGATGGAACTGATTTCGAGGCCAGTTTTGAAGCCATGAAAAAAGCCGTCGATTTTGTAAGAGCAGAAAGAAAACCCATTTTGGTTTGTGCAAGTACCGTTTTAATTGGACATCACACTTCTGGAGTTCGACGAGAATTTTATCGGGAGGAAGAAGATCTGGAAAAACACCGCGCAAAAGATCCGGGAAACATTTTACGAAATAGATTATTAGAAGAAGGAGTTGAGGAAGAACTTTTAAAACAAATCGAAAAGGAAGCCCGCTTGCAAGTGGAATCCGACTTTCAAAAAGCCATCGAAGCGGAAGATCCGAAACCTGAAACGGTAGAAGATCACGTCTTCGCGCCGACTCCAATTACAGAAGAAGTTGGGCAGCGAGAAGGCGAAAATTCAGAAAAAATTGTAATGGTTGATGCCGCCATTCACGCGATTCAGGAAATCATGTGGAAACATCCGGAAGCTTTATTATATGGACAAGATGTGGGCGAAAGAATTGGGGGCGTTTTCCGAGAAACGGTGACTTTAGGAAAAAAATTCGGAAATAAAAGAGTTTTTAATACGCCGATTCAGGAAGCATACATTATTGGATCTACGGTTGGTATGAGCGCAGTTGGGTTAAAGCCCATCGTGGAAGTTCAGTTTGCCGATTATATTTATCCCGGCATCAACCAGTTGATTACTGAAGTTTCAAAATCAAATTATTTAAGCAACGGAAAATTTCCAGTAAGTAATATTATCCGCGTTCCCATTGGCGCTTATGGCGGTGGTGGGCCTTATCACAGCGGAAGTGTGGAAAGTATTTTGGCCAATATTAAAGGAATAAAAATCGCGTATCCAAGTAATGCCGCAGATTTTAAGGGTCTTTTAAAAGCCGCCTATTACGATCCAAATCCAGTTATCATGTTGGAGCATAAAGGTTTGTATTGGAGCAAAGTTCCGGGAACAGAAGAGGCAAAAACCATCGAACCCGCGGAAGATTATATATTACCTTTCGGAAAAGGAAATATTCTTTTAGAAGCCGATCAAACCGAAACTGAAAAAGGCAGAACAATGCTCATCGTGACCTACGGAATGGGGGTTTATTGGGCAAAAGAAGCGGCGAAAAATTTCGCTGGAAGAGTTGAAATCATCGATTTGAGAACTTTAATTCCTTTGGATGAGAAATTGGTTTTTAAACGTGCGAAAATTCACGGAAAATGCTTGGTTCTCACAGAAGAGCAAATTCAAAATTCCTTTGCGGAAGCTTTTGCACATCGTATTTCCAAAGCGTGTTTCAAGTTTTTAGATGCGCCGGTTGAAGCCATGGGATCCTTGAATTTACCAGCCGTTCCGATTAATTTAATTTTAGAAAAAGAAATGCTGCCCAATGCGGAGAAGGTTTCTGAAAAAATAAAAGAGATTTTAAATAATTAAAGAAGAAGGCACCGAACTTAATCGGTGCTTTTTTTGTTAAATTTTTTTGGTTCTATAATTCGAAGGCCACAATTTTTGCAAAATATTTAGGTATTTTTGTGCAAACGCTATAAAAATGTCCGAGAATATCGCCCAAAAAATTGAAGAGCTGAGAGCAGAACTTCATCAATATAATTACGAGTATTACATTCTAGATCAATCTTCAATTTCCGATTTTGATTTCGATTCTAAGCTGAAGGAATTGCAGGATTTAGAAATTAAACATCCAGAATTTTACGATCCAAACTCTCCCACTTTGCGCGTTGGCGGAGAAGTCACGAAAAATTTTCCCACCATTCAACATCAGTTCAGAATGTTTTCTCTGGACAATTCCTATGACTTCGATGATTTAGAAGACTGGGAAAAACGCATCGTCAAAACCATTGACGACCCCGTAGAATTTGTGGCAGAATTGAAATATGACGGTGCTTCAATTTCTATTTTATATGAAAATGGTCGATTAATTCAAGCTGTATCGCGCGGTGATGGATTTCAAGGCGATGAAATTACAAATAACGTCCGCACGATTTCAGATATACCTTTAACCTTGAAAGGTGAATTTCCACCTCAATTTTTTATGCGTGGTGAAATTTACTTGACTCGAAAAAACTTTGATAAAATTAATGAACGCCGCGAAGAAGAAGGTTTGGATTTATTTATGAATCCTAGAAATACGGCAAGTGGAAGTTTGAAAATGCAAGATTCCGGCGAAGTACGCAAACGGAAGCTTTCGGCGGTTCTTTATCAATTTATATCAACGGAAATTCCGGCAGAAACGCATTGGGAACTTTTGCAAAATTCAAAAAAATGGGGCTTCAAAGTTTCAGATCAAGCCAAATTATGCAAGAATTTGGAGGAAGTGAAAGACTTTATTAATTCTTGGGATGAACATCGGCACGAGCTTCCTTTTGAAATAGACGGAATTGTTTTGAAAGTTAATTCTATAAAACAGCAATCGCAATTGGGTTATACGGCAAAATCCCCGCGTTGGGCGATGGCATATAAATTTAAAGCAGAAAAAGTAGAAACCGAATTGCAGACGGTAACTTATCAAGTGGGAAGAACGGGCGCCATTACTCCTGTTGCCAATTTGAAACCTGTTTTATTAGCTGGAACAATCGTAAAAAGAGCGAGTTTGCATAATGAAGATATTATAAAAAAACTTGGTTTACACGAGCATGATTTTGTTTATGTAGAAAAAGGCGGTGAGATTATTCCGAAAATTGTGGGGATTAATGAAGAGAAAAGAAAATTGGAGAGCCAGGAAATTCAATATATAACCAATTGTCCGGAATGTGGAACTGAATTGGTGAGGATTGAGGATCAGGCAATTCATTTTTGTCCGAATGATTTGCATTGTCCGCCGCAAGTGGTAGGTAGAATGATTCATTATGTTTCCCGAAAAGCTTTGGATATAGAAGGTTTAGGGGCTGAAACAATCGAGCAACTTTACCGCGCAAAGTTGGTGGAAAATCCCGCAGATTTTTATGCTTTAACCAAAGAACAACTACTTCCTTTGGAAAGAATGGCAGAAAAATCTGCCCAAAATATTATTGATGGTGTGGCGAAATCGAAACAAATTCCTTTCGAAAAGGTTTTGTTTGGAATTGGCATCAAACACGTGGGAGAAACTGTTGCGAAAAAACTCGCTAAAAATTTTAATACCATCGATGATCTTAAAAATGCAACGATCGAAGAATTAATCCAAGTGGAAGATATTGGGGGGAAAATCGCTGAAAGTATTGTGAAATTCTTTAATGATGCGGAAAATATTGCAATGATAGAACGCTTGAAATCTTATGGTGTTCAATTAGAAAAAGGAGAAACTACGAGTGAAGTGTTAAGCACTATTTTAGAAAATCAAACCTTTCTCTTTACTGGTAAACTTTCTCTCTTTACTCGTGAAGCGGCGGAGGAAATGGTAGAGAAACATGGCGGAAAAAACATTTCTGCGGTGTCCAAAAACCTAAATTATCTAATTGTGGGGGAAAAAGCAGGCAGCAAACTAAAAAAAGCCCAAGATATAGGAACCATCACCATTTTAGATGAACAAGAATTTTTAAATATAATTTCTGCCCCAATCTAAATCTTAAAGAAATTGGGAAAATATTGATTATGCGGTATTTACATGTATTCAAACATTTATGTTGTGAATACCATACGCTAATTCAAGAAAAATATTTTTATCGAAAATTTGAGAGATTGCGATATTTGTATTACATTGTAAAATTTACACCACAAAACACACTAATATTTCCATATTAGTTAAAAAAAGAAAATAATTTCCTCTAATCACTTTTGTATTACAATTTTATTTACATTTGATTTAATTATTAAATAAATATTGTCTTATGAAGAAACATGTATTTTCTGCAGGATTAATAATGCTGCTTATTTCTGGTTTAGCTTCCGCACAAGATTTTGTGAGTAAAAGGAACGTAGACATCAATGGCCGAGTTGATCTAATCACTTTCAATAGTGGTTTGAGCGCAAAATCAATGGACGTACCAGAACTTTTGAAAAAAAGTTTAGCGCTGGATAGTAAATCTACTTTGGTTAGCATCAAAACAGATTTAGATCCCTCAAGTACTTTCGTAGATGAAAAATTTCAATTGTATTATGAGGGAATCAAAGTTCAGTATGTAGTATACACTTTGCATTCTCAACATGGAAAAATGGAAAGCGTATCTGGAAATTTTTTTCCGATCAGTGATGTGACTACGAAACCAGCAATTAGCGCAAGTTCCGCCTTAAATTCGGCCCTTAAGCATACGAATGCGCAAAAGTACATGTGGGAAGACGCGGCGTATGTGAAAGAAAATTCATATAAGAAGCCAGATGGTGAATTGGTTTTAATCCCCATTGAGCAAAATGATGGTTCATTTAAATTACTTTTAGCTTATAAATTAGATATTTATGCGGTACAACCGTTAAGCAGAGAGTATGTTTACGTAGATGCATTGGACGGAAAAATCTTAATGACAGATGCGATCATCAAGCATGCTACTAACTTCTACGCGGATAAAAGCACTCCTCAAAATGAAGGCTCTGCAGAAAATCTATCTCCAGATCAAGTTAAATTAGCATTGGTATCTGGAACTGCAGCTACAAGATATAGTGGTACTCAAACAATTTCAACAACTTTAGTCGGAAGCAATTATACACTTCGTGATTCTTCTCGTGGAAGCGGAGTTTTTACTTATAATCTAAAAAAGGGAACTTCTTTAACTTCAACTGATTTTACAGATGCGGATAATAATTGGACTTCGGCAGAATATAACAACGCAGCTTTTGATAACGCAGCTTTAGATGCACATTGGGGCGTTTCTAGCACCTACGATTACTTTAAAAACACCTTTAATAGAAATAGTTATAACAATGCTGGAGCAGCTCTGAAAAGTTATGTTCATTACAGTTCTGCTTATGAAAATGCGTATTGGTCTGGATCTGCAATGGTTTATGGGGACGGAGCTTCTACTTTTTCTCCTTTAACTTCTTTAGATGTTACGGCTCATGAACTCGGTCACGCAGTTTGTGAATATTCAGCAAATTTGGTTTATAGTAGAGAATCTGGTGCGCTTAATGAAGGACTTTCTGATATTTGGGGAGCGGTAGTAGAAAATGCTTTTGCACCAACAAAACAAAACTTTCTTATTGGGGAAGATATCACCAAAGTTTCTCCATATTACTTAAGATCAATGAGCAATCCAAATTCTGGATTAAACGCGCAACCAGATACATATCTCGGTACTTATTGGAAAGCTGCGACAAGCAGTTGTACACCAACTTCAGCTAATGATCAATGTGGAGTGCATTATAACAGTGGGGTCTTAAATCATTTCTTCTATATTTTAACGCAAGGAAAATCTGGAACAAATGATATTGGGAATACTTATTCCGTAACAGGGATTGGTTTTGAAAAATCTGCAAAAATTATTTATCGATTAGAGACTTCTTATCTTTCTTCTACTTCTACGTACGCAAGTGTTTTAACGTATGCTATTCAATCTGCTAAAGATTTATATGGCGCAGATTCTCCTGAAGCCATTGCGACGCAAAATGCATTATACGCTGTAGGTTTAGGAAATGCTTATGCATCTGGGCCGATTGCCGATACTATAGCTCCATCTTCACCAGCAAATCTTGCTGCAAGTGGAACTACTGCGGTAGCAACCAATTTAAGTTGGACAGCTTCTACAGATAATGTTGGAGTAACTGGATATGATGTTTACAGTGGTGCAACTTTACTTGGAAACACAGCCTCTACTTCCGCTTCAATTACGGGATTAACAGCTTCTACAACTTACAGTTTTTCTGTAAAGGCGAAAGATGCAGCTGGTAATACTTCAGCTTCTAGTAATGTTTTATCTGTAACTACAGGAACCACTTCTACTCCGCCGGTTGCTTATTGTACATCCAAAGGAAATTCTACTTCTGATGAACAAATTGGTAAAGTGGCATTCGGAACAATCAGTAATACTTCAACAGGAACTGCAGGTTACGAAAATTTCACAACACTTATTACGGACGTAAATAAAGGAAGTTCTTACACGATTACAATTACACCAAAATGGACTTCAACTTCTTATAATGAAGGATACGCTGTTTTCATCGATTATAATCAAGATGGAGATTTCGTGGACGCAGGTGAAAAAGTTTTCTCCAAAACTGCTTCTAAAACAAATCCAGTTTTAGGATCCATTGCAATTCCAGCTTCTGCTTTATCAGGAAATACCAGAATGAGAGTTTCTATGAAATACAATGGAATTCCAGCCGCTTGTGAAACCTTCTCTTACGGACAAGTTGAAGATTATACTTTGAATATTAAAGCTGCAGGAACAGTTACTTCCCTGACGGATGTTAAGGTAAGCGGCGGAATTAGCATCTATCCAAACCCAGTGGTTGATGTATTGAATATTAACGCTGAAGGAAATTATTCTTACCAAATTTATTCTGAAATCGGACAAATGGTAATGAGTGGAGAATCCACCGAAAAATCCGTAAACGTAGGAAAATTAACTACGGGATTATACATCATCAATATTTTACAAGATGGCAAAACTACGAGTCATAAATTAATTAAAAAATAATTTATCGAGTATTGACTTCGGTCCAAGTCGGGAGAGATTTTTCTCCCGACTTTTTTTTGCCTTTTCCTTTCCCTCTAGCATCATTTTTCATTAAAAAGCATCAACAAAAATATGGGTATTAGAACTAAATAGTCCTCAATGATGCGCACTTTGAACTTATTCTTACCTAAAAAATCCTTACTTTTAAAAACAATTAATTCAATCGAGACAAAAATATTTATCATGAACATCAATCTTAGCCAAACTTCCTCTTCAGAAATAGCACAAAAATTTTCATTCTTTACTGAAAGCCAATGGGAAAGTGAAAAAAGAAAATTTTCCGATAATTTAGATGGAATTTTCTCTGGTAAATGCGAGGAGTCTTTCATCATTCTTGAGGAAAATACAATTCACTATTTGATCGGTTTAGGAAAAAATCCAAAAAATTTTCAAATTCAGGCTTCTGCAGAAACGTTTTCCTACAAATTCCGCAAAAAAATTAAAACGAAACCTACTTTTCTTCACATTGAAAATCGATCAAAAGAGGAGATCGAAAGTGTAGTTACAGGATTATTCTTGGGAACCTACGAGTATCCTTTTAAATCAGGACATCCCTTTTTCCAAGAGGGTTTTGAATTGATAATTGACGAATCTTCAAATACAGATATTGATCGTTTAAAATTAAAGGTTTCCGCCCTTTGCGAAGGTCAGTTTGCCTGTATGGAATGGCTCAATAAACCCCAAAATTTTAAAAGAGTTCCACATATCTCTGACTTTCTATCAGAAATTTCTCAGAAATATAATTTGAAACATACGGTATTCGACCGGGAAAAATCCGCTGAATTAAAGTTGGGCGCTTTTCTCTCCGTCAATCAAGGGAGTTCGCAAGATGCAGCTTTTACTATTTTAGAATACGATTCCGGAATCGAAAATTGTAAAACCATTGGTTTAGTTGGAAAGTGTGTACTTTTTGATACGGGTGGGATTTCCATCAAAGGCTCAGAAAATCTACACTACATGAAATCGGACATGGGTGGAGCAACGGCAGTCATTGGAACCATCATCGCAGCGGCAAAGATGAAACTTCCCCTCAATATTATTGCGATTTTACCAATTACAGATAACGCAGTTTCTAACACCGCATATATTCCAAGCGATGTTATTACGGCGTACAACGGAAAAACGATTGAAGTATTAAATACAGATGCAGAAGGAAGAATGACGCTTGCGGATGGTCTTTCTTACCTTTCAAAAAATTACAAAACAGATGTCCTCATTGATTTAGCCACACTTACGGGTAGTTCTGTTAGAATGTTTGGCGGTACTTGTGGCGCCTATTTTTCTAATAACGAAAATCTTAAAAAATCCCTGGAGAAATCTGGTGATGAAACCAATCAAAGGCTTTGGAACTTACCGCTCTGGGATGTTTGGGCAGATGATTTTAAATCTGATGTTGCGGATTATAAAAATATTTCTTCCAAACCTTTTGGGGACTGTATTGTTGCCGGAAAATTTTTGGAGCAATTTATAGACGGACATGAAAATTGGGCTCATTTGGATATTGCGGGTGTAGCTTTTGGAAATGTTCGCTATATGAAAGAAAAAGGGGCAACAGGGTACGGCGTGCAACTTTTGGTGGATTTTATGGAAAATTGTTAAGCTATTATTAGCATATATAAATTTTTCTCTGTATAATTGAAAGTGCTTTTCAATTATTCAATGTTTAGCGATAATCTATATTGATTATTTAATAAAAAAGGAATAGATTATTTGATTATTTACTAAAAGTTAAAAAACATTGTATGAAGGAGAAAGTTATCGTCTGCATATCTTGCTATTTTAAGGGGTATGACTTTATGGAGGAGATACATAATCTCGGCAATAAAGTTATTCTTATTACCTCAGAAAATTTTAAAGATAGAAACTGGCCTTGGCACGCAATAGATGAGGTGTACTATATGTCCGAGATTGAACCTTCAGTTTGGAATCTCAATCACTTGGTGGAGGGATTTTCACATTTACTCAAAACCAATAAAATAGACGCAGTTATCGCCTTAGATGACTATGATGTAGAAAAAGCCGCCCTAATCCGAGAAACTTTTAGAATTTCAGGAATGGGACAAACTACCCATCGATATTTTCGAGATAAACTTGCGATGCGTCAGAAAGCCAAAGATTCTGGAATTCAAGCTCCAGAATTTTCCGCCATTTTCAATGATGAGGTCATAAACGAATTTGCGGAAAGAGTTTCTCCACCCTGGGTTTTAAAACCGAGATCCGAAGCGTCTGCTACAGGTATTGTTAAGATAAAATCAAAAGAAGACTTGTGGCCTGCCATTAATAATTTAGGAGCAGAACGCCATCTTTTTCTGATGGAAAGTTTTAAACCTGGAGATGTTTTTCATGTAGACAGTTTAATTTATAATAGTGAAGTTATATTTACTTCCTCTTCTCAATATCTATCACCACCCATGGAAATTTCTCATGAGGGTGGTGTATTTCGCACGAAAACTTTAGGAAGATATTCTGACGAGTTTAAAATTCTGGAAAAAGAAAACGCAAGAATTATGAAAAGCTTTGGTTTGATAAATGGCGTTTCGCACACAGAATTTATTCGCGGTAAAGAAGACGGAAAATGGTATTTTCTTGAAACTTCTTCGCGTGTAGGTGGTGCCAATATCCCAGATTTGGTTGAAGCTTCTACAGGAATTAATCTTTGGCGAGAATGGGCAAGAATTGAAAACGCTCTTCTGAAAAATTTGTCTTATGAGATTGGCAAACCAACAGGTTTTGCGGCAGGTTTAATCATCGCCCTTGCAAAAGATAAATTGCCAGATTGTGAGAAATTTAAATGCGAAGAAGTTTCAAAATTCATTGTTTTAGATTATCACGTGGGCATAGTTTACAAATCAGAAAGTAAAGAAAAAATTGTTGAAAAATTAGACGAAGCAGCCGTGATAATCACCAGAGATTATCTTAATATCTTACCGCCTCGCGGAAAACCGAGTTCTTAAATCTTATTTTAATCTCTAAAGATTTTTCTTAAAAATATTTCAAAACTTAATTATGCCACAAATTCAACATACCGATTATTACTCCCATATTTTAGGAATGAGCCTAAAAGTAGAGGTCACTGGTCATTTCGGTCATCCTATAATAATGTTCCCCACTTCTGCGGGTCAATACACGCAGAATCATGATTTTAAATTGAATGATAGCATCGATTGGTTTGTTGACCAGGGGAAGGTGAAATTGTATAATATAGAAACCATTGATAAATTTAGTTTCTATGATAAAAACATCCACCCCTCAGAAAGAATTAGAAACTATGAATTGTACGTGCAGTTTATGATCAAAGAATTTGTTCCATATGTTCAAAAATTGCATTCCGAGCATCGGGTTGCCATTGCGGGAGCAAGTTTTGGCGGGTATCATGCAGCCAATTTCGCTTTCCGTTTTCCAGATGTTGTGTCGCACTTATTCTGTCTTTCCGGCGCATTTACAATCAGAAATTTCATGGATGGACACAGCAGTGATACGGTTTATTACAACTGTCCACGAGAATTTATGAAGAATGAGGAAGCTTGGAAATTTAAACACATGCACATTGTTTTAAGCACTTCAGATGAGGATATCTGTTTGGATCAAACTAAAGAAATGGCAGGAATTTTAGCTTCTCGCGGAATTAATCACTGGTACGATGAGCAAAAGTGGATCAGCCATGATTGGCCTTTGTGGAGGATGGTATTTCCAAATTTCATCGGACGATTCTTCAGCTGAAACGGAAACACAAATCAAAATTTTAACTAATAAAAATAAATATTATGGTAAAGAAAGTAGGAATTTTATTCGGAATGGAAGATACTTTTCCATGGGCTTTCATCGACAAAGTGAATGAGATGGGGAAAGGCGAAGTCATTGCCGAACCTGTAATGATCGATAAATTAGAGCAAGGCGCAGATTACGGATATGCTGTAATTATTGATAGAATTTCTCAGGATGTTCCTTTTTATAGAGCGTATTTGAAAAATGCAGCTTTAAATGGAACATACGTGATGAACAATCCATTTTGGTGGAGCGCAGATGAAAAATTCTTTAACAATGCATTAATGTCTAAATTAGGAATTCCTTTACCAAATACGGTATTGCTTCCCTCTAATGACCGGCCAACCAACACCACAGAGACGTCTTTCCGGAATTTAAAATTTCCTCATGACTGGGATTATATTTTCAATTATATCGGATTTCCAGCTTATATGAAACCCCATGATGGCGGTGGTTGGAAAAGTGTTTACCGTGTTACCGATGCCGAAGATATGTGGGAAAAATTAGGAGAAACCGAGCAATTGGTCATGATGCTACAAGAAGAAATTGTTTTCCATGATTATTATAGAGTGTATTGTTTGGGTAAGAAATATGTACACATTATGCCGTATGAACCCAGAAATGAACCTCATTTAAGATATGCAACTACGCATCAGACGGAAGGTAAAGAATTAGAAAAATTATTGAAGGTAATCCATGATTATACCATCAAAATGAATGAGGCATTGGGATACGATTTTAATACTGTAGAATTTGCGGTGAGAGATGGAATTCCTTACGCCATTGATTTCTGTAATCCAGCTCCGGATGCGGATAGAAATTCAGTTGGTGAAGAAAACTTTGCCTGGATTGTAGAACATTCTGCAAAATTTGCCATCGAGAAAGCCAAAGAATTTAAACCCGGGAAACCAAATATTTCGTGGGGTAAATTCGTGAAAGACAACATCAAATAACATGTCCTCATCATCTTATAAAAAACCAGTATTATGCATCGATTTACCCTTGGCGTAGAAGAAGAATATCAAATTATTGATGTAGAAACGCGTGATTTGGTTTCTCATGTTTCCAAAATTATCGAAGGTGGAAAAGCCACGCTACTCGAAAACTTAAAGCATGAAATGCACGAGTCCGTTATTGAAATGGAAACGGGTATTTGTAATAATATTCAGGAGGTTAGAGAAGAACTTACTTCCCTGCGCAAACGACTGATTAAAGTAGCCCACGAAAATAATCTCCGTGTTTCAGGTGGTGGTACGCATCCTTTTTCCCGATGGCAAGATAATCACATCACCAAAGATCAGCGGTATGATAAAATTATTAATGATTTAGGTGATGTTGCGCGTTCCAATTTAATTTTTGGACTGCATGTTCATGTGGGAATTCCAAACAGAGAAGAAGGAATTAGAATTCAAAATGTGATGCGCTATTTTTTGCCACACGTTTATGCCCTCTCCACCAATTCTCCTTTTTGGGTGGGAAGAAATACTGGATTCAAATCCTATCGTCAAGAAGTTTTTGTAAAATTTCCGCGCACCGGAATTCCAAGTTTCTTTAATTCCGCGGCAGAGTTTGATGCCTATATTAATTTGATGATTAAAACAGGAACCATTGATAATGCGAAAAAGATTTGGTGGGATTTGCGTGTACATCCTTTTTATCCTACCATAGAATTCAGGATTTGTGATATGCCACTTCGCTTAGATGAAACTGTTTGTCTTGCAGCCATCATGCAATGTTTGGTAGCAAAGATTTATCAGCTCCATGAGAAAAATTTAAGTTTCCGAAGTTATCGAAGGTTACTTTTAAATGAGAATAAATGGCGCGCTTCTAAAGACGGAATTCATGCCCACCTCATTGATTTTGGGAAAGAAACCAGTGTTCCCTATTCTGAGTTGTTAAAAGAATTACTGGAATTTATTGATGATGTAGTAGATGAATTAGGATGCAGAAAAGAGGTAGAATATGCCTGGGAAATTATGAAAAATGGGTCTGGTGCAGATCGTCAATTAGCGATTTATGAAGAAACCGGCGATTTGAAAAAGGTGGTCGATTATATGATTTCGGAGACAGAATATGGGATCACATTTGACTAAATTATAATTTTTTAATTTTGCACGGAAATTATAGTAGAATGAAAGAGTTAAAAGTTGCTTTGCTAGACATGAATAACAATCATGTAAATCAAGGTATGCGTAATATAAGAGAGATTTCTCAAGCCTTTAAAGAGAACTCTGATGAAGAGGTAAAAATCGACTGTTTTGATATTCGGTTTAAAAATGAAATGCCAAAAATAAGTGATTATGATGTTTTCATCTCCTCTGGTGGTCCCGGAAATCCGCATCCTGCAGGTTACGATTGGGAAATTCCTTACGGAAATTTCTTAGATGAAATTTGGGAACACAACAAAAATTCAGAAGTTAAAAAATACCTTTTTCTCATTTGTCATTCTTTTCAATATGCAAGTATTCACTGGAAATTAGGGAACATTTGCCGTAGAAAATCCTATTCATTTGGTGTAATGCCGATTCATAAAACAGAGCAAGGCGCAACAGATTTTTTATTGAAAAATTTACCCAGACCTTTTTATGCGGTAGATTCACGCGCCTATCAATTTATTGAGCCTGATATGGAAAAGCTCGATGAAATGGGAATGGAGATTATGGCTTTAGAGAAAGTTCGCCCTCATATTCATTTGGAACGTGCTGTGATGGCTATTCGATTTTCTGAAGAAATTTTTGGGACGCAATTCCATCCGGAAGCTGATTCCAAAGGGATGCTGGAAAATCTGAAAGTAGAGAAAAACCGCTTAGCCATGATCGAGAATTACGGCATGGAAAAATATCTAGAAACCATCGATAGAATGGATGATCCAGATAAAATTGTACTGACTCAGGCTCAAATGCTGCCTCGATTTTTAGAGCATGCATCGGAGCAAATTATGAAGAAATACGAAATGGCTTAAATCAGGACTTTTTCCTGTATTGATGGCTTTTCTTATGATAAATTTTGATGTGCATGTAAGACATCATTGAAAATCATTTTAAATTTTAAGTCGTAAAACTATGATCGCCAAATACAGGAAACAATTTAACGAAGAATTTTCCGCGGAAAAATACCAGCATATTCTTGATGGTTTTAAAAAGCAGACGGGAACAGCTCCCTTATTTCGCGTGTCTGAAAGTCCTATTTTTCTCACTACAGAATTTGTAGATAAATTGCATACCGCCTGCGAAGATATCATTACGCAAGTTATCGATATGTCTCCTGAAGAATTGGATGCAGCAATTCCGGATAATTGCAGAGTTCCGAATGACACCTTAAAACCTCATTTCTTTACGATTGATTTTGGAATTTGTAAAAGTGAGAATGGTGAAATTGTACCACAATTGATAGAATTACAGGCGTTTCCGACTCTTTATGCTTTTCAAAAGGAGCTTCAAATTGCTTTTACAGAAGAATATCCTTTTCTTAAACCTTTGCAATCCCCAAAAAGTAATGAACAGTATTATCAGGAACTAAAAGATTTAATTGTTGGAGATGAAAATCCTGAGAACGTAATCTTAATGGAAATTTATCCTGATGAGCAAAAAACGAATATCGATTTTTATCTGACCTCCCAAAAAATAGGCATTAATGTCGTGTGTCTGACCAAAGTTAAAAAAGAAGGACGCAAATTATTTTACGAAAAGGACGGTCGAAAAATTGAAGTTAAAAGAATTTACAACCGTGTTATTTTTGATGAAATAGACAAAATGCCGGATCTTAAAACTGAATTCGATTTTCGGGAAGATGTGGATGTAAAGTGGATTACACATCCCAATTGGTTCTTTAAGATTTCCAAATATATTTTACCTAAGTTAGATCATCAGTACGTGCCGAAAAGTTATTTTCTCAGTGACTTCCCTGCCACAGAATCTTTAGAAAATTTTGTTTTGAAACCTCTTTTTTCCTTTGCAGGTAGTGGTGTCAATTTGACTCCTACTCCATCCGACATTGAAAAAATTGAAGATCGAGAAAATTATATTTTGCAAAGAAAAGTGGTATACGCTCCGCTTTTTGAAGACATCAAGGGAGAATTTTCCAAAGCAGAAATCAGACTACTTTACATTTGGAAAGAAGACCAAGATCGGCCGCAACTCATGGAACATTTAGTAAGAATGACCAAAGCCGCGATGGTAAATGTTGATTTTAATAAGAAAGATGCCATTTGGATCGGTGGTTCAACGGCTTTTACAGAGCACAATCCCTAAAATTTTCTATTCCTTAGTATGTTCTGCTAGATAATTTGAAATCACCTTATCGACCAATTCCTCTTTTGTCAAATGATGAAAGATGGTTTTTACTTGATTTTTCACCTCTTCAGGAATGTCGCGATTTGGTTTTGTTTTAAAAACTTTTCTTGCCCATACCAGCGTATTATTCCATTCAATTGCTTCGGCATCAGCTTTTTTGGCGGGTTTAAATTGAATTCCTAACTCTTCTTCAAAGACTGCAATATCTTTAACTTCTTCTTGCTGAATGATGGTCATAGAAAGTCCTTTCGCTCCTGCTCTACCCGTTCTTCCACTGCGGTGAACATAGGCTTCAGGCGTATCTGGTAAATGGTAATTCACCACGTAAGCTAATTCTTTCACATCAATTCCTCTTGCTACCAAATCCGTCGCGACTAAAATATCAATGTACCCTTCTCTAAACTGCTCCATTATTCGATCTCTAATTCCTTGCGTCAAACTACCGTGCAAAGCTCCCGAGGAAATTTTTCTGATCGCTAAATTTTTTGCGAGTTTATTTACTGCTGCTTTTGTTTTACAGAAAATAATTCCTCTTCCCCCTTCCTGAGTATTTAAAAAATGCAAAAGCACATCTAACTTTTCTATAGGTTCTACTACTAGATATTGATGATCTATGCCTTCATGTCCAATATTCACCATTCCGGATTGAAGAGAAACCGCATTTTTCGACATGTAATTATGCACAATATCTTTTAATTCTCCCGGCATTGTTGCACTGAATAAAAATGTTCTGCGCTCTTTAGGCATCGCTTTTAGAATTGGCATCAGATCCTCTTTTAAGGCTTGAAACATTTCATCTGCTTCATCTAGAACCAAATGTTTAACAGCTTTTAAACTAAAAACATCCTTTTCTAAAAGATCCAAAAAACGTCCTGGAGTTGCAACGATAATCTGTGTAGCCGATTTTAATTCTTCAATTTGAGATTTCGTTGTACTACCACCAGTTAACAAAACGACTGAAACTTCCGGGATATATTTTGAAAACTCTTTAAGATTATTAAAAATTTGGGTGCTCAATTCTCGGGTTGGAGCCAGAATTACCGTCTGAATATTTTCATCTTCTGGATCTGCTAATTGCAGAAGCGGCAGTCCAAAAGCCGCTGTTTTACCTGTTCCCGTTTTTGCCAAGGCAATAACATCTACAGTTTCCTCTAAAATCAAAGGAACAACTTGCTGCTGAATATCAGTGGCAACGGTAATTTCTAAATCGGTTAAAGCTTTCTGAAGTTTTTTTATAATACCTAAATCGGAGATCAGTCTGGACATGTTTATTTTTTTACAAAGATAACCACAGTTTTGGGGAATTGCTGATTCTGATGAGATATTTCCGAAAATGATAAAGAGTTATTTAGAAAAAAGCACTATTTTACTTTTCCATCTTGCTACTTTCAGTGCCCATTAATTTATCCCAAAAAGTAAAGTACAATCCGTAATTGGTCGTAAATTCTTTATGGTGATAATGATGGTGTGTAGCATCTATCCAAAGTTTTCCGAAAGTACTTTTTCTAAACCAAAGGGGATAAATTTCTATATCCAGATGATTCACCACGCTACTAAACGTCATGAATATTAAGTAAATTAAAAGCACATAAATATTAAGTGGAATGATCAGAAGTATAATCGGCAGAATCAAAGCTTCCAAAACACTCTCCCACGGATGAAATGAAAAGGCCGTCCAAGGTGTAGTACTGAGACTTTGATGATGAACTTTGTGAACAATCTTATAAACTTTTGGAACATGCATTAGCCGATGAAGCCAGTAATAATAGGTTTCATGAATAAGCAAAACGACTATTAAACTTAGCGGCAAATACCACAATCCGTATTCAAAAGGATCTGTATAAATTGCTGTTTTTCCATTTAACCAGAGAAAATATAAGATGGCTCCGAAAAAGGCAAAAATTGCTGAAGAAACCACGCTCCAATATATTTCTTTTTTCACTTGAGCTTTTTTCAAAGGTCTATCGCTTAATATTTTTTTAGAAGTTTTATTGTTTTTTACACGAAAATAGTAGGCATAAAAAAATCCTGCCGTCGCAAAATAGCGAAGAAGCAGAATCAGGAAAAAGATAAGAATATAAAGGAAAAAATTTTCCATCGTGATATATAAGGAAATTAGAAGATTGATTTCAAAGTTAAGAAAACATTCTCATCCAAGGTGAGCAATACTTATTTAAAAAATCGATGATGTAAAATCCTTTACCATATTTTTATATTGAAAATTATTTTAAATTTCTCTATTGAGAGATTCATCTACATGTTTTTGCGCTAATTTTTTGTGGCGCAGATGTTTTACCTGAAAGCTTTGTCGCTGATCCTGAAAATGCCTTTGAATCGTATTCACAAAAAATAAAATGAGAACTACGCTGATAAACATATAAAAAATATTAAAGATTTTCCCGAGATCAGTTACGGGTTGTACACTTGCATTTCCTGTGGTGACCATGGTAGAAACTGCATAGTTGATGCAATCAATCCATCGCCATTTTTCCAGAAATCTAAATCCAAGCACGCCTATTAAAAGCACAATAAAAGTAGTATATATTAAATGCCGATAATGTTTTTTGTTTAAAAAACTTCGAAAAGTAGCAACAATCATGGTTTTTTTTTAACAATATTAAATTAAAATTATTAAATTAAAATTATTAATTTAGAATAGATAAATTTCAAATATTTTTTTTTCAATATCTGCAAGCTTTCGAAAGTGGCTACCCATCAACCTTGAAATGGATCTGGTTGATTTTCCTCTTTTTGCTAAACAGTTATGGATCAAATGAGTGCAGAACACCAACTGATCAAAGCCTATATTGAAGAGCTAAAACAAGCTTCGAAAAAAGAAAATCTACCTGCAATCAGCATCTTTGAAAATGAGGTTTCTCAACATGCAACCAGCGAAGAGGAGATTTTTTTTCCGGCTTCCATTCTCGTTGGAGAATATTTAAAGTTGAAGGCGGGAGAAAAATTGTAAAATTTGCAACTTCTACTCCATCAAAATAATCCTTAAAAATGACTGAGCATAATTTCAATATAAAAGGCCTCACAAAGGAAGAAGTTATTCTTTCCCGGGAAAAATTTGGAAAAAATACCCTCAACTACAAAAAAGAAAATGGAGTTTTGGAGGCGGTGAAAAGTTTGGCGAAAGAACCAATGGTTCTTCTTCTTTTTGTTGCTGCATCGATCTATTTCGTTAGTGGTCAAATTGGTGATGCCATTTTTCTTTCCTCCGCAATAATCGTTGTTTCCGCACTTTCATTATTTCAAGATTCCAGAAGTAGAAACGCGTTGGAAAAACTTAAAACTTTAAGTCAACCCCAATGCAAAGTGATCCGGAATGGCGAAACCGAAGAAATCGAAAGCGAAAATTTGGTAGTGGGAGATTGTTTAATTGTGGAAGAAGGAACCGCCATCACCGCAGATGGATCCATTATTCATTCCAATGATTTCTCCGTAAATGAATCCATTTTAACCGGAGAATCTTTTCCTGTTTTTAAAGATCAATCATCAGAAGATCCTCTTATTTTTAAAGGAACCACGGTTGCAAGTGGTTTAGCGATCGCTACGGTGACGAAAATAGGCAACGAAACGCGGTTAGGAAAAATTGGAAAAAGCCTGGAAAGCATTAAAGAAGAAAAAACGCCGCTGGAATTGCAGATCAGCAATTTTGTAAAAAAACTCGTTTTTGCAGGCGCAATAGTTTTTGTAATTGTTTGGGCTCTTAATTATTTTAATTCCTACGATTTATTAGACAGTTTGCTTAAGGCACTTACTTTGGCAATGAGTATTTTGCCGGAAGAAATTCCGATGGCTTTTGCAACTTTTATGGCGATTGGAGCGTGGCGACTGATGAAAATGGGAATCGTAGTGAAACAAATGAAAACAGTGGAAACATTGGGTTCTGCCACGGTAATTTGTACGGATAAAACCGGCACCATCACAGAAAATAAAATGAGTCTGGCAAAAATCTATTCCTTTACCTCTAAAAAAATTGCAACTCCAGAAAATCCTGATGACGCAGAAAAATATTTGCTGGAAACCGCGATGTGGGGAAGTGAACCGATTCCTTTTGACCCTATGGAAATTGCTTTGCACCGAGCTTATACCAATATAATGAGTCAAGATGAGCGTTTAAGTTTTAAAATGATTCATGAGTATCCTTTGGGGGGAAAACCACCAATGATGACGCATATTTTCGAAGATTCTTCTGGTAAAAGAATCATTGCTGCGAAAGGAGCGCCTGAAGCTTTAATGAATGTTTCTCATTTAACAACGGTAGAAAAGCAGGAAATTGAGCAAGCCATAAAAACGATTACTGCAGAAGGTTACCGCGTTTTAGGTGTCGGTGAAAGTGATTTTTTAGGAAGTGATTTTCCCGCAACGCAACAGAAATTTCAATTTAAGTTTTTAGGAATTGTTGCCTTTTACGATCCTCCGAAAAAAAATATTGAAAGTGTTTTAAATAATTTCTATAATGCCGGAATTTCCGTTAAAATCATCACAGGAGACAATGCAGAAACAACCAGAGCGATTGCAAAACAAATTTCCTTTAAAGGATCTGAACACAGTTTAACGGGACAAGAATTAATGAAGCTTTCTGATGCTGAACTGAAAGAAAAGGTCATGGAAACCAATATTTTTACCCGCATGTTTCCTGATGCGAAATTAAGAATCATCAACGCTTTAAAAGCCAACAATCAGATCGTAGCCATGACGGGAGATGGCGTAAATGACGGTCCTGCCTTGAAAGCTGCCCATATTGGAATTGCCATGGGAAAAAAAGGCACCGAAATTGCGAAACAGGCAGCCTCCTTAATTTTATTAGAAGATGATCTATCCAAAATGGTAGATGCAGTGGCGGTTGGGAGAAAAATTTATACGAATCTGAAAAAAGCCATTCAGTATATTATTTCCATTCACATTCCGATTATTCTCACTGTTTTTATTCCTTTGGTTTTTGCGTGGATCTATCCCAATATTCTTTCGCCAGTCCATATTATTTTTCTAGAATTGATCATGGGTCCTACCTGTTCCATCATTTTTGAAAATGAACCCATGGAAAAAAATACGCTTTTGCAAAAACCGCGTCCTTTTACCACAACTTTTTTCAACTGGAAAGAATTGACAACAAGCATTATTCAGGGATTGGTAATTACCGCCGGGACTTTGTTTATTTATCAGTATTCCGTCTTAAAAGGATTTGATGAAGACCAAACAAGAAGCATGGTATTTGCGGTTTTAATTTCGGCTAATATTTTTTTAACATTGGTTAACAGATCCTTCTACTACTCTATTTTCACCACTTTGAGATACAAAAACAATTTGGTTCCGCTCATTATTTCCATTACCGTTCTCATTACCGGTTTGCTGTTATTCGTTCCGGCTTTGGCAAGTTTTTTCCAGTTTAAAACACCAACTTTCTTGCAATTAGGTATCAGTATTGGAACAGGATTTATATCTGTAATCTGGTATGAATTGGTGAAGATAAGAACCCGAATGAAGACCAAACTTTAATTCATTGCTAAACTCCCCAATCCTTTGTTAAGGTTTCTAGTTTTTATTGAACTTATTAAATTCCTTAAATAATTCCAATAAGTTCATAATTGATTTCACCAAATCATTGGTTTCCAGCAATAAAGAAAGATAGAACTTGCTGTTTTTCGGACTGGTTTCCGTAGTTCTAATTCTGATGATCTGCTTCGTAATTAACTCAGAAACAGTAGCTAAAACCACTTCCTTTTCATTTAAAATTTGGTCAATTTTATAAAAATCTTCAGTTTTAAAACTATCTTCCAGCAGAAGCAACAACTGCTGCAATTGCGTATCAATCGTTTTAAGATCTCTAATTTGATTGAATTTTAGAGGCTTATGATTATTATTAACATGCGAATGGCTGTTGCTGGTAATAAAATCAATGGATTGTACCATGTCTTGCAAATAGCCCAAAATTAAAATGTAGAATTTACTGGCCTCAACCGAATTATCATCTAGATTTTTAATGAAATAAAAGACGTTGCTTTTTAATTCATCAACTTCTTTTTCTAAGTTCTTTTGATCTTTTTTGTTCTCTTTTAATTTGGCTAAATCATAAGAGCTTATATTGTCTATCAGAGCAGTGTACAAAGCACTGGTTTTATTGAAAACGGTAGAAATTTGCGCGGAACTTTCTTTGATCATCTCATTTACCGTCCCGATATCCTCTTTTCGCAAACTTTTTGTTTTCGCAATAGTTGCTGCTTTTTGCTTGTGTTTTCTAGCGCTTTTATATAACATGATGGCCAGTAAAAGTAAGAGGCCTACAAAGGCAAACACTTCGCCAATTTTTAGAATATAGGCGATTACTAAAGCCAGCAAAAAAGCAATGATAGCGGTAAAAAACCAACCACCAATCACTTTAAAAACACCTGCTATTCTGTAAACAGCACTTTCTCTGTCCCAAGCTCGGTCCGCAAAGGAAGTTCCCATGGCAACCATAAACGTAACATAAGTGGTAGATAACGGCAATTTCATGGAAGTACCGATCGCTATCAGAATACTTGCGACCATCAAATTAACTGAAGCTCTCACCATATCAAAAGCGGGTTCATCTAGAGTTTTTTTTGTAGATTTCGGTATGTTGATGAATCGTCTGTCAATTTTTATTTGCAATTTTTTTGGTAAGAAATAATTGATTCCATCGCCTATGTAGACACCAAATCGAACAATAACTCGAGAAATTGTATTTGGTGAAAATTTTTCTAAACCATCGCCTTGTCTCGACAAATTTAACTCAGTTTCTATTACGCTTTTAGCTTTTTTGGAGGTCCAGAGCGTAATCACCATTATTACACCTGCCATTAGTAGAAAATAAAATGGTGCTACAATGTCCTCATTTGCCAATTCGCCCATCATAAATACATCGCCTGAAACCCCACTTCCATGAAATATTTGGTAGGAATTAAATGCGGCAATGGGCACCCCGATAAAGTTAACCAGATCATTTCCTGCAAAAGCAAGTGCCAATGCAAAGGTGCCGATTAAAATAATTACCTTTAAAATGTTGACCTTAAAATAACTGATCAACAGTTGAGAAAGCAAAAGAAAAAATATAAAATTGACGCCCAAGATCAAAAATTGATGCTCATCAATCCAGGCGAATTGTTCTTTGGAAATAAAGGAAACTCCTTTTAACCCCTTAATTAATATAAAAAATGTGATTGCCGTAATTGCAACTCCACCGAAAACAGCCCCAAAATACTTAAGCTTTTTTTCAAAATGAAAGGTGAAAATAAGTCGTGAAATATATTGTACGATACCGCCAATAGAGAAAGACAGAAATACAGAAAGTAAGATACTATAGACTATTATGGTGGCTTTTTTGGTATTAATATACAAGCTTAAATTATCTAAACTATCATCTGAAGTCACTATTTTATAAAGTGCTAAACAAACTGCAGCGCCCAATAACTCAAAAATAATTGAAACCGTAGTAGAAGTAGGCAATCCCAGGGAATTAAAAACATCCAGCAGCAAAATATCAGCGATCATCACTGCTAAAAAGATGATCATCACATCTTCAAAGCTGAACATGCTCGGAACAAAAATACCACTTCGGGCAATTTCCATCATTCCGCTAGAAAACATGGCGCCAATAAGAACACCAAAACTAGCAACGATCATGGTAATTTTAAATGAGATCGCTTTGGACCCGATCGCAGAATTTAAAAAGTTAACGGCGTCATTACTCACCCCAACCATTAAATCTATAATTGCCAATGCACCTAATGCAATAAGCATTATAATATAAATTTGCTCCATTTTTTTTATTAGCTTTTAGAATTTACAAAAATCGTTTAAGCATTCCGCTTCTATGTTAACTCAATGTTAAATTACAACTAGAGTTTTTTTTAAATAATTTTATGTCATTCAAATCTACTGCTTCAATGGTCATAATGACAAAGTTTTTTAAAAAATTTTTCGCTAAAAAATCAATCAGTAGAGATTCCCTAATTATGCACCCGAATTTCTCAATAGCAACTTTTAAAATTTAGATAAAAATTTTAGATATGCATTTCTAGAAATTAGATTTTTCGTTTTTTAATGTTGCAATGGTTTAGCGGATGCGGGGAACAGGAAAAACGCAGGAACGGTACAAATTAAGTGGGAAGTGAAATAAGCTCTACAAAAGTATTTGGGGATTGCTAGAAGTTTGTGATAACTAAAGGTAGAAAGCGCCATATTTAATTATCTTTGCACCTACAGAAAAAGGAAATTGTTGTATCCTGCGTTTTTAACTCAATACATTACAAATTTTTCTCTTCATTTGTTCCATCCAAGCAATCCAAAAAGACATGTCCACTGAAAAAAATATCCAAGAAAAAGTTAGACTTCATCCCAGAAACAAAAATCGCGACCGCTATGATCTGGAAGCTTTGCTTATTGCAGTACCAGAATTAGGAGAATACATTGCGCCAAGTAAAAGTGGTGAAGATTCCGTTGATTTTGCAAATCCTCTTGCGGTGAAATTTTTGAATAAAGCTTTGCTCAGTCACTATTACGGGATTAAAAACTGGGATTTTCCCGAAGATAATTTGGTTCCGCCCATTCCAGGCAGAGCAGATTACCTTCATTATATCGCAGATTTATTGTCTCAAAGTAATTTTGGTACTGTTCCAACTGGAAACAAAATTACAGGATTGGATATTGGCGTTGGAGCAAACTGTATCTACCCTATTTTGGGAATTGTAGAGTATGATTGGAATTTTGTAGGGTCCGACATTAATTCAGAATCATTGGAAGCCGCTCAGAAAATTGTGTCGTCTAATCCCGAATTAGAAAATAAGATCAACTTGAAAATCCAAGAAGATTCAAAATCCGTTTTTGAAGGAATAATTAATTCCGATGACCAGTTTGATTTTACAATGTGCAATCCACCTTTTCATTCTTCTACGGAAGAGGCGAAGAAAGGAACGCACCGAAAAGTGCAAAGTCTTTCGAAGAAAAAAATTAAAACTCCAGAACTAAATTTTGGCGGAATTAGCAGCGAATTGGTTTGCGAAGGCGGTGAACATACATTTATTCACAATATGATTGAAGAAAGCCGCATGTTTTCTAAAAACTGCTATTGGTTTTCTACCATGGTTTCTAAAAAATCTAACTTGAAAGGCATCTATAAATCATTAAGTATGATGGAAGCCATTCAGGTAAAAACAATTCCCATCGGTACTGGAAATAAATCCAGCCGTATTATTGCCTGGTCTTTTTTAACGAAAGAAGAACAGAAATTGTGGCGAGAAAACCGCTGGAAAGCAGAATTAGAAGATTAAAGATCGATGTGATTTTCATTAAAATATTTTTTTAATATGCATCATCAAGATCAGAAATTTGAAAGAATCGATCTAAAAAAAACTCCTTTGGAAAAGGGAGAATTTGAAATCTGCACCTTTACCAGTTGCGATTTCTCAAGCGGGAATCTATCAGATTTTAAGTTTATCGAATGTGAGTTTCAGGAATGCAATCTAAGTTTAGCACTTCTGCACGGAACAGCTTTTCGGAATGTAATCTTTAAGGAATGCAAAATGATGGGTTTGCAATTTGAGAATTGTAATGATTTTGGGCTCTCCTTCCTTTTTGAAAACTGTCAGCTAAGCCATTCTAACTTTTTTCAGATGAATATTAAAAAATCAACTTTCAAAAATTGCGTTTTGCAGGAAATTGATTTTTCTGAAAGTAATTTGACTTCGGTTATATTTGATTATTGTGATCTTTCTCAGTCAATATTTAAGAATTGTATTCTAGACAAAGCTGATTTCCGAACTGCATTTAACTACTCATTGGATCCGCAAGAAAATAGTTTAAAAAAAACCAGATTTTCTTCAACTGCCCTTCAAGGTCTTCTGGATCAATATGATCTTATAATCGATTAACAAAGGATACTTCTTTTTACATTTACCTTTATTATAAGAGAGAAAATATCTTTTTGAGGGTGGTAGCACACTAATTGCAATGGACAGGTTTCAGAATTGAAAATGGTGATTATCATTCTTCATTCTGGTTATTGAAATAATTTTTAAACCTAAAAAAAATCATTGTGAAAAAACACACCTTATTATTAATCGCTTTGATCTCCATAGTTTTGGTCTCTTGTTCCACGCTAACGCCTGGCGAAAAAGGTAAATTAGCTAACAATGCTTGGGAACTAGAATATGTTACTGGTCCAAGAATTACTTTCGCAGGTTTATTTCCAGATGATAAACCTGAAATCAGATTTAATGAGGAATTAAAAAAAGTTAGTGGAACTACAGGTTGCAACGGTTACAGCACAACATATACCACAAATGGCAAAATGATTTCATTCGCAATACCGGGCGTTACAACCATGAGATATTGTGGAGATGGTGAAGCAGTATTTTTGGAAACAATGAAAAAAATTGATAATTATAGATTTACTACAGACGGAAAGTTAGAATTATTGATGAATGACGGGGTGATGATGAGATTTAAATCATCGATTAAAAGATAATTACAATTACCACTAATCTTTCCGATGAAAAATTGAGGCGAGACTAAAAGCAGGAATAATTTCCTGCTTTTTTTGGTTTTATATATTTTAAGGAATAATTTGAGCAAAAAAAAGATGGCTTTCAATTAAGAAAGCCATCTTTAACTTTTAGAAGTCAATAATTAAGAATTAAAACCTTCCATCGTTTTTAGTGATGCTAAAGCTTTGTCTACAGAATGTTTCTGGTTTCTTACCATGTCTTTTATATCTTGTGGTAAAACTTCATCGTTTAAAACTTCTCCATACTCTTCAGAGAATGCTTCCTCACCACGAACTGCCTCACTATAGATCGCTTCATCTCCATTGCTAAAGGCATCTCTAATGGAAATCCATGTTCTGTGTAAATCTCCAGTAATACTTGTTCCTTTATCGGGCTCACCGCCGTATTTAGAGATGTTTGCTTTGATTTCATGACCGAAATCATATCTATTTTGCGCTTGATCTTGAAAATAAGATTTTAAAGAAGTGTGCCCAATTTTGTCTGCAACCTCTTTATATCCAGCTTCCGCATCATAATTTTTAGTTAATAATTCATTAAGAACGCTTACTACTTTGTCGTTTTCCATTGTACTATTTTTTAATGTTATTCTAATTTTTTATACAGAAAACATACCAATAATCAGTTATTAGTAAGATTTAACAGAGTTTAACATCTGATCCTTGCCGTTTTAAAAATTTAAAAAAAAAATTGACTGTTTAGCAGAATAATAAAATAAAAAAAATCCAGTTTTCCCCAGATGTTTAATTTTGTACGTTAAAGTAATTATTGAATCGCTTAATATTTCCTTTCAATAACATAATCTAGCATGAGATGCAGAGAAGTTTTCGCTTCAGAATCTGGGAAATCATTTAGAATAGTTTTTGCCTTGGCTTGATACTCTTTCATAATTTTGATTGCATAATCTAATCCACCAGAAGTTTTAACAAATTCCACGAGTTCCTTCACGCGATCTGTATCCGTATTATAGCGCTTTATGGTATTGAAATAATACTTTTGATCTTTGGAGTTTGCATTTCTCAAGGCGTAAATCAGTGGCAAAGTCATTTTTTTTTCTTTAATGTCAATCCCAACTGGTTTCCCTATAATATTTGAAGTTAGGTAATCAAAAAGATCATCTTTAATCTGAAATGCCATTCCTGTTAAAGTCCCGAATTCTTTCATTTTCAAAGCAGTTTCCTCATTTGCATCGTTGGATAAAACGCCGATTTCACAACACGCCGCAACTAATGTCGCTGTTTTTTGTCGGATAATTTCGTAATAAATTTCTTCCGTAATATCAAGTTTTCGGGCTTTTTCCAGTTGCAACAATTCACCTTCCGCCATTTCGCGAATTGTACGGGAAATTACGGCCAACAAATCATAATCTTTGTGATCCGTGGAAAGTAAAACGGCTTTAGACAAAAGATAATCTCCCACCAAAACTGCAATTTTATTCTTCCATAATGCATTGATGGAGAAGAAATTGCGACGCTTAAAACTTTCATCTACCACATCATCATGAACCAACGTTGCGGTATGAATTAACTCAATCATAGAAGCACCTCGGAAGGTTTTTTCTTTCACCTCACCAACTAACTTAGCGCAGAGAAACACAAACATAGGACGCATTTGCTTTCCTTTTGTAGTCACAATGAACTGCGTAACTTTATCTAAAAGTGCAACGTTACTTCGCATGGATTCATAAAACTTTTGTTCAAAAAGTTTCATCTCCTGATTAATGGGTTTTTTAATTTCTTCTACGATGTTCGCCACAGATTTAGCTTAAAATTTAGAGGAAGACAAATATAATTATTATAAACCTAAAGTTGGTGAAATATTGAATAATAGGACCTTTTATTTCAATTGATGAGCAGGAACGAAATAAAATCGTGGCTTCACTTTTCCAAAAGGTGAAGTAAACTGTTCACCAGAAATAAATAGACCTTCTTCATCAACGGCGATTCCTTCAATTTGCCCGACAGAAAGTGCACTTCCAAGATAAAATCGGCGTGGCTTTTTACCAAAGAAAATTCCCGGTGCTGATTCGTCAAAAACGGTCATGAAAACTTCCGTTTTTTTGGTATACCCGACCAAATATAATTTTTTATTAAAATACGCGGCATCTGTAACTACATAATCAAGCGGAATAGTTTCAATTTTTTCTGCTGCTTGAGATTCAGTTGATTCGGTTTTGATGGTATAATGTGTTGTAGATTTTGAAGACCATTCCTTGGTGAAAATATGTATTTTTCCATTAAGGTAAATCATCGCTTCAGCGTCAAAATCAGTATTTAAATTCTTTGGTTCAAAAGTTTTTTGTTCTGGATAATAAAACGGTATTTTAGTGGCAGACTTCACTTGAAGCGAATCTTGAATTGGGATTTTATATACCGCTAAATTTTTTCGTGTTCCAGCATTATTACCGAAATCACCAATATAGAGGTTGGACGAATCCGAAGCAATGGCTTCCCAATCAATATTAACAAAATTAGTTTTTAAGATCTTTTTAATCTTGCCTGTTTTCCGCTCAATTTCAAAAATATCGGAGCTATTCCCACTATCATTAAGAGTATACAATCGATCCTGAAAAAAATCAAGACCTGAATTTTCCTTTAAAGAATCTCCCAGAATCATCACTTGATGTTTATTAAGTTTTAACCAGGAATAATTTTGCTGCGCAGAAAAATTGAGGTAAAAACTTAGGAAGAAAAATAGAGTGATTTTTTTCATCTTCTGTTTCGTTTTAAAAGTAAAAATTTAATTTTAAGAAAATCATAGAGTAAGCCTCCAATCAAAATAAAAGAGCCGACAATCAGAGACTTAATACCGAAATTAGAGAACAGGATTCCGCCAGATAAACCGCCCAGAAAAAACATGAAGATGATTGTTAACCTTAGTTTAATGGATTTAATCAACCTGCCTTTATGACTTTTATCTTTGTAGAAAAAGAGCTGGGAAAACTCAATTCCCATATCGGTGAATAGCCCTGTTAAATGGGTCGTTCGAACAATAGATTTTGAAATGCTGGTAACTAAAGAATTCTGCATTCCCATAGCGAAGAGCAAGCTAAAAGCAATAACATCCGCATGCTCTCTCATTAAATAAGTTCCCGCAAATGCGATTGTTCCAAGGATGGCTGCTTCGGTGATTATTGGAAGTATGTAGATTTGGGTTTCCCTAATTCTGGAGTAAGTTTCCACCATAAAGTTTGCAAAAAATGCGCCCAAAAAAAAGAAAAAGACATAAAGAGAAATATGAAAGGCTAGGATAAAATTGAGTTTAAAAATTTCGTCTACAAAAAAAGCAAAATGACCCGTCACATTAGTTGTTAATTTTTGAACAGAAAAAAAGCCCACTACATTTACCAAACCTGCAACGAAGGAAAGTAAGGATGCTATTTCAAGATTATGTTTGGGAGTTCTGGATTTTCCGATGTGTGAGAACATTACTCACTGCTTTTATTTGCGAGTTGTCCGCAGGCTGCATCTATATCACCACCCCGGCTTCTTCTTATCAACACTGTAATTCCAGCTTTTTCCAATTGACGGACGTAATTTTCTTCAGCTGCTTTATTACATCGGTCATATTTTCCGTCGCCGATTGGATTATACTGTATCAAATTAACCTTACTCGGGATTTGTTTACAAAACCGGATTAGGGCTTGAATATCTTCGTCTTGATCATTAATATCTTTCCAAACGCAATATTCAAATGTGACAATGTTTCCCGTTTTTTCATACCAGTATTTCAGGGAATCCATAATATCCGTTAAAGGGAATTTATCGGAAAAAGGCATAATCTCATTTCTCTTCTTTTCGATGGCGGAATGTAAAGACAAAGCCAGCTTCACGCGCAAATCTTCATCTGCAAGCATCTTGATCATCTTTGGAATACCAGAAGTGGAAACGGTAATTCTCCGTGGCGACATTCCTAAACCTTTAGGGTCTGATATTTTCCTTATGGATTCTACTACATTTTTGTAGTTCATCATGGGTTCACCCATTCCCATAAAAACAATATTGGAAAGGGGTCGGTCGAAATACAGTTTACTTTGGCGATCAATCAAGGCGACTTGATCTACAATTTCTGCAACTTCTAAATTCCGCATCCTTTTCAAACGCGCAGTAGCACAAAATTCGCAGTTTAGTGAACATCCAACTTGAGAGGAAACGCAGGCTGTGGTGCGTGTTTCAGTTGGGATTAAAACAGATTCTACCAGAAGACCATCGTGTAATTTTACACCGTTCTTAATGGTTCCATCTGTTGATTTTTGAAGTTGATCTACGGAAATTGGATTGATGATATATTCTTGGGAAATTTTATCTCTTAACTCTTTTGAAAGATTGGTCATCTCCTCGATGGAGTGCAAATTTTTACTCCACAACCATTCATAAACCTGCTTCGCGCGGAAAGGTTTTTCTCCCAAGGAAATAAAATATTCTTGGAGCTGCTCGAGTGTTAATGTGCGGATGTCCTTCATTGTGTAAGAGCCAAGTAAAAAGTAAAAAGATAAAAATTTTTCAATCTCATTCTTTGTGATTTATTGATTTAGTTTTTCCCAAACAAAAATTTATAATTTGGTTTTATTGATAATAGCTCCGAATATATTTTTTAATTCTGTGCTTTCTCGCAAAAGCCTATCTAATTCATCCTCTTGAATATCTTCCAAAGCTTTAATAACTCTCAACCAATAATTTGATTCTCGAGTTTCCCGTAAAGAAATTTTTACTTTATTCTTAAAATCTGCTCTTGATGAACCAGCTTGCGATTCTTCATAATTTGCACCTAGAGAAGTCGATGATTTTCCAAGTTGGTCCCGGATCAATCGGCATTCAGGATCAGTTGGTAGTTTACGTAAAAACTAAAAAGTTCGCTCTAATTAATCGTTGTTTTTCATATCAAAAATATAGATTTGTTAAAGACAATAACTCCTTATTAAGTTAAAGAGCCAACTTTTCACTTGGCTCTTTTCCCTTTTTTCTTTGGTCTTAAATGATCAACATTGCGTCACCGTAAGAGTAAAATTTGTACTCATTCTTCACGGCTTCTTCATAAGCTTGCATCAGGAAATCTTTTCCAGAAAATGCTGCAACCATCATCATTAATGTTGATTTAGGCGTATGGAAATTAGTGATCATACAATTAGCAACACCGAAATCATGTGGAGGGAAAATAAATTTATTTGTCCAACCGTGATAAGGTCCAATTTTTCTGTTTGAAGAAACTGAAGTCTCAATCGCTCTCATGGTGGTTGTACCAACTGCGCAAACTCTTCTTTGTTCAGCTACAGCTTTGTTAATGATGTCAGCATTTTTTTGATCAATAATGGCTTCTTCCGACTCCATTTTGTGTTTACTCAAATCTTCAACTTCAATCGGATTAAATGTTCCAAGACCCACATGTAGAGTTACTTCCGCGAAGTCAATTCCTTTAATTTCCAATCTTTTCATCAAATGTCGAGAAAAGTGCAATCCTGCAGTTGGAGCCGCTACAGCACCTTCATGCTTAGCATAAATTGTTTGATAACGTTCTGCATCAGAAGCTTCTACTTCTCTTTTAATATATTTTGGAAGTGGTGTTTCTCCCAGTTCTTTCAATTTCGTGCGGAACTCTTCATAAGAACCATCATATAAAAATCGAAGTGTTCTTCCTCTGGAGGTCGTATTATCAATTACTTCAGCAACTAACGCCTCGTCTTCGGTGAAAAATAATTTGTTACCAATTCTAATTTTTCTTGCTGGATCAACTAAAACATCCCAAACTCTGGTTTCCTTGTCTAATTCTCTTAAAAGAAAAACTTCAATTTTGGCGCCTGTCTTTTCTTTGTTTCCGTACAATCTTGCCGGGAAAACTTTCGTATTATTAAAGATGAATAAATCTTTTTCATCAAAATAATCAACTACGTCTTTGAATAATTTATGTTCTATGGTTTGGGTCTTGCGATCCAATACCATCAGTTTTGCTTCGTCTCTGTGTTCACTTGGATATTCTGCCAAAAGTTCTTCTGGTAAGTGAAAATTAAATTCAGATGTTTTCATTGTTTTTAAATTACGGTTTAAAAATTACTCCAAAAATTCAAAATTTTCGGAGTGCAAATATACGACATTGAAAAGGCAAAGTCAAGTAAATGGGCAGTTTAAGTAAAACCAATCAAAAATAGAATACTTTTGATAATTATCAAACTTGGAATGATAAATGCAAGGCTTAAAAAAAATTAAAATTTATTACAATGAAAAAATTATCATTTCTGTTTACAATTTTTGTCCTGACATTTACGACGAGTTGTAGAGATATTATCAATACGGTTCTTGATGTGTTACCTCCCTTTGATGTGCCATTTAGCAATACTTTTCAAGTTCCGTTTGCAAGTATAAGTACCACCACTTATACCAGAACACCGGAAATACCTATGAATATTGACTTGGACGCGAAAATCAAGGAGAATAATCCGAACTTTTCTATCAATAATTTAAAATCAGTAAAATTGAATACTTTGACTTTAGATTATGTGAATTCTCAATTGGGAACTCGGTTGGATGTGATTAAAAATGCAAGAATCTACATTAAAGCACCCAATCAACCAGAACGACTGATCGCAACCGCATATAATAATACAAGTCCGACTACCATTACGTTCAGCACGGATGATGGAGAAGTTTTGGAATATTTCCGAACCAGTCAAAATTCAATCATTTTTGAAATTCAGTCCAGTACGGTAACTGCGGATCAAATCACAATGAAACTGAATGCAGGATTTAAAGTGAAGGCGCAATTATAATTTTCAAATTTTTAAAACTTAAAAAGGAAATCTACATAAGGTAGGTTTCCTTTTTTTTTGTAAAATATTTCTCATCTAATTTTTCAGGATAACTAAAATAACTTTTAATGTTTGTCCAGTCTTTCAGTTTCTTTTCAAATGAAATAGTATATGCCGGACTACTTGAGGGCAAAACGTTGACAAGAAGATGAAAATCTTTTGGCAGAATTTTTTGTAAGGTTTTGAAAGATTTCTGCCCATTGCAAAAAATTACTTCTATCGACGGATACCCCACTAAAAATTGTAAAATATCATGGTGATTTTCGTTTCTGATTTCTGTGTCTAAACTTCCGTTTCTCTCACAAGAATCAATGACATTCCAAACCTCCATTAAATTTCGATGGACAAATTCTACTTTTTCCGCATAATTTGTTGTTATAATTTTCTTCAAATAATTCAAAAAGAATTTCCAAAATTTGTTTTGAGGATGATTGTAATACTCATGCATATCTACAGATTTAATGCCCGGAACTGAACCTAAAATAAGACCTTTAGCATCTTTAGAAATAATCAGCGGAAAGGAGGAAATTCTCTTCATAATATAAATTAAAAAAGTCCAGATTAACCTGGACTTCTATGTTTTATAAGGTTTCTTTCAACCATGCAAAAAATTCTCTTTGCCAAACCAACCCATTTTGAGGTTTTAAAACCCAGTGGTTTTCATTTGGGAAATAAAGGAATTTAGATTTCAATCCTTTCAATTTCGCGGCTTGAAAAGCTTCTTGACCTTGTTCATAAGGAACTCGGTAATCAATTCCACCTTGAATAATCATCATCGGTTTGTTCCATTTATTCACGTAATTAGAAGGGTTGAACTCTGTATAAGATTTTGGAGTTGGAATATCATAAGGTGTTCCACCTAAATCCCAGTTTGCAAAAAATAATTCCTCTGTGGTTAAGTACCAAGATTTCATATCAAATAAACCATCATGCGCGATAAAAGTTTTAAATCTATTTTCATGAATTCCCGCCAACATAAAAACGCTGTATCCACCATAACTTGCACCCACTGCGCCAATTCTTTCAGAATCGACATATGGCAAAGTCTTAGCGTAATCCGCAGCAGATAGATAATCCTTCATTACCTGTCCACCCCAATCTTTGGAGATGTCTTCATTCCATTTTGTCCCCCAACCCGGCATCCCACGTCTGTTTGGTGCAACAATAATGTAATCATTTGCCGCCATCAAAGCGAAATTCCATCGTGTGCTGAAAAATTGCGTGAGCGCAGATTGTGGTCCACCTTGGCAATAAAGTAATGTTGCATATTTTTTAGCGGGATCAAAGTTCGGTGGATAGATAAACCAAACTCCCATTTCCTTTCCATCGGTGGTTTTCACCATTTTAAGTTCTGTTTTAGACGGTATTATTTTGGAGTAATTCTCTTTATTAACTTCGGTCACTTGCGTCATGGAGCTTTTTTTAAGATCCACCGTGTATAAATCCGCATTGTGATTCATATCTGTTCTCGCAACTAAGAGGGAATTTTTGTCTTGAGCAAAAATATCGTTCACATCAAAATCACCTTTTGTAATCTGTGAAACTTTTGAGGTTTTCGGATTTAAGGAAAATAATTGTTGTGTCCCGCGAAATGCCGCCGTAAAATAAATCATTTTGGAATCCTTTGCCCAAAAGGTTGCTCCCGTTACGCTTTCATCCCAATTTTTAGTAAGATTCATGACGTTTCCTGATTTCCAATCCATGATTTTTAAATCATTTTTATCCGCTTCGAAACTATCCGCTTCCATGGATTGCCAAGAAAGGAATTTACCATCTGGAGAGAATTTCGGGTTTACATCATATCCTTTATTGCTTTTTGTAAGATTTTTGGTTTCCCCAGAATTTATATCGTACGCGAAAATATCTGTGTTTGTGGATTGGGCGTATTCCATGCCGCTCATCGGCTTCGTAACGTAAAGCAGTTTGGAGGAATCTGGAGCCCAGATAAAATCTTCAGCACCACCGAAAGGTCGCTGGGGAGAATCCCAAGCTTTTCCTTCTAACAAATCTTTGGCTTGATCTACTGCATCAGATATATTGCCTACAAAAACGTGATTGTATTTTCCCTCATTAAAATAATCCCAATGGCGATGATTGAGATCGGTATAGATGTAAGCGCTTGATTTTGGAGTATCGGCATACTTGTCTTTTGCCATTGCTTTTTCCACGAGCGCTTCTTTACTGAAAGCAAATTTTTTACCATCTGGAGAGATTACGATATTGTCAACTTCGCCTATGGTGTAGAATTCTGTCCAGGTTTTTCCCGCATCTTTGGATAAGTAAATTTTTCCATCTTCCTGTGCATATAAGCCATTTTCATCCCACTGTATGAGTGATTTTTTTCCTAAATCAAGTGCTGTAGCCTGAGCATTTTTTACAGAGAAGAAATAATTTTTCTTGTTATTTTTTTCGGTTTTCAAATCTGTTTTTCCGATGCTGTAAATTAATGAACTTTGATCCGGAGAAACGGCAGAAACGCCTATTTTATTAAGCGTCCACAATTTTTCTGGAGTCATTACTTCTTGTGCTTTCATGAAGGTTGTTGCAGTTATTGCCAAAAGCAAATATTTAATTTTCATAAGATATTTTCATGTTTGAGGGTAAATATATTGATAATTATCGGGAGAATTATAGGAGTAGCTGCAGGGAATTTTTAAAATAACGTACTACAGAAAAATTTCAAAAGGTCATTTTAAAAAAAATCAGCCTTTAAATATTAAAAGCCGAATCTCATTTATAGTAAAATTTTTTAATCTTTGGAGGTGAAAATTCCATTGAGTAAAGAGGTAATTAAAGATAGGGCCATACTGAAAATAAATGCCCACCAAAAGCTATCTACCGTCATTCCAGAAATGGCAGATTCTGCAATCAGTATCACAATAGCATTGATTACGAGGGAGAAAAGTCCAAGCGTAATAATAGTTAAAGGCAATCCCAAAATTTTTAAAATTGGTGTTACAATTAAGTTAAGTAATCCCAGAACGATCGCGAAAATGATCGCGGAAGTAAAACCATCAAAGCGAATACCTGTTAGAATATAAGAAAGAAAGTAAGCAACGACAGCGGTTACCAAAAGTTTAATAATAAGATTCATAATTTAATTTTAAGGTTGTTTAGTTTATTTTAAGGTTTATATTTTCTAAAACTCATGGTTTTCCCAATCCATTTAAATTTCCAATATCCACGAACCTTTAAAGTGCCGTCTTTTTCTACGGTGACAGAAGAATCCCATGTTCGTCCACTGGATCCATCATAAATTTTCCCATGTTCCCAAGAATAGTTTTTTGCATTATACTGTAATCCATGTAAAATTTCCATCCCAATTATTTTCCTATTTCTCAATTTAGGATTTGGATTCGCATGATCTCGCCGTTCGTGAATAGGTTTTCCGCTTCCTAAATTTTTATCAAACCACAGAACTTTCGCATTGTAATCATTTCCGTCTTCAAATACACTTACCAAAACACTGTTATCGGTAGCCATCCAATCTCCCAATATGAGATCGGTTTTGGACTGTGCATTAAAATTAAGAAAAAAACTGGAAATAAGGAGAAGTAATATTTTTTGAAGCATGCCATCTGCTATGCAACTTTTTTGCCATCTGATAAAAGTACGGTTACTTCTTCTTCTATTTTAGTACATTAAATTTGCTTTCATTCAATGTTTTTGATAAATTTATCGCTATATGCTTATCAATGTTATAAAAGTTGCATAAATGAAATGGAAGAGTTTTTGATGGCCATCTTGGCTAAAATAAAAAATTATGCGGGCAATTTGGAACGGTGCAATAGGTTTTGGTTTGGTGAACATTCCCATTAAATTATATTCTGCCACGGGAGAAAGTAATTTGGATTTAGACATGCTGGATAAAAATGATTTGGAAAACATTAATTTTAAAAGGGTTAATGCGAAGACGGGAAAAGAAGTGAAATGGGCAGAAATTGTAAAAGGTTACAAATTAAAAGACAAGTATGTGGTTTTAACCGACGAAGATTTTGATCAGGTAAGTCCAGAAAAATCCAAAATACTACGCATCAAGCAATTCGTAGATATTAAAGAAATCGACAGTACTTACTTTGAAAGTTCATACTTTTTGGAACCTCAAAAGAACGGCGAAGAAGCTTACAAACTTTTGCTGAATTCCCTCCTAAAAACAAAGATGGCAGGGATTGGAACTTTTATTTTGCGAGAAAAAGAAATTCTTTGTTTAGTGAGACCTTACGAAGATAAGATTTTGATGGTAAATAGAATGCGCTATCCAGAAGAAATTCGCTCCTTCGAAGATTTAAAATTGCCGAGTGGAAAAAAACCGAGTAAGGAGGAACTTTCTATGGCAGAATCTCTTATTAAGCAACTTGCCACCACCTTTGATCCCAAAAAGTTTAAAAATACTTACAATGATGACCTGCTGAAAATTATTAAAGCGAAGGCCAAAGGAAAAACCAAAAAAATTGAAACAAAAGAAGAAAAAACGTCCAAGGCAACGGATTTAATGGCGCAATTAAAAGCCAGCTTGCAAAAAGGAAAAGTAAAAGCCAGTTAAATTTCATCCTTAAAATAAAATTAAAATGTCTTTAGAAGATTATCATAAAAAGCGGGACTTTAAGGAAACAAGCGAACCCGAAGGAAAACTGAAAATAACGAACGGCAAATTAAAATTCGTCATTCAGCGCCATGCAGCTAGTCGGCTGCATTATGATTTTCGCTTAGAAATGGAGGGTGTTTTAAAAAGTTGGGCCGTGCCGAAAGGACCCTCTTTAAATCCGGAAGATAAACGTTTGGCCATGATGGTAGAAGATCATCCTTTTGATTATCGATCTTTTGAAGGAACCATTCCGAAAGGAAATTACGGTGCAGGTGAAGTGGAAATTTGGGACGAAGGAATTTATGAACCGATATCAAAACAAAAGGGCAAAAGTGACAATGAGGTCATGGTGGAAGAACTCGCAAGTGATTCTCTCAAAATAGTTTTAAAAGGAAAAAAATTGCAGGGTGAATTTGCCTTGGTCAAAATTAAAAATTCTAAAGAGGGAAATGCCTGGTTGCTCATTAAACACAAAGATGGCTTCGCCACAGAATTTTATGATGCAGAAGAAAACACAGATTCTGATTCAAAGGTAACGGCACTTTTAGAACAAAAAAGAAGTAAGAAAAATGGAACTTCTACCGATGAAGTAAAATCTTATCACCATTACTCGCCTTCCCTTTCTGGCGCGAAGAAATTAAAAAAATTCATTAAACCCATGCTTTCAGAAATTGGAAAGGAATCTTTTGATGATCAAAATTGGGCTTTCGAAATTAAATGGGATGGTTACAGAGCGGTTGCGGATTTGCGAAATGAGATTCAGCTGTATTCCCGAAATGGTCTTTCTTTCTCCGATAGCTTCAAAAAAATTGTCAACTCCTTGAAATTACAGGATCATGAAATGGTATTGGATGGTGAACTTGTGGCGTATGACGATGCGGGAAAACCCAATTTTCAGTGGCTTCAAAATAAGTCAGATCAAGAAAATGTGATTGTGCTTTATCAAGTTTTCGACTTGCTTTGGCTCAATGGTCATTCCACTCAAAATTTATCCTATTTGCAGCGAAAAGAATTATTAAAGGATGCGCTGAAAGAAACAGATTTAATAAAATACCATGATCACGTCCTCGAAAAGGGGAAAGATTTTTTCGAAGTCATTGAACAAATGGAATTGGAAGGAATGATGGCAAAAAAAATAGACTCGACTTATGAAGAAGGAAATCGAAGTGGGGATTGGTTGAAGATCAAAAGATTGCAAACACAAGATGTTCTTATTTGTGGATATACCGACCCAAAAGGCGGCAGAACAAAATTTGGCTCTTTAATCTTGGGTACATTTCTAAAGGATGAATTGGTGTTTTCTGGACATGCAGGAACGGGGTTCAGCGATAAAATCCTAAATAATTTACATAAGCATTTTCAACCCTTAATTATTGATGAATCGCCCTTTAAAGTGGTGCCGAAAACGAACGGAAAGGCAACTTGGCTAAAACCAGAACTCATTGCAGAAATAAAATTTACGGAAATAACGAAAGACCACATTTTTCGGCATCCTGTTTTTTTGAGGTTACGTGAAGACCTTAGTATAAAAGATTTACAAGATGAAAGAGAAAATTTAGTTGAAGAAACGGAGCAGAAAAAAGAAAAAACAATTAAACTTGGTGATAATGATAAAGTAGAAAAGCTGGGTAAGCAGGAGGTGAAATTAACCAATCAAAATAAAATTTACTTTCCAAAAGAGGGTCTCTCAAAAGGTGATGTAATTGAATATTACCAAAAAATGGCGACGTACATTTTACCGCATCTAAAAAACCGTCCGCAATCCATGAATCGGTTCCCAAATGGAATAAATGGTCTAAGTTTTTACCAAAAAGATGCTGGAGAAGAAACGCCAGATTGGATTGAAACGCAGCACGTTTTTTCTGAATCTTCCGATAAAAACATCAATTATATTTTATGCAATGACCGCGCCGCCATGGCTTATCTGAACAATTTAGGTTGTATTGACTTTAATGTTTGGACGAGCCGCGCAGAAACGGCTGATTTCCCAGATTATTTGGTTTTAGATTTAGATCCTTCTGAAAATAATTCTTTTGATGATGTCATTGAAACCGCTAAAGCCACAAAGAAAGTTTTGGATAAAGGTAAGATTAAAGGCTTTTGTAAAACTTCAGGAAGTACGGGCATTCATATTTACATACCCACTGGAGCTCAATATACTTTTGACCAAGTAAAAGATTTTGGGCATTTAATAATGCAGATGGTAGAAAAAAAATTGCCAGAAATCACCACACTGGAAAGAGCTCTTCTAAAAAGAGATAAGAATAAAATTTACCTGGATTATCTTCAAAATCGCCGTCGACAAACCCTGGCGAGTGTTTACAGTGTACGTCCAAAAAGCGGAGCACCCGTTTCCATGCCGCTTGAGTGGACAGAATTAAAAATCGGTTTAAAAATAACTGATTTTAACATTGAGAATGCTTTAGAACGCGTTAAAAAAAAGGGGGATTTATTTAAACCAGTTTTAGAAAAAGGTTTTGATATGATGAAAGCGCTTGATTTACTATCAGTTTAGTAATGTTTTCGAATTCATCTATGAAAGTCATCTTTCGGCAACCATAAGTTATTTTGGTGGAATATTTGATAATCAATTTTTATGAATAACCAAAATTATAAAAATCACAGGAAATTTTATCCGCCACATCATTTCGTTTTATTGCCCCTTTTATTAATACTTTTAATTTTCGGGATTTATAAATCTTTTGCAGATGCGTCTAATCAACTCATTTGGATTTTATTTTCAGTGGTTATTTTCCTTATTCTTTTTGTATCAATTATGCTTCGGCAACATTATGCATTGGGAAACCAAGACCGTATTTTGAGATTAGAATTTAAACAACGGTATTTTGAAATCTTCGGGAAAAGATCCGATGAAGTGGAAGAAAAACTAGATTTCAGTCAATTAGCGGCACTTCGTTTTGCTTATGATGAGCAATTTATATTATTACTAAACAAAGCCTTGACGCAGAATCTTTCAGGAGACGACATTAAAAAATCCGTCGATGAATGGAGACCTGATCACCACAGAATATAAAACAACATTAAAATATAACTTAAAATCAACTATTATGAAAAAGTTCAGTTTACTCAGTTTAGCAGTTTTTGCCATGATGACTTTAACGAGTTGTGATGCGATTGGAACGATATTTAAAGCCGGAATGTGGTGGGCCGTAATTCTTATAGTGGGAGTTATTTCCTTAATTCTATGGCTGTTTGCACGCGGAAAGAAATAATTCATAACCCTTAATCAAATTATCGATTAGATAAAAATTAGCAGCCGGAAATAAGGAACATTTTGTTTTTTATTTCCGGTTTTTTTTAACCTTATTTGGTAGAACATAGCACCATCGATTGACAAAAAACTTTTTATAAAATGAACACTGCTGAAAAAGACCCTATCGCTTCCTTAACTCCTGCTAAGATTTTGAAAATCATGAAGGATCCAGTAAAATCTGCCAAAGCGGTAAAATTAATTTACACCTCAGATAACGAGTTCGACGGAATTACGCGAAAAAAATCGGGTAAGAAATTTGCCTATTTCAAGGGATCTGAAAAGATTAAGAGCAACGATGAGATTACCAGAATTAATCAATTGGCAATTCCACCAGCTTGGGAAAATGTATGGATTTGCGCTTTAGAAAATGGCCATTTGCAAGCAACAGGACTAGATGCTAAACACCGTAAACAATACAGATACCACACGCTGTGGAACAAGTTACGCAATCATACTAAATTTTATAGAATGTTGCAGTTTGGCTATGTATTGCCTAAGATTCGCTTAGCATTAGAACAAGACTTAGCTTTAAAGACTTTAGAAAAAAGGAAGGTTTTGGCCATAGTTGTGAGTTTAATGGAACGGACCAACATTAGAATCGGAAATAATATATATGAAAAGTTATACGGTTCTTTTGGCCTTACTACTTTAAAAGACAAACATGTAGATATTTCCGGTAAAAAAATTCATTTTTCTTTCAAAGGGAAAAAAGGGGTTTATCATGATATTGATATGAAAAATGCAAAGCTGGCGAAAGCTGTGCAAAACTGTAAAGATATTCCCGGCAAAGAATTATTTCAATATTATGATCAAGATGGTAAAAGACACGCCATAGAATCTGGAATGGTGAATGACTATATTAAAGAAATAAGCGGTGATGATTTTACCGCAAAAGATTTCCGAACCTGGTCGGGAACTGTTAATGCCCTTATTGCTTTTAAAGAAATTGGAGCATCAGAGAATGACAAGGACTATAAATTAAAAGTTAATGAAGCATTAAAAATGGTAGCCAGCGAATTGGGAAATACAAAGGCGGTCTGCAGAAAATACTACGTGCACCCTCTTGTTATTAATCTTTACGAAAACAATTCCATCACTAAATACATGGAAGAATTGGATGCTATAGAAATAAACGACGGTAAAACAGGTCTCACCAAAGAAGAAACAATCATTATGAAGATTTTAGAAAATGAGAAGCTTTAGATGGTAGAAAATATCAAAAATGGAAATGTTTAATCAAAAAACTTATTAAAATTGTCGAAATACAACAGAGAGCGTATCTTTAATAAACTGATAATCAATTAATAAGAAAATAAATGATATTTTAATAGAAAATTAACATACTATTATTTGGAACTTATAAAGTTTTTGTTCTATTATTGCAGAACACAAATTTATTATATTATGACGCTCCTATTAAAATCTATGCTACTGCTGCTATCGGCTGGCGTATTTTCAATCTCCTGCAAGGGCGATGATACAATAGTAGAGCAACCAAAAACAATCTATGCATTAGCTTCTGCAGATGCTGATTTGTTTAACTTGAAAGCCGCTTTAGATAGAGCTGGATTGTCTCCAACGCTTAACCAAACTGGAGAGTTCACAGTTTTTGCTCCATCTAACGCAGCTTTTAATTCATTACTTGCGGAATTGGGATTGGCTAATTTAGGAGCAGTTTCACAAGCGACTTTAGAGAATGCCTTGAAATATCACGTAGTTGCTGGTGCGAACGTAGCTTCTACTGATATTACTAACAATTTGAATTTAATTACCTTATAAAGTGGAACATTTAAAATTATTACAGGCGGTGTGAAAATCACTTACGCAAAAAATAGAATATCTAACGTTATTGCATCAGATGTTCAATGTTCAAATGGAATTATTCATGCAATAGACAAAGTTTTATTACCATAGTTTGAAATGTGTTTTTAGGTTGAGGATACATCTTTTATTTTAAAAGGTGTATCTTCTTTTTTAAGCTTAAACATCTCCTACTTTCCGTATTTTTGGACTTCAATCCTCTTAATATAAACGATTTCATTTTCTACTACCTAAATTTCGTGTATGAAAAATTATGTCTCTTTTCTTTTTATTTGTCTTTCCTTTATTGCTAATGGGCAGGTTGGTTCCATCAATATTAGCGTCTATGATGAGTTTAGTAAAAAACCTTTAGAAGCCAGAGTTACCATTCAAAAAAGAGCAGATACATTAACTGGAAATGGAATGGTTCAGCTCACCAATATTCCTTCTGGATCTTATACTTTTGAAATAGCTGCAGAGAATTACAATACTTCTTACTTATATGATATTGATGTAGTTCCCAACCAAAATCTTACTTTTTCTGTGGGATTAACCAAAGCAGAAACTACTTCAATTCAGGAAGTTGTAATTACAAGAAAAACTTACAAAACAACGGCAGAAAGTCCCGTTTCTTTACGTAATGTGACGAGTGAAGAAATTCAGAAAAGTGCCGGTTCAAACAGAGATGTTTCTCGTGCCATCTTAAGTTTTCCTGGTGTTGGGAGTACAGCAACTTTTAGAAATGATTTGTTCATCAGAGGTGGAAGTTCTGCAGAAAACAAATTTTACATCGATGGAATTGAAGTTCCCATCATTAATCACTTTCAGACCCAGGGTGCATCTGGTGGACCTCGTGGAATTATCACCGTGGATTTTTTAAAGGATGTTGATTTTTACAGTGGCGCTTTTCCTGCAAAAAGAAATTCTGCCCTCTCCTCGTTGTTTGAATTTAATTTAAAAGAGGCCCGAAAAGATAAATTAGGTTACAAAGCAATTGTTGGTTTAGATGATTTGCAAATTATGGTAGATGGTCCACTTTCTAAAGATCAATCCTGGTCGGGATTATTCTCTGTGCGTAAATCAACTTTGCAAATACTTTTCAAAGCTATTGGTCTTCCTTTTTTACCCAGTTATTACGACACTACCTTTAAAGTTTCTAAAAAATATAAAAGTGGTGATGAACTTTATTTCTTAGGACTTGGCGCGCTGGATAGTTTTAAATTCAATACAGAAGCGAAAGAAACCTTGGCAAATCAAACCTTGATCGATCGATTACCCATTGCGCCACAGTGGAATTATACGCTTGGTGCCGGATACCGACATTTGGTAGATAATGGAAACTGGCTTTTTACGATTAGCCGAAATATGCTGGACAATCAGGCCATCAAATATTATAGGAATATTGAAACTCCCGAAAATTTACTCTTTGATTATAACTCTCAAGAAGGTGAAAATAAAATAAGAATCGACCGAAATTTTATGTTGGGAGATTTCGTTTTCAGTGCGGGAACCAATTTCAACTATGCGAAATACACGAATAACTCTACGATCAAAGCGGTGTTTCAATCAGGAATTAATTTTGATCAAATTGCCTCTTCACTGAATGTTTTTCAATACGGTTTCTATGTTCAAAGTTCCCGAAAGTTCTTTGACAATAAATTAAATTTATCTTTCGGGACCCGATTTGATGCTTCTGATTATGCTGAAAATATGCAGAATCCTTTAGATCAATTTTCCCCAAGATTTTCCCTCAACTATAAATTTGCGGATCGATGGGCCCTTAATTTCAATACCGGAATATACCACCAACTTCCAGCCTACACGGCTTTAGGTTTACGATTAGATAACAATTTAGTCAATCAAAGAACTTTAAAATACATTCAAAATACTCACTATGTGGGTGGTTTAGAATACAATGGAAAAGACAATCTGAGAATTACCATGGAAGGTTATTATAAAAAATATAAGAACTACCCTTTCTCTTTGCGCAACCAAATCTCTTTAGCCAATATCGGTGCAGATTTCGGCGTGGTTGGTAGTGAGCCTTTGGATTCCAGAGGTTTTGGCGAAACTTATGGATTGGAATTGTTAGCGCAAAAGAGAACTTTGAATGACTTCTACGGAATTGTTGCCTACACTTTTGGATATTCAATGTTTAGCGATGGAGCTGGTAATTTATTACCTTCAAGCTGGGATTCCAGACATATTTTATCCGTAAGTGCCGGAAAAGTTTTAAAGAAAAATTGGAATTTCAGCGCAAGATTTAGACTGCAGTCAGGTTTGCCAGAAACGCCGTATGATTTGGCGAGAAGTTCTTCTGTTCCAATCTGGAATATTAATAATGGACCACTTCAAGATTTTGCCCAATTAAATTCACTTCGTGGAAATGTGGCGCATCAATTAGATGTGCGTGCAGAAAAGAAATGGGTCTTCAGCAAATGGCAATTCACCGCTTATATGGATGTTATTAATATTTATGGATCAAAAACTGCGAGTAATCTTCCTGTTGTTAATTTGCAGCGTGATGGTGACGGAAATGGTGTGATTCAAAATCCTAATGCTTCCCCAGAAGATCAAAAGTACCTTTTAGAAGTTGGCGGTCAAGATAACAACATGCCGATTCCTTATTTTGGATTTATCTTTGAATTTTAATCTTATCAAAAAAATAAATATAAACACCCGATGTAGAAATGCATCGGGTGTTTATATTTTGACAAAAAAAATTGTATTAATCGTGTTTTACCCAGATTAATTTACTCGTATCAAATCCTAAAGATTTTGCTTTTTCTAAATATTTTTGTTTGTAGGAGTCTGGAATGGTTTTCTCGCGAGAAAGAATCCACAAATAATCTAAATTATTCCCCGCAATCAAGGCGTACTTATAATCTTCGTCAATTTCAATGACATTATATCCTGCCCAAATTGGTTTAAAGAAAGACACCTTTAATCTGCCTTCATTCGGAGAGTTTACAAATCTAGCTTCACCCACAGATTCTTTCCATTCATTTTTTACATAGTCATGACCTTTATTCACCACCTTGAAGGAATTAACATCTTTCTTCGTGTATTCCGCGGTCACATTATCTAAATTTTTTTCAAAACGAAAGTCAAATCTTGCCATTTCATACCATTTACCCAAGTATTTTTCTGATTGAAAATCTTGAACTGCTGTCACTCCTTTTGGAATACCTACTGCGCATGAACTGAAGAAGAATAGTGCCACAACTCCCAATGAAACGGGAAGAATTAGTTTTTTTAAGTTTTTCATTTTTACTATTTTCACCTACACTTCAAAAATAGTGCCCTCCGTAAAAACGATATTCCGATAATCTTTGCTCAGCGTTTTGGTATCCAATCCTGTAAATTTACTGAAAGCAGGCAACACGATTTGATGATCAGAAACTGCATAACAAGGTAATTTTACACTTTCATTTTTAGTTCGTAATAAAAATCCCGGATGAATGTGACCGGAAATGCAGTAACAATCTTTCGCGCTATTTTTCGGATCGTGCACGAAATTAATTTCATCGACGATCAAAAGATCTTTCACACATTCTATTCCTAACTCTTCAAATACGTTGCAACTTAAACGGTCATGATTTCCTGTAATTAAGATGAACTTTTCTGAAAATTTGGTGCGCCATTTCTTGAATAAGTCTAAGTCAGAATTGTATCCGGCGTGAAATAAATCTCCGACTATGATTATTTTTTGGGCTTTGTAATGCAGAATCAAATCTTCCAGCTTTTGCAAATCATCCATTAAAACTTCAGACGGAATTGCAATGCCGCTTTTCCGAAAATGGGCGGCTTTTCCTACATGCAAATCAGAAAGAATAAGGGTGTTTTCTTTTGGCCAAAAAATAACGCGTTGGTTGGTTAAAATAAATAAATGGTTGTGGAGTGAAAACTCTTTTTCTACAAGGGTCTTTGAGGATAATTCGGACGTATTCATTGATGATTTATGAAAGATTTTATCCTTTCAATTTTTAGTTTTGTATTAATTTAAAATGCTGGATTGTAGCTTAGCGAAAAAGCTTTTTTCCTTTCTTCATGGCTTCTTCCTGCATTCTTCTAATTCTCGCGCTTAAATCTTCGCTCGTCAAAGATTGCCTTAAACTGTCCACTTTGATAGGAAAACTGAGCGGCGTGAAATTGTTTGCAAATTTCAGGATAATTTTTGATTGGTCAATCCTTTGGAAAGCTTCCTTTAATCGCGCTTCATCAATTTGCTGATTGAAAACTTCTGCATACGCCTGCTTCAATAATAAATTTTGAGAATCATAATCTTCCAAAACATTAAAAATTAATCCCGCGGAAGATTGTAAACTTTTATTATTTTTCTGCTGTCCCGGATAGGTTTGAATGACTAAGCCAGAAATTACGGCAATGTCTCTGAACTTTCTTCTTGCCATTTCTGTAGCATTGATGCTGCTTAAAACGTCTCTTATTAAATTTTCTTTGCTTAAAATTATCTTCAAATTCTCTTCTGTCAACGGGATTTCTGTTGAACTTAACAATTCAAAACCATAATCATTCATGGCCATTGAAAAGGAAATCGGAGTAATTTTAGAAATTCTAAATGCGATTAAAGCAGCCATCACTTCATGAATTAATCGCCCTTCAAACGGATACATAAAAAGGTGAAAACCATCCCGAGTTTTAATGAGTTCTACCAAGAATTCATCTTCTTTCGGAATATGAGAAAATTGATTTTGACTGGCAAGAAGTGGATGTAAAAACCGCAATTCTTTTTCTGATGATTTTGCATCTAAAGAATCGGACAATTTCATTCTCAAAAACTTTCCAAGATAGGAACTCAAAGGTAATCGACCGCCGAGATAACTTGGAACCATAGCCTTTCCTTTCGAGTTGCGCACAAAAACCGTCATTTCTTTAATATGCGAAACCTCTAAAACCCGTCCAGCCAAAATAAATTTATCATCCTTTTTCATTTTGGTGATAAAATATTCCTCAATCATTCCTACATAACCGCCACCTAAAAATTTAACTTTCAGCATCGCATCACTCACAATAACGCCAATATTCATGCGGTGAAGCATGGCAATTCTTCGACTCGTAACTTTATAGATCCCTTTTTCAATAACGACTTTGTGGAATTCTTCATAATTTTTAAAAGCGCCACCACCGATGGTGATGAACTGTAACAATTGCGTCCATTCTTCTTCAGTAATGTCTTGGTAAGCGTTGGTGTTTTTAATTTGTTTATAGAGTTCTGCTTCTTTAAATCCGTCGCCCACCGCCAAAGTAATCATGAATTGCACTAAAGCATCGAACGTCATAACCATCGGAACTCTAGGTTCCACGACTTTTTGTTTCACCGCTTCTTTCAAAGCTGCCACTTCAATTAATTCTAATGAATGCGTGGGAACAAAAAATATTTTGGAGGTTTCAAAGGGTGAATGTCCACTTCTACCCGCTCGCTGCAGAAACCGTGCAACACCTTTGCTGGAACCGATTTGAATCACCGTATCGACGGGTTTAAAATCAACTCCTAAATCCAACGAGGAGGTGGAGACTACAACTTTTAAATATCCTGAACTTAAATTTTCTTCAATCCAAATTCTTAAATCTTTATCGATGGAACTGTGATGAATTGCGATTTGACCCGCAAAATCTGGATGTTGTTGCAGCAAGATTTGATACCACATTTCCGCCTGACTTCGCGTGTTAGTAAATACCAAAGTTGTTTTACTTTCCAAAATAATAGGAACCACTTTATCGGCCAATTTATTTCCTAAATGTCCGGCCCACGGTAAAATTTCTACTTCATCGGGCAGAACGGCAATAATTTCAATTTTCTTCTTTTCCTTTGCAACAACTTTTGTTTTTTTCGCGGAGGAAGGAATTAATACGTGCATTGCTTCATCCAAATTTCCAATCGTAGCGGTAATTCCCCAGACTTTTACTTTCTTTTGATAAAAAGTTAAACGAGACAAAGCAAGTTCCGTCATCACGCCTCTTTTGCCCCCAAGCAATTCATGCCATTCATCTACGGCAATACATTTTAAATTTTTAAAAAAACGAAGGTGATTTTTTTGGGCGAGAAGCAAGTGCAGACTTTCGGGCGTAACAATTAAAATATCGGGCATTTTTTTAGTCTGCGAAGCGCGTTCCTTCAGGGGCGTATCACCATTTCTAACACCGACGGTCCAGTCTAAACCAATCTCATCGATGGCTTCTCTCATCGCTTTTGCAATATCTTTTGCCAAAGCACGCAACGGTGTTATCCAAATTAACTTTAAGCCATCACCATAATTTTCTGGAAAGTTTAAGAAGTCTGTTACCACCGCTAAAAACACAGAATAGGTTTTCCCAAAACCTGTGGGTGCGACCACCATTCCGCTATAATTTTTGTAATATTTTTCCCAGGTTTCCAGCTGAAAATTGAAAGGAGAAAAGTCTTTTTCCGCCATCCAATTTTTAATGACTTGTAATCCTGGTGTTTCTTGAAAATCTATGCTCATTAAGTTTTGGCTAAAGCCAATTCATTTTTGATTTAAATAAACGGGTTAAAGCCCGTTCCTATCAATAATTTAAAATTATAAAAATATAGTGTTATAAACATCTATGTTTTCAAAATCTAAGTAATCAGTTTTTTTACTTCTTCGATGTCGTCAATTTCTTCCACTTTTTTGTCGCGCCTCCATCTTACTATTCGGGGAAAACGCAGCGCTACTCCACTTTTATGCCGATTGCTAAAACCTATTCCTTCAAAAGCAATTTCAAAAACCAATTCGGCTTTTACGGTTCGCACTGGACCAAATTTTTCTAAAGAATTCTTGGTTACAAATCGGCTGACTTCCATAATTTCTTTATCTGTTAATCCTGAATAGGCTTTCGCAATGGTGACCAATTGATCTTCTTTTTTGACGGCAAATGTATAATCGGTGTAAAATCCAGATCTTCTTCCGCTTCCTTTTTGCGCATAAATTAAAACTGCGTCAATGGTCAAAGGATCTACTTTCCATTTCCACCAATCGCCTTTTTTTCTTCCAGAATGATAGAGTGAATTTTTCTGCTTGAGCATCAAACCTTCGCTGTTATTATGCCGAGATTCTAAACGAACTTGTGCTAAATCTTCCCAAGATTTTGCTACCACTATTTCTGGAAGTTTGAAATGATTTCCTTCTGATTGGTCTAGCATTTCTTCGAGTTTCAAACGCCTTTCCACCAATGGTTTTGCCCGAAAATCTTCTGCTTCAAATTCTAAAAGATCATACACAAAAGCTTGTATTGGAATGTCTTTCATCATTTTTGCAGAAATTGTTTTTCGGTTCAAGCGTTTTTGAAGCTCATTAAAATTCAAAACTTCCCCCAATTTTACCGCGAGAATTTCTCCATCTAAAACAAAGTTTCCTTCCATTTCTTGCAGGGCTGCAACCAATTCAGGGAACTGTGCATTCACCAATTCTTCGCCTCTTGACCAAATAAAAACTTCATCATTTCGCCGTATAAATTGTCCACGGATTCCGTCCCATTTGTATTCTGCTTGCCATTCTTCCAAATCGCCTAATTCTTCTGAGGTTTTTTCTAAAGGATAAGCCAGACAAAAGGGATAGGGTTTAGAATTATCTGGATTGATGTTCGTGCCTTCTATTAATTCTTGAAAATTGGCCTCTTCAACCGTCCATTTTCCCATGATGGAATGCATGAGCTGGCTCGTTTCAATCCCAGAATATTTTGATAAAGCATTTATTAATAATTTTTTGGAGACACCAATTCGAAAACTTCCACCGATTAATTTATTGAAGATGAAACGCTCTGTGTAATCTAAGCCATTCCAACTTTCTAAGACATAGGCTTTCTTTTCTTCATCGGATTTTTCTTTTAATGCTAAAAGTTCGCTCATCCATAGATTCAGAGATTTTTCAATGATATTTTCCGGTCTCGGCAAAACCAAAGAAAGGGTTTCCCCGATATCTCCGACCGCGCTGTAACTTTCTAAAAAAAGCCATTCCGGCAAACCCGTAATTTCTAAAGCCCAACTTCTTAAAAAATTTGTATTAATGGGACGTTTCGGACGTTTGCCCGTAAATAAAGCTAAAAACCACAATTTGTCTTTCTCCTCTGCAACTTGTAGATAATGAACCATTGCATCTACTTTAGCGGTCGTTTTATTACTGCTTTCAACGGAGGCGATTAATTCTGCAAAATGTTTCATGGCAAAAAGTTGAAGGTTTGTGGTTTAAAGTGTTTACTATTTTTTTTTAGGTAAATAATTAGTGAAAATTTTAAATTTTGTGAATCATCACATCAAATTAATCCTCTTCTTTCTCCTCTTCATCAGATCCAAACTTCGTTGTTACTTCGTCGGCTTTAATTCCGATTTCATTTAAATATTTTGTAAAAACTGCAATTTGACCATGGGTTACATGAACTTGTTCAGCTCCCGTTGCTTTTACTGTATCTAATAAACCGGTCCAATCCGCGTGATCAGAAATTGCAAATCCTGCATCTGCAGAACGCCATCTACGGGAACCGCGAACCTGCATCCAACCAGAGCATATTCCAGTGGCACGGTTCGGAATTTTTCGAATCATATTGCTGTCTAATAATGCGGGAGGAACGATAACAATTTCCTGATTGATTTTCTTAATGTCTTCCGTGAAATTAACAATTTCATACTCTGGAAGCTTTACGCCTACACTTTCAATTGCTTCATTCAATCTGCCAATGGAACTGTGAACATATATTTTGCCGTATCCTTCCACTGACTTCATAATTCGCTGCGCTTTGCCTAAAGAATATCCAATAAAAACCGACGTTTTACCCTGATTTTTATTGCTTTCAACCCAGGCACCCATTTGATCCGAATATTGCTGCGGTGTCAACCAATTGTAAATGGGCAAACCGAATGTACTTTCTGTGATAAATTCATTGCATTGTACCAGTTCAAAAGGTGTAGATATACCATCATCCTGAACTTTGTAATCGCCAGAAAAAACAGTGACAAAACCTTTGTACTCCATTCTGATTTGGCAAGAACCCACAATGTGTCCTGCGGGATGAAAACTCACTTTCACGCCATTGATGTTGATTGATTCATTGTAACCCAAACTTTGAATTTCGATATCTGGCCCAATTCTAATTTGTAAAATGGGTTTTGTGAAGTGATGGCACAAATATTTTTTCATCCCCCACTTTGCATGATCACCATGACCATGAGAAATCACCGCTAAATCAACGGGCAACCAAGGATCTAAATAGAATTTTCCGGGGATGCAATAAATGCCTTTGTTGGTAAATTTGATAAGATTCAAAATTTAAAATATTTTGTTTAAAGTCTTATAATAATAGCAGTGACGCAGAATTTTTCCTTCTGTTTGAAAGCATTTTTTATACCAATTTTAATTCAGATAAAATCATTTTTTATCGTCCTAGTTTGAGGAGATATATATGGATGAAATACTTAGAATTGAGAATAGAGAATTTCAATATTTTTCCGTTAAATATTTCCAATATCTTTTTGGTAAAGACTTTACATGCAATTTTATATTTTTTCGCTCCGGAATATTTGTTTTGATAAAATAACGTTTCCACAATTTCTGATATTTTAATTCTTCCTCATGCAAAAGATTTTCAATCTTGATGAATTTACTTTTATCAACTTCAGAAGGATAAAAGAAGTCTGAAGTTTCTTGATCTGAAAATATTCCGTAATGTCTTTTTAAATCAAAGATCATCCATTTCTGATCTTGGTATCTTGCTTTAAAATGGTTAAAAATAAGCGGTAACACATTAAAATCAGGTTCAACTTTGGAAAAGTAAAAGTCGTCTTGCAATTTCTCAAAGCGAACAAATGCATTCATCCGGTGAATTTCTCTGCCCACTGATTTACAAACTTTCGCAATCTCCATCATGTCGTTATGGGCAAAATCATTAAGAATATTTTGATTTGGCTTAGCAAGAGAATATTTTACGGCACTAAAAATTAAATTTTCCAAATTTTCACCTTCTGATAAATAAACCATCAAGAGCTGAGAAACCGATTTTTTCCCAATATTGTCTTCTAGTTTTTTCAAAACGCGCTGCGCTTTGTCAGGATTGGTCTGAACTTCATGAAGCTGCGCAAAGATATTTTCTACGGTATAATTTGCTTGACTTATAATCTCTACTTCTTTAAAACGATATTCAATAACCTCGAAAATTGCCGTCATCAATCCCTCAAAACTACCATCGTAAATTAGAGTCGTCATTAAAATAAAGTGAGTTGCTCCGAAAAGGGAGATTGAAATTTGGATTTGGTAGAATTGAGAATGATTTTTCGCAAATTTTGGTGATCAATTAAATTGCTGAAGACATTATGCGATTCAAATTCAATAAAATATTTTGCACGATTGATAGCAACACCGATTTTGACCAAATGCTCTAAAGTTAACTTTTGAAATTTCCTGGCCATCAATATTTTTCTTACAGACTTGGTCCCAACTCCAGGGATTCGCAGAATCATTTCTTTACTTGCCGAATTTACATTGATGGGGAATTGATCTAAATGCCGTAGAGCCCAAGCTAATTTTGGATCTACTTCCAGATCTAAAAAAGGATTGCTTTTATCTAAAATTTCATCTGCTTGAAAACCATAGAAACGCATGAGCCAATCTGCTTGATACAATCGATTTTCCCGCAACATGGGAACTTGGGAATGAATAGAGGGCAACCTGGAATCCTCTAACATGGGAACATAGCCTGAATAATAGACGCGTTTCATGTTAAAATTTTGATAGAAGTGATCTGCTACTTTTATAATCTTTAAATCCGTTTCGTCGGTGGCGCCAACAATCATTTGAGTAGACTGTCCCGCTGGAGCGAACTTTGGAACTTTCTTAAAAATTTTTCTTTCCTCTTTATATAGAATAAGTTCATTTTTCACATAGGTCATGGGCTTAATCATCTCGGAATGAGATTTATCCGGAGCTAAAAGTTTAAGACCTTTTTCTGTCGGAATTTCTAGATTTACAGAAAGTCGGTCTGCGTATAAACCAGCTTCTCTCATGATTTCATCACTTGATCCAGGAATAGATTTTAAATGAATATAACCATTAAATTTATGCTCTGTTCGAAGTTTTTTTGCTACTCGAACCAGACGTTCCATAGTAGTGTCTGAGTCTGTAAAAATTCCAGAACTCAGAAACAAACCTTCGATAAAATTTCTTCTGTAAAAATTGATGGTCAAATCTACGACCTCTTCCACCGTAAATGCAGCACGCTTAATGTCATTTGATTTGCGGGAAACACAATAAGCACAATCATAAATGCAATGATTGGTCAAGAGAATTTTTAGAAGAGAAACACACCTACCGTCTTCTGTATAAGAATGGCAGATTCCTGACGCATGGCTATTTCCCAAACCTCCATTTTTATTCTTCCTATTTCCTCCGCTGGAGGAGCAGGAAACATCATATTTTGCTGCATCAGCTAGGATTTCTAATTTTTCCTGAAGTCGGTCTATATTCATTATTATGTTAAATAGCAACGATCAAAAATAGTATTAAAATTTAACACTTCAAGTTGATCATTGCTATTATTTGTAGCAAATTTTTGCGTTGAAAGAACTGGGTTTTTATCTAAATTGATAATCCACCTTCTACTCCACCATCTTCAATTTTCGCTCCCGTTACTGCAGCAAAAGCCATTTTTGCCATGGCGAATACTTTATTATCTTTGGTTTCATAGTAATATCCATCGTCTGGTTTTACACCAATTACGGTTATCCTAGGATCATCTTTTCCATCAAACCAAGCATTGGCAAATGCGGTATAATATTCTTCAATCAATGCTTTGTCTTTCGAAACGTGCGCTTGACCTTGAATAAAAACATATTCGTACGATCCATTGTTTAGAAAATAAAGTTGAACCGTATTGTCTTTCGCAATGTTTTGATTGTGTGTGCTTTCTGAAGAGCTGATAAACCAAAGTGTTCCTTCCTCATCCACTTCTTGTAGAGCCATGGGAATACTGTGCGGATTTTTTCCAATATTGGTAACGAAGAAACATGTACCTGCTTTTTCAGTTAATTTCTTAATTGTTTCGATGGCCTCTTGACCACTTAAATCTTTTTGTGGAGATTGTGCTTGTCCCATAATTTAAATTTTTGTTAATATTAAGTTGAGTTTTTAAAACAATTTTTATGCTAAACTTTTACACAGATTACTAAGACTGCGCAAAACATTTCATGAATAAAATTAAAGAAATCATAGGTATAAGGCTTTAAACTCCTATTAAATGGACAATAATTTCAAAAGAATAGATTTAAAAGTAGAAATAATATTTAATACAAAATTGTACTAGATTAAATAAATTAGAAAGATTTTTTGTTACTTTGCATTTAAGAATTATCATTATGAACTTAGAATTACTGATTGATATACTAAAAGAGTTTAAAAACTTCGAAGAAAGCACTAGTTATAAAAGTACCGCAAAAGTTGAGGATTTTCAAAATTTCCTGAACGAGCGATCTTACGGAAAAGAAAATCCAACGAATCTATCAGATAAATACGATTTAAAGGTCTACGATTTAGAAAATGAAATCGCCAAACAAGTTATTATGTTGGGACGTTATTCTAAACATTTGATCAAAAAAGCCTTGGAGAAAAACACAGATTTGGTAAATGATGATTTCACCTATTTGTTTCGCTTAATGGATTACGATTCCTTGACGAAAACGCAGTTGATTGAAAAAAATGCGCACGAAAAACAATCCGGAATTGAAATTATAAAACGCCTTGTGAAAAATGGTTTAATTTCTGAAAAACCAGATGCTGAAGACAAAAGAAGCGTTCGTGTGGCAGTAACACCAAAAGGAAAGGAAGTCTTTTTTGAAACCATGAAAGATATTACGGTTGTTTCGAAAATTATGTCGGGGAAACTCAATGAAAAAGAGAAAAACAATCTTTTAATGTATTTGAAAAAAATCAACACTTTCCACCATACAGTTTATCTTAATTTAAAGAATGAAGAATTAGAAGACATCAGAAAACTGGTGAGTTGAAAAAATATTATTTTAAACAATTGAAAATTCCTTCCTTTGCTGAAATAAATTATTTTTACACGTATAAACAAATTAAATATTCCGCACTCAGGAATATTTTTTTTATTTAAAATTTAATGAATTACATTTTCGTACATATCAGTATCCTTTTATGTATTAAATAGTATGGATGCGAGTGAGAAATTGTTAAAATAACGAATTTAAAAAGTAGGTTCTAAACTAGATTTTAAACAAATTTGCCGACTAATATTTCATAATTTTTACCACAACGTCCACCAATTCAAATCTTTTCGCATTGTTAGTCCAGTCTAATTTTGTAAATTAGCTGTTCAAAACTATTCAACGTCTTACAAATGATAAACGAAACGGAAAACTTGGGAATTCTGCAAAAAGGGCAGATTGGTCTCATTACAGGATTGGCAAAAGATTGTGGACGAGAAGTTAGACAAAGACTCCTTGATCTAGGTTTTGTTCGAGGATCCGAAATTAGCGTACAAAATATTAGTCCACTGGGAAATCCAATTGCTTATAATATTCACGATACCCTAATTTCGCTTCGGAATGAAGACGCCGTAAAAGTTTTAATAGAAGTTAAAAAAGATATATGAGCGTAAAAACTGCTTGCGATACTTGCGAACTAAACCCGTCCACAGAATTAAAAAAGATGGGTATTTCTGTGGGTAATTCTGATTACACCATCGCTTTAGCCGGTAATCCAAACACAGGAAAAAGTACGGTTTTCAACGCTTTAACTGGGTTAAAACAACATACGGGAAATTGGCCCGGAAAAACAGTTGTGCGCGCTGAAGGAAATTTTTCTTACCAAGATCAAAAATATAAAATCGTAGATCTGCCCGGGACGTATTCATTATTATCAACTTCTGAAGATGAAGAAGTGGCGAGAGATTTTGTGCTTTTCGGACAGCCAGATGTTACGGTTGTGGTAGTTGATGCAAGTAGATTACAACGAAATCTAAGTTTGGTTTTACAGATTTTAGAAATTACGAATAACGTGGTGCTTTGTCTTAATTTAATGGATGAAGCGCGCCGACATAACATCACTATCGATGTTCGAACATTATCAAAAGATCTAGGAATTCCCGTGGTGCAAACAAGTGCGAGAAGCAAAGAAGGAATTCCAGAATTATTGTCCGCAATTAAAAAAGTTGCAGAAGGAAGTTTTGAAACACATCCGAAAAAATTGCTACAATTATCAGATGAAAGTGGAAAAGCGATTTCGGAAATAGAAAATCTGCTTCTATCACTTGATCCTCAACTTCAAAATTCAAATTGGATTGCTATCCGATTGTTAGAAGAAGATGAAAGCATTATCAAAGCTTTTCAAGAAAATAGATTGTCTTCTGAAATAAATACCGACAATTTAAACCCGATACTTAAAAAGGCGGAATTCTATCGAAATAAATTGGGAGATGATTATCAGAATGATTTGGTAGAAAGTATTTATGCCAAAGCCGCTAAATTGGTAAAAGGTTCCGTCTCCTCTGATCAAACTAAACAATCTTTCCGTATTGATCGAGCTATTGACAATGTGGTGACGCACCGCATTTGGGGCTTCCCAATTATGTTTTTAATGCTTGGAGCGGTGCTTTGGGTAACAATTATAGGCTCTAACTATCCTTCTCAACTATTGGCCAGTTTACTTTTGGATCAATTACATCCTTTCCTTAAAACCGGGGCAGAAAATTTGAGTTTTCCTTGGTGGTTAAGTGGTTTTTTAGTTGACGGTGTTTATCTTGCAACTGCGTGGGTTGTTGCGGTAATGTTGCCTCCAATGGCTATATTTTTTCCGCTCTTTACTTTGCTGGAAGATTTTGGTTATTTACCCAGAGTGGCTTTTAATTTAGACCGAATGTTTAAAAAAGCTGGAGCGCATGGAAAACAGGCACTTACCATGAGTATGGGATTTGGATGTAATGCAGCGGGCGTGGTAGCCACTAGAATTATTAATAGTCCTAGAGAAAAATTGATTGCGATTATTACCAATAATTTTTCCCTTTGTAATGGAAGATGGCCCACGCAAATTATTATTGCCACCATATTTTTAGGTGTTTTGGTACCGAGTAAATGGGCTGGAACAGTTTCTATGTTGGCGGTTATTGGTATTGCAATTTTAGGAATTGCCTTCACATTTTTCACTTCTTGGCTGTTGTCCAGAACTTTATTAAAAGGTGAATCTTCATTTTTCACCCTAGAACTTCCACCCTACAGACCGCCAAATGTTTTGCAAACAATTTACACTTCATTAATAGACAGAACGCTCATTGTTTTGTGGCGAGCGGTGGTTTTTGCAGCTCCAGCCGGAGCAATAATCTGGCTGATTTCCAATATGATGATTGGTAATCAAAGTATTGCGATTTGGGTAATTCAGGGATTAGATCCTTTTGGAATGTTTATCGGATTAAACGGCGTTATATTATTGGCATACATCGTAGCAATTCCGGCCAACGAAATTGTAATTCCTACGATACTCATGTTAACCACTTTAACGATCGGTGATGCTGCTGTAGGCGCTGGAGCTGGAGTAATGTTTGAAGGAAGCGAGTCGGAAATTGCTAATCTCTTGCGTGCAGGTGGTTGGACAACTTTAACAGCAGTGAATTTAATGTTGTTCAGTTTGCTTCACAATCCTTGTAGTACTACAATTTATACCATTTATAAAGAAACCAACAGTAAAAAGTGGACTTTCGTGGCGACGATGTTACCCGTACTTTATGGTTTAATTGTTTGCTTTCTAGTGGCGCAGATCTGGAGATTTTTGGCTTAATTTCTTTTATCAAAAATTTGTTAGACGCTAATTCAAATAAAATAAAGAGCGGTAGAGGCGAATTCAAATTGCCAAAGTTGGAACAAAAACATTTAGTGTAAATTGCACTTAAAATAAATACGTTTGCAATGAGAGTGGATAAAATTGGACTTATAATTCTTACGAGTTTTTTGCTCACCTCCTGTGTAGTTTCTACCGTGGCAAAAGTGGTGACCACAACGGCTAAACTTGGATATTCTGTGGTGAAAGGAACGGTAAAAGGCGTGAGTTGGGCCGTAAAAAAAGCGGAAGGAAAAATTGATGAAGACCGACTGAATGGTACCTGGAAAGTAGTGGGGGTTTACAACGGAACTTTTGAGCAGTTTTCTCAGGATCAAAATCCGGAAAATAATTTTAAGACTGAATGTGCGGAAGGTTCGGATCTGATTGAATTTAAATCCAAGAGAAGTAAATTTAAACCCATTTATTGCGAATCCGATGAAGAGGACTGGATCAAATACAAATACGAGTTTGGAAAAAATCCCCAAACAAAAGAGAAAGAAAATTATTTTAAATACAATTCCAGCAATTACGTTTCTATCATCGACGTAACGAGTAAAACGATGGTTTTGGAAGGGAATTTAATGCAGAGATACGCCTTTACAGGTGGGAAACTATTCTTGTTTGAAAAGGTAAAATAATAAATTGCGTCACTAGAAACTTTTGGAAATAATTTAATAAAAGCTTAATTTTGGCACGTGCATTAACGAATTCAAAAATTAAACTGAACGACGGACATGCAATTTTCGGTAATTATTTTTGCTTTGCATTAGATAATTTTTGTACCTTATCAGACAATCAAAAAACAAACAATATATATGGCGGATTCTTTCTCCAAAAAAGAAAACTTTAAGAAAAAACTTGCGAAGCAAAAAGAAAAAGCAGCTCGCCGAGAAGAGCGCAAAGACAGCAATGACAAAGGCAAAAGTCTGGATGACATGATTATGTATGTAGATGCAAACGGTCAATTTACCAGTACTCCACCTGACGCTAATAATAAAAACGTCATTGATTTAAACAGTATTCAGCTAGGCGCAGCTCCAATTGAAGCGGAAGAAGTGATCAAACAAGGTACCGTTACTTTTTTCAGTGAAAAAGGGTACGGATTTATTACTGAGGAAAAAAGCAAAGAAAATATATTCTTCCACAGCAATAATGCGACAGAGATGATTAAAAAAGGAAATCGCGTTTCCTTCGAAGTGGAAAAGTCTCCCAAAGGACTATCTGCAGTAGACATTAAAGTGGTTAAGTAAACTAGATAAAAAGCTTCATTAGAAGCTTTTTTTTTGCCTTAAATCTAAGTTATACGATGCGCGATTCAGAACTGCATTAATTAAAACTGAATTTTATTTCCATTGGATTTTTACAATAATTTCATTTCTCCTATTCAACAATTGATACGGCGCGCTGTAACCTAAAAAGCGAAAGTTCCCCAAATATTCAATTTTGTTGGCTTTCAGGGCGTCTTCCAATTTCTCAGCATACTTTTTAAGGTCGGCATCATTTGCATAACCTCCAAACTGAATCGCAGCCACATATTCTTCTGCTGAATTCTCAATCTTGATTTCAGAATTATTGGGTTTTGGCAGATTATCTTTATTATATTCTGAAGGCATTACAAAACTCATGGTTGACTTGAAATTATTAATATCCATATGAACTGGCGACGTCATCGCAATACTTTTATTGGATTGGTTACCGCCAAAAATAAAGGAGGCCAATTTTTTAAATCCCGAAGAGGATAATTCTTTGTAGGATTTTGCATCCAGGGAAACGGTTGCCATTGTAGCGGAAGGATAGAATCGGATTTCAAAATCTTTTTCTTTTTTAAGCACCTTGTAAGGTTGGGTTTCAGTTTTTGCCATGGTAAAATAAATTGGAATAATAAGTAGTACTGCGGTTACAAGCGCGGATATTAGGAGCGAAATTTTCATTTTCCGTATTTTTTAATGTAAAACTTAAAAAAATATTGATAAAGATACGGTCCATCAAGACATTTAAAATTAAGTAAATATCTTAAAACGTTTTAATGAGAAATTTTTTAACATAAAATAAGTAGCGATTTTAGAAAGGAAAAAGATAATACTAAGGTCTTTTATGTTTTTCGCGAGAAATGATTTTCTCTTTTTCTCGGTCTATCATAAGATGCGCGATCAATTCTGCAGAGGATATGCGGCTTTCTTTATTCTCAGCTAATTTTCGCTTCAGTCTATCTTCCGAAATGTCCATCCGGTAAAGAATGCTTAGTAAACGATTGAAATCATTGAGGATAAGATCATTGAGGAAAGAGACCAAATTTTCAAAATGGTACTCGGTAGATTTTTCAAGGCCAGTTTCGCCAATTTGAAGATTGTTCACGACGGCGAGAAGTGCATGCTTATTTTCCATTTTTTTAGAATTAAAATTCGTAATAAAGATGCGCATATTTAGCGATAGAAATTCAGAAATAATATTTCCTAACAGTTAAAAAAAGTCTCCATTAAATTTCAGAATTCAAATTTTCAATAACTTGAATAACTTCAAATCGCTTTAAACTATTTGCCACTCTTTCGACAAATTTTCCTAAAGTTTCGTCGGCAACACTATTCAGAAATTCATTTAATAAAATACAATTTTTATAAAATCTCTTTTTACGCATTCAAAATTAATCCTTTTCCCCAATACATCTCCTAAGTTTGATTGTGGAAAATAACGACTACTTATTATTTATTAATTATCTTGCACTCTTTAAATTTAATTTTCTGTAATAATTATGCATTATGAATGTGATTCAACGAAACAACGTTATTAGCAAAGGAAACGGAACGCAAGTGATGGTATTTGCACATGGATTTGGGTGTGATCAAAACATGTGGCGTTTTGTTGCTCCTGCTTTCGAAGAGGATTATAAAGTTGTTTTATTCGATCATGTGGGTGCGGGAAATTCTGATTTATCGGCGTACTCCTCAGAAAAGTATTCACAATTGGAAGGATATGCGGAAGATATCGTGGAAATGTGCGGAGAAATGGAATTGAAAGACGTCATTTTTGTAGGTCATTCGGTAAGTTCAATTATTGGAATGATTGCCTCCTTGCAAAAACCAGGTCTTTTTAAATCATTAATTATGGTAAGTCCCTCGCCGTCCTATATCAACGAGGATGATTATGTGGGTGGATTTACAAAAGAGCAAATCACTGAACTGATGGATTCCCTGGACAATAACCATTTGGGTTGGTCTATGACCATGGCTCCGGTGATTATGGCAAATCCAGAACGTGGAGAATTAGCAGAAGAATTGTCCAACAGTTTTTGCCGAAGCAATCCCGAGATTGCGAAAGAGTTTGCAAGAACAACTTTCTTTTCAGACAAAAGAGCGCTTCTTCCCGAAGTTGGTATTCCTACGCTGATTTTACAGTGTTCCGAAGATGTCATCGCCCCCGAAGAAGTGGGCATGTACATGCACGAAAAAATTAAGAAAAGTCAATTTGTTTTGATGAAAGCAACCGGACATTGCCCCAATCTCAGTGCACCAGAAGAAACGATAACAGCCATGAAAGCATTTCTCTCATGATGCCGGATTTACCAGAACAGAAGGGTTTTCTAGAGCAGGAAGCGAATCAATTTTTTGAGGAATCATTCTCTGGTTTCCTCATCGCTGACGAGAAAAACAGAATTATTCGAAGCAACAAACGCGTGTCTGCCTGGTTAGGAATTTCACCTGAGGAAATAAAAAGCAAAAAGATTTCCGACATTCTGTCTATAGGAAGTAAAATTTATTTTGAAACCCATCTTTCACCCCTTCTAAAAATGCAGGGCTATTTTGAAGAGATCCTTGTAGAATTAAATGGTGCAGCAGGTAAAAGACTTAAGATATTGATCAATGCTAAAGAATCTGCTTCAAAGGAAGACGGATTAAAACTGATTTACTATACACTTGTAGAAGCTTCGGATCGGGTTCAGTTTGAACAGAATCTGCAGCATGGAAAAAGTAGGGCGGAAAAGGAGCTTGAAGCCGAACGTGAAAATGTAATCCTAAGAGAACAACTGATTGCCGTTTTGGGTCATGACCTGCGGAATCCACTCGGAGCAATTAGCATGACTGTAGGTCTTTTGGAACGTTCAATCAAAGATGAGAGACAAAAAAAATTGCTTCAAATTTTAAAGCGAAGCAGTTATCGAATGAATGAGTTGATCGGGAATGTGATGGATTTTGCGCGCACGCGACTGGGCGAAGGAATCGTGATCTCACCGCGGGAGATTGATCTGAAACCTGTACTTGAGCACGTGGTGGAAGAATTGAAATTCTTGTTCCCAGATCGGAAAATTACTGTAGACATTGCTTTGCCTGAGCCAATCCATTGCGATGCCGACAGAATTGCACAGCTCGCCTCCAATCTTTTAGCAAACGCTTTAACGCACGGTAATCCCCAATCGCCGGTATCTTTTACGGCTAGTAATGAAACAAATAAATTAGAACTTTCTGTGGCCAATGATGGTGAACCCATTCCTGAATCATTGCAGGCCATTCTTTTTACACCCTTCAAAAGAGAAGGCAATCGTCCGAGCAAAAACGGATTAGGTTTAGGCCTTTACATTGCAGACCAAATTGCAAAAGCCCATGGTGCAAATTTATCGTTTACTTCAAATGAAGAAGAAACGCGTTTTATTTTTGCAATGGAGTGTTAAAATTAAGAGGCTTTAATGATGGCACCCATACTTTTTTCAGTCAAGAGAGATACAAATTTATTAATGACAAAAACGAAAGAAAATATATTTTTCGAGAGCAATAATGCAACAGAGATGCTTAAAAAAGGAAATCTCGTTTCTTTCGAAGATGATCAATCTCCCAAACTACTTTCTGCAGTAGACCTAAAAGTGATTTAGTAAATTAGATAAAAAACTTCGAAGCTAGCTTTTTTATTTTATCTATTTTATGATTTGATCAGACTGTTACTCCTAAATCCGATGCGAACATTGACTAATTGTTTCATATTTCCTTTATAAAATGGATAGGAGAAAAAATAATCGCTATTATAAAATAAGTTCAGGATTTTTAGAGTTGCTTTAAGCCAGCCCTCATGAAAGGCACAATGGGTAGCGCGGTTACTATTTTAAGATCATCCCAGATCGTACTTTCATTACCTAGAAATTTTAAAATATCTTCGGGCGAGCGTTTTGAAAACATCGTTGAAAAAATTTCTTTCCCTTCCATTTTTCCAGACAGAATAACTTCCAGTAAGGTTCGGTCATACCACTCGTATCGCTTATCATCAAACGATTTTTCTGGATTAGGATTTTTTTGCTGCACTAAATTTTCTACAATTTGCGCCGTATTTTTCTGCACAAACTGAAAAGTATAGCCACTACTTGCTTTGGTGTAACCGCCCGCTGTTCCAATGTTGATGATGCGATTAAAAACATCGCTATTCCTTTCAAACTTTGCAAGAGACATTGGTATGATTCCAAACTCGGTATGGGTAATTTCGTAATCCGAGATTTTGAGATTATTTTTAATATAATGCCTCAAAGCCGTTTGATATTCTTCTTTTGGCAAAACACTTTTACTGAATAAGGTGTACTCTACCAAAGCCTCCGTGGAGCTCGTTGGCAAAACATACATGAAGGTGGCGCCATGTTTTTGATCTAAGGTAAAGTCCATTAACGTCCCAACCTTTGCATCGAAAGTGTCTTCTTTCGTCTTAATCACCCAACCCGTAAAATGTTGAAGCAATGAATTTTCCTCGGTAATCTTCGGATTAAAAAGAGAGGTTGAATTGAATAAATATTCAGATTGGTACCTATTCTCCGCCGTTTCTACGGTAGCCTCAATTTGGTCTGAAGTAATTCCTTTTATATTTTCATTTTTAAAAGTCACATTTTCAAAACTGGCAGCATACGAGAGGACGAACTCATAAAAATCTTTTCCCTGTATCATTTTGTAGCGATACTTTTCCAACTCAAATTGGCGTGTAAAGTCAGAATTTTTAAAGATCAAAGATTTCCATTCATGAGTGACCACTGATTCAAAGAGACCTTTCCCCTCCTCCCAAAAACACCAGGTTCGATCGTTTTCATTTTTCTGAACCCGATCGATAACCAGGATTTTTTTAGATTGTAAAACCGGATCAAGAAGCAGTCGGTAAAGTAAACTCAACCCGGCACACCCAGAACCGGCAATGATATAATCGTATTTTAAGTCCGTAGCTGTCATATTTAGTAAGGTAGTTATTATGCTATAAAATGAAGTTCAATATAGGGCAAGTTATTTTGCGAAGCAACAGCTAAAAACTATTTCAGAAATAGTATTTTGAGTTGAGTTTACGCCATTTGAAAAAGCACTTAAAAATGAATGGTTTTGAGACTATTGAAAATGGTCATTGAAAGTACGCATCCTCGTTATCAATATTTTCCAGTAATTCTTAAATTTACTTTAAAAAAATACTGCAGTTAAACAAATATTTTAAAGTTGCGCTACTTTACTCCCGCCCTAAACATTTACCAAATCGTTATCCGATCCTTTTCTGGTAAAAACATTTGATCGCCATCCTGAACATCAAATGCATTATAAAAAGGTATGCTGTTCATGAGTGGCCCATTAACTCTCCAACTTGGTGGGGAATGCGGATTGGTTTTAATCCACAAGCGTAAAAATTCATCCTTCATCTTCACTTTCCATATTTTTGCCACAGAATGAAAGAATCTTTGATCTGGGGTTAAACCATCAATTTTTGTAGTGCTCTGCCCTTCTTTTGTCGTTTTGAAAGCATCATAGGCTACTGCGATTCCAGCAATATCGGCGGTATTCTCTCCCACCGTCATAGCGCCATTAATAGGTAAATTGTCTAAAGCTGTAAATTGATCATACTGGTTAATAACTTGCTGTATTCTTGATTTAAACTGCGTATAATCGTCTTTCGTCCACCAATCTTTCACATTGCCTTCTTTATCATATTGAGTACCTTGGTCATCAAAAGTAGGCGTCAGTTCATGTCCGATCACCCTTCCGATACCATCATAGATTTTACTATCATTTTAATTAATGCTGGATCCACATCCATTTCTACTCTCTGTAACAAAAGTTACACACAATTAAAATCCATTACCTATTTTTGCGTCCATTGTGAAAAGTAAATCCTACATAGCATTATTTTTATTCTTTATTTTTATAGCGAAGTTTCTTGCTGTAGATGCTCATGGGTTAAATGTGGTTTTTCATAGCGATAAAATCACCTTTATAAAACAGGATTGTAAAAAGAAAAATCTGAAGATAAATGAAGATGGCACTACAAATATCGCTTCTAAAATTCCATCAGATTTAAAAGTTTTTACCATTACGAGTCAATGTCATTCTACCTATTTATTTCAAACATTTAATTGGAATCCTGCAAAAGCGGAAATTTCAATCACTCGATTTTCTTTTAATCTACCCACATCAAAAAATTCCTTTTTTGATTCTTTGAAGAGGCCTCCCCGCTTTACCTAGCAATATTTCATCATTAAGCATTTTTTTTAATTCTTTCATCTATATCTATAGTGTTAGCAATATGCTTTTGCAGCATAGACGAAAAAAACAATCTTTAATTTAACAATCATAAAATGACTACTACTATTTCTATTAATCGTCGTTCTATCCATCTTTTGCGGATTTTAGTAAGCGGGATATTTATAGTCGCTGGCTCAACCCACCTATTTCAATTGGAAAAAACGGTGAAAAAGATTGAGAATGCGAATTTTAAAGGGATTGCCTACTTATTTGGCGAACCTCATTGGCTCATCATTGCATCAGGACTTGTAATGCTTGTGGCGGGTTTGCTTTTTCTTTTAGGCAAAAAAACAAAATTAATGGCGATCATCTTAATTTCCATTCTAATTCCCATCACACTCACGGTACAAGTGGGACAAATCACTACGCTTGGACCTCTATTTAAAAACATCGCCATTCTTGGCACACTGTTATTCTTTGTAATAAACGACATCAACTCACAATTAAATAATTCAAAATGAAAAAAATACTCATTAATGCACTTCTGTTAATCATAAGTTTATTTGTAACCTCAAAATTAAACGCTCAAAATACTACTATGAATAAAACAAATTATGTTGTACTCACCAAAAATGTGCAGCAACTTCAACCGATCATCATCACTGCGCAGGCACTTAAAAAAGAACAAGGAAATCTATTTGGCGACTTTCAAGTTATTATCTGCGGAAAGGGAATTGGCGACATTACCGATCCCGAAAAAATGAAAGATTTCGTAGAAAAAGCCGAAAAATCTGGTGTAAAAATAGTTGCTTGTGGCTTTTCACTCAACAAATTTAAAATCGATAAAACAAAAATTCCAAAGGAAATAAAAACGGTGGAGAATGGAATACTACATAATTTTCAGCTTCAAAATAAAGGATACAAAAGTTTAAGTTTATAAATCGCCGATTAATTTTAAAAATAGAATCAATGGAAAGTACAAAAGCAATTACAATGAATAATAAAATAGAAAATAAAGAAAATACTTCACAAAAAGCTTGGATCAAGTTTGCTATTTATGCTGTTATAGCAATAGTTTTATACACCACAGGCTATTACAAAGATATTATGGGCTTTGCGCAACGTGGAATGCTCGCAACTGGATTATTGAATCCGAATGTGGAAGAAATAACATCGGAGCGAAATTCTGAAAATTCAAATTCCGCAGCAATCGCCGCCGAAAATCCAGCAGACTTATCTTTAAAATTGATGGATAGAAACGGTAAAATAGTAACATTAGAAGATTTAAAAGGTAAAGTTATTTTTATGAATTTTTGGGCAACCTGGTGTCCGCCGTGTATCGCGGAGATGCCAAGCATTGATAAATTACATGAGGACATGGGTGAAGATGTCGAATTTGTGATGCTTTCTTTGGATGATGATTTTGAAAAAGCAAAGCAGTTTGATGACAAAAAAGGTTATGATTTACCCATCTATACTTTAGCGGGTGAACTTCCGGCAATGTACCAAAGTTCAGCAATTCCGACTACTTATATAATTGATGCCAAAGGAAATTTAGCGCTTACGCACAAAGGAATGGCGGATTACAGTGATCCGGAAATTAAAAAATTTCTTGAAAGTTTGAAATAATATTTGTTTAAAGGCAAATACTTTTACAAAATTTATTTGCCTTTTTTAATTAAATTTAAAGAATATGAAATTAAATATATTGTTCATCAATGATATACACGGCTATCTAGGGCCACATCCTGAACTTTTTTACAACAAAACTGGCGAATATATTGAAACGGTCGGTGGCTATACTTCTATCGCAGGATATGCGGAAAAAATTCGTAGAGAAAATCCGCACACGCTCTTATTTGATGGTGGAGATACTTTGCACGGCACAAAACCTGTGATAGATTCTGAAGGAAAACTGCTGATTCCTATTTTAAATACAATGAAATTGGATGCTTTGGTGGGACATTGGGATTTTGCTTATGGGCCTAAAAAATTGAAAGCAATCAGTGAGAATTTTAATTTTCCGGTGTTAGGCTGCAACGTCTATCAAGAAGATAACAGCCTCTTTTTTCAGCCTACTCAAATATTTGACCAAGGAGATGTAAAAATTGGAGTCATTGGGATTTGCGCTATGATCGTGGATAAGGTGATGCCTGAAAAAATGAGCAAAGGTTTAAAATTTACTTCCGGCGAGGAGGAATTGCCAAAATATATTTCAGAATTGAAACAAAGAGGTGCAGACATCATTATCCTACTCTCGCACAACGGATTTCCGCAAGATATTGATCTTTTAAAAAAAATTAACGGAATTGATATTTGTTTAAGTTCACATACACACAACAGGATTTATGAACCCATCATTGTCAACGGTGCAAGAATTGTTCAATGTGGATGTCATGGTGCTTTCATTGGGAATTTTAGTTTAGAAATTCAGAATAAACAAATTCAGAAATGTGATTTCGAATTGGTAAAAGTAGATGAATCTTTACCTAAAAATGAGGAAATAGAAAAAATAGTCAGAAATGCGCTGCAACCTTATCAAGAAATTGCAACAAATGTGGTTGGCAAAACTGATGAAATTTTGCACAGATATGATGCTTTAAATTCAAAGATGGATAATCTTCTGCTTCGCGCAATTGCTCACGAAACCAAAACTGAAATTGCTTTTTCTAATGGATGGCGTTACGGCGCCCCAATTCCCGAAGGTAATATTACAGAAAATGATCTTTATAATATGGCTCCGATGGATCCGCCAGTTTCAACCGTTGAATTGACAGGAAATGAGATTAAAATAATGCTGGAAGAAAATCTGGAGCGTACTTTTTGTTCGGATCCACTGAAGCAAATGGGCGGTTATGTGAAACGTGTTTTTGGTTTGCAGATCAATATGCGAATTGAAAATCCAAAAGGACACCGCATTCAGGAAATATATTTCGGAAATTCTCATCTTGATGCCGAAAAAACGTATAAAGTAAGTTTCATTACTACGCAGGGAGTTGCCAAAAAATATGGAAAAAACCGTCAAAAATGCGAAGTAAAAACCATTGAAGCTCTTAAAAATTATCTTCAAAAAAATCCCAACTTCAGTCCTTCAAAAATTGATAGTTTTAGATTGGTTTGAGAAAATTTAGTACAATAAAACCGGAATTTTAGTGAAATCCGGTTTTATTTTTTAAAAACATCAAAATAACTATTTAAAATTTTCCACGTCGTCACCCAGATCAAAGACCGTTGCGCCGGGTAACTTATTTTGCAGAATACTACTTCCCGCAGCACTTCTGTAACCGCCTGCACAATGTACCACAATCGGTTTATCTGTCGGGATTTGAGTGGCTGTATCTCTTAGATCACTTAGAGGATGCGTCAAAGCATTCTTGAAAAATTTACCCTCGTTTGTTTCCGTTTGGTTGCGAATATCTACAATGGTATAATTTTCCGGATGATTTTTAAAGTCTTCTAAATCCAGTTTTTCAGTAGTGTTTAGATTTTCTTTTGGTAAAGTAATAACTTCTTTTACCATGGTTTCATACCCGATTTTTGCAATCCGGTTCAGCATCTGCACTTTATCTTCTTTGGAATCTACCACCAAAGTGAATTTTTCTTCAGGTTTAATAATGGTGCCCAACCAAGTTTCGAATTTCTGCGTATCTGTACTCGCCTGGATATTAATACTGCCTTTTAAATGTCCATTCTTGAACTTTTCTTCCGCTCTTACATCTACTATTAAACCTTCTACACTTGAATTTTCGTTAAAAGGAATATTTGCAAGTGAATCCTTTACATTTTTTGCACCTCCTTTGTTAATATCTACATTAAAAACAAAATAAGCCGGAATGATGGGTTGGCCGTCTAAAATGGTTTCCATGAATTCTTCCCTAGATTGTTTCTTGAAAGCCCAATTATGTTTTCTTTCATCGCCCAAAGTGCTGGTTGCTGCGTCGCTTAAATTTTTCCCACACAAGGATCCTGCGCCGTGAGCTGGAAATATGATTGCTTCGTTAGGTAAATCTGTAAACTTCTGGGTGACGGTCTCAAACATCATCTCTGCTAATTCTTCTCTTTCCGCCGTAATATTCCCTGCTTTTTCCCGCAGATCTGGTCGGCCAACATCCCCTATAAATAAAGTGTCGCCGGTAAAAAGTGCAATTTCTTCTTTATATTTTGCAACGATTGTGATGCTGTCTGGCGAATGTCCGGGTGTGTTAAGTGGGGATATTTGAATCTTCCCTAAAGTCAAACTGTTTCCTTCGTCGAAGGTTTCGTGAGGATATTCTGCGCCCAACTTTTTACTGATGTATATTTTTGCGCCCGTCTCCTTGTGGATTTGCAAATGAGAGCTCACAAAATCCGCATGCGGATGTGTTTCAAAAACAGCAACTATATCTGCGTTATTGGCTTTTGCAAAATCGTAATATTGTTGTGGATCTCTTTCCGGATCTATTACGGCCATTTTTCCTTCGCTTATGATGGCGTAAGAATAATGGGATAATGGTTTGTATTCAAATTGTTTAATATTCATAACTTATACTTATAGCAAAATTAAAAAAGTATTTTTTCTTTACCTGTAACTTTTGATACCTAACTGAGTTTTAAAAGTGACCATTTATAATAATAGTTCTTTGCTTAAAATGTAAGCGCCCTTATTAAGACGAACCAACCAAAACTCTTCTTTAATTTTTTTCCGTCCATCAATTGGGTTAAATAAATCCCCATAAATATACCAATAATAGCAATAGCAGAAAATGATAGTAAAAATTTCCAGTCTATTAAAACTTCACCTACATCTCCTAAAAACCCCAACAATGAATTGATTGCGATAATGAAAAGTGAAGTTCCTACTGCTTTTTTCATAGGTAATCCCGCCATTAAAACAAGAATGGGTATAATGATAAAGCCGCCACCTGCACCTACAATACCTGTAATTAATCCTGTTAAAAGCCCGAGAATTGATAATTTTAATTTTTTATTTTGTGCGCTATCTTCATTATCTTTTAGAGAACCAATATTACTTTTTATCATTGATACAGAAGCGATTAGCATTAAAATTGCAAAAAATAACATTATTGCGATATTTTTCGTCACGGCAAAATCTCCTACACTAAAAATGACTTCTGGAATAAGAGGAACGATGAATTTCCTGATGGTGAAGACAGAAATGACTGCCGGAACGGCAAAGGTAAAAGCTGTTTTGTAATCTACTAAGCCTTTCTGTACATTTTTTCCCGCGCCAATCAATGAAACACTTCCTACTACAAAAAGCGAATACGCTGTGGCTGTAACAGGTTCTATGCCGAGAAGGTATACGAAAACAGGAACCGTAAGTATGGAGCCACCACCACCAATTAATCCTAAAATTACACCAATGATTAAAGCGCCGAAATATCCGAAAACGATTACCAAATCCATATTCATTTATTTTTTGCAAAATTAGATGATGAGATTCTAGTAAACCGCAACTATTGTTACACAAGGAAGTTTAATGCAGTAGGTATTTTATACTATTTCTATTTAATTCAACCTGCTTTTGTTTTTCCAATGTTTTCAGCAAGCGGGAAATTACGACGCGAGATGTATTTAAATCATCCGCAATTTGTTGATGGGTACTTTCAATAATATTGGTATTGGATATTTTAACTTTATTTGCTAAATATTTTAGCAAACGCTTATCCATATTTAAAAAAGCGATACTATCTACCGTATCTAAAACCTCCATAAAGCGATTCTGATAACTTTGTAAAACAAAAGCCCGCCAGGTTTTATATTTTGCCATCCATTCATCCATTTTCTGGACTGGAATCATAATTAAACAAACCTCTGTTTCTGCGATAGCTCTGATTTCACTTTGTGCATTCCCGATGCAGCAGGTAAGAGTCATGGCGCAAGTATTGCCTTTCTCTAAAAAGTAAAGTAATAATTCATTGCCATCGTCATCTTCTCTCAAAATTTTTATGATACCAGAAACAAGTAGTGGCATAAATTTCACGTTTTCGGCGATATCAATTATGATATCTCCTTCCATAAATTCTTTTTGAAAGCCTGTAATATTAATTTCCTGAAGCAATTCTGGTTCAAAAACAGATTGAAAAAATTGTTGGAAATCAGTCGTCATCATTTGTTAATTTAAATTCAAATATAAAGAAATATAACATTCCAAACATGACTGTATCGAGTGCTGAAGGAAATGTGTATTTATTTCCCAATACAGAATTTTGAAAATATATTCCCCAAAACCTCATCATTCGTAAACTCCCCGGAAATCTCCCCCAACTGCTCCAATGCATTTCTCAACTCATACGCCAACAATTCGGTGTGAATCCCAGAACTCACCGCTTCCTCCACCTGAAGAACAGATTGCAGCGATTTCTGCAACGCATCAAAATGTCTTTGATTCGTAATAATCACATTGCTTTCCTGATCTTTCAAATTCTCCACGTAATCAAGCAAAACCGTTTTCACGGCTTCAATTCCCGTTTTGTCTTTAGCGGAAATCCTCAGTAACTCCTCACCATAATCCGGAAACAATTCCAGCTTTAAAGTCGAATCAAATTCGTTTGGAGTTTCTTCGTTGGTGAGATCCACTTTATTATGAACCAACACAATTTTCAGATCCTCACGGTGGAATTCCTTCACAAAAGCGATCACTTCTTCCGTCGTAGAATCCTGCTCATCGTAGAGATACAACAGCACTTTCGCCGAGGCAATTTTCTCCTTCGCTTTCGTTACGCCAATTTTCTCAATGATGTCCGTCGTTTCCCGAAGTCCCGCCGTATCCACAAACCGAAAAGCCGTTCCTTTCAAATGGATCACTTCCTCAATCGTGTCACGCGTGGTGCCTGCAATTTCAGAAACAATGGCTCTTTCCTCTTTCAGCAAAGCATTTAGAAGCGTCGATTTTCCGGCGTTCGGTTTCCCGATAATGGCGACTTCTACTCCATTTTTCAGTGCGTTTCCGTATTGGAAACTCTCAATCAAAGCACTCAGTTTTTGTCGCAGGTTGAGCAGCAATTTATTCATGGCGGTACGGTCCGCAAATTCCACATCCTCTTCCCCGAAATCCAGTTCCAGTTCAATCAGCGACGTAAAATTCAGCAAGTCATTTCTTAAAATTGAGATCTCATTTGTAATTCCGCCTTTCAACTGATTCAATGCCACTTTCCGCGACGCCTCATTTTCCGACGCGATCAAATCAGCAATCGATTCCGCCTGCGCCAGATCAATTCTGCCGTTCATAAAAGCACGCATCGTAAATTCCCCGGCTTTCGCCAGTCGCGCCCCGTTTTTCACTAAAACTTCCAGAATTTTCCTGGCAATATGCGGCGATCCGTGAAAAGATATTTCCACAGAATCTTCTGCCGTAAAAGTTTTCGGCGCGTGAAATACGGAAACCATCACTTCATCGATCACTTCCGTTTGGTTGACAGTTGACGGTTGATGGTTGATAGTTTCTCCAGCTTCAAATAATGTTTCATTCTGAATTTCTGCTATCTCTTGTCTATTATCTATTATCTTTTCTCTTTCCTCTTGATTCTTGGCTCTTGGCTCTTGGTTCTTTCCGTCAACGATATACCCATAGTGAATGGTGTGCGTTTTCACCTCCTCCAGATTCTTACCTTCAAAAATTTTGGCTGCAATTTGAAAAGCCTCGTTACCAGAAATTCTTATAATTCCAATAGCTCCAACTCCGTTTGCCGTGGCGATTGCACAAATAGTATCTTGATTCATGCCCCAAAATTACGGAATTATTCCTGTCCCGATAGCTATCGGGATAGGAGCACCACGATTTCACTTTGTTCGAAGATTGTACCCGTTTTCCGCTGTATCCCGCCGCGGCGGGGATGCCGTTCCCATCGGGGCTAGGTTGAAGGGGATGATTTGTTTTTGAAGTTGTAATATTATATTAACTTTATTTTAACTTTAGTACAATGTTAATATTTGAAAAATTGATTTTTATATAATTAGATTTTGATTTTGCATATTTATAAATTTGTTCGTATATTTGCATACTAAAAGTAGCATATCATTATGAAAGTAGTTTCTTTATTTGCGGGTTGCGGAGGTTTAGATTTAGGACTTGTTAAAGCAGGGCATAAAATCGTATTAGCAACAGATTTTGATAAAGATTGTAAGGTTACTTACGATAATAATTTTGATCATAAATTACTTTTAAAAGATGTAAAAGAGTTGAAAGGAGAAGAATTGCCTAATTACGATATTTTAACTGGTGGTTTTCCATGTCAAGGTTTTTCGGTCGCAAATCAATATAGAGATGTAAAGGATGAAAGAAATGAACTCTATCTTCAAATTGTAAGACTCTTAAATGAAACTAATCCAAAATATTTTTTAGCAGAAAATGTTCCTGGAATATTAAGTCTTGGAAAAGGTGAAGTTGTTAATCAAATAATGAAAGAGTTTTCAGAAATTGGCGTTGATGAAGGTAAGTTAGGTTATGAAGTTCATAAATATAAATTGAATGCTGCAGATTATGGTGTTCCTCAAGGAAGGAAAAGAGTAATATTTCTGGGTATTTCTAAAGAAATTGACAAATCTAAACGAAGAGAATTATTTGATAATTTTCCCCCTCCAAAAACAAATAGTGATAAAATTGGGGATAAACTACCACATCAAAAAACTTTGAAGGAAACAATCAGTGATTTACCTGATCCCGACTCTATTGAAGCTTCAAAAGTTAAAAATCATTACGGAACCAAACATAAAGTTAAAATTAATGGTTATATGGGAAATCGTAAGTTGTCTTGGAATAAGCCGGGGCCAACAATGGTTGGTAGAGGCGGAGGAACAGGAGGTCCAGTTATTGCTGTTCATCCAAATTGCGAACGACGATTTACGGTTAGAGAAACTGCAAGAATACAATCTTTTCCTGATAATTTTGAATTCTTCGGTTCTACAAGTTCACAATTCAGACAAATCGGTAATGCAGTAGCAGTTGATTTTGCTTATCATTTAGGAAAAATTCTAAAAGATTTTGAAGATGGTAGACTAAGCGTAAAAGTCGAAAATCAACTTGCATTTAATTTTAAATAAATTTATTATAAGAGGAATAATTATACCGTAGACTTATACGATTTATTAATTTTTTTTCTTGGTAATTTTTGCAATTTCCACAATTTTACATCTAGGCGAACCGCTTGTAATTCTGTTACAGATTATACTTTCCAAATTGCTAATTGGTTTATAACCTTTATCCTTATGAACTAGTATTAATTTATAATTATGAAACACTCCACGTACAATCTGATTTAATTTCTCTTGCAAATTTGCTTCATCAAATATTTGAATTTCATCTGAAATCATACTTAGAACATTCAAATGACTGTATATTTCAATTCCACCTAATATCTTTAATTTTTCTTCTACGGGCACTTTTTCTATGGTCAAAATTCTGAAAGCATCTAATAAATCATATTCGTTTTTTTTTCCTGTAATTGACGAATGTAATGATATCGTTTTTTTATCTTTAATAATAAATTTCTTCAAAATTTCAATTATATCATTTGCTTTGATCAAATTAGAATGTGAAACTTCGTTCTTTCTTAAACCATCCAAAAGCGATATAGTAGATCTACCACTATTATCTTCTATCTTATCTATACAAAGTTTAATTTGCTGGTCTATTTCTGAATCAAGCAGATGATCTTTTAAATAAAGCACTACTTCTACGATTTTAATTACGGCACCGATAATGAAATTATAAGAGGTACTAATTTCAACACCTAATCGGAAACTACTATCAGAATCAAGTTTTTTTACTTCCCACTTTTCACCTAATATCTCCAAATCATAGCCAGAGTTTTGTCCTAATGGAACTACATTATATTCTGCAGCTAACTTTTCCTCTCCATCACCAACGGCTCTTTTTGAAGTTTCAAAAGGCACTCTACTCGATTTTGCTGTCCAATTATTCCATTCATCATTTTGATAAAATTTTATTGATTTATCTGCTTTCTTGATGCTCATATTAAAATGTTAATATTTTTGGAATACTTGTTTCTAGTGCAATTGCAATTTTTTCAATATTTAAAAGTGTAATATTTTTTTCCGCTCTTTCAATCATTCCTATATAAGTTCTATGAACGTCCGCAATATGTGCTAACTGTTCTTGGGACAAACCCTTAGAAATCCTAAGTTCTCGAACCCTTTCTCCAAACTTTAAAGAAATAATTGATTTTGTACGCATATTGCTAATTTTAGTATACAAAAATAGGTTTAAAACAAAATTTTTGCAACCTACTAAAGTTAGCAGCCAATCAATTATTTTAAATTTTATTTAACTTACATATCGAAAAATGAAGAGATTTTGATAATGATAATGTGTTCAAATTTTTTTATCTTTAAAATTATCTAAGAAAAAGCAATGCGCGCAATCCACATCACAAAATCCGGCGGACCAGAAGTTTTACAATTACAGGAAACTCCAAAACCAACACCGACAGAAAACCAAGTTTTGATTAAAGTAAAAGCCGCCGGAGTCAATCGCAGCGATATTATCACGCGAAAAAACACAAACACTTATGGCAAAGGTTCGCCAAACACTTTAATTCCCGGCTTAGAAGTTTCGGGCGAACTCACAGAAATCGGTTCAGCCGTAAAAGATAAAAAAGTGGGCGACAAAGTTTGCGCACTCATTTCAGATGGTGGTTATGCCGAATATGTGGCGGTCGATAGTGCGCACTGTCTTCCCATTCCCGAAGGAATCAGTTTGACGGACGCGGCGGCAATTCCAGAAACGGTTTTTACGGTTTGGTTCAACGTCTTTCATTTGGGCAAACTTCAACCGGGTGAAATAGTATTGATCCATGGCGGAACCAGCGGCATTGGAACCATGGGTTTGCAAATGGCAAAAGCGTGGGGCTGCAAAACCTACACCACCGCCGGAACTGATGACAAGATCGATTTCCTCCAAAAAATGGGCGTGGACAAAGTCATCAACTACAAAAAAGAAGCTTTTGAAGAAGTCCTAAAAGATGAGAAAATTGATGTCATTTTAGACATGGTCGGTGGAGATTACACCCAGAAGAATCTCGAGATCCTGAATAAAAAAGGCCGCCTTATTTACATCAACGGCATGAAAAGCATGGACGTCAATATTAATCTGCGCACCATTATGGCAAAGAATCTCACGGTGACAGGAAGTTTTCTAAAACCCCAAACCGCCGAAGTAAAAACCCAGATCGCCAAAGACGTGGAAAAAAATATCTGGCCGATGTTTGATTCCAAAGAAATCCATCCTATTATTTACAAAACCTTTCCGCTCGCAGAAGCCGCCGATGCCCACCGATTGATGGAAAGCAGCGAACATATTGGGAAGATTTTATTGACGATGGATTGATGGGTTGATGTGATAATGTGGCAATTTGAAAATGTGTTAATTCGGAAATTTGGCAATTTGAAAATGTGCTAATTTGAAAATTTGAAAATGAATTTCAATACGGCATCAGAAATGGAAGCGTTAAGAAAATTAGAAGTTGAGATCCTCACTTCATTTCGCTTTGCAAAATTCCGTTCTGAACGACAAAATTCTTATTAAATAAAAAACACTAAACTATGACTAATAAAGAAAAAGCAAGGGCGTTTTCAAACGGCGAATTTGAAACTGTACTCAACTTTATCGCAGAAGATGCGGTCTGGACCATTATGGAAGAAAATACTTTCAGTGGAAAAAAAGCAATCGGTCAAAACTGTGAGCAAGTTGCTTCGTACTTTAAAACCGTAATTACAAAATTTGAAACACTGAATATTATCGGAGAGGATAAAAAGGTAGCGGTAAATGGAACTGCAGAATTTTTTAAAAATGGTAAATCAGTTTCTTTTATTTCTGCCTGTGACCTCTACGAATTCAATAAAAAAAACGAAATTCAAAAAATAACTTCCTACTGCATTCCGAGAATTGAAAAAAATTAACAATAGCCGATTTCAGATCTCCTGACTATATCTCTTCATCTATCATTTGAAAAAAAAACTAAAAAACTTTTACATTCATTACTCCTTCATTTGCGTCACCGACTTAAAAAACCGCTCCACAGCATACATCGATAATTGTCCAGCCGGACCATTTAAATTGTACTCAAATCCATGCGTTCCCCAAGGAATGGTCAGCAAATAAGTTTTCACATTATTTCTTTTCAACTCATTCCGCATGGCTTCACTTTGAATATGCCAAACATGAGCATCATTGATGCCGTGTGCCAACAAGGTTGGCGGCGAATCTGGAGTCACGTGAAATAAAGGAGATTCTGCGATATATCTTTCTGGAACTTCCTCTGGAGTACCACCGAGAAAATCCCTTTGCACCTGTCGAGAGTCCATAATCAAAGGATTGTCGGGATTTTTATAACTCCAGGGCATGTTGATGGCGCCATAAAAAGCCGCAATTCCTTTCACGCCATTTTCATTTCCCGTATAACCCATCGTCAAAATAATGGAAGCTCCCGCCGATCTGCCCATCATGACGAAATTGGTAGTGTCAATTTTTAATTTTGTTGAATTTTTTCTTAGCCATTTAAAGGCGGAATGTAAATCTTCCTGTTGAGCCGGACTCGGATGGTCGGGTGCTAAACGATAATTGATGGTCGCAACTTGATATCCTGCATTCGCGAAATAATTATTGGCTGCAGCGATTTCGCTATTATCACCCTGTTTCCAGGAACCGCCATGAACCACAATCAAACACGGACGAACGCCCGGAATTGCAGATGGCGTAAAGTTTAAATCTAAAGCCACTCCACCGTTATTCGCATACTGATAGGTTTCGAAGGGAATATCTTTCGCGCCATTTCCCGTAAACATTTGAAGAAAACTAAAGGGTTTTTCCTGATGAAAACCCGTCATGTCTGAATCTTTTACTCCAAAAGAATTTTCTAAATCTTCTGCTAAAGTATTTCCAATCGTATAAGCGCGAACAATTGGGGAAGCCAAAATGAAAAATGTAACACCACTTAAGATTAAAGAAATTGTTCGTAATTTTTTAGAAAACCATGTCCAAATAAATAATCCCAAGGAAACGAGCATAAAAATCCAGGGAAATTCTGGAATTGCAATTCCCACATACCAAGTGCTTTGGCTGGGAACTGGAAAGAAATTAACAAGGGAAAAGATAAAGAGGATAAGAAGGAGGATAAATCGTATCAATGTTTTATTTTTTGAAATATACGACTAATTGAAGTTTGTAGATTTCGCGGTCTTTTTAAATAGGCTTAAATTCGTATTTTAGTGGCTTGAAAGCGTGCTCCAATTTCTTTTTGGAAAGCGCATAAATAAAATAAAATTCAGAAAAATGTCTCAACCCGTTATTGATCTTCACTGCGATTTACTCAGCTATCTCACCCGACCTAATACCACCATTTACGACACCGATAATATCGGATGCTCCGTACAAGATTTAAAAGCGGGGAATGTAAAACTTCAAGTCATGGCGATTTTCGCGCCCACAGAAGCGAAAAGTCACGAATATGGCTTAAAGCAAAGCGAAATTTTCCGAGATTTGAATTTGACAGACAATGAGTTATTTCGGTTCGAAAAAAAGCACCTTTCAACCTTTAGTAATAATGAAAACATCGGAATGCTTGCAGCTGTAGAAAGCGGCGCGGCGTTTTGTGATGAAAATATGGACTTGAAAGAAGGGTTTAAAAACTTAGAAACGATCATTGAGAATGTAGGAAATATTCTTTACATCAGTTTTACGCACCATGCAGAAAACCGTTTTGGAGGTGGAAATTTTGCAGAAGCCGGATTAAAAAATGACGGAAAAGCACTCATCGATTATTTACATCAAAGGAATATTGCCATCGATTTTTCTCATACAAGTGATGCTTTGGCTTATGATATTTTAAATTACATCTCAAAAGAAAATATTCAGGTTCCCATTTTGGCGAGTCATTCTAATTACCGTCCGGTTTATGACCACAAAAGAAATTTACCCGATGATGTGACCAAAGAAATCATTCATCAGCAAGGTTTAATAGGACTAAATTTTGTGCGGGCCTTTGTTAATCCAGATCATGTAGAAGCTTTAGAAGAGCATGTTGCGCACGGTTTATCTCTCGGTGCGGAAAATGCGATTTCTTACGGCGCTGATTATTTCTATACGAAAGATATGCCCGATAAATCCAGAATTCCTTTCTACTTTGCCGAACATGACAATGCTAGCAAATATCCAAAGATCAATACAATTTTTGAGGAGAAATTCGGACAAGATCAAATGGAAAAAATCAGCAGTCAGAACGCCTTAGATTTCCTTGGAAGACTTTGGAAATAGCAGATTTTTAAAATACCTAAAAACGATGTAACGGAAAGAAAAATGAATACTGAAGATATTGTTATCCGACTTAATGAACTAAAACTTCTAAGCCAAGAGCTGGAAACTCCAGAAGCCGAGCGCACAGAAATGATGGAAACGGTGACCAATTACGCGAACCAATTCATCGGCAACCTCGATTCTACGAAAGCTTTTAATAAAGAAGAATCGTATTCTTTGGAAATTACCAATGAGAAAAGATCTTTGCCCGCGCTTTTAGATTTGTACCAAAAAGAAGTGGTAGAAAAAGGCATTAACGCTTCCTCTGGAAAACATTTAGGATATATTCCGGGTGGTGGTGTTTTCACTTCTGCGCTGGGAGATTTTATTGCCGCTGTGACCAATCCTTTTGCAAGTGTGCATTACGCCTCACCGGGTGCCGCAACTATTGAAAATGAAGTGGTGAATTGGCTAAAAAAAGTGTTTTCTTTTCCAGAAAATGCAGTCGGTTGCTTGTCTTCTGGCGGATCTATTTCTACTTTGATTGCTTTTACGGCAGCCAGAGATCACCATAAAGTGAAGAATGAATTGATTCCGAAAAACGTGGTGTATTTAAGTGAGCAGGTTCATCATTCTACGCAAAAAGCTTTGCGAATTATTGGGTTGGAAGATGTGGTTATTCGCCAAGTTTCTATGGATGCTCAACATAAAATGCGAACGGATGTACTAAAAGATTTGATTCAAGAAGATATTTCAGCAGGACTTCACCCTTTTATGATTGTGGCAACAGCTGGAACCACTGATACAGGAACCATCGATCCTTTAGATGAAATTGCAGACATCGCAGAAAATTTTAAAATGTGGTTTCATGTGGATGCAGCGTATGGCGGATTTTTCATCATGACTTCTAAAAAAGATTTGTTTAAAGGCATCGAAAAAGCAAATTCGCTGATTGTAGATCCGCACAAAGGTCTATTTCTACCCTATGGAATTGGAGCCGTTTTGGTGAAAGACAGCGAGGCGGTTTTGCATTCCAACTACTACACGGCGAATTACATGCAAGATATTTCCATCGATAAAATGCTAAAAAGTCCGGCAAATCTTTCCCCAGAACTAACGAAGCATTTCCGCGGACTTAGAATGTGGTTGCCCCTGCAGTTTCATGGTGTAGAACCGATTGTGGCGTGTCTCGAAGAGAAATTACTATTGGTTCATTATTTTAGAAATAAATTGGTAGAATTAGGATTTCAAGTGGGACCAGAACCAGATTTATCCATCAGTTATTTTTGGTATCCTTTTGAAAAGGATGCTGATGAAAAAAATAAACTGTTAATGGATGAGATTCATGCAGATGGAACCGTATTTTTAAGTTCATCAATAATAGGAAACCGCTTTGTCATTAGAACCGCTGTTTTGGCTTTCCGAACGAAGCAGGAAAACATTGATGAAGCCGTAGCAATGATTGAAGCGTGCTTGAAAAAAGTAATTTAAAATATTCGAAGAAGCCTTAAAATTTTGAAATTTTAAACGCAATGTCATTTTAAGTAGACCTTTTATCATACAATTGTAACCTAAAACTTTCTACCATGAAAAATCAATTTTCCTTTTTAGGATTCTCCGCGTTGCTTTTTATTTCGTCTTGTAAAACGCTGCCAAGTTCTGCTGCTATTGGTGATGATGGCAAAATAAAAGTAACTTTTGTTCAAGTGAATGACGTGTATGAAATTGCACCCATGCAAGGTGGAAAAGTGGGCGGCGTTGCAAGAGTTGCAAGTTTAAAGAAAAATGAACTCGCAAAAAATCCAAATACCTTTATGGTCATGGCGGGAGATTTTTTAAGTCCCTCTGTGTACAATAGTTTAAAGCATGAAGGCAAAAGAATTCGGGGGAAGCAAATGGTGGAATCTTTGAATGCTGCAGGTTTGGATTTCGCGGTTTTTGGCAATCATGAATTTGATATTAAGGAAGAAGAGTTGCAAAAGCGGATTGATGAATCTTCTTTTACCTGGATTGCTTCCAATACTTTTCATCAAACAAAATCAGGCGTTGCACCTTTCGCAAAATCTACTTCGAGCGGGAAAGAAAATTTTCCAGAATCTTATATTTTAGAGGTTCAAGATGAAGATGGAACGCAGGCTAAAATTGGAATTATGGGTTTAACGCTTCCTTTTAACAAAGTGCAATATGTAAGTTACACCGATCACTTTGCGGCGGCGGAAAAATTATACGCTACTTTGAAAGAAACTTGCGATGCGGTAATTGCCATTACACATTTGGAGGTGAAAGAAGACAGTATTTTAGCTGCGAGATTGCCAGATTTAGATTTAATTATGGGCGGTCATGAACATGACATGCAGTTTAAAAAAGTAGGAAATGTTTTCATAACAAAAGCGCACGCCAATGCGAAATCAGCTTATGTAAATTATTTGACCATCGATAAAAATAATAAAAAAACTTCCGTTTTACCAGAACTTCGCATGATTGACGAATCCATCGTGCAAGATGCAGAAACGGCTTTGGTAGTAAAAAAATGGATGGATATTGGGGAAAAGAATTATCAAGCTTTAGGATTTAATGCCCAACGCATCATTCGGGATCGAGGGGAGCCTTTGGATGGCAGAGAAGCCGCAATCAGAAGTGGGCAAACCAATTTGACACGCGTTATTATTTCTGCCATGGAAAAAGCTGTTCCTCTTGCAGATGTTGTGCTTTTGAATTCAGGTTCTATTCGAGTTGATGACTTGCTGCAAATGCCCATTACAGAATATGACATCATTCGGACATTGCCGTACGGAGGCTCCATTATGGAAGTGGATATGAAAGGAAGTCTGCTCATTAAAGTTTTGGAAGCTGGGAGAAATAATGTGGGTTCCGGTGGATTTCTCCAATATTCGTCCGCAGTAAAATATCTTCCTGAAGCAAAAATCTGGACTTTACAGGCAAACGCTATTGATCCCAGTAAAACCTATCATGTTGGTCTTTCGGATTTTTTAATGACGGGCGGAGAAGCGAATATGGCGTTTTTAACTAAAGACAATCCTGACATTGTTAAAATTTATCCAATAATTACGGATAGTAATGATTTACGATCGGATTCCAGATTGGCAATCATCAAGTATCTGTATGAATTGGGGAAATAATTATTCATCCTTAGAAACTTTTAACGACTGTAAAATTCATGCTTCCAATCGCTTTTCATCCTATTTATAAACATCCACTTCCAGCAGGTCACAAGTTTCCAATGTTGAAATATGAGTTGCTTCCTCAACAATTAATTTTGGAAGGAATTGCAGAAGAAGATGATTTTTTTGCACCAGAAATTGCGGACTTAGAAAGCGTTTATGCGGTTCATTCCAAAGAATACGTTGACCAATTACTCAATTTAACGTTGGACCCGAAAGCGGTTCGGAAAATTGGCTTCCCTCTTTCTACGAAACTGATTGAGCGTGAATTTCGAATTACGCAAGGAACTATTACAGGGTGCGAAACAGCCTTAGAAACAGGTATTGCTTTCAATATTGCGGGAGGAACTCATCACGCCTTTACCAATCGCGGCGAAGGTTTTTGCATGCTAAATGATCAGGCAATTGGGGCCGTAGATTTGCTCACCAAAAAATTAGCCACGAAGATTTTAATTGTTGATTTAGATGTGCATCAAGGAAATGGAACGGCAGAAATTTTTGAAAATAATCCGAAAGTTTTTACTTTTTCGGTTCACGGAAAGACCAATTATCCTTTTAAAAAAGAAAATTCCAGTCTCGATATTCCATTAGAAACGGGAACTGGAGATGCTGAATATTTAGGTTTAATTGAAAAATGGGTTCCAAAATTAATCCATCAAGAAAAACCTGATTTTATTTTTTATCTGAGTGGTGTGGATATTTTAGAGTCGGATAAATTGGGAAATTTGAGTTGTAGTTTAGAAGGCTGTAAAAAGCGCGACCAAATTGTGTTTTCCAACTGTGCAAAATTTCAAATTCCGGTGCAATGCAGCATGGGCGGTGGATATTCGCCAGAAATTAAAACGATTGTTAATGCGCATACGAATACGTATCGCGTTGCAGCTGATATTTTTTCATAGCGATTCTCTTTTGCTTTCAAACAAACTATTCATAATCTCTGATTTTTCGAAAACATTTTGAAACAGAAAAAAGGCATAAAAAAAAGTGTAGATTTCGCTACACTTTCGTTCTTTAAAGGGGTTTTACCTGATCCAGGAACCAGCTTTTCACCTCGCCGTCTAAATCATTTTCCAATTTTTCTTTGCACCAATCATGGTATTTATTCAGCCATTCTTTTTCTGGCTCTGTTAACAATTCTGTGGCGATGACGTTTCTATCAAAAGGACAAATGGTCAACGTTTCAAATTCATAGAACGTTCCAAAATCAGTGGTTTCTTTTTCAGTTACGGCAATCAGATTTTCGTGGCGAATTCCGTAATGATTTTCGTAGTAAAAGCCGGGCTCGTTGGATAAAACCATTCCCGGAATGAGTTCCTGCATATTCATATCTTTTCGAATATTTTGCGGTCCTTCATGAACATTCATGAAACTTCCTACGCCATGACCGGTTCCGTGGTTGTAATCTTTCGCTTCTTTCCAAAGCGCCATTCTTGCAAATGCGTCCAATTGAACACCACGCGTTCCTTTTGGAAATTTCACCATTGATAATTGAATCATGCCTTTTAGTGCCAAAGTGCAATCTTCTTTAAATTCTGTTGAAGCCGTTCCCAGCGCAAAAGTTCGCGTAATATCGGTAGTTCCTTCTAAATATTGTCCGCCAGAATCGACCAAAATGGTATCTTGATTCGTGACTTCTTTGCTGCCTTCACTTTTCGCAGAATAGTGCATGATGGCGCCGTTTTCTTTGTACCCGACAATACTTCCAAAACTTTCGCCCACGAAATTTTTTCCTTCGGCCCGGAAACCGCGTAATTTTTGGCCGATCGTATATTCATTTAAAGGTTCTTGTCCGGCTTGATGAGTCAACCAATAGAGGAATTTCACCATGGCTAGTCCATCTCGTTGCATGACAATTCGGAAACCTTCGAGTTCCGTTTTATTCTTGATGGCTTTCATTAAGTTACCCGGAACGGCAGCTTTTATGAAGGTGTTATTTTCTTTTAAAGCTTCAAACATGGATTGATTTCCATTCGGAGAAATCAATACTTTTTCGGTTTTAAAGTTTTTTAATTCGTTGTAGAATTCTTCGTAGGGTAGAATTTCAACGCCAGATTTCTGCATTTGAGCTCGCGAATCAGCATCTAATTTTTCTAAATCCACAAAAAGTTTTGCGTCAGTCTTTGATAAAATTATGTATCCTAAAAACACGGGATTGGATTGCACATCGCTGCCTCTTAAATTCAGTGTCCAGGCAACATCGTCTAAACTGGAAATGATGTGAACGGTTGCTTCCGCCTCTTCCATTTTCCCACGGATCGCAGCTAATTTATCGTTCACCGATTTTCCAGCTCTTTCTACAGGCTGCACGAAAATTGGATTTTTCACAGCATTCGGGGAGCGCTCTGTCCAAATATTTTTTAGCAAAGGCAAATCCACCACTAGTCTATTTTTCGCACCTAATTTTTCCGTTAATAATTCCCAGTTCGCGTGAGAGGTTGCTATGGCATTGACGGCCACAGTTCCATTTTCTGGGATTTCAGAAATAATCCAATCGATATAATTGGGAGTTTCCTCCATTCCTTCTTTAAATAAGACTATTCCAGAATCTTTCAGTTCAATGGGAGCCTGCACAAAATACCGTCCGTCTGTCCATAATCCTGCTTTTTCTTGTGTGATTACTACAAATCCGGCGGATCCTGTAAACCCAGAAAGCCAAGTTCTTTCTTGCCACTCTTCGGGTAAATATTCGCTCATGTGTGGATCTGCGGAATAGATGATGAAAGCATTGATTTTATGTTCAGCCATTTTATGACGAAGGGCTCCTATTTTTTCTGATGAAGTCATATTAAATAATTTGACGTGAATTTACGAAGAAAATGAGAATTTATAAAAGTATGAGTCCTAAAATTTTATTAAAGTTCGGCCATTACCTTTAAAAAAAAAGTATATCAAAAATTAATTTGATATACTTTTTATTATTTAAAATTTTAAGCTTATTTCATCGCGGATTTCATCGCTTCTTCTTTGGCTTTAAATTCTTTTTGCTTTACTTCATTTCTCGTAGATTGGTAGAGGCCTTTTAGAAGCGTAACTGCATCTAAACTTTTTGGATTTGCTTCATACCATTTCTCTGCGTACGGCAATGATGCTGCTAAACGCTCTCTTCTATCATTGATAATTTTATTTGCTAATTCTGTTTTTCCTGCTTTTTTAGCTGCATTCCAATCATCAATTGATTTACTGTCATCACCCATTGTTACATAAGCAAGATTTTGCCAAGCATCAGCATAATCGGGTTTCAATTCTACTGACTTTTTAAAGGCTGCAATACTTTCATTTGTTTTAGAAGGATCTTTGCTCAGCATTACTCCTAAATTATAAAAATTGATTGCATCGTTAGGATTTTTTGCGATTTGTGCTCTTAAGTTGGTCACAAACTCATCCATTTTACCTGTTTTTAAATAAGCTTTTCCTTGCAATTCCTGCAGTTTGGCATTAGTAGGAAATTTCTTGACTCCTTTTTCAATAAGGTTTAAAGCTTCTTCATTTCGATCTGAGTCTAGAAGCAAAGCGGCATTGGTTTCAAAAAATTCTGGTTCTTTAGTTGGGGTTACTTCATTTTTGAAAGTTTCATACTCTGAGGCTGCACCCATTTTTTTTGCAAGGTCCCATGTTCCTTTGTCCAAGTTTTCTACGGCTTTGGTTTTTTTATTTACCGCGGTGTAAGTGGTTTCTACGCCCGTGTAACCAGAATCAATCAGCATATTATAAATTTCAATCGCTTCTTTTTTCTTGTCAGCTTGCGCGTAACTTAAACCAGAATAATATAAAAATAGCTTATTGTCTTGTCCGGCGGCTTTCAACAAATCATATACTTCTCGAAATTTAGGTGCTGCAACCGCATAGTTTTTAGCATTAAAAGCATCTGTTGCAACTTTGCTTGAAGCTTCGGAAATCGGACTAATTTCTGCGCCTAATTTTGCAACTAAAGTTGGTGTATAGGATTCTTGTTTCAAACCTTCAACTCCAGAAGCTTTCATGGCTTCTTCTCCTACATAATATACTTTATTTTTCGAGCTGTCTTTACCGGAATAAATTTTGGATTTTCCTAACTCCGAAATTTTAGCAAGGTAAGTTGCTCCTTCTGCTGTTTTTCCGGATTTCAAAAGGCTTAAACCTTTTACATAATAATACTGCTCCAATACGGATGGTTCCAAAAGATATGTTTTATTACCCATTGCAGCTTCTGCAGCGGCTAACTGAGTGTTTGCAGTGCTCATATCTTTGGCATCAATTGCTTTTACGGCTGCGGAAATTTCCTTTTTCTGTGCAAACACGAAAGCAACTGAAAGCATTGCTACGCTTAAAAATATTTTTTTCATTATATTTAAATTTAAAATTGTTCTAATTAATCTTCGGACTTTTCTTCTGAACTCTCTGGAGTTTCGCCAGAATTATTCTCTTTTTCCTCTTCTTCAATTTTTCTCAAAACTTCTGGATCACCTAAATTACTAATGGCATTGTCTCCTGTTAAAGGAACTTCACTGAATTCTGGATTGTTGGAATCTGGAGCTGTATTCACCTCCGTACTTTCTTCTCCTTCTTCTATGACTTCTGCAACATCACTATCCATTTCAACTTTGGCAATGGCAGCAATTTCATCATTTTTCTTCAAGTTGATTACTTTTACACCTTGAGTATTTCTACCCATCACGCGCATTTCATCCATTCCCATTCTAATGGCTACACCAGATTTATTAATGATCATTAAACCATCTTCATCTGTTACCGATTGAATAGCAATGAGGTTTCCTGTTTTTTCCGTCACGTTTAAAGTGATTACTCCTTTACCACCACGATTGGTTTCCCGGTAATCTAGAACAGCAGTTCTTTTACCATAACCTCTTTCGGAAACTACCAAAACGGTGTCATTTTCTAAGTCGTTCACAACAATCATTCCAATTGCTTCATCTCCTTTTTCTAAAGAAATTCCACGAACTCCGATGGATCCACGACCCACAGCTCTGGCTTTTTCTTCTGGGAAACGGATACATTTCCCGTTTTTGGTCGCAATCATAATGTGAGAAGTTCCGTTCGTTAATCTTGCGCCTAATAATTGGTCATTATCTCTAATTTCAATGGCATTTACACCATTGGTTCTCGGTCTGGAATATGCTTCTAAAGATGTTTTCTTGATGGTACCATTTTTCGTAACCATCACTACATTCATTTGGTTGATGTATTCTGTATTTTTCAAATCATCAGTTCGGATGTAAGCTTTGATCTTATCATCTGGTTCAATGTTAATTAGGTTTTGTACCGCTCTTCCTTTGGCTGTTTTAGAACCTTCAGGAATTTCAAATACCCTTAACCAGAAACATTTTCCTTTTTCTGTGAAGAACAACATGTATTGGTGATTGGTTGCCGCTACGATATATTCCAAGAAATCTTCATCTCTGGTTGTTGCCGCACGATTACCAACGCCACCTCTACTTTGAATTTTGTATTCTGAAAGCGAAGTTCTTTTAATATACCCTGCGTGAGAAATCGTTAAAACTACTTTTTCATCTGGAATTAAATCTTCTATGGACATTTCTCCACCAGAATAATCAATTACAGAACGTCTTTCATCTCCATATTTTTCCTTCATCTCTAGCATCTCTTCTTTGATGATGGAATACCTTCTTGGCTCATTAGAAAGGATATCTTCTAAATCCTTGATCATGGTCATGATTTCTTCGTACTCGGCGCGGATTTTATCCAGCTCCATTCCGGTTAATCTCGCCAATCTTAAATCTAAGATGGCTTGAGCTTGAATATCTGAAAGATCAAATTCTTGAATTAAACCTTCTTTTGCAGCGGCAGGATTGGCACTATGACGAATGATCGCAATGGCTTTATCCAAATCATCTTGGGTTCCAATCACTTTCATGAAACCTTCTAAAATGTGCGCTCTTTCTTTGGCTTTTCTTAAGTCATATTCAGTTCTGCGGACAATCACTTCATGTCTGTGATCCACAAAATGATGAATAATGTCTTTCACGTTCAATTGAATAGGTCTTCCTTTGACCAATGCAATGTTATTTACACTGAAAGAGGTTTGAAGTGAAGTGTATTTGTAAAGCATGTTCAACACCACATTTGGAATAGCATCATGCTTCAATTCATAAACAACGCGAAGTCCGGTTCTATCAGATTCATCACGGATTTCATAGATTCCCGGAATTTTATCGTCTTTTACCAATTCTGCTGTTCTTGCAATCATTTCAGCTTTGTTCACTTGGTAAGGAACTTCTGTAACGATAATTGCGTTTCTATTTCCAATTTCTTCGAAACCTACTTTAGCACGAAGAACAATTCTACCACGGCCGGTATGAAATGCATCTCTAACCCCATCATATCCATAAATAATTCCACCAGTAGGAAAATCTGGAGCAATGATATGCTTCATCAATTCATCAATGGTGATTTCTTTATTCTCAATGTAAGCAACAATCGCATCAATACTTTCAGAAAGGTTGTGCGGCGCCATATTGGTCGCCATTCCCACTGCAATACCAGAAGCACCATTCACCAAAAGGTTAGGGATTTTGGTTGGCATTACGGTCGGCTCGGTCATGGAATCATCAAAGTTATTTTGAAAATCCACGGTATCTTTATCTAAATCCGCTAAGATTTCATCGGAAATTTTTCTTAATCTGGCTTCCGTATAACGCATTGCTGCAGGCGGATCACCATCCATAGACCCAAAGTTACCCTGCCCATCTACTTGCTGATAACGCAAGCTCCAAGGCTGAGCCATTCTCACCATGGCATCATAAACGGAAGTATCACCATGTGGGTGATATTTACCGAGTACATCTCCCACAATTCTGGCAGACTTTAAATGTTTTCTGTTTGAAAAAACATTCAACCCGTACATTCCATAAAGAACTCTTCTGTGGACTGGCTTCAAGCCATCTCTTACATCTGGTAAAGCTCTGGAAACAATTACCGACATAGAATAATCAATGTAAGAGGATTTCATTTCATCAACAATGTTGATAGGAATTAACCTTTCTCCTTCTGTATGCATAAATCTTTTTTAATAAAATGAAAATCAGGCACTTAAAATTTTGCCTGAATATTCTCTCAATTCTAATTTTAAGAACGGGCTAATTTACGAAATTTTTACCGAATTTAGCGCCTTATTAGAGGCTAAAAATCATAAATAAAGTTAAACAAAATGAGTGTTATCAGCATCACCTTTCACACCGTAGAAAGCGAAAATCATAAGTGGGATCTTTTTGTAGAAAATGATCTTCCGCAATTGGTAGATAATTTATTTGAAGTAGAAAAATACATCTTATCTGAGGTTGATAGTGAAATGATTATGGAAGGAAAAAACACGAACTTGCTTCTTGTATTTCAGGATGAAGAAAAACGGGAAGATTTCCGCCAAATTGAATTAAAAAACATCACAGAAATTGTGGAGAAAAAATTTGGAGAAAACGTTATGGTTTTTACAACGCTTCTGAATCCCTTGAAAATTAATCTATAATCTAGTTCTCTATTTTTATCGAAAATTGCGTTGATCCAAAATCGTAAGTGTTAATAGTTCATTTGGAAAAACTATGTACTACACATAAAAAGAACTTTACATTAAATCCCTAAAGTTCTTTATAATAACTTGTTAAATGGTTTTTAGTAAAAATTACTTGAGTACTCAATTTAGAAAGAGTCACTTTAAATAATTTCCAAAAATTCCATCGTGTTTACTTTATCTGCATATGTTCCTAAACCAGGATTTTGTGCGGACCCCAGCGGAATTGAATCTAAGCCCAATTCATCCTTTGCAACAATGGCCTGAATATTTTCCCCATTATTTTGGATAAAATCTCCTACTTCTTGCAAGGCATTGTAGCGAGAAAAATTTAGCACAGAAAGTGGAGAAAACAGCTCTTCACTTTCCTTTAACATCACAAAATTATTATCCCAAAACCTCTCTGCATTCAATAAATAAATTGCCCGGTTATATTCGTAATTGTTGGCGTACTTATTATGATTGATGATGTCTTTGTAATTTATAAAACTTTCGAAAAGACGGTCAATCAGAAAATCTTCCGGAATGAAAAGGCGCGTCACATTTCTACACCCTAAACCAAAATACCGAAAAATATCTTCTGCCAGTAATTCCAACTCTTCCTGCGTTTCATCACCTTTTAAAACGGCTACCGAAGTTCTGTTTTTTCGAATGATGCTCGTATGATCTTTAAAATAATATTCTAAGTAGCGCGCTGTGTTATTGCTTCCGGTTGCAATTACCGCCTCGAAATTCTGCAATCTTTCCACAAAATCATAGGTCACATTTCCCTCAGATAAGTCATTCCACATTTCCAAAAGAAATGGTAAAATACGCTTGTCTTTGGATGAAAGTTTAATGACAGGAATATGATTACTTAGAACCACAGAAATAACATCATGAAAACCGACCATAGGAATGTTTCCAGCCAGAATTAAACCTACCCTTTTTGATTCGGAAGAGGTTTCATAATCCTTTAACCACTCATTTAAATGAGCGGGCGTTAAAAGTGCAGCCCATTGTTTAAGCGCAAATTTTTGATTATCCTGCGTAAACCAAGTATTCTCAATTTCCGATTTTCGCAACAATGCATTAAAAATTTCCTGCTTTTCATCATAATTCTCCGGTTTTGTTTCTAAAAATTGAGCAATGTAAATACCCAGTTTAGCAAGTCCTGAAATCTGTTTTTCTCTGTTCATTGTATGGAAATTTGGCGGAATTTTAGTAAATTTGTGCAAATTTAAAAAATAAAGTAGCAATGGCTATCAGAATAACAGATGAATGTATAAATTGTGGCGCCTGTGAACCAGAATGTCCTAATAACGCAATTTATGAAGGAGCGGTTGATTGGAAAGCCTCAGATGGAACTGCGCTGAAAGGCAAAGTGGTAATGAGTTCCGGACTCACCGTAGATGCAGACGCACCACAAGAACCGGTTAGTGATGATATTTATTTTATTGTCACCGATAAATGTACGGAATGCATGGGATTCCACGAGGAACCTCAGTGTGCGGCAGTTTGCCCTGTAGATTGCTGTATTCCAGATGAAGAACATGTAGAATCGGAGGAAAGCCTGCTGGAGAAAAAAGCTTTTCTTCACGGAGAATAAAACTTTGCTCACTCCTTGTGGGCATTTTTTTATCCAAAATCAGTATCCAAATGAGTATCCAAATGAGTTTTAAAGAATTTATAAAATTTTAAAAATGATTAAAAAGCACAACTTTAGCGCGGGACCTTGTATTTTGCCTCAAGAGGTTTTTCAAAAATCAGCGGAAGCTATTTTAGATTTCAATGGCATTGGGCTTTCACTCTTAGAAATTTCTCACCGTAGCAAGGATTTTGTGCCGGTTATGGATGAAGCACGAGCAATCGTAAAAAGATTGATGAAGCTAGGAGATGATTATGAGGTTTTTTATGTAGGCGGTGGTGCAAGTTTACAATTCCTGATGGCACCTTTCAATTTAATGAAAGCCGAGAATGGAAAAGCTGCTTATTTAGATACGGGAACTTGGGCTGCAGGTGCAATTAAAGAAGCAAAAAAAATAGGAACGGTAGATGTAGTGGGCTCTTCAAAAGAAGACAACTACTCTTTTATCCCGAAAGATTATAAGGTTGGTAGTGAGTATGATTATTTTCATTGTACCTCAAACAACACCATTTTTGGAACGCAAATGAAATCTTTTCCAGAAGTGGATACTTTGATGGTTTGTGATATGAGTTCTGATATTTTTTCCAGAGTGATTGACTTCACGCAATTTGATGTGATTTACGCCGGTGCGCAAAAAAATATGGGCCCTGCCGGAGTTACAATGGTAGTGGTTAAAAAAAGCATTTTAGGAAATACTGGACGAGATATTCCCTCTTATCTTGATTATGCTCAACATATTTCTAAAGAATCTATGTTTAATACTCCCCCGGTTTTTCCTGTGTATGCAACGCTCTTAACGCTTCAGCATTTAGAAAATAATGGCGGAATAGAAGCTGCAGAAGTTAAGAATGAGGCGAAAGCAAAATTGCTCTACGATGAAATTGACAGAAATCCTTTATTCGAATGTTTCTGCGCGAAAGAAGATCGCTCCAATATGAATGCTTCCTTTAAATTGTTAGATGATTCCAAAAAAGAAGAATTTGACAATGCCTGGAAAGCGGCCGGAATTAACGGACTCAATGGTCACCGAAGTTTAGGCGGTTACAGAGCAAGCATGTACAATGCTTTACCTATTGAGAGCGTACAAGTTTTGGTAGATGTAATGAAAAATATCAAATAAAATTCTAAGGAGTTTAAAAAATAATAGCAAAAAGGAAGTATGAAAGTTTTAGCGAACGACGGAATTTCTGAAGGAGGAAAAAAAGCCTTAGAAGAAGCCGGAATCGAATTATTGGATGCAAAAGTTTCCCAAGATCAATTGCCCAATTTTATCAACGAAAATCAAGTTGATGTTTTGTTGGTCCGGAGCTCTACAAAAGTTCGGGCAACTTTAATCGATGCCTGTCCAAGTTTAAAAATAGTGGGTCGCGGCGGAATCGGAATGGATAATATTGATGTGGAATATGCCATCGAAAAAGGACTTTACGTGATCAACACGCCGCATGCATCCTCGAGATCAGTTGCAGAAATGGTATTTGCGCATTTCTTTTCTTTGGCAAGATTTCTCCATGAATCCAATCGTTTGATGCCTTTGGAAGGTGACACTCGTTTCTCTGCAATGAAAAAATCTTTTGAAAATGCAGTAGAATTGAAAGGAAAAAATCTTGGCGTAATTGGGTTTGGCGGCATTGGGAAAGAAGTTGTAGAAATTGGAATTTCTCTTGGAATGACGGTTAAAGTCTTGACCCGAAATCCGAAAACAGAAACTGTTACTTTGAGTTTTTTCGATGGGCAGACTGTTGATTTTGAAATCTCTTCAACCCAAAATATGGAAGAGCTTTTAAGAGATGCCGATTTCTTAAGCATTAACACACCGAAAGGTGCAGCCTATATTTTAAATACTCCTCAATTCGAAAAAATGAAAGACGGAGTTTTTGTAGTAAACACCGCAAGAGGCGGCGTTCTAAATGAAGTAGAACTCTTAAAATTTATTGATTCTGGTAAAATTGCTGGTGCAGCATTAGATGTTTTTGAAAGTGAGCCTAATCCAGAATTGCCTTTGTTAATGAATCCAAATCTTTCACTTTCACCGCATTTAGGTGGCAATACGAAGGATGCGCAAGAGAAAATCGGAATAGAATTAGCTCAGCAGATTATAGATATTAAAAAGAAATTATAGAATAAAAGATGCCAATCTTCAAACCTTTTCGGGGCATTCGACCAAGTGAAGACTACGTTGAAATTTTTCCCACGCACCCTTTAGATAATTTTTCCCAGGAGGAAATCAATAAAAAATCGCAGCAGGATTCGTCCTATATACAGATGATCAAGCCGTATGTGGTGAGTAAATCTAAGGATCTGGACCGAAATTTAAGGAAAATCAGAACCAATTTTGAAGAGTTGCTTGATGATAAAAAGTTGCTTCAAGACAATTCATCATACTATCTATATGAGCAATTTCTGCCCAATAAGACCATCTTCAGAGGACTTTTAGGATTGGTGAGTGTAGAGGATTTCCGAAATGGAAAGATTAAAAAGCACGAATCCACCATCACGCAGAAGAAAGAAAAGCTTGCCTATTATCTGGAAAAAGTAAATATCCAGGCGGAGCCCGTTCTTTTAACTTACGCCGCGAATACTAAAGTGGAACTCATGATGAACCACGAAGAAAAAAATGTTCCCATCTTAAATTATTTGGATGATTTAGGAACGCGACATAAAGTGTGGCGCATTGACAATCGCTTAAAAATGCAGCAATTTAAAGAGGTTTTGGAACAAATTGATTCCTTCTACATTGCAGATGGTCACCACAGAATTGGCTCTACTGCGTTAAACGCTAAAAATGTTCAGGAGAAGAATAAAAAGCACACTGGAATAGAACCGTATAACTTTGTTTTCAGTTTTATCGTCTCAAATCAGTCTATTAAAATTCATGATTACAATCGATTGTTGAAAGAATTGAATGGCTATTCGGAAGCAGAATTTTTAGAGAAAATCGAAGAAAATTTCCTTATTCATGAAAAAGGTGAAACGCCTTATTACCCTTCTCAAAAATTTCATATTTCAATGTACTTGGGTGGAAAATTTTATTCCCTGCACGTTAAACACGATTTAAGAAAACAACTTTCTTCCATTAATGACTTGGATCATTACCTTTTGGAAGAATATATCATTAAAAATATTCTGGACATTCAGGATCCAAAGACAACGGATAAAATCACTTATATCAAAGGCACATCAAGTGTTGAAGGAATTAAAGACATCAAAGAAAAAGTGGATTCCAGAAATTTCAAAGTAGGATTTGGAATTTACCCGGTGAGTTTTAATGACTTGATAAAAGTCTCTGACCATAAAGTGGTCATGCCGCCGAAATGCACCTACATAGAACCAAAGTTAGTCACCGCATTAATTATGTATGATATGAAATAAGAATGTTTCACGTAAGAAATGGAGGCTGATTATTGATCGATAAATGATCTTTTCTAATTTATATTTTTTACATTTGAGTTCTTCAATTAAAGTTCTATGAAAAACTCAATTCTTAAAATACTTCCGCTCTTTTTGGGCGGAATTTTATTTTCTCAAAATTTCCAAGATTCAATACAGTTCAAAAAGATTTCAGATGAAATGTTGGTGAATAGTACCGCTTATGAAAATTTGCGTGATCTTTCCCTCAATATTGGCAACCGATTAAGTGGTTCTAAAGCTTATGAAAAATCAGTGGATTGGGCGGTTTATAAATTAAAAGAAGCAGGCGCAGATAAAGTTTGGAAAGAAGAAGTGATGGTTCCAGTTTGGGAACGCGGAAAAGAATCCCTTCAAATCAAAGATAAAAGTGGACAATGGAAATCTTTGAAAATGCTCTCTTTAGGAAATTCTGAGGGAACGAAAGGAAAAGATATAGAAGCGCAAATCGTAATTGTTAAAACCAAAGAGGAGTTTGATCAACTTCCAGATGCTTCGGTAAATGGCAAAATCATATTTTTCAATTATGCCTTCAATCAAAAGTTTATCAATACGGGTCAAGCGTATGGCGATGCCAGTAAGTACCGCAGAAGTTCCGCCTCTTGGGCTGGAAAACGTGGCGCAAAAGCCGTGATTATTCGCTCTCTATCTTCCTCTTTTGATGATGTTCCGCACACTGGAATGATGAAATATGACGAAGATGACACCTTCAAAATTGCCGCTGTAGCCATTGGACCAAAAAGTGCCGACGAATTAGAAGCAATGCTAAAAACACAAAAAGTTTTCGCAAAAATTAATTCTAATTGTACCATGAAAGGAGAAATTCTTTCGCATACCGTGATTGGAGAAATTACGGGAAATAAAGATAAAAATGTAATTGTTGTTGGTGGACATTTGGATACTTGGGACGTGGGCGATGGATCATCTGATGACGGTGCTGGAATTGTACAGAGTATCGAAGTTTTAAGAGCGTTCAAAAAATTAGGCTTGAAGAACAATCATACGATACGTGTGGTTTGTTTTGCCAATGAAGAAAACGGTGTGAAAGGGGGAAATAAATACGCAGAAAATATCAGAAAAAATAAAGAAAACCATCTGTTTGCCATTGAAAGCGATGGTGGTGGATTTACGCCAAGAGGTTTTGGTTTGGTCATGAATTCAGATAAAAGAAAGCAAATCCAATCCTGGAAAAATCTTTTTGAGCCGTACGGAATCCATAATTTCGATAGCCAGCACGCAGGAACAGACATTGAACCCATGCAACCTTTAGAAGTGCCATTGGCGGCTTTAATTCCAGATTCTCAGCGGTATTTTGACATTCATCATTCGGAAGAAGATACCTTTGATAAAGTAAATCGCCGTGAATTAATTTTAGGTGCCGTTGCAATGGGCCAACTCATTTATATGATCGATAAAAATTGGTAATGAGAAAACCTCCTTTTTATAAAAGTTTTTTAAATTCTTTAAGTGGCGCGCTTTGGATGCTCAAATCTGAGCGTAATTTTCAAGTCGAAATTATAGGTTTGTTGGTCAACGTTTGTTTAATTGTATTTTTGAAATTAAATGCGACCGATGCAGCCTTAATTTTAATCGTGAGTTTTGCGGTTTTAAGTCTGGAAGTTCTGAATACCGCCATCGAAAAAATCTGTGATTTCATTCAACCTGAGTTTGATGAACGCATAAAAATCATCAAAGACATTGCTGCTGGTGCAGTTTTGTTGATGACATTTGGAGCAATTTGTGTGGCAATTTTAGTTTATTGGAATTATCTTTTTTAGACCGTAAAACTTTCATAAGAATCTTTTGCCGCCAAATAACCGATTTCAAAAATTTCTTCTAGGCGATTTGCTTTCCTTTCAAATGTGCCATAACTCGACAATTTTTTGGAGGTGATAATCCAGTCACAATAAGAAAATTTATAAATTTCTGTACGATGAGACATAAGCTCGTAAGCGCGCGTGGTTATGGCTTTAATGGTGTTTAAATCATCAATAACTACATCTTGTGGGGGCGAAACATAAATGCCAATCAATCTTTTACAATCCTGATGAATAATATCTGCGGGGAAATTATTGAGAACGCCACCATCGCTAAACATTTCATTTCCTACGATATAGGGAACCGTAATCCCGGGAATGGAACAGGAGGCAATCACAGCATCTACAATTTTATCTTTTCCTTCAAAAATTCTTTGTTCCCCCGAAACCAATTCGGTCGCGATTATTTTCAAATTAATATCCAATTCCTCCAAAGTCATGTCTTTAAAAATTGGTGAAAGATAATTAGAGAAAATAACGGACGACACCAAACCTGGCTTGTTAAAGGTAAAATGGCGCCAGTTAAAAAAGTATACGGATTTAAAAAAATCTAAAATTTCTTCCCCAGATTTTCCAATTCCATGCAAAGCGCCAACAATGGAACCTGCACTGCAACACGCCAAAACATCAGCTTTGATTTCTTTTTCTGCCAAAAATTTTAAAACTCCGGCATGTGCCACACCTTTTGTGCCGCCTCCAGAAAGCACCAAACCCAGATCATATTTTCCGTTTCTGTTCATAAGGGTCAAAAGTAAGAAACCACAGACAAATTCTGTGGTTTCTTCTAATCAATTATTTAATTTTCTATTAATTCAGCAAAAATTCCTGCATAAATTTTATCACTGCCAATCGTTGATAATCTACATTTTCTTTCTTGCGGAAACCGTGTCCTTCATTTTTCGCTTCTAAATACCACACCGTATTTCCTTGCGCTTTCAATTTATCACGCATTTGGATCGCTTCCGTTACGGGAACTCGCGGATCGTTGGTTCCCTGAATAATGAACATGGGTTTTTTAATTTTATCCGTATTGTTCAGAGGTGCAATTTTAGTAAAAAAGGCACTCATTTTTGGATCGCGTTCATCCCCATATTCTGCTCTTCTTAAATCACGTCTGTATTCTTCCGTGTTTTTCAAAAAAGTATTAAAGTCAGAAATTCCTACGATATCTACAGAACATCTGATTCGATCTGCATATTCATAGGCAGTCGCCAAAGTCATAAATCCGCCGTAACTTCCACCCATAATCATAATTCGATCCTTGTCTAATTCTGGTTGTTTGGCAATCCAATCGAGCAATGCATCAATGTCTTTTACAGAATTCATTCGGTTAAAACCATTGTCACTTGCAATGTACGTTTTACCAAAACCTGAAGATCCACGAACGTTTGGATAGATGAGAGCAACTCCCATTTCATTCGTATAATAATTTCCAGAACCCAATGAAGACGCCATGGATTGACCTTCTGGACCACCATGAATATTAATTAAAACTGGACGTTTTCCTGTAAATGATTTTGCTGCGGGATAATAAAATCCACTAATTTTCATTTTGTCAAAGCTGGTCCATTCGATTAATTTTGGTTGTGCCATCTGACTTTTCTGCATTTCTCCCTGTTCACTGTCGGTCCATCTTTCAATGTTTTTTGTGGTGACATCCATGCGGTAAATATCAGAGGAAGAATCGAAGGTAGATTGAGAGAAGAAAAGCGATTTGCCATCGTCCGAAAATTCAATGTTGTTAATTAAGCCAACCGGCAACCCTTTTATTTCTGAATATTTTTTGCTTGAAGTATCCATTAAATACAATTTGATTAAACCACTTTCATTGGTAGTAAATGCAATTTTAGATTGATCTTTGGATAAGCTATAATCTTCAATTTCCCACGGAATATCTGAAGTAAAATAAGAGATTTTCTTCGTTTTCAAATTCATAGAAGCCAAGCGGGCAAATTCATTATCACGATCGGTTACGTACCAGATTTCATCTGCATTTTTGGAGAATTTTGCGCCACCTTGTACCACTTGTTTTTCATTTCGATCGGTGATGGGTTCCAGTTTTTTCGTGATAACATCAAACATATATAAAAATGATTCATTTGCAGAAACATATTCGCCAATGATGAGTTTACTGCCATCTGCAGAAATATCATTGATTCCCCAACCGCCACCTTTCAGCTCCAAAACTAATTTGGTTTCGTTTGGTTTTAAAGGATTCATGAAAAAAATATCGCGGTCTCCGCCATTTCTTTTCGTAGATGAAAAATAAAATCCAGAACCGTCTTTCTTCCAACGCATTCCACCGTTTTGAGATCTTCCACCATCCGTTAAGAGCGTAGATTCCATGCTTTTTAAATCTAATTTGAAAAGCTGGCCAAATTCATTTCCGCCAATATCTTTGGAGTAGACCAAATATTCCCCTTTTTTAGGTTCATAGTCCGCAGAATTAACAGGTTCATCAAAAAATGTAATCTGTTTTCTATTCCCCAAAGCTTTGGAAAGATGGTGCAACTGATTGGTCGAGGCAAATCTGGTCACCATTATCAATTCCTTTCCGTTTGGATGAATTGCGGTAAAGTTGGCCCCCCTACTTTCGGAGTATTTCTTGATTTTGTTGTTTAAACTTTTTGGAATAGCCGGAATATTTTCCGTTATTAAATTCTCATTAGGAACTACATTTTCGCTTTTACTTTGGGCAAACAAAGCTGTTCCAGAGATCAGCAAAGCGGGAAATAAATATTTCATTTTCATTGGTAATAATTTGATGTTAAGATAATAATTTTCAGGATACAGAAACACCACAACTTTTAGTTATGATGATGTCTTTTGTTCAGCTTCGTTTTTTCTTTGCTTCAGTTTCCAAAGCCAATACATTCCGCGTACTTGAATTCCGAAAGTCTAAATTGAACCTAAGTATCCAATGTACGCAATTCCAATTTCCATTAAAATTTGAAAAGTAATTAGCTTAAAAGAAAGTCCAATGTTAATTTTTTTTACGTACTAAACGGATGAAAACAAATAAAAAGAAAAAGAAAAAGACCCAATCGTTTATGCCATAAATCGTGTAATATATTCCAGCCATTGTATCTTTTTCATATACTTCGGATAGATTATTATTCGCCATCCAATTTGTCCAATGCGTTGCGTAGATCAATTTCTCAAGCGTAAATACTGCGATGAGCCATTTTAAATGGTGAAAACTTTTGGACACCGCGATAAATACAAAACCCCAAAGGACAATCATTAATAATCCAAAATTGGACATTGCTTGGCTGTCAAATTCAGGAATAATATCATTGGTAAAAATTCGGGAAAAAGTTAAGACGCCTAAGATATTCATCATTCCAGCTAAGATAAATCCTTTCGTAAGGTGTTCGTTTTGTATCTTCATTTTTAGTCAATGTATTTAGGCGGTTCTCATTTCTTTAAGCTTGAAAGAAGGGTCGCGCGGGTTTTTATTATATAATTCTTCGCGATCGAAGTTACAAAAGGAAAGTGAAATTTTATAAAGCTTTTGAGGGGTAATGATCATAATTCACATAAATATTTCCCCTTAAGCTTTAGAATAGTAGAGTTTATTGTGTTGATGTATAGAATATCGCAATAAATCTGCTCCACATTGTTTTCAAAGAAGTCATTTATTTTTTATTAAAAAAGAAAGCAAGAGGTATTTTACAAAAAAAACCGCTGTATTGCTACAACGGTTTTTTACATATTTTTTTAGAGCCTTATTTAGGCATCACCACCGTGTCAATTGCATGAATGACTCCATTAGAAGCCGGTACATCTGCCATAACTACAGTTGACATTCCGCCATTTGCGTCTGTTAGCATCACTTTACCGTCTTTTAAACTTAAATCAATCGCTCCACCGTTTACAGTATTTACTGTATATTTTCCGTTTCCTTTGTTAATTGCATCAGTTACTGCTGCAGCATCAAATTTTCCAGATACTACGTGGTATGTTAAAACTGATTTCAGTTTATCCAAACTTTCTGGTTTCAACAAACCTTCTACCGTTCCAGCAGGAAGTTTATCAAATGCCGCATTGGTTGGTGCAAAAACGGTGAATGGACCAGCTCCGCTTAACGTTTCAACTAATCCAGCTGCCTGTACTGCGGAAACCAAAGTAGAGAAATCAGCATTTCCTGAAGCTACTCCTACAATGTTTGGAGAATTAACTACCGCGGGGGAATCCATTGCTGTAGAATCCATCGCTGCTTCCGTGCTAGCGCTCATGTCTGTTGTTTCTACTTCCTTTTTTTCGCAAGATGTAGCAATTGCTCCTACTACTAAAAATGCGCTTAATGTTTTTACTAAATTCATAATCGATATTTTAATGTTTAATTAATCTATTCAAAAATATATAAAAACATGGCTTGCATAGTATTGTTGGTGATAATTTTTAACGATGATTGTAAATGTTAAAATATTGCAGTTTGCAACCCGGCTTGAGTGGAAATCTTCTTTAGGTAGGTTAAAGTGTTGGCAAAAAAAGATTAAGAACAGACACTTTACGGCATGGGATTAAGATTGGCGTATTGCTAAATAATTGTTTCAAAATCGGGGGACAACGAAAATCGAAGAATCTCATGATATTGTGTTTTTAGTTTACACAAATGTACCAAATGTTGATTTTACATTTTTGATTTTGAAGTTAAACTATTGAAAGCCAAATTGCTGATTAATAGACACGGATTTGAAATCCGCTTCATTTCGGATTATTTTAAATATATTTTAAATTAATCGTTGATTTTTTAAAGCAATCAAATCATAAACATGAATTCCGTTTGCAAGTGCTAAATCTGCTAATTTTGAGTCTCCAGTTATAATGAAATCACAATTCTTAGCAACTTCTAAAATGACAGAATCTGTGATTCCAATATGTTGCAAATTGTAATCATTTTCTAAATTCTTAGTTTCAAAATACTTTTCTGATGTTTTTTGTAAAAGTTCTTTAAGTATTAGATAATACTTAAATTTATAGTTTCCAGTAAAATTATTTAGTAAGTTATCAACTTCTGTCCAAATATTTGGAAGTACAATCACTTTTGAAAAATCCTTTCCGATTATTTTAACTAAATTCTCAAAATCAGAAATGTCATAAATACTTGTCCTCTTATGTTTATTTATTAGTTTCTTGTCCATTAAACCCAAAACCAGAATTATAAACGCATTTGTATCAATTAGTATCATCTCTAAGGATTGTAGATAGAAAACTTAATAACAATCCCTTCTTCATCGATTACAACTTCTTTATATATTCTTTCGAACTTGGAGAAACCCAAAGATAATTGTGCTAAAGATCCTGTGTTTATATTTTCATTTTTAACTAAAAATGAAACAATTATTTTATAAGTATTGGTTGCTTTTTCGTAAAAATATTCTTCTAATCGAAAATCGCTTTTTTCAAGATCGAAAATTTGACTTAATTCATCAAACGCTAATTGTTTTAATTTCCCTAATTGTAACATATTTCAGTTTTTACTTTTTCAAAATTTTCTCAAAGATTAATCTTAAATATACGTTAAGTTCTTTAAATATTACGGATATTAATTAAAAATCTTCTTTACAGCCCGGCTTGAACGGAGCTCTTTTTGTGGAACGCAGTGGAACAAAAAAGCGGGAGTACTTCGACATGCTCAGTATAAATTCCAGGCGGATCAAGTTGCCCAAATAAAAAACTCCAGCAAATCGCTGGAGTTTTCGATGTCGATATTTTAATTATTTTAAATGTGAATCACTTCGCCATAAGCGGCGGCAACTGCTTCCATCACAGCCTCTGAAATGGTGGGATGCGGATGGATTGATTTTAAAACTTCGTGACCGGTGGTTTCTAATTTACGCGCCACAACTGCTTCTGCAATCATATCTGTAACGCCGTCTCCGACCATGTGACAACCGAGCCATTCTCCGTATTTTGCATCAAAAATAACTTTGATGAAACCATCGGTATCACCGTTTGCCGTAGCTTTTCCGGAAGCTGAGAAAGGGAATTTTCCTACTTTCAATTCGTAGCCTTGTTCCTTCGCCTGCTTCTCGGTTAAACCAACAGACGCCACTTCTGGATGAGCATATGTACAACCCGGAATATTACCGTAATCAATTTTTTCTACGTGAAGTCCTTTGATTTTTTCGACACAAGTAATTCCTTCTGCGGACGCAACGTGTGCTAAAGCTTGAGTATTTAAAATATCACCAATCGCATAATATCCTGGAACAGAAGTTTCATACCATTCGTTCACCAAAACTTTTCCTTTCTCCGTCTGAATTCCCACTTCTTCGAAACCTTGTCCTTCAACATTGGAAGCAATTCCAACAGCGGAAAGTAAAATATCTGCTTCCAAAGTAATGTTTCCAGTTGCAGTTTTCACGGTTGCTTTTACGCCGTTACCAGAAGTATCCACAGATTCTACGGAAGCATTGGTCATAATTTCAATCCCAGATTTTTTCAAAGATTTCTCCATATGTTTTGAAGTATCTTCATCTTCAACTGGCAAAATAACGGGCATGAATTCTACTACGGTTACTTTGGTTCCCATCGTATTGTAAAAATCTGCGAACTCAATTCCGATGGCACCGGAACCCACAACAATCATGGATTTTGGTTGCTCAGGAAGTGTCATTGCTTGACGGTATCCGATGACTTTTACTCCATCTTGCGGAATGTTTGGCAATTCTCTGGAACGAGCGCCAGTTGCGATAACAATATGTTCTGCGGAATGTTCAGTTGCTTTTCCTTCTTTATCAGTTACAGAAACTTTTTTGCCTTTTTGCAAAGTTGCAGTTCCCATAATAACGTCGATTTTATTTTTCTTCATCAAGAAAGCGATTCCACCACTCATTTTGGTGGCAACTCCTCTACTTCTCTGGATTACTTTTGAAAAATCGAAACCAGGATTTTCTACTTTATTAAGACCGTATTGTTCGGCTTGTTGTAAATATTTAAAAACGTGGGCAGATTTCAACAATGCTTTCGTGGGAATACAACCCCAGTTTAAGCAAATTCCACCTAAACTTTCTTTTTCTATAATGGCAGTTTTGAAACCTAATTGCGCAGCTCTGATTGCTGTAACATAACCTCCAGGTCCACTCCCAATGACAATGATATCGTAATTCATTCTTTAAAAATTTGATGCGAATTTACGGAAAAATTCCTATTAATTTTGGAATGAATTTAATTTTAAAAGGTAACCAGCGCTTTATCGTATCCCGAAAACTAATTCATTTTTACTAATTATTTCAAACATTTAAAGTCTAAATATTAAGTGAATAAAAATTTTTCTCGCTTCTTTTTTGCAATGAAAACTACGCTTTGATTCTTATCGTAAATGTATTTAACAATTAAAATTAAACTTTATGAAAAATTTATTCAAAATCTGCCTTGCTTCCGTAGTGATGTTTTCCAATTCGTCTTGCGAAAATGATGACCGATTAGATATGGATATGATGACCGAAACGCAAGTTGCTGGTCCAGATTTGATGGTTTACGGATTAACGGGCACCAATGAATTGGTGGCTTTCAATGCAAAAACCCCCAATACTTTTATGTCTAAAAAACCAGTGACTGGTTTAGGAAGCGGAGAAAAATTAATGAGTATTGATTTTCGTCCTGCAACTGGAGAATTATACGCAGTAACGAATGCGAGTAAATTTTATGTTATCAATACCACCCATGCAACTGCACGTGCTATTGGAACTGCATTTACACCAGCAATTTCTGGAGCTATTGCTTCTATAGACTTTAACCCGACCGTTGATCGAATCAGATTGGTAACTAATACAGGACAAAATATTCGTTTAAATCCTGAGAATGGTCTTGTGGCTGCAACCGATGGAAGCATCGCAACGACCTCTGCCATCAATGGAGTTGCTTACACCAACAGCAAATCAGGAGCGTCAACTACCACTCTTTTTGATATCGATGTTACGAACAATAAATTATTCAAACAAGATCCACCCAATAATGGAACTTTGGTAGAAGTTGGTAATTTAGGAATTACAATTACAGGTCAGGCAGCATTTGATATTAGTTTTGATGATCAATCTGCGCTATTAGCGGCAAGGTCAGGAACCGCAAACAATTTATATCTTGTAGATTTAATGAATGGTAAGGCTACCAAAATTAATGCCTTGGCAGAAAAAATCATAGACTTGGCAATTCCTACAGAAGCTGTAGCATACGCAATTAATGATGCGAACGCTTTGCAAATATTTAATCCAAACAACCCAGCGGTCGTAACGAAAGCCATTACAGGATTACAGGCTGGAGAAAATATTTTAGGTATTGATTTTAGACCTTTGAATGGACAATTGTATGCGCTCGGAAGCAGCAGCAGAATTTATACTTTAAATCTTGGTAATGGTGCTGCAACAGTTGTTGGAACGCAATTACCGACCCTTTTAATAGGAACAGATTTCGGCTTTGATTTTAATCCAACCGTTGATAGGATCCGAGTGGTGAGTAATACTGGTCAAAATCTTCGTTTAAACCCTATTGATGGAACTATTTCCGCAACAGACGGAAGTATTAATCCCGGAACACCAACTTTAAGTGGCGCTGCTTATTCTGATAGTTTCGCGGGAACTACCACCACTTCACTTTTTGTGGTCGATCATGATACTGATAAATTATATTTGCAAAGTCCACCGAATAACGGAAATTTAGTGGAGAGAGGAGCATTAGGAATCAATATTACCAATGCGAATGGTTTTGATATTGGAAGTACGAGTAACAGAGCGTATTTATTGGCAACAGTTGGAATGCAAACCAAAATTTACACGGTAAATACTACGACTGGAGCTGCAACAGCGGTTTCGAATTATCCGAATATGGCAAAAGGTTTTTCTTTAGGATTAGGATTCTAAGGTATTCAAAATGTCAATTATGAAAAAGCCGTCTCGAAATGAGGCGGCTTTTTTTATGTATTGAGTTTGTTCGCTGAGAATTTTCAGACGGACTTTTTATTTTGAATGATTTATTTTTTTGCTAACCAGTTTTGAAGTTCGGCAATCTCTGTGTTTTGTGCCCGAATGATATCTTCACTAAGCTTTAGAAGTTGGGGATTTTTTCCAAATTTTAAATAAGCTTTAGCCATTTCTACTGCGCTTTGGTGATGAGGAATCATTTGCGCCGCATAATCTTTGTCAGAGTCATTGTAAATCTTAATTTCTTTGTTCATCATGGCAGCCATGGACTGATTTAAAGCTTGTTGGAAATCTTGAGAATCTGCGGATTTTTCAGTTTCATTTTGAAATTTTTCCATCAAATTAATTTCTTGCGTTTGGGCATCAATCACTTTCTGAGCAAAAGTTTGCAGTTCTGGATCTTTTCCTTTATTCAGGAGTAATTCTGACATTTCTACCGCACCATTGTGGTGTTCAATCATCATGTTTGAAAAATCAGTGTCATTATTTCCACTTGTTTTGGGAGCGTGCATTTTATCCGCTATCTTATCCATTAAAGCAACCATTTCATTTTTGTTTTCGGATGTTTGATGGCTATCATTCACAGTTTTTGCGTTTTCGGAAATCGACTTTTCGCAAGAGAGTAGGAATAATGCTACTGCCGGAATTAGAAATAATTTTTTCATTGTTTAGGATTTGTAAGGGTTAAGCAAAAAGAGTGCTAAATCATTTTACAACTGGATTCAGGAAATTTATTATGCGAAATGTAAATTTTTAAGGAAGGAAAAAACCGGTTTTACTTTTAATTAAAAAACTCTAATATTAATCTGGAAGATGTAGTATTATTTTAGAATTGCACTTTCATCTTGAATGATAAAAAATCCTGTGATGGTATAAAATAAGCTGATGGATAAACTGCCACCATAGAAATAAATTTTATAAAATGCAGAAGTAGAACTCGCGACCATAAGTGACAGTAAAAACAAAGTGGGCAAATAGATGAGAACCGCCAGAAAATAATAAGCCATCCAGTTACTTCTTACCGTAAAGATTCTGACAAAAAATCCTAAAAAATTAGTTGCAGCAAGTAGTGGAAAAATATAAAAAAAGATATAAAATTCATTTTCGTGCATTCCTATTAGTATAAACCAAATGAGGCAGGCAAAAATAAATATGATCTGCAAAATTAATTCTGTTTTTAAAATTTTACGTTTCATCACTATAAATTTAAAAATTGAGATTTGTCTCGGTCTTTATTTTTGAATAGTATCATCATGACGAGGTTAAAGAGGAGCGTTTTCATTTGTATTTAATTTTACGAGTGATTTTTGAGAAGAATTTTTGCGGCCTTTCATAAAAAGCAATAGATTGAGTAGCATTATAATTCCCAAATAAATGGAGAAACCACCAATTTTTTCACTAACGCCAACAATTAAATTTTCCTGGGTGGTAATTTGGTAGAATTCAATAATTTTGAGAGCAAAACCAATGTTTAAAAGATAAAATCCAATTTTAAAAAGTGAGTTGGTAGCCATGGCAATTTCTTCTTTTTGATGAAAAATATCCCTCATAAATATTTTTGCATTTTTAAAAAGCAGTTCAGATACAACAATGGTCAATGTGATTACTACTGGTAAATAAATTGCGTAGGCGGAAAGGTTGTACGTTGCATTCATGATAAAATTATTTAAAGGTTGATATTATTTGATTTCTTAAAAAGTAGAGCATTGCAATATTCACATAATGAAGAAGAGAAATGATGATTAAAATGAGGGCAATTTTTGTAGAAACAACCTCCACCAATTGGTAGTAAGTATCTGTTTTTCCCCAATTTGAAATGGAAATAGCGATATAACCAACATTGAAGAGATAATAACCTAGGAGCAAAAGTTTGTTGACGGAGTTGCATATTTCATCATCTTTAAGAACATCCAGCAAATAAACTTTTCCAATCTTAAAACATTTCCATCCAACGAAAACGATTACTGGAATCGTGAAGGAGAAATAAAGGAAGTAGGATAAAATATTATACATTTTGTAATTTTTATACTTTCAGTAATTAATGAAACTATTTTGGAAATAAAAAAGGAATTTCTCCCCTTCTTACTATTTTAAAAGATTCGTAATCTTCCCAACGAGCCAATGCTCATCACTCTTGATTGCCAAGTCCATAATGTTATTAATTTTATTGGTTACATTTCCAAAATCATCCATAAGTTTAATAAAATCCTTAGCTTCTTCCGTATCGTTGTCTTCTATCTCTTTCAATTCGGACAAAAATGTAATAATCGGTTCGATTTCTCTTTTTCTCCTTTCTTTGGTAATCTGCTTGAAAAGAAACCAGACATCTTTATCGGCCAGAAAGTATTCTTTCCGCTCCCCTTTCACCAATTCTTTCTTTACGATTCCCCAATCCATCAAGGCGCGAAGATTTGTATTGGCATTTCCTCTAGAAATCTTTAATTGCTCCATCACTTCATCGGTCGAAAGCGCTTTCCCACTTGCCAACAGTAGAGCGTGAACTTGTGCCATGGTACGGTTGATGCCCCAATTGGTTGCAAATGTTCCCCAGGTTTGGATGTATTTTTCTTTGGCTTCGTCGAGTTTCATTGTGGTTATTTATAATTCTATATCAAAGATAACAGAAATTATTGAACTTTCAATACTTACTGAAAGTTTATTGTGAAATTTTCATTTCATTTGTTTTTAAAGGTTAGTGCATACACGTCCGAAATTAAGTTTTGGATAAAGCCAATTCCGCTATTAAAAAAAAGAAAGCGGGCTTAATCCCGTTCCTATTGATGTTTTTTTAAAAAAATCGATTATGATTTACTTAAAATTTTTGTTTTAAATCTTCGGAAATTTCTGCGGATTTGACTCTGTAAACATACCATAAACTTTTTCTACCATATCGTCAACGCTTGGTTTGCTGAAATAATCTCCATCACTTCCGTATGGTGGTCTGTGATTTTCTGCCGCGATGGTCAATGGATCTGAATCTAAATATCTAAATGCTTTCTGTTTTTCTAAAATTTGCTGAAGAATAAATGCCGTGGCGCCACCTTCTACATCTTCATCAATAATAACGAGTCGATTTGTTTTTTGAATACTTTTGGAAATATCGTGGCTTAAATCAAATGGAATTAAAGATTGAATATCTATTACTTCTGAAGAAATACCCACTTTTTCTAATTCTTGTGCAGCTTCCATCACCAATCTCCATGTGGAACCGTAGGTCACTAAGGTCACGTCTGCACCTTCTTTGGTTACTTCCACTTGACCAACAGGAACCGTAAATTCACCAATATTATCTGGTTGCTTTTCTTTAAGTCTGTAGCCATTAAGACATTCTATAATTAGCGCGGGCTCATCTGCCTGCAACATGGTATTATAAAATCCGGCGGCTTTGGTTAAATCTCGCGGAACCAATACTAAAATTCCTTTCGATAGGTTAAGAATCCCTGCCATGGGTGAACCAGAATGCCAAATTCCTTCTAATCTGTGGCCTCGAGTTCGGATGATTAAGGGCGCTTTTTGTCCTCCTCTTGTACGATACTGAACCGTCGCCAAATCATCGCTCATTCCCTGTAAACAATATAAAATATAATCTAAATATTGAATTTCCGCAATCGGTCTCAAACCACGCATTGCCATTCCGATTCCCTGACCAAGAATTGTAGCTTCCCGAATACCTGTATCTGCAATTCTTAAATCGCCATATTTTTCTTGAAGACCTTCTAAACCTTGATTTACATCACCAATATTTCCAGCATCCTCCCCAAAAATTAAAGTCTCGGGATATTTTTCAAATATTTTATCGAAATTGTTTCGCACCACAACTCTACCATCCACAATTTCTGAGGAATCTGAATAAATGGGTGGAACATCTTTAACGTTGGTCGCTTTCCATTCTGACTGGGAATATAAATGAGAGGAATAATTCTCTTTTTCAAAGGCAAAGAATTCTTCAAACTTTGCCTGAAGATTTTGTCGCGCTATACTTTGACTTGCTCTCGTAACAAACAAAGACCTTCTTATTAGATGAAAAATATCTTTTTTCGCCACAGAAACAACTTTTCCATAGTGCTCTAATTCTGTTGCAACATCTTTGTTATCAGAATTTAAGGCTTCAATTAAAGGTAAAATGCTTTCCTTTAAATCTTTAAGTGTTTGCTGATAATTTTCCCAAGCTTTTTTCTGACCTTCTTTTACAAACTTTTTCGCTTCCGCCTCTATAATTTCTAATTCTTCTAAAGTTGCTAACTGCTGTTCTGATTCTTCAATTTCTATTGAATAGTTTAAAATCCATTCTCTAAATTTTAAAAGCCCATCATATTCACCTTCCCATTTCAGGCGTTCTTCATTTTTGTACCGTTCATGTGAACCAGATGTTGAGTGACCTTGCGGTTGAGTAACTTCAATAACATGAACAACAACGGGAACACTTTCTGTTCGGGCAAAATGTTCTGCTTTTGCGTAGGCATCCAAAAGTGCAGGATAATCCCAAGCTTTAACTTGAATAATTTCGCAACCTTGGTTTTCTCCTTCATTTCTTTGGAAACCAGATAACATTTCAGCGATATCTGCTTTCGCACGTTGGTTCTGGGTAGGAACAGATATTCCATAACCATCATCCCAAATAGAAGTGATCATAGGAACTTGGAGCGCGCATGCAGCATTTAAGGTTTCCCAAAAATGACCTTCTGCGGTGGAAGCATCTCCAATGGTGCCAAAAGCAACCTCATTCCCATTATGAGAAAATTTTTCTGAACCCTCAAACTTCACGCTTTTATATACCTTTGAGGCTAAAGCTAATCCTAGTAAACGCGGCATTTGACCCGCAGTTGGGGAAATATCAGAAGAAATGTTTTTTTGATTCATTAAATCTTTCCAACTTCCATCTTCGTTTAAACTTCGTGTAGCATAGTGACCATTCATTTGTCTTCCGGCTGAAGCTGGTTCACGTTCAATATTGGTATCAGCATAAAGCTGTGCAAAAAAACTAGATACTGTAACCGCATCTATTGCCAAAGCAAAAGTTTGATCTCTATAATAACCAGAGCGGAAATCGCCATTTTTGAAAACTTTGGCCATCGCTAATTGCGGTAATTCTTTTCCATCACCGAAAATGCCGAATTTCGCCTTGCCGGTTAGAACTTCTCTTCGTCCTAAATAGGACATTTCGCGGGAAATTCTACCAAGTCGATAATCTTCTAAAATATTATTTTTAAAGTCTTGAAATGAAATTTCTTGAGCTTGAATATAGGTGTCTTGCATAACAAAAGGGGTATTTTACAAAGATACGAATTTAAGAAAAATTAGGAAAGCATACTTTGCTCGGAATTAACGTACTGGTATAAAAAAGTTCTTTCGCGAACAAATCGCGAAAGAACCAACACAAATGATGAAAAAAAAATATTTAGTTTAGGGGGTTACTTTTTTGGTGGGGGAACAATTTCGCCATCAACAAGTGATGAAGTATTAGTTGCTCCAGTATTTACGGGGTCAGCATTTTTTAATATATTGTCAGATGAATTTTGAACTCTTTGTAGTGTCATAATTTCTTCTGGAGATAATACGTCTTCAGTTTGTCTGCAAGATTGTATTGTAAGGGTAGTAAAAACTACGGCGGCGATAAGTGCTAACTTTTTCATTCGTTTTATTTTTACAAATGTATTGTAGGTAGCGCTTACAAAGCAAAAAAAAAGACCGTTACTTTATAAAAAATTACACGATTATTGTAAAATATTGGTCGTTTTTTAAAAAAAATTACACTAATATTGTAAAAATGTAACTTAAATACTATTTAATTAACTAGTAATCATATTATTAAGGTCCTATGCTGTTGAAATATCTTTACGCGTTTTTATTTCTCTTTTTCCTCCAAATTTCTTCCATAATTAATGCTCAAAATGTAATTAATTCAAATTTAAGTTATGTAGAGATTGAAAAAAGGATAGACGATTACAATAATAATCCAGAAAAAATGTGGGAATTGATTCATTTCTACATTAAAAAATCCAAAAAAGAAAAAAATAACGAGGCATTATTTTATGCTTTTCGATATGCAAGTATAAGTAGTAAGTTTCCAGATAATATTAAATACGCAGACAGTGCACTTATTACAGGAAATAAATCCTCCGATAAAAAGATCCTTTTAGATGCTTATCTTAATAGAGGTAATATTAATATGACAGAGGAATATTATCAAAAAGCGCTTGATGATATTTTGGTGGCTAATAAACTATCGCAAGAATTTGGGAATGACTATATTTTAAATAAAACCATCTATTATATTGCTCAGAATAAAATTTATCTCGGTCAGTATGAAGATGCGAATAAAGAACTTTTAATTTGTCTGAAATTTTTTAAAGATAATTTAGAAAACAAAACTTCTTTAGGGAAAAATTACCAGGTTTATTATATATATTCATTGATGAGTCTTATTGATTCCAATACCAAATTGGGGAAATTCAAAGAAAATAAAGAATTACTAAAGGAAGCTTTCACCTATTTGGAAAAAAATAAGCTTGATCAATATGTCCCCTATTTCATTTCTTCTGAAGGAACCAATGCATACTATTCCAAAGATTACGCAACTGCAATATCAAAATTTTCCGAAGCCATTAAACTATACAACGACCAGTGGCATCACAATACAGAAGTCTACTATTTGGGCCTTTCATACTGGTATACTGGAAAAAGAAATTTAGCAGTAAAGTATTTAGAAGAGATTGATAAGCATTACAACAAGACTAAAAAACTTGATCCTCAGTTTCGGGCTGCTTATGAAATTCTTATTAAATATTACAATTCTAAAGGGGACACCAAAAAGCAGTTAGAGTATATTAATAAATTGATGTTTCTAGATAGATCCTACGAGAAAAATTACAAGTATCTCTATCAACGTATTGTAAAAGAATACGATACCAAAAAATTAATATCAGAAAAGAATAGGATTGAAGGAACAGTTAAGACGCAACAAGTTGTCTTTGTTTCGCTCATTTCCATCTTATTAATCGGCTTTTCCTTTTTCAGCCTTCGTATCCAGCGAGAAAAACAAAATTATAAAAAGCGATTCGAAGAAATTTTGGCGCAACAAAATACTAGTGCCGTTAAATTGGTCAATACGCAAGAACAAACCAATGATTATGAGGAAAATCAAATAACTGATTATGAATTTTTTAATAAAATCCCTGGTCTAAATCCGATTTTTGTGGAGAATATATTGCGCCAACTAGAAATTTTTGAAAATGAGAATAAATTTCTGGATACCCAGATTTCACAAAAAATGCTGAGTGAAGATTTAGGAACCAATTCTACCTATTTTTCAAAAATAATCAACACTTACAAAGGAAAAAATTTCACACTTTACATTAATGATCTTCGGTTGGAATTTATCATTGACCGGTTAAAAAATGATGTGAAATATTTGAATATGGATGTAAAAGAATTGGCCTGCAAAGCAGGATTCAGTAGCGCGGAAAATTTTTCTGATAATTTCCGACGAAAATTTGATTTAAAACCTTCTGTATTTATAAAGATGATGAAAGATAAACTCTAGCGTAGAATTTTACCTTTCTACAAATTATTAAAGTTTACGGCGAGTATATAGATAATATTAGCAGGCAAAAAAAAATCGAAATCTTTTTTAAAAAAGACTTCGATCATTGTAAAATGTAAAATTTAAAATTTAAAATTTAAAATAATAAAATTAATTTTTATGGTTACTAAAAGTTAATTCTGTTTCTTGTAGATAAGCGTCTATAATTGAAAAAGCTTTCTGTTCATCCTGCAAATTTACCATCAGTTTTATTATACTTGCAGTGGGTGTCGTTGTAAATGACATGTATTTGTCATTTAAAAATGTTTGAATGTTCTGTGTTTCTAATTTTGATCTTAGTAATTGAATTTCAGTGTTTTTTTCGCTTTCAAATACAGATACTCTCGTTTCTCTTGCCATAATCATTATTCTTTTCAGACTGTAAAGTAGTAAAATTAAACTATATACACAAATCTAGGTATCAATATGTTAATCACAATAGCACTGGATTACTTAGTTATAAGATATACAAAGCCACGTAAAGTCTAAAAAAATTTGACAATTTTAAAATGTTATAATTTAGAAATATTGCTGGCAATTTTATCCAGAGCAATTTGAATTTCCTCTTTGGTCACATTCAAATGCGGTCTGAAACGGATGGATTGCTCGCCACATGATAAAATTATCAGACCATCATCGTAAAGTATTTCTCTTAAATGGTCTCTTTGTGCACCACTTGGCAAATCAATAGCAGCCATTAAACCGCGACCTCTTGCATTAGAAATTGTTGCGGGGAATTCATCTGCTAATTTTTGTAAACCTTCTACCAAATACTCTCCTACTATCCTTGCATTTTCTACCAAATTTTCTTGCTCAATCACTTCCATAATTAATTGAAAACGAAGGATATCTATAAAGTTTCCACCGAATGTAGAATTTATTCTGGAGCTTTCTCGGAATACATTTTGGGGAATCTCGTCAAATTTTTCCTTATTGGCTAAAACGCCACAAACTTGTGCTTTTTTTCCGAAGGAAATAATATCTGGTCTTGCAGTGAAATGTTCAAAGGCCCACATTTTTCCAGTCAGTCCCATTCCAGTTTGCACTTCATCAAAAATGAGTAAAACCTCGTGCTCATCGCAAATTTTTCGCAGACCTGTAAAAAACTCATCTCGGAAATGATTATCGCCACCTTCAGCCTGAATGGGTTCAATGATAATACAAGCCACCTCATTTGGATTAGAAATAATTGCTTCGGTAATATTTAGAAGCGCAAGATTTTCATGCTTGATGGTTTCTGCTAAATTTTCATCAGTAATTGGGAAATGTAAATACGGATTAACAATTCTTGGCCAATCAAACTTTGGGAAATATTGGTATTTTCTTGGATCTGAAGTATTGGTCAAACTTAAGGTATATCCGCTTCTTCCATGAAATGCCTGTTTGAAATGAATACATATTCCAGCTTCTAGATTAAGACCTTTTTCAAAGTTCTTACGCGTTTTCCAGTCGAAACAAGCTTTCATTGCATTTTCAACTCCCATGGTTCCGCCTTCTATAAAAAAGCAATATTGTAATTCCTTTGGAATTGCTACTCTTTCAAAAACCTTCATGAAATCTGCAAATTCTTGGGAATACACATCAGCCAAAGTAGGTTTATTCACCGCCATTCTTCCAAGCCATTCAGACCTTTCCATTAAATAAGGATGATTATATCCAATGGAGGCAGAGCCAAACATAGAGAACATATCCAAGAATTTTTTTCCCGTCACCCGATCATGGATCCAGGAGCCTTGAGATTTATCAAAATCCATTACGAAATCAAAACCATCAGCAAGCATGTGTCTGCCGAGCGTTTGTTTCACTTCATTGGTTGGGATTGGATGTGATGCAATTGCGTCATTCATATTTCTTTTATTTTTCAAACGTTATCGATAATTTCTTATCACCAAATTTTATTTTAGTTCTATTCTAAAGTGTGACCTAAGTGGAGCTCTTTTCTATATTTCTTAAATCTTAAGAAAAACAGGATGGGGAGCAGAGATTGCTGCCCAATTTTTTATTAATTTACAAATCGAATTTAATTCCCTGTGCTAAAGGCAAACTGTCTGTATAATTGATGGTATTGGTTTGTCTTCTCATGTAATATTTCCAAACATCAGAGCCGGATTCTCTACCACCGCCAGTTTCTTTCTCACCGCCAAAAGCGCCACCTATTTCTGCACCCGAAGTCCCAATGTTCACATTGGCGATTCCACAATCTGATCCATTCTGAGATAAAAATAATTCTGCTTGTCGCATATCAGTCGTCATAATCGCGGAACTTAAACCTTGGGGTACATCATTCTGCATTGCGATTGCTTCTTCTAAAGTTTTGTACTTCATAATATAAAGAATCGGTGCAAAAGTTTCATGCTGCACAATTTCGAAAGAATTTTCAACTTCCGCGATGCATGGTTTTACATAACATCCCGATTCATAATTTTCACCTTCCAAGACGCCACCTTCTACCACGAAGTTTCCACCTTCTTTTTTACATTTTTCAATGGAATCCAAATATTGTTGAACGGCTTGTTTATCGATTAAAGGTCCTACGTGATTATTTTCATCTAAAGGATTTCCTATTTTTATTTGTTCATATGCTTTTACCAAACGGTTTTTCACTTCTTCAAAAATAGATTCGTGAATTATTAAACGTCTTGTAGAAGTACATCTTTGTCCTGCAGTTCCTACTGCTCCAAACACAGCTCCGATAATCGACATATTTAAATCTGCGTTTTCTGTAAAAATAATGGCATTATTTCCACCTAATTCCAGAATAGATTTCCCAAATCTTTTCGCCACGTTTGTCCCCACTAACCTACCTACTTTGGTAGAACCAGTGAAAGAAATTAGGGATACATTTTTATCATTCACCAACAAATCTCCAATTTTATGATCTCCTACAATCATGGTCGAAATTCCTTCTGGTAAATTGTTTTCTGCCAAAACCTCGTTGATTATATTCTGACAAGCGATGGCACAAAGCGGCGCTTTTTCTGAAGGTTTCCAAATGGTGACATTTCCGCAAACCCATGCTAATGCGGTATTCCAAGCCCAAACAGCAACCGGAAAATTGAAAGCTGAAATAATTCCTACAATTCCGAGCGGATGATATTGTTCGTACATTCTATGCCCAGGTCTTTCGGAATGCATCGTGTAACCGTGAAGTTGACGTGATAAACCGACAGCAAAATCGCAGATATCTATCATTTCCTGAACTTCTCCTAAACCTTCTTGAAGTGATTTTCCCATTTCGTAGGAAACCAATTTGCCTAAATCATCCTTATTTTCACGTAATTTAAGTCCGAATTGACGAACCAATTCACCGCGTTTTGGGGCTGGAATTTGGCGAAATTCCTTAAATGCATTTCTTGCAGTTTCAATTATTTTAGCATAATCATCTGCATTTGCACTCGTCACTTTACCAATTAATTCACCATCTGTTGGGGAGTAGCTTTCTACCAAATCACCATTGGCAAAATATTTTCCACCGGAGGAAACGCCTTTATTATTTGCTGAAATTCCTAAATTAGAAAGGGATTTTTCTATTCCAAAATCCTGAGTTGTATGGGACATATTTTTATTTTGAATTGAGCTTAAAGGTAGTAAAATTGCTCAGGTATGAAAAATTTTAAGCCTTAAATCTTGATTTTTGTTTGTTTCATTTAATTCAGAATAGGAGAATTGTAGAAGAATTTAAACTAAAACATTTTAGATAAAAGCCTTATTTTTGCGAAAAATCATTCATGGAAAACAACCAAATAGAAAATGAAAACTCGAAACTGAAAAAATGGTTCAAGCGCGTGGGAATTGGCGGCCTCATCTTTTTTACCGTAAAAGGAATTGCCTGGCTTTTCGTATTTTACTATGGCGCAGAAATTTTCCAGGACTGTTTTGGGAAATAGATTACTTTTAATTCGAACCATCTAAAGTATCTCATATCAATTCATCGCCGCTCGATTCGGTTCATTCGTTATCAGATAATCCTTAATAATTATCTTTGATGTTTTCACAATTTTAATAGTTCTGTGTTCAACATTCTAAAAAACATCAAATAAAACTTTCGTAATATTTTTGGCATGAAAAGAGGCTTAGTTTGGTTTAAAAACGATTTGAGACTTCATGACAATGAAGCACTTCAAACGGCAATCAGGGAGTGTGATGAGCTCGTTTTCTGCTTTTGTTTAGAGAAAAAAAACTTTGAGAAATTAGAGTTGGGATTTAGAAAAGCAGATTTCAATCGCTTTAAATTTTTGGAACAGGCTGTTATTGACCTTCAAAAAAATTTAAACAATGCGGGCGGTCATTTAATTATCGGACAAGAATCTGCTTTGCAAAATCTACCAGAAATTGTTCAAAAATACGCAATTACAGATCTGTATGCGGAAGAAGAATACGCAAGTGAAGAGCTCGACTTAATTGCAGAAATTCAAACCATTTTACCTGCTTTAAATTTTCATTTTTTCTGGGGCAAAACGCTTTATCACAAAAATGATATTCCATTTGATATTCCAAATATTCCCTTGACGAGTAAGGCATATCGCATTCCTGCAGGGAAAGAAGCAGAACCTCGACCACCTTTTCCTACTCCAAAAATTTTAAAATCTTTCCCTGACGCGAAAAGTACAAAATTTCCCTCCTGCAAAATTTATGGCTTTAATAAGAAGGAATATGATTCTGCCTCTCCTTTTTTAGCAGGTGGAGAAAACTTAGCGCTTGAACGGTTGCAATACTACACTTTTAAATCTCAGCTTTTAACGGGTTATCGCTGGACCAGAAATAAATCTGAAGGTTTGGATTACAGTTCAAAATTTTCACCCTACCTGGCTTTAGGATGTATTTCTCCACGGGAAATTTATGCGGTAGTGAAGGAATATGAAAAATTAATTACTAAAAACCAAAGTACATGGTGGCTTATTTTTGAGTTGGTTTGGCGAGACTATTTCACCTTTAAAGGAATGAAATTTGGCGATGAAATCTTTAAGACGAAAGGATATAAAAATAAGGCAGTAGATTTTAAAAATGATCCAGAAAAATTCGAAAGATGGTGCACTGGAACTACCGGAATTCCCTTTGTAGATGCACACATGCGGCAGCTGAATGCAACGGGTTACATGAGTAATCGCGGTAGGGTAAATTGCGCCAGTTATTTTGTGCACGATTTAAAAATTGATTGGACTTGGGGCGCTGCTTATTTTGAAAGTCGGCTCATCGATTATGATGTAAGTGCAAATTGGATGAATTGGCACGTGCAGGCTTTTGAGATTTATTACACCAATCCTGTGCATCAATCCAATAAATACAAAGCGCAAGATTATATACGAAAATGGATTCCAGAATTGCGGGATCAAAATGATATCGCCGTTTTAATTCCGTGGGAATTTGATATCCCGGCCTACCCAAAACCCCTTGAAATATTTGCAAAATGGACGAGAGCCATTAATCTAATTCAAAAGTTAGTGGATTAATGTTCCAAAACTTAGCTACTTTTTCCGAAATCGAATTGGACCCTTTAATCCAGTTGAAACTCTCTCATGCACAACTCCTTTTTGGAGAATTTCCAATTGTCCTTCTCTGACTAATTCATCACCAATTTCGCGGACCATTTCCATCATTTCCCGCCAATTGTCTGGAAATAATTTCCGTGCAACTTCTGAGGGACAGTACGTTTTATCGGAACCGCGCTCTTCGGCAAATTTGAGATGCGAGTTCTTAATGTTTTCTGGATTTTTCAATTTTCCTAGGCTTTTTCAACTTCACTTTCCAGCTTTAAAACTTGATCTCCATCTTCTTGTTCAATGAGCAAAGCTTTGTTTCCCTTTTCTCCTTTTCTGGTGATTTTGGAACCTTTAAGAATTTTTGTAATTTCTTCTTGAAAAGTTTCTATAACTTTTCCTTCACCCGTTCCACTACCCCATTTCCACTTAACTTTTGTTCCTTTTCTAATCATATTTCGACAGTTATAATAAAATTAATTTGAACATATGATCATTTCCAATTTTCTTTTTTGATTTGAAACATGATATTCATTTTTGAATCTTCTCCAAAATAGGCAACTTCCTCTTCGCCCAAATTTTCTGCTCCGAGTTTCGTCATGGCCGTTACGGAACGCAGATTATCTTTCCCAACATGAAAAATAACCTTGTCTACAAATTGAAAAATGTAATCCAACATTAATTTCTTCGCACTTGCATTGATATTTTTACCCCAGGATTTTGTGCCGTAAAAGGTATATCCGATTAAAATACTGCTGTCATCTTTATTGTAATCGTAAAATCGCGTGCTTCCTAAAGCTTCCTCGGTTTCTTTGTCAATAATTAGAAAAGCACCCTTGCTTTCCATTGCGCCTTGAAAGAAATTTTCAAACACCTCTCTTTTATATCGCTCTTTATTAGGATGTTGTTCCCAAACTTTCGGATCTGAGGCAACGTCGAACAATTCTTCAAAATCATGTTTTTCTAAGGGAATTAAACTGATAATGTCATTTTCTAAAACCGGCTGTATGCTGAAATTCATTGCTTTGATATTGGTTGTAAGTTTGTACTTATTTAAAAATTAAAAAGGATATTTGGACCTATAAAAGAATGGTTTTTTCTAATTCCAGCAATTTCTGTTTGCGCCAAACTCCGCCGCCATAACCCGTCAAAGTGCCATTGCTTCCAATGACCCGATGACAAGGAATTAAGATAGAAATTTTGTTCATTCCATTCGCATTTGCCACGGCTCGTACTTTTTTTACATCACCCAAGACTTCTGATTGCTTTTTATAATTCCAAGTTTCGCCATAGGGAATTTTCATTAAAATTTTCCAGACGGATTTTTGAAATTCAGTTCCTACGGGTGAAAGTGGAACACTAAAGTCCCGTCTTTCTCCTTTAAAATATTCTTTTAACTCTTTTTCTAAAATTTTAAAATGAGTATTCTCACCGTGAATTATGGTTGCGTTTAAGGATTTCGCAAGATCTTTGAATTCGGTTCCCAGCATTTTTCGATCAGTAAATTCCAGCATACAAATTCCAGCTACAGTCGCAGCTGCATACATTGTTCCGATGGGCGTTTCTATTCTTTTTAAGTCAATAATGTTCTGCGTTTTTGAATTTTTCGGGGAAACTCCAAAAATATTTTTGAAACTTTCATTAAAGCCGCTTAAACTCTCGAATCCACTCTCATAAGCGGTTTCCATAATGTTATCTCCCTGTTGAATTTTTTTAAAAGCTGTGTTCAACCGAAACATTCTTTGAAACGCTTGAAAAGTCATGCCATGATTTTTCTGGAACCATCTTCTGACTGTTGCCGGTTCTAAGCCACGTTTTTCCAGATCGAAATCCTTTAATTTTAAAGTTGGATCTAACCGAAGTTCTTCTAAAATTTTCTGAATATTTTTTGGAGTTTCATCCGGAATTTCTAAGGGTTTGCAAACTTTGCATGGCCGATATCCTTTTAAAATTGCAGCTTTTGAGGTAAAAAAGAATTCTACGTTTTCTTTCTTAGGTTTTCTCGCAGTACAAGTGGGCCGACAAAATATTCCAGTTGTTTTTACACCCATCCAAAAAACACCTTCAAAGTCAGTATTTTTTTCGAAGGAGGCTTGATACATTAATTCTGAGGAAAGTTGCATGTTGTAAATTTAAAGCAAAAATACTTTCTGAGGATTATTTGGGCAACCGAAAAATTGACAAGTATTTTTTAATAGATTTAAGACCGCTTTACTGGAAGATGATTGATTATTGATGATTGATAATTGATAATTGATGAAAATTTAAAGAAATAATTCTTTGGTGTACATGGAAAAAATTGCAAATCAATATTTGAAGTTAAAAAAAAAGTGAACCGAAGTTCACTTTGAATTTATTTTTTAGCTGCATCTTTCTCAATTTTCTTAATATCATTTAGCTTATCAATGATTTTTAAAACTGCTTCGGGTTTTGCTTCTGTTATCGGAACCTTCACTTGCGTTATATCCCAGGTAATCACCAAATGTGTGGTATGATCATCAATTGGATTGAATGAAATTTCCAAATACTCCTGTTTATCATTTAATTTTTGAACAGGTACGGAAATCTCTGCCACATTTAATTTTTCATCGTAGGCATATGCACCCCATTGATTTGCATCTTTATTCAACATAATTTTCCACTCTTTTTCCATTGGCATCACGAATAAAGCGTAAGATCCAGCGGTCACCATTTTTCCCCCAAAGTTTACATTTTGACCAAAGGTAATTTTAGTTGCGCCATTAGCTCCAGCGCGCCAAACTTTATTGAAAGGAACCAAATCACCAAAGATTTTACGTCCTTTTACGCCCGGTCTTCCGTAATCAACCGTTATTTTAGACAAGGAGAATTGTTGCTCAATTTTCTGCTGTGGACTTGGTGTAGGAGTTGACCATTGCGAATATGCGGTTACCGAAAAAGCTAGCATAGTACTAAGAAGTAATTTTTTCATAAATAATTTGATTTTGCTAAAGTTAGGAAAAAAGCAATAGAGTTAGCCGTCTGCAATAACAAAAAAAGTCACCTAAACCGAAATTTAGGTGACTCCCTTAAAAATAAAACTATGAAACTATGGCATCAAAACTGTGTCGATCACATGAATCACGCCATTTGACTGGTTTACATCTGCAATTGTAATCCGTGCAGAGTTACCTTTTGTATCTTTAACATACATGTCTTTTCCTTTCATCCAGAAAGTTAATTCCTCTCCTTGAACGGTTTTAGCCATGTACATTCCGTTATTTTTCATTATCCATTTAGACAAATCTGCAGAGGAAATTCTTCCTGGTACCACGTGATAAGTTAAAATGTTTGTAAGCGTCGCTTTGTTTTCTGGCATTACCAAAGTTCCTACTGTTCCTGCAGGCAATTTGCCAAAGGCTGCATTGGTTGGTGCGAAAACCGTGAATGGTCCTGCACTTTGTAAAGTTTCTACCAATCCTGCAGCTTTCACAGCAGCAACTAAAGTGGTATGATCTTTTGAATTCACCGCATTTTCTACGATATTCTTAGTTGGATACATTGCTGCACCTCCAACCATTACTGTATTATCCTGATTCATCATGGTAGATGAGCAAGATTGCGTAGTCATTGCCACTGTTAAAGTGAGTGCGAATGCTACGGCGGTCATTTTTAAGTAGTTCATAATAATAATAATTTAATGTTGATTTATAAATTTGTGCTGCAATGATATACGAGGACTAATTTTGTTTAGATTGATTTTATGATTTTTTTAACGGTTCAAATTCCATAGCGATAGAATTCATACAATATCTTTTTTTCGTTGGTTTCGGACCGTCATCGAAAAGATGTCCTAAGTGGCCTTCGCATCTGCCACAAAGTACTTCAGTTCTCACCATATTGTAAGAATCATCTCTTTTATACATCACTGATTTTGAACGTATCGTTTCAAAAAAACTTGGCCATCCACAAGTTGTAGCAAATTTTGCATCGGAGCGGAATAAAGGATTTCCACAGGAACCACAGTAATATGTTCCTTTTCCCTCGAAGTTATTATACTTGCCAGTAAAAGCTGCTTCGGTTTGATTTTGGCGAGCCACAGCATACAAATTTGAGTTTAGCACTTTTTTCCAACTGGAATTAGGAACTGTTATTTTTTGCGTATTGGTTCGGGAGTAATAAGGATTAATTTTCTTTTTTCCATTTACCATTTGAACTTTTTGTGCAAAACCTGTACTAGACATTGCAGCGCCTATCATCACAAAAGTTGAAAATTTTATAATAGCATTCATAATCGTATTCTTTTAAAATTAATTTACGAGTAGGACAAGAAATTGGATTTTCATTTGAATTATTATTTTATATTTGCCCATCTGAATTTCATGAAAAAAGCATCCCTTTCTACGGAACAACTTGTTTCCTTACTTTTAAGTAGGGATCAAAAGGGATTTAACTATTTATATGATAATTATTCACCTGCATTCTATGGGGTGATTTTTCGTATAGTGAAATATGAAGAGGAAGCCAATGAAGTTTTACAGGATACCTTTGTGAAAATCTGGAATTCCATTACTTCTTACGATCCAAAAAAAGGGGCCCTTTATACCTGGATGCTGAATATTGCTAGAAATTCTGCCATCGATCGGCTAAAATCAAAATCTTTTCAAAACGATTTACAAAACCAAAGCATTCCAGACTTCGTAGATGATAACAAGTCTCTCTCTACAGAACAGAAACATGAGTTTAAAGAAGTAGAGAATTTGGTGAATTCTTTGAAAGCTGATTACAGCATTTTAATCAACAAAGCTTATTTCGGAGGATTTACTCAAGAAGAGATTGCAGAAGAGTTAGGAATTCCTTTGGGAACCGTAAAAACAAGAACAAGAGCAGCTTTATTAGAACTAAAAACTGTTTTAAGAGATTTTCAATTTGTTATATTATTTTTTTTACTTAAATAAAAGTGGATATTAAAACTTACATATCATCAGGAGTTATAGAAAACTACGTTTTGGGAAATATTTCTCAAGAGGAGTCTTCTATTCTGGAGTGTGTAATGCAAAATAATTCTGAAGTACAAACTGCAGTAGCAGAATATCAATTAATTTTAGAAGAACTGGCAACTAAAACTGCTATTCAACCTCCGTCTCATATCAAAGCTGAATTGCTAAAAAAATTAGATTTCAATTCAAATTTAGAAACCTCGGGGAAAATAATTCCGATGGTTAAAAAAGAAATCCCTGCGAAAATTAGTACGGCAATTCCGACCTGGATGATGGCAGCTTCTGTTGCGCTTCTTTTTGGTTTGGGATATTTAGGATACGAAGTGAATTCTAAAAATCAGCAACTTGATACCATTGCACAAAATAACACAACGCTGTCAGCAAAAGTTTCGTCTTTAGAAGAAATGAATAACCTCATGAAAAATTCAGCAAAAATTGAATTGAAAGGAGTAGAAAATCATCCTGATTTGTTAGCAGATGTTTATTGGCATACCTCAAAAAGGGTATTTTTAGAAATGAAAAATTTACCGGCAGCTCCTACCGGAAAGCAATATCAACTCTGGGCAATTGTAGAAGGTAAACCCGTAGATATGGGAATGTACAGCACTGATAAAGATGCTGGTTTCCAAGAAATGAAGTCCGTTGAAAATGCACAAGCCTTCGCGATTACACTGGAAAAAGCGGGAGGAAATCCAACCCCTACGATGGAAGAAATGTACGTGATGGGAACGATTTAAATTCCTTTACACTAAAAATAAAAAAATCCGTCTTGTAAAATTACGAGACGGATTTTTTTGCGAGAAATTAATTCTATAGATTTCTTGAGTCGTTTGTATACCATCTATCGTAGGTATCGCGTGCATCTTGCTCATGTCTTGGTTTGAATCCCATGTAAATCCCACCATCTTTAATGTCGTCTCTATATCTTGTGGCTTCTTCTTCTGGCACACCCATTCCAGTTAATGCTCCAATCAATCCACCTGTTGCAGCTCCAGCTCCAGCTCCAGCAAGTCCTGCAGCTAAAGGTCCTGCGATAATTAATCCTAAACCTGGCAATAAAACATTTGATCCGATTGCCGCAATAGCGCCTACAACTGCACCAACACCACCACCAATCAAAGATCCTGTTGCTGCATTGTCAGCTACTTTATCTCCAAGTGCAGAATCATGATTATCATTGTTTGTGAAATGTCGGTCTCTTGTATCATCAGACATCATTACATTAATATCATCTTTCGAGTATCCTCTTTCTGATAAATGGTTAAACGCATTATCTGCGTCTTCTCTTGATCTGAAAACTTTAGAAACATAATCGTTTCTGTAATCTGGTCTGTAGTTTGTGGAATTTTCCATAATTTAAATTATTAAGTTAATATTATATTTTAAGGTTGCGAAGGATGACACAATAAAAATGCCACTTACTGCAATCTTAAAAAACTTTAACAAACTTTAAGAATTACGTAATAAATTTAAATTATCTCCATAAAAAATAGATTATTTATGCGGCATGTATTATATTATCCTACGAGGAACTGTAATAGGAATTATTTCAACTAAAGGGAAAATTAGCTGAATATTTTGAATTATAAGATTAAAATTTATAACGGTAAAATTTTCGTTCCCAAAATTTCAGCTTCTTCTTTAGAATGCGTTACCATGACAAACGTCGTTTCCAGTTTTTGATGAATATTTTTTACGAGAATTTGAAGTTTATGCCGCGTTTCACTATCCAAAGCGGAAAAAGGTTCATCCATTAAAACTATTTTCGGATTGTGTGCAAGAGCACGAATTATTCCTACTCTTTGTTTTTGACCGCCACTTATTTCATCTGGAAATTTTTGAAGTAGATCTTCTTTCAGTCCAACTAATGGGAGGAGTTCGGTAATTTTCTCTTTGCAAAAAGCGTCAGGTTTTTTTAATATTTTCAGGCAGTAAATCATATTCTGGTAAACCGTAAGATGCGGAAATAACGAATTTCCCTGCAGAACGTAACCCATTTCTAATCTGTTCTGAATTAAATTTTCCTTAGCTAAAATTTCCTGATCAATTTTAACCAATCCTTTTTGAGGAAGAATCAAACCGTTGATGATTCGCAGTAAAGTTGATTTTCCACTTCCGCTTTCTCCTAAAATGCAGGTGAAACTTCCCCTTTCAAAATCTGTTGAAAAATCCTGAAAAATAGTTTGGGTTCCATAATTAAAATAAATATGCTCCACAGAAATGATGCTCGTTTCCTTCATTTTAATTCCTTAAATTATTAATAAAATTCTTCGCAACTTCTGCGGGACTTTTATTCTCGATTTCTACTTGATAATTAAGTTCCTGCATTTTCTCTGTGGATATATTTCCCTGTAATTGCAATAACAGCTTTTCTACTGCTGGATGTTTTTCTAATATTTCTTGACGAATGACAATTCCCGCTTCATAATTAGGGAAGTAATTTTTATCGTCTTTTAAAACTTTCAGGTTCAAATTTTTGATCTGTGCATCAGTAGTGAAAACATCTACCGCATTGATTTTGCCTTCTTCAAAAGCTTTGTACCGAAGATTAATATCCATTTCCTCTAAATTTTTGAATTGAAAAGGATACGTTTTCTTCAAGCCGGGAAAAGCATCACTTCTTTCAAAAAAATCGAATTCTGCCCCAAATGTAAAGTCTCCACTTTTCACTGCAAGTTCGGAATAAGACAGGATATTTTGTTTTTCTGCATCACTTTTACTGATCGCTAATCCGTACGTATTATTGAAACCTAAAAGTCCGAGCCATTTTAATTTGAATTGGTTTTCATAGGTTTTATTTAATTCCTCGAAATTAATGAGTTGCTTTTGAGGCAAGTCTTTCTTTAAAACATTAAGCCACGCTGTGCCCGTATATTCGACGTAAACATCTAAATCTTTGGAGAGCATTGCGGGATGAATATTGGTGGTTCCGCCACCGATTCCAAATTTCCGAATAACCTTGATATCTGTATTATTTTCGATCGTTTGTGAAATAATTTCGCCTAAAATAAACTGTTCACTCGTGGGTTTTGAAGCGACTACAATTGTTTTACTCTTATTCGAACTTAAAGGATTTAGGTAAAATAGTGCTGCGATCGAGAACATGAAAACAATAACAGTCGGAAATATAATTCTATTTTTCTGACGCTTTGTGCCGTTTTTAGAAATAACCCGAAGCAAACTTTCGTCTCTTTCGAATTGTCCCAACCATTGATCTCCCAAAATGGCAAATAGGGAAATTCCGAGCGAACCTGTGACAATTAATTCAGTATTCATCGTATTTAAACCCCGAAAAATTGCCTGTCCAAGTCCACCTGCACCAATCAAAGCTGCTAAACCGGTTAAAGCGACAATCATTACCACGGTAATTCTTAAACCTGATAATATAGAAGGTAAAGCCAGCGGAAAATAAATATTTCTGAAAACCTGAAATTTCGTAGAGCCTAAACCTTGAGCCGCTTCTACCAGTTGTGCCGGAACTTCTTTTAAACCGCTGTAAGTGCTTCTAACAATAGGAAGTAAGCCGTAAATAATTAAAACAATCAAGGCGTTTTTTAATCCAATTCCCACGAGCGGAATTAGCAAACCAAACATCGCAATCGACGGAATCGTGTAGAGAAAATTGATGAGCGGAAGAATAATTTTTCGGCTTTTGGAAGAGTAAAAAACAAAAATACCGAGCGAAATTCCAAGAAAAGTAACGGCCAATAGTGAACCTAAGGAAAGAAGTAAATGTTCCGCTAAAAGTTGAAGGTAATAAATGCGGCGCTCCCAAAAATCCATTTAAATAATTTAGTACAAGATAAAAATTATAATTTTTGCTGGCAATAGAAACTAAGAAAATACCATTCGTTTTTAAAGTTGAGTTTCTTTGATCACACCTTAATTTTACGTTTTTCCTCAATGCTTATTTTGGACCCAACTGCCAAGAAAACAGAAGTTGGCTCTAAGGCTTTAATGAAAGCGAATTCCTTTCCGTAAACAGCTTCAAAATCAATCGTAGAATTATTTTTGATCACTTCATACTGGTGCCATCTTGGATGCGTCACCTGATATTCGATCGTTTCAGTTTCGCTCACTTTGTTATAGCCGAAATAATGTTCCGTGATAAATTCGGCTTCAGAACCCACTTCAATTACAGTAGGATTTTTCTGGGTTTCTACATGAATGCTATTCCAAGTATTGTCTACTTTCCATTGGTAAAGGAATTCCCGGGAATTGTCCTTGACTTTTAAAGTATGTTTCATCGGAAATGTCTCATAATGCTCATTGTAGAAAGTATTTGCGACAAATGAAATGGAAAATTTGGGCACGATTTCGCTGATGAAAACGGCACCTCTTTTCCAGGTTCCATTTTCCAATCGTCTTACATAAAACCTCAAATTAACTTCTTCAAAATCAGTATGAAACGGAATTTTTAATCCTAAAACTTTTACGTTTTCGAAGAGAAACCCAATAAAACTGACGTAACATTTTCCCTCAAAAAAATCGAGTTCAGTTCCAGCCGGAACATATTTTTCCAGAATTTTTGGATCGACTACGTAATTGATCATGGCTAAATTATTCCATTCTGCGGTAAGGAAACTCATTTTTTGATATGGTTTAAATTAAGTGGCAAAATTAAACATAAAAAAAACCTTCACACTTTTAAAAGCATTGAAGGTTTCTATCTTTATTAAGTTTTTGACAAATTTGAAATTACATCGGCTCCATTTTAAAACTCATACTTTCAATGACTTTTAAAATCGCTTCTACGGTATCCATAGAAGTTAAACACGGAACTCCATTTTCTACCGAAGTTCTCCGGATTTGGAAACCGTCTCTTTCGGATTGTTTTCCTTTGGTCATGGTATTTACGATGTATTGAACTTTTCCAGTTTGAATTAAATCAATCAAGTTAATTTCTGGATTTTCTTCAATTTTATATCCGATTTTGGTGCGAACTCCGTGTTCTTCAAAATAATTGGCAGTTCCTTCGGTCGCCCAAATTTTAAAACCAATTTCCTGAAATCTTCTGGCTAATTCGCAAGCTTCAGGCTTATGTTTATCGGCAACCGTGAAGAGAATTGCACCATGCAAAGGCATTTTTCTTCCGGCACCAATTAAACCTTTATATAAGGCCTTTTCGAGCGTCGAATCTTTCCCCATTACTTCTCCTGTTGATTTCATCTCTGGTCCGAGCGAAATATCAACTCTGGTTAATTTTGAAAAAGAGAAGACCGGAACTTTTACGAAAACTCCATCTTTTACTGGCGCTAAACCGTTTTTATACCCTAAATCTTTTAATTTTTGTCCGAGGATTACTTTTGTGGCTAAATTTGCCATCGGAATTTCGGTAATTTTTGATAAGAATGGCACAGTTCTGCTCGATCTCGGATTAACTTCAATCACAAAAACTCCGCCTTCAAAAAGGACATATTGAATATTCATCAAACCGATTACGTTCAAACCTTTCGCTAATCTTTCGGTGTAATCAACTAAAGTTGCAATCTGTTCCGGAGTAATATTTTGGGGCGGATAAACTGCAATGGAATCTCCGGAGTGAACTCCAGCTCTTTCGATATGTTCCATTATTCCTGGAATCACCACGGTTTCTCCATCGCAAATGGCATCAACTTCCACCTCTTTTCCGGTTAAATAGCGATCGATCAAAATTGGATGTTCGGAGTTTTCTTTCACCGCATTCGTCATATAATGAGCAAGTTCTAAATCATCATAAACAATTTCCATGGCTCTTCCACCCAAAACATAACTTGGACGAACCAACACCGGATAACCAATTTCCGTAGCGATTACCAAAGCTTCTTCTTTCGTAAAACAGGTTTTTCCTAACGGTTGCGGAATTCCCATTTCTTGAAGAGCGGATTCAAATTTATTTCTATTTTCAGCACGGTCTAAATCTTCGAGTGAAGTTCCTAAAATTTGAACGCCATGAGCAGCTAATTTATCGGCTAAATTAATAGCGGTTTGTCCGCCAAACTGTACTACAACGCCTTTTGGTTTTTCAAGTTCGATGATATTCATTACATCTTCCTCCGTTAAGGGTTCGAAATATAATTTATCGGAAATCGAGAAATCTGTAGAAACGGTTTCTGGATTGTTGTTAATGATAATCGATTCATACCCCATTTCTTTAATCGCCCAAACCGAATGAACGGTGGCATAATCGAATTCTACACCTTGACCAATTCGAATCGGACCAGAACCCAAAACGATGATTTTTTCTTTGTCGGATGGAATACTTTCATTCTCTTCTTCGTAAGTTCCATAGAAATACGGGGTTTCACTTTCAAATTCTGCAGCGCAAGTATCGACCATTTTATAAACCGGCATCACACCATTATTCTTCCGGAATTCAAAAATTTCTTTCTGAGTGGAATTCCATAATGTAGCGATACTTAGGTCTGAAAATCCTAATTTCTTGGCTTCGAGTAAAGTTTCTTTATCGAATTTATTTTCAGCAATAATTTTTTCAAAATCGATGAGTTTTTTAATTTTCCAGATGAAAAATTTATCGATTTTACTCCATTCAGCAATTTTTTCCCAGTCGTAACCACGTCTCAAAGCGTCACCAATAATGAATAATCGCTCATCATCACAAACTCTGATTCTTCTTTCAATTTCCTCGTCGGTTAAGGCTGCAGCGTCTTTAGTTTTTAAACCAATATGTCTTAAGCCTGTCTCTAAAGAACGAATTGCTTTCTGCAAAGATTCCTCGAAGTTTCTTCCGATTGCCATGACTTCACCGGTTGCTTTCATTTGAGTGGAAAGACGTCGATCTGCAGTTTCAAATTTATCAAAAGGAAAACGTGGAAATTTTGTCACCACATAATCTAAGGCAGGTTCAAAACACGCGTACGTTTTTCCAGTTACGGGATTCATGATTTCATCTAAAGTTAAACCTACCGCGATTTTCGCCGCAATTTTCGCAATTGGATAACCGGTTGCTTTACTCGCCAAAGCTGATGAACGAGAGACTCTCGGATTTACTTCGATAATATAATAATTGAAAGAATGCGGATCTAAAGCTAACTGAACATTACAACCACCTTCAATTCCTAAAGCGCGAATAATCTTTAAGGAAGAGTTTCGCAACATTTGATATTCTCTATCAGAAAGTGTTTGCGAAGGTGCAACTACAATAGAATCTCCTGTATGAATTCCGACCGGATCGATGTTTTCCATATTACAAACAACAATCGCGTTGTCGTTTTTGTCGCGCATCACTTCGTATTCTATTTCCTTGTATCCAGCGATGGATCTTTCTACCAAACATTGACGAACCGGACTGTATTTTAAACCAAAACTGGTGATTTCTTTTAATTCTTCTACAGAATGCGCAATTCCACCACCAGTTCCACCCATCGTAAAAGCGGGACGAACGATTAAAGGGAATCCAATTTTTTCTGCGAATTTCAAAGCGCCTTCTACATCATTTACAATATCAGAATCTGGTACAGGTTCATTTAATTCGTGCATTAAGTTTCGGAATAAATCCCGGTCTTCCGCTTGATTAATGGCTGAAAGTTTGGTTCCTAGAACTTCCACTTTACATTCTTCCAGAATTCCTGAATTTTCTAATTCTACGGCCATATTTAAGCCGGTTTGTCCACCCAAAGTTGGCAAAAGCGCATCTGGTCTTTCTTTGCGGATAATATGACTTACGAATTCCAAAGAAATCGGTTCTATATATACTTTATCGGCAATCTCCACATCGGTCATAATCGTTGCAGGATTTGAATTGATGAGGATTACTTTGTAACCTTCTTCTCTCAAAGACAAGCAAGCCTGAGTTCCGGCGTAATCAAATTCTGCGGCTTGTCCGATGATAATGGGACCACTTCCTATCACTAATATTGTTTTTATGTCTACTCTTTTTGCCATTTTTAATTTAATAATTTTTTAGAGATAAAACTTTCCATCATTTCGATAAATTCATCAAACAGATAATTCGCATCTTCTGGACCTGGGCTTGCTTCCGGGTGATATTGCACCGAGAAACAAGGATGAATTTTATGTTTCAAACCTTCATTAGTTCGGTCATTCAAAGCGATATGCGTTTCCTCTAAATCAGTATTATGTAAAGACTCCTGGTCAACAGCGTAACCGTGATTTTGAGAAGTTATTGCGACTTTATTTTTTTTCAAATCTAAAACAGGATGATTTCCACCGCGATGTCCAAATTTCAGCTTAAAGGTTTTTGCACCACCTGCCAAAGCAATCAACTGGTGTCCTAAACAAATTCCAAAAATTGGGATTTTACCTAAAAGCTTCTGAATCATTTCGATGGCACCTTTTACATCTTCCGGATCACCTGGACCGTTGGAAAGCATGACACCATCGGGATTAATCAATAAAATTTCCTCCGCTGTCGTATCTTGCGAAACCACGATGACATCGCAATCTCTCTGAGCGAGTTCGCGTAAAATTCCGAGTTTAGACCCGTAATCAACCAGGACTACTTTCAAACCTCTTCCTGGATTTGCATAAGATGTTTTTGTAGAAACGTGAGCAACTTGGTCCCTAGCTAAAACACTCGCTTTTAAAGCTGTAATCACGTTAATTTCATCAGCATCTTCACTGACTATTTTTCCTTTTACGACGCCTGAATTTCGAAGAACTCTGGTTAATCTTCTAGTATCAATTCCAGAGATTCCGGAAAGATTTCGTTTTTGAAAAAATTCATCCAGATCCATTTGAGTTCGAAAGTTGGACGGAAAATCACACACTTCTTTTACAATTAAACCTTTAATAGCCGGTTCAATGCTTTCGTAATCGTCGCGATTAATTCCGTAATTTCCGATGAGCGGATAGGTCATACAAACGATTTGTCCGCAATAGGAAGGATCGGATATCAATTCCTGATAGCCAGTCATTCCCGTATTGAAAACGACTTCGCCTTCAATGTCCTGCTCGGCTCCGAAACCTTTTCCATGAAACACTTCACCAGATTCTAATATTAATTTCTTTTTCATTTTTACTATTAATAGATTCAAGATTCTAGATTTTAATGTATAATCTTTCCATCTTTTTCTCTTGATTCTCGGTTCTTGGTTCTTGATTGTTAATTCTTAATTCCTTTCATTACTCGAATTCAAATCCTTTTGTCTCTAAAGCTGTTTTCAAAATGGCCATCCTAGCGAATACGCCGTTTTCCATTTGTTTAAAAATGCGAGAACGTTTGCATTCTACTAATTCATCATCAATCTCAACTCCTCTGTTAATCGGCGCTGGATGCATAATAATCGCCTCTTTTTTCATCGCTTTTTCACGTTCTTTGGTCAAACCAAATTTGCGGTGATATTTCTCTGGAGAAAGTTTTAACTGTTCATCACTTTCATGTCTTTCATATTGAATTCTCAACAACATCAAGACATCAACTTCTTTAATTAAATTATCGATTGATAAATAAGTTCCGTTAATGATAGTTCCCTCGTCAAACCATTGTTCTGGACCCGAGAAATAAACTTTAGCGCCTAGTTTTCTTAAAACTTCAGCGTTTGAATTTGCTACGCGACTATGCTTTACGTCACCTACAATCCCAACTTTCAGCCCTTTAAAATCTCCGAATTCTTGCTTTATCGTCATCAAATCTAGAATATTTTGGGACGGGTGATTTCCTGTTCCGTCGCCACCGTTAATTATAGCGATATCGATTCCTTTGAATTCATCATAAAATTTTTCTTGTTTATGACGGATTACGCATAAATCAATACCCAAACTTTTCATGGTTTTCACCGTGTCATAAAGGGTCTCTCCTTTGTTCACAGAACTTGCCGTGACATCAAAGGGAACTACTTTTAGTCCTAATCTTCTTTCGGCCACATCAAAACTCGTTTTTGTTCGGGTGCTGTCTTCGAAAAAAAGGTTGGAAACATAAATATCATCTTTCGCTCTAGAGACTTTTCCCTTGGAAAACTCTTCAGCTTCTAAGAGTAATTTGTCAATTTTTTCTACGGATAAATCAGAGGTTTTTAGCATAATTTTAGTTTTTGAGTCAAAAAAAAACGAAGTCAAAATGACTTCGTTGTGTTAATAAATATCGTGAATATCGGCATTGCTGCCTTTATGTAAATCGTCTAATGGAAATGTTCTTTTCATTAGGTGCAAAGATATCATTTTTTCTGAAATCTGAAAATGGTTTTTTCAACAATTAAAAGAATTGTCCTATAATAGGCCGTTTATCTCATAATTTTTAATAGTTTTGTTTAAATCAAATATTTATGGATGCCAAAGACCGAATGATTCTCAGTTTGCTACAAGAAGACTCCACCATATCGGTGAAAGATGTTTCGGAGAAAATTGGACTCACCTTCACCCCTACTTATGAGCGCATCAAACAATTGGAGAGACAAAATATTATCGAGAAATATGTAGCCATCCTTAATCGAGAAAAATTGGGCCTAAACATTATTGTTTATTGTAACATCCGTTTAAAAGAACAATCTCAATTGACTTTGGAAGATTTTGAATCTCACATCAAAAATTTTGATGAAGTACAAGAAATTATCAGTCTTTCTGGAGAATATGATTATATGTTGAAAATTATCGCAAAGGACATTAACTCTTACAACGACTTCGCTGTTAATGTCATCGGTAACTCGCCAAATATTTGGCAATATCACAGTTCGATTGCTTTACATGAGGTAAAAAAGACCACTAAATTTAAAATCGATTAAGCCAGCAATTTACTAGAAATTTTATGGATTTGATGCGTAATTTCTTCTAAACACAAATTGCCAATACCTCGCTGATGACTGTGGTTAAAATCTTTTGTATCATATTCAAATTCATTATTTTCAATATCATTTCCGACTTTAATGTAAGCATCCCGAAATGAATTGCCCTTTTTCACTTCTTCATTTGTTTTTTCTACGCTGAAAAGGTATTTGTAATTTTCATCTTCTAAAATTCCTTCTTTCACTTCGATATTCGGTAAAGTGTAAATTAAAATTTGCAGACACTCTTTTAAAGAATCTATTGCTGGAAAAAGGATTTCCTTGGTCAACTTCATATCCCGATGATAGCCAGAAGGCAAATTATTGGTGAGCAAAATCAGTTCATTCGGCAAAGACTGAATTCGGTTGCAACGCGCCCTTACCAATTCAAAAATATCTGGATTTTTCTTGTGTGGCATAATACTGCTTCCAGTGGTAAATTCTTTTGGAAAAGTAATGAAATCAAAATTCTGATTTAAATACAAACACACAGCATACGAAAATCGACTTAATGTTCCAGCCAAAACAGACATCGAAAAAGCCAATAATTTCTCGGACTTTCCACGGGTCATTTGAGCGTAAACGGAATTATAATTTAAAGTTTTAAAATTTAAATGATAGGTGGTACTTTCCAGATTAATTGGAAAGGAAGATCCGTAACCGGCGGCAGATTCCAGTGCATTCTTATTGATGATATTTTTGACCGACACAAGCAGTTCTGCATCATCAACCAAGTCTTCAGCATAAGCGCCAAACCATAATCCAAAAGACTACGGCATCGCAATTTGAAAATGGGCATAGCCAGGCAATAAAAAATTTTTATGCTGATCTGCAAGACGAATTAGAAGGGTAAATAGAGAATCCGTTAATTCCCCAATTTCACGAATTTCATCTAATAAATATAATTTAATATCCAATAAAACCTGATCGTTTCTTGAACGGGCAGTATAAATTTTTTTTCCAGTTGAACCTAATTTTTCAATTAAAACAGATTCTGTTTGAGAGTGAATATCTTCTGCTTCAGAATCGATTTCGAAAGTATTATTTACGATGCTTTCTAAAATTTTATTTAAAATAGTTTGTAGTTTCAGCAATTCTTTATTAGAAATTAAACCTACTTCTGCCAACATTTTACAATGTGCGATGGAACCCAAAACATCATATTTCGCCAACCATCATCGAAATCTAAATCTTTTCCAACGGTAAATTGATTGACCAACTGGTCGGTTAGAGATTTATCTTTTTGCCAAATTTTTTTCATTATTTCTTTTTGATAACGTTCCACATTATGCAATTATATTTCGCCACTTCGTGGCTTGATAATATTTATTTCCATTTTTCATAGGCCTTCACCCTATGTTGTTACATTTCGCCACTTCGTGGCTGTCCAATTGTAAGCAGTGAAAAAACAGGTTTATAATATTTTTTTTTAAAATTTTAATATAGATTTCTATTCCTATTTTTTTATTTCATTAATGTAAATAAATTCGTTGGCGGTATGAGATCTTGTGCTGTCTCCAGGGCCAATTTTTATTGAAGTGCACGAAATCAAGGCCTGATCTGAAGACGTCGGAGAACCGTAAATTGTTCTGCCGATTTCTAAACCTGCTTTTACAATCGGATGTTTTTCATTAATTCTGGAAGAATTTAATCTGAAAGACCGCGCATTTAATTTCGATTTCATTTCGGACTGAATGATTTCAAAAACTTCCTTATTGCTGTATTCATCGGTCACCCGAACATCTAAAGTAAAATTGCATTTTTCTGGAACCACGTTATGTTGCCTTCCAGCATTGATAACGGAAAGTGTAACTTTCACTTCACCCAAACACGGCGAAACCTTTGGAAATATAAAGTTCAAAATGTGCTGTAAATCCACCATGCATTTCGCAATTGCATTATATTCATTGGGATGTGCAGCGTGCGACGCAGCTCCTACCAGTTCACCATCGATAATCAATAATCCTTTTTCTGCGATGGCTAAATTCATTTGGGTTGGTTCACTAACAATCATCAGTTCGACATTTAGAAGTTGCGGAAAAAGCAAATCAATTCCGTTATTGCCAGAAATTTCTTCTTCTGCAGTTAAAGCGATAATTTAATTGTGAAACAAGTTTTCTGCTTCGTAAAAATGTAGAAAAACCTGAACCATAGAAACCAAAGAAGCGCCGGCATCATTGCTGCCCAAACCGTAAATCTTTCCGTCTTTCTCGATAGGAATAAAAGGATCAATAGTGAAGGTTTTATTCAGTTTTACCGTGTCGTGATGCGTATTCAAAACAATCGAAGGTTTTGATTCATCAAAAAATTGATTCACTGCCCAAATATTATTTTTCAAACGCTCGGTCGGATTTGGTGCCGATGGAAAAAACCTTCGATGACCAATGACACATTATACTCGTCTGTACTCAAAGATGGTTTCGCGATAATTTTTTTCAGTAATTCTGTAGCGTTCGATAATAATGCTTCTGGGCTATATTTTAATTTCAGTTCCTTCATTTTGACATTTATTTGATTCTGTAGCTTGTTTTCGTGGAGTAAAACCACCTTTTGGACTTGATTTTCTTTGGTTAAAAAAGCATTTTCGAGTTTGGGTAAAATTCCTTTATTCAATTTGCTTTCTGCATTTTATTGCTCATATTGCGATTGATCCCGTGTCCTTATCAAAGATTCGAATCAATAACATCTTTCAAAATTCCCTCTTTACCAAAGCAATATAAAAGTTCTACGTTATAATTACGAGCTAAAGCTTGCGCTAAAACTGAGGCGATAGAATCTGCATTGGTATTCAGCAAAACGCCATTTTGATTATGCGTAGTCGCAGAAAAAACTGGAGTTAATTGCAGTTCTAAAAAGTTTTGAAGCAAATCAATATTCACACTTTTCGGATCAACATCACCTACAAAACCGTAGTCAATAGTTATAATCAAACGTTTTTCGCTTTTAATCAAATTCCCATCTGCACCTGAAAACCCAATCGCATTACAATGAAAACTTTGAAGTTTTGTCACGATATTTTTATTGATTTTTCCAGCATAAACCATGGTCACAATATTCAAAGTTTCTTGATCAGTAATTCTTCCACCATCCGTCATCTGCTGAGTAACATTCAGTTTCACTGCTAACTCTGAATCCAGGTTTCCGCCACCATGAACCGGGATTTTAAATGTTTTTATGTTCGCAAATTCTTGAAGAAATTTTGTTAGATCTTCATTATCAATTAAAGTTCCGCCGATTTTAACAACAAATAATTTCTGCTTAACCATCATTTAATTTGATAAAGACATTTCATCTAAAATTTTACTGAAAACGGTTTGTGCTGAAAAAATTCTGTTTTTCGCCTATTGATAAATGATCGAATTTTCGCTATCCATCACTTCGTCGCTAAACTCCACATTTCTACGAACTGGCAAACAATGCATGACTTTCGCGCCTGAACCGTTCTTTCTGCACGCACCGAAAGCAGTTACTCTGCAATTTCCAGTTGTATTTCTTCTGCGTATTTCAAATGTTTATCTGAAGAAACTTCTATTTTCATGTATTTATAACTTTTAAAGGGGCAAATTTAGGATAAACAATCTTTAATAGACAAATTAAACAATAATTAATAACTGTTTAAATTTATTTAAGAAGATTTTTAAACCAAGCAATTCAGAATTTAAGGATATTATAACTGCTAAAATCATTTCAGAATTTTGAAATGAATTAGGGTTTTCTGTAATTACATTTCGCTTTCAATAAGATAGCTTTAAAATATTAGTCATTTAAATCAACAATATTGCTAATTTAATATATATTTGCTAAAAAGATATAGTTATGCCAAATTCCTGTCCAAAATGCAACGAGAAAAATATCATTAAAAGTGGTATCATTAAAGATCGTCAACGGTTTTTATGTAAAGACTGCAACTACTATTTCACGGTAAAAAAACTAGGGAAACAGATTGATGATTATGTAGTTACGAAAGCGCTTCAGCTTTATTTGGAAGGTTTGAGCTATCGTGAGATTGAAAGAATTATTGGTGTATCGCACAATACGGTCAGTTCCTGGATCAAGAAATACAATATTACTCGTCCGCCACATTCTGATTTTCATCCAGTTTACAAAGTCTTCAAACAAACTGAACTAATTGAATACATGTCAAAGGAAGAGAACTTGAAAGGTTCAGGATTGGTTATCACAGAGTTTGGCGATAAATACATGATGATTAAATGGGAAAGATTTAAGAAATAAAAGCAACTATTTTCATCTTATTTTAATACAATTTACGAGCAACTATATTCATTACACCGATATATATTAAATTTCTTCAATCAAATTTTTAGTTTCAATTTCGTTTCAACAAAAAAACAAACTAAAACTTATTAATTTATGAAGAAATCAATTGTTTTGTTAGGAATCGTTTCTTCTCTTTGTTTTTCAAATCTATTAGTGGCGCAGGAAACTCCCTCTAATGAAGATCTTCTAAAAAGAATCGAAACATTGGAGGCAGAAAAAGCCAAACCAAAAGAATGGGATGCAAGTTTCTATGGTTGGGTTCGCACGGAATATAATTTTGACAGCAGACAATCTGCGTACTCTCGGGAATTTCAACTCAACCTTTTTCCACTTGATGAAAAACGAGATGCAAATGGAAAAGACATCAACGCGGCAGGAGGAAGCAACTTTTTAGCAATCACTTCCAGAGTTGGAATTAGGTTTAAAGGTCCAGATGTTTGGGGCGCAAAAGCAAGCGGAAATATAGAGGCTGATTTTTTTGGAAACACTGAGCTCAATAAAACTGCATCTGGAAGTGGAAGTATGGGTTTACTGAGATTGCGCCATGCTACTGCAACATTAAGCTGGCCAAAAACTTCGGTGACATTTGGTCAAACTTGGTATCCCACGGTCATCCTTGATGTTTTCCCTGGTGTTGCTAATTTTAATTCTGGAATCATGTTCAACCCTTTCGGTTGGGCTGGTCAAATTAAGGTAGCACAAAAAATTACTCCAGACTTAACGCTAAGCATTGTTGCCTACAAAGATCGGGAATTTCAAACTGCTAATGCGGCGGGTGCTTCTGTTAACAGCGCGACTTTTAATTCTTCGATTCCGACTTTCCACGGACAATTACAATACAAAACAAAAACGGTTACGACAGGAATTGGTGCAGAATACCAATCCTTAAAACCGGTGATCGAATCTGCTGGCTTAGTATCTACTGAAACGGTAAACTCTGATATGTACTTTGGATATTTTAAATATGCCAATGAAAAAATTATCACTAAACTTTATGGAATTACGGGCGGAAACATGTATCACTTAGTTATGCTCGGAGGTTTTGCTGGTTATACTGAGTCAAACGGACAGGAATCTTATCAGCCAACCAAAACAACTTCTGCATGGATTGATGTGGCAAGTGCAAATCCAAAAGTGGCTCCAGGACTATTCTTTGGTTATTCCAAAAATAATGGTGTGGATACAGGATATAAAAATCTGTATGTCCGCGGTGCATCTGGACCAAGAATTATTAATGATTTATGGCGTGCTTCTGCAAGAGTTGATTTTAAACAAAATAAATTCAACGTTTCTCCGGAAATCGAATATACCGCTGCAAAATGGGGTGATATAAATACCGAAGCCAAAGCCCAAAACAATATAAAAGATGTTGGCAACCTGCGCGCAATGGTAAAAGTGATGTATTCATTTTAATTAAAGATTTTCTGATCGACCTAAATAATTTTTAAAAAACAAAAACAAATAAATTATGGCCAAAAAATTTACATCCCAATTGGAGCATGATGCTTACGTTGCGGAGAAAAAGAAAAACAAAACGATTTGGGGAGTCATTATGGCCTCTTCTCTCGGAACTTTGATTGAGTGGTATGACTTCTACATTTTCGGAAGTTTAGCGGTTGTTTTAGCGACCAAATTTTTCCCGGCAGATAATCCAACTGCAGCGTTCTTATCTACCTTGGCAACTTTTGCTGCGGGATTCGTGGTACGTCCGTTTGGTGCTTTATTCTTCGGGAGATTGGGAGATATCATCGGTCGGAAATACACCTTCCTGGTAACCCTTCTGATCATGGGATTCTCAACCTTCTTAATCGGTTGTGTACCAGAATATGAAACAATTGGATACGCTGCACCGGTTTTGGTTTTAATCTTAAGACTTTTACAAGGTTTGGCTTTAGGTGGAGAATATGGAGGTGCCGCAACTTACGTCGCCGAATATTCGCAACCTCATCGAAGAGGATATTGGACCTCCTGGATTCAAACGACGGCAACCTCAGGATTATTTATCTCATTGATTGTAATTTTAGTCACCAAAACTTCACTCTCACCAGAAGAATTTGACAGTTGGGGTTGGAGAATTCCGTTCTGGATTTCAATTTTAATGGTTGGTGTTTCTTATGTCATCCGTCGGAATATGGCAGAATCCCCTTTGTTTGCCAAAGCGAAAAAAGAAGGTAAAACTTCAACAAATCCTTTGAAAGAAAGTTTCGGAAATAAATTTAATTTCAAATTTGTATTGCTGGCTTTATTTGGAGCCGTAATGGGACAGGGAGTTATCTGGTACACCGGGCAATTTTATGCCATGAGTTTTATGCAGAAAGTAATGAATATTGAATCTGCACAAGTAGATACCATGATGGCTTTAGCACTTTTTGTTGCTACACCACTATTCGTCCTTTTCGGATGGCTATCTGATAAAGTAGGAAGAAAACCAATTATGATGATTGGGATGTTGCTTGCGATTATCGCTTACCGACCAATCTATAAAACCATGTATAACTCTGTAAACATTGAGAGCAAAGTCATTGCGAAAAATGGTTTAACGGAAAAGAGAACCGTAAAAGTTCACGCAAAAATCCCAGCGGATAGTATGATTACTTACCACCAGGAAAAAGTGTTTACGGACGGAACTTTGATGAAAAGAGATAGTATCATTCATTGGGCAGCAACTGGACCTATCATGATCGAGGGAAAACCGCAAGGAGCGCTTATCAAGGAAGCGATTACGGTGAATCCGGATACCAGATGGTTACTCATTGCCCTAGTTTTCATCCAAGTTGTTTTTGTCACCATGGTTTATGGACCGATTGCAGCATTCCTGGTAGAAATGTTCCCACTGAAAATTCGTTACACCTCAATGTCATTGCCTTACCATATTGGTAATGGGGTGTTTGGAGGATTACTTCCTGCAGTTGCGACTTATCTCGTCGTCTCTGGAAAAGATGCCGGCCATTCCGAATGGTATCTCGAAGGATTATGGTATCCAATCGTCGTCGCGGGAGTCTGTTTAGTCATCGGAACCCTTTATTTAAAAACAAGAAACAAAAGTTTAGATGAGGATGAATTGGTAGAAGAAGTACCGGCAGAAAATCCCGTAGTTTAACACATCATCTTTCAAATTTCATTAACTTTAAAAAACAAAAAAATGGATCAAGTAAAAAAAATATTAGGAGTAGTCTGGATGCTTTTAGCGTTGGTAGTGGCCTACTACGGTTTAACAGTTTTCGGAATCCCTAAAATTATGTCTGAGAAGCAGGAAGACAATGTTTTCGGCTGGATTATTCTCACCGTACTGATGCCGATTATCGTGGGTGGTTTAGGAATTTTCGGTTGGTATTCCTTTAAGGGAGAATTCGCAGACAAAAATATGTAGTCACAGATTTAGAATTAAAAATAGCGGGAAATTCGTTTCCCGTTGTTTTTATATTTAATTTAAAAATGAAAAAAAAGCATCAACAAAAACTGGTTATTTTAAGTATTGCATTGTTTATTTTATTCAATGCGCCGGTTCTGCTTTTATTCAATAGTTCTCAAAAATTCTTTGGCTTACCGATCATTTACGTTTATATTTTTTTTGTTTGGGCAGCCTCTTCCATCAGTTCCTTCATCATCTTTAAAAAGTACAATGAATAGTTATTTGCTTTTCGCATTGGTCGTCATCTATTTGGGACTTCTGTTCTTCGTTGCCTATTTCGCAGAGAAGAAGAGAAGCAGCTTTTGGGTGAACAATCCTTACGTTTACGCGTTGTCATTGGCTGTTTATTGTTCCGCTTGGACGTATTACGGAAGTATTGGTGTCGCCGCAAATCAAGGGTTGGAATATATGGCGATCTACATCGGCCCCATTATTATTATCCCTTCCTGGATTTATATCAATACAAAAATCATCCGGATTTCGAGAGTCAACAAAATCAGTAGTATTGCAGATTTTATCTCATTAAGATATGGCAACAGTAGATCATTGAGTGCTCTGATTGCGTTGGTTTGTATGTTTGCGATCATTCCATACATCAGTTTACAGATTAAAGCGATTTCAGAAACATTTCATTTACTGACAGAAACCCATAATTCTTCCAACATCCTCTACGATTCGGCAACGTATGTTGTTATAATCATTGCCTTATTTTCTTCTTATTATGGAACGAAATATGTGGATGCTTCTGAAAAAAGATTAGGAATTATTTCTGCAGTTGCAGTTGAAAGTTTCTTGAAACTCATCTTCTTTGTCATCCTTGGAATATTTGTAGTTTATGGCGTTTTTAATGGATTCGAAGATATCTACAAACAAGCTGAAAAGCTACCAGACTTTGCCTCAAAAAATACGTTCAATGGTTTAGAAGGTGGATTCAATTGGTTCTTAATGTCGATGCTTTCAATGTCCGCTATTTTCCTTTTGCCTAGACAATTTCACACGGCAATTATTGAAAACAGAAAGGAGAAACATATTAAAACTGCGATTTGGTTATTCCCTTTATATCTTTTAATTTTCAATTTCTTCGTCTTTCCAATTGCGTGGGGCGGAAAGATTTTATTTTTCGGTCAAGATGTAAATCCTGAACTCTACTCTATTCTCATTCCACAAAAATTTGGAAATACCGCAATTGCCGCGATGGTTTTCTTCGGAGGTTTAAGCGCTTGTATTTCGATGATTATTATTTCGAGTATTTCACTTTCGATTATGCTTTCAAATAACATCATTATCCCTTATGGCTGGTTAGATAAATTTAAAATCAATTCAGATGTTGACAATACCAAAATCATTGTAAACATTCGGAAAATCAGTATTTTCATATTGATTATCACAGGATTTATTTTTTATAAATATTTAATGGTGGGTAAAAGTTTATTCAGTATTGGCTTGGTTTCTTTTGTTTTGATTGCACAGTTAGCGCCTTCATTCTTCGGAGCAATTTTCTGGCGTCGCGGCAATTATTTCGGAGCAGTCGCCGGGATTGTAGTCGGAATTATCATTTGCTATCTTGGATTGGTTTTACCAAGTTTTTCTGAAAGATTTCAGCAAAGCAGTTTTTACAATAGTAATTTTTTAAACTTTTTTAATATTCCCTATTTATCGCCAATAGCACAGATCTTCTTTTGGAGTATTTTGGCTAATGGACTTTTGTTTAGCTTAATTTCTACCAATACCGCATCTAATTATCGCGAGAGAAATTATGCCGAATTATATGTTGACATCAATGATTATATTCAAAATCACGAGAACGCTTACATATGGAAAGGAATCGCAAACGTTTCTGATATCCAAAAGATTTTGGTAAAATTTCTCGGAGAGAAAAAGACAGAACAAGCCCTGAAAATCTTTAATTTAAAATATAAAATCACCAATGATAGCGATACCGCAGATTCCCGTTTCATTAAGTTTTCAGAAAACCTTTTAAGTGGAAGAATCGGAACCGCTTCTGCAAAAATTTTAATTGAAAGTGTAACAAAAGAAGATAAGATTTCGCTTCCCGAAGTTTTGAAAATTTTAGAAGAATCAAAAGAGAATATTTCCATCAATAAACAGTTGAGTGAACAATCTTCGCAGTTACTGAAACTTTCTGATGATCTGCAAAATGCCAATAAAAATCTCATTGTAAAAGACAAACAGAAAGATGATTTCCTCGACAGCGTGGCGCATGAACTTCGCACGCCGCTTACCGCCATTCGTGCAACGAGCGAAATTCTTTTGGATGATGAAGAAATGCCGGCAGAATTAAAGAAAGATTTCCTGGAAAACATCATTTCAGAATCAGATCGATTAAGTGAAATTATTAACGATATTCTTTATTTGGATAAACTGGAAACCGGTACTATTCCTTTAAATATTCAAGAAAATAATATCATTCAAACTTTTCATAAATCAATTAAACCTTTGCTTCATCTTTTTGAACAAAGAAGTTTGCACCATTCCGAAGTCAATCTTTTAGAAGAGAAGATTTTCGAGTATGATGAGCCAAGAATGATTCAGGTTTTTCAAAATATTTTAGGAAACGCTTTGAAGTTCACCAATGAGCAAGGAATGATTCAAACCAAATTTCAGCATCAGGAAAACCAGTTGAAAATTTCCATCTTCAATACGGGTAAAATTATTCCAACTGAAGATTTAGAGTTCATTTTTGAAAAATTCTATCAGTCCAAAAATCAAAACCTTCAAAAGCCAGCAGGAAGCGGACTTGGCTTAGCGATCTGCAAGAAAATAATGATCGCACATGGCGGCGACATTGAAGTGAAAAATAAAGAAATTGGGGTAACGTTTGAGATTTTTTTGCCTATTACAAACAACGAATCTGTACAAAATGCAGATGATCAAAATATAAAAGAAATATGAAAAAAATATTAATCGCAGACGATGAACATAAAATAATCATGACTTTGGAATATGCTTTTAAGAAAGCAGGTTATGAAGTATTTATTGCACGAGACGGTTCCGAAGTATTGGAACTTTTGAAAACAGAAGTTCCAGATGTCATCCTGTTGGATATCATGATGCCAAATATTGACGGTTACACCACACTTGCTGAAATCAAAAAAAATAAAAACTTAGCAAAAACAAAAGTAATTTTTCTCTCTGCAAAAACAGGAGAAGCCGATATTAAAAAAGGGTTGGATCTGGGTGCCGATGATTATATCACAAAACCCTACTCTATTAAAAAATTAACAGAACGTGTGGAAGAACTTTTAAATGATAAGTAATCGGTAATGAGCAATGAGTAACAAGAAAAAATTCAGTTAATAAATTCTAACTCTTGAATTTCAAAACTTGAACCTCGCATCTCATACCTCGAATCCCGAAACTTGAACCTCGAACCTCGAACCTCGAACCTAAAAATAAATAATGATGAAAGCAAATGAAATGTTTAAAGAAAGTATCGCGCAAAAAGAAAAATTTTGGGCAGAACAGGCTGAGCAAATTGAATGGTTTAAAAAACCGACCAAAATATTAACCGACGATGGAATAAATTACCCAACTTGGTTTGAAGGCGGAGAATTAAATACATGTTTTCTCTCACTAGATAAACATGTGAACGACGGATTTGGCGATCAGGTTGCTATTATTTACGATTCTCCCGTAACGAACAGAATCATAAAATACACTTACAGTCAAGTTTTAGAATACGTTTCAAAATTTGCGGGCGGACTGAAAAAATTAGGTTTAGAAAAAGGCGACACTGCCGTTATTTATATGCCCATGATTCCCGAATCGGTCTTTGCAATGTTGGCTTGTGCAAGATTAGGTGTCACGCATTCCGTAGTTTTTGGTGGATTTGCCCCACAAGAATTAGCGATTAGAATTGATGACTGCAATCCGAAAGCAATTATTACCGCAAGTTCTGGAATGGAAGTTTCCCGCAGAATTCCGTATTTGCCTTTTGTGAAAGAAGCCATTTCACTCGCAGAATACAAACCTGAACATATCATAGCTTTTGATCGAAAATTGTTAGGAAATCGCGTTGATTTTAAAAACGATTCGTCATTGGTCGATTTTGAAAAATTGATGACAGAATCCGAACCTGCAGATTGTGTTTCGCTAAAATCTACGCATCCATTGTATATTTTGTACACTTCTGGAACCACGGGAAAACCAAAAGGCGTTGTCCGCGATAATGGCGGTCACGCTGTCGCGATGAAATTTTCCATGCAGAATATTTATGGCGCAAAAGAAGGCGAAACTTTCTGGGCAGCTTCGGATATTGGTTGGGCAGTTGGGCACAGTTATTCGGTTTATGGTCCATTGATCAACAGAAATACGACCGTAATTTTTGAAGGAAAACCAATCGGAACTCCAGATGCGGGAACTTTTTGGCGCGTCATCGAAGAACATAAAGTGGCCATAATGTTTACCGCACCAACTGCAATTAGAGCCATTAAAAAAGAAGATCCAGACGGAAAATTGGTGAAAAATTATGATTTATCTTCTTTAAGAACCCAATTTTTAGCAGGCGAAAGATGCGATGTTGCAACACTCGATTGGTATGATGAATTAGTAGGCGTTCCTGCAATCGATCATTGGTGGCAAACCGAATCAGGTTGGCCAATGTTGGGATTAATGCCCGGAATTGAAAACGTAAAAATTAAACGAGCTTCCGCCGGAAAACCAATTCCCGGTTATGACATTAAAATTTTCAGTGAAGAAGGGTATGAATTAGAAGCGCATCACGAAGGTTATTTGGTCATCAAACTTCCTTTGGCGCCAGGAGCGATGATGGGAATTTGGGGCGATCCGGAACGTTTTAAGTTTGGATATTTAACCAGATTCCCGGGCTATTATTTTTCTGGAGACGGCGCAATTAAAGATGAAGATGGTTATGTATTCGTAACCGGAAGAGTTGATGACGTGATCAACGTTGCGGGTCATCGACTTTCTACTGCAGAAATGGAAGAAGTTGTGGCTGCTCACAAAGAAGTTGCAGAATGTTGCGTAGTCGGGATTGATGATGATTTGAAAGGCCAGGTTCCGTTTGCGATTGCAGTTTTAAAATCGGGTTCGAAAATTGAGGAGAAAACTTTAGAGAAAGAAATCGTACAGCTGATCCGGGAAAAAATCGGGGCGGTTGCGAGTATGAAAAATGCTTTGGTTGTAAATCGCTTGCCGAAAACCAGATCTGGGAAAATTTTAAGAAAACTCATCAGAACCATGTTGGATGGAAAAGAGTATCAAATGCCTGCAACGATTGATGATGAAAGTATTGTTGAGGAACTGCAGCTGAAAATGAATGAGTATAAAATGAAGTACTTATAAAATTATGTTGAGATTTTTTAAAGGTTTAATCTCAAAAAATTAACCATTAAAGAAAATGAAGGAATTAAGGAAAATTAAGATTCATCAAAGATGAATTAAGGTTAGACATCAATCAGTTCATTAACTGGAATTTTAAATAAACAAAAATCTAAAAAAAACGAATTTTAACTAGCCCTGATTGCAACGGAAATCCTTTTTTGAAAAAAAAGATTGCAGTGGAAAGCAGGTTCCCGCTCCAAAAAATAATAGAAAATAAAATAAATAGAATATGAAAAATTACGTGATAGACGATTTGCCAGACTATTTCAAACAGTACAAAAAATCGATTAAAAACCCGAAAAAATTCTGGGATAAAATAGCCGATGAGAATTTTGTGTGGTATCAAAGATGGTCCAAAGTAGTTGCTTACGATATGCAGGAAGCGAAAATTGAGTGGTTCAAAAATGCTAAACTCAACATTACGAAAAACTGTATCGATCGTCATTTAAACGAACGCGGCGATAAAACTGCCATTATTTTTGAACCCAATGATCCGAATGAAGCAGCGCAACATATTTCTTACCGCGAACTGCGCGATCGTGTTTGCAAGATGGCAAATGTACTTCGTGATCAAGGCGTGGAAAAAGGCGATCGGGTTTGTATTTATTTGCCCATGATCCCTGAATTAGCCGTGACGATGTTGGCTTGTGCGCGTTTGGGCGCGGTTCATTCCGTAATTTTTGCAGGATTTTCTGCACAAGCGGTAGAATCTAGAGTCAATGATTGCGGTGCGAAAATGATCGTTTGTTCGGATGGGAGTTTCCGCGGTACAAAATCCATTGATCTGAAGGGAATTATAGATGAAGCCGTAGTAAAATGCCCGACTGTTGAGAAAGTTTTAGTCGTAAAAAGAACGGGCAGCGAAGTGAAAATGAAGGAAGGACGGGATCTTTGGCTCGCTCCACTTTTTGACAAAGCACCTTCTGATTTTATTTCCGTGATCATGGATGCGGAAGATCCATTGTTTATTTTGTACACTTCCGGCTCGACGGGAAAACCGAAAGGAATGTTGCATACCACTGCAGGTTACATGGTTTTCACGGCTTATACTTTCAAAAATGTTTTCAATTATAAAGAGAACGATATTTATTGGTGCACCGCAGATATTGGGTGGATTACGGGACATTCCTACATTTTGTACGGACCGCTTGCAAATGGCGCTACGACGGTAATTTTTGAAGGAATCCCGACTTATCCAGAACCGGATCGTTTTTGGGAAGTCATTGAAAAACATAAAATCACGCAGTTTTACACGGCTCCAACTGCAATTCGTTCGCTTGCGAAAGAATCTTACGAATGGGTTGAAAAACATGATCTATCGAGTTTAAGAGTGATTGGTTCTGTGGGAGAACCTATTAATGATGAAGCTTGGCATTGGTATAATGATCATGTTGGCAAGAAAAAATGTCCGATAGTTGATACTTGGTGGCAAACTGAAACAGGTGGAATTTTAATTTCTCCACTTCCGTTCATTACTCCTACAAAACCGACTTATGCAACTTTGCCTTTACCAGGAATTCAGCCTGTTTTGATGGATGATAAACGCAATGAGATCACAGGAAATCAAGTGGATGGAAATTTATGCATCCGTTTTCCATGGCCGGGAATTGCCCGAACAATTTGGGGCGATCATCAAAGATATAAAGAAACGTATTTCACCGCTTTTCCAGGGAAATATTTCACTGGAGACGGCGCTTTGCGGGATGAAGTTGGGTATTATAGAATTACGGGTCGAGTTGATGATGTGATCATTGTTTCGGGGCATAATTTGGGAACTGCACCCATTGAAGACAGCATCAATCTTCATCCAGCCGTTGCGGAATCTGCAATTGTTGGTTATCCGCACGATGTGAAAGGAAGCGCGCTTTACGGATATGTAATTTTAAAAGACAGCGGCGAAGAACGCGACAAAGATAATTTGAGAAAAGAGATCAACAATGTGATTTCCGATACGATTGGACCAATCGCGAAGTTGGATAAAATTCAGTTTGTTTCTGCCTTGCCAAAAACCCGTTCTGGGAAAATCATGCGTCGTATTTTACGTAAAATTGCGGAAGGTGATTTTGCTAATTTCGGGGATACTTCTACGCTTTTGAATCCAGAGATTGTGGAGGAAATTAAGAATGAGAAAATCTAATTTGATGATTTGTTGATTTGATAATATGTTAATTAGAACACATCACATTTGAATATAGTTGAACCTTGCGGAAACGCGAGGTTTTTTATTTTGCAATAAATTGTATCTTTCTTTTTCTAAAATTTAAAGTATGAAATACATTTTTCTATTTTTTGTTCTATTCCTAAGTTTATCTTGTACAAAAAACGATCTAACTGATAAGGAAATCTTAGAAATTATTCATAGTGATGAAAATTACAATTCTCTTCAATTGCGATCAAATTTTATATATGGTGAAGATTTCATTGACTCCATAAAATCTTTCAAAAAAATAATTACGAAAGAAAATCCACAATCAATTTTTAAAGCCGATTTAAATGGTGATGAAAAACAAGATTATTTAGTAAACTTAGAATATGAAAAAGACACTTTAAATCAAGTTGTTATGAAACCTTTTGTTGATGAGCATTCTAAAAATTGTGTAATCTTACTGAGCAGTCCAACTGGATATAGGATTTTAAATGCAGGAAAAAAAAGGGTTTACAATATTTTTTCAGCAAAAATAATAAATTACAAAGGTCAGAATTTAATCAAATTACTAAATTTCAAAGCGGAATTTATGGATAAAAATAATATCTTAAAGTTTGACACCTTAATGGTTAAAAATAATCAACTTACAGAATTTGTAAAAATAAGAAGTAATAATAATGTTTCGAAAATCACTTTCACTCAGTTTGGTGGTTATGCTCCTGGAATTTATTACACATTGTCATTAAAAAGAGATTCGATCATTTTAAATTCAAAATTGTACAAGAAACTAGACGGAAAATATCTAGGAAATAATAAGCTGGATTTTGAAAATCTAGCATTGTACTTAAATAATCTTGATTTTAAAAACTTAAAAGACAGATACGCCATTAATTGTTCTGATTGTCCTGCCAGAGAAATTAAAATAGTATATGATAGCGGAAAGTCAAAAACGGTTTATGACTATGGTGAGAAAGGTTCTTTGGGTCTTCTAAAATTTTATGATGCGATAAAAGTTATAATGGAAAAGCAGAAATGGAAAAAAATTGAATGAAACTTAAGGCTTTTATGAAAACTTTTTAAACCATCAAACTTTTGTCCCTTTCGTGGTCAAAAGTTTTTGTATTTTTAACAAAAAAAGTTGAAGGATTCTAATTGCGATACCGAAGTCATCATTATTGGCGGTGGTTTAGCAGGTTTAATAAGCGCAATACACCTCACGAAACTGGGTTGTAAAGTCGTTGTTATTGAGAAGAATTCTTATCCAAAACATAAAGTCTGCGGCGAATATATTTCCAATGAAGTCCTTCCTTATTTTGCTTGGCTGGATGTTGAAATTGAATCATTAAATCCAACTCACATTTCTACCTTACAATTTTCCTCCGAATCTGGACGAACGATTGAGACCCGACTTCCGCTCGGCGGTTTTGGAATTAGCAGATATACTTTAGATGAATTCCTTTATGAGAAAGCGCTTTCCCAGAATTGTGAAATTCTCGAAGATCAGGTAAATGAAGTCATTTTTAAAGATGATTCTTTTGAAATTCATTTGGCTTCTGGAAAAATATTGACCTCAAAAGTAGTTTTGGGTGGATTTGGAAAAAGATCCAATTTAGATGTGAAAATGAAGCGAAATTTTATTGAGAAAAAATCTCCGTGGTTGGGTGTAAAATCCCATTACCAAGGTGAATTTGATGAAAAAGTTGTGGGACTACATAATTTCAAAGGCGGTTACTGCGGCGTTTCTAAGGTGGAAAATAATTTGCTCAATATCTGTTACTTAACTAATTTTAAATCTTTCAAGAAATTTAAAAATATTGAAGAATTTCAGGGAAAAGTCTTTGCTCAAAATCCTCATTTAAAAAATATTTTAGAAAATTCTACAACTGTCTTTGAAAAACCGTTGACCATCAGTCAAATTTGTTTTGAGAAAAAAAAGAATGTAGAAGATCACATTTTAATGATGGGCGATACTGCCGGATTAATTCATCCGTTATGCGGAAATGGAATGGCAATGGCAATTCACAGCGCGAAATTGGCTTCAGAACAAGCAATTGAATTTTTAAATGCGAATATTTCACGTGAACAAATGGAACAAAAATATACTCTAAACTGGAATAAGAATTTCAAACGAAGATTATGGTATGGAAGAATTTTAGGAAGTACATTTGAACACTCAAAATTATCCGAAATTTTAACCAGTTTAATTACATACCTTCCATTTTTACTTCCCGTTATCATTAGAAAAACTCATGGAAAAGAGATAAATATGACTCAAAATTAATGGCTTTAGATACGACTTATAGAACAGATTTAGAAGAATCGATGGACGATTTTTCCATGGATAATGAAGGTTTGGTCACAGCTTTAGATGACATTGCTCGGATTAATCAATTGCTCGGTGGAAATTCCGTGACTTTAGATGGCTTAAAAAAATTAATCAAAGATTTTCCGAATGATCAATTGATTACCATCATCGATTTTGGGTGCGGAAGTGGCGATATGCTTAGAATGTTATCAAAATATGGAACACAAAACAATCTGAAATTTAACTTAATTGGAATCGATGCCAATGAAGCCACGATTCGTCACGCTGAAAAATGTTCCACGGAATTTGATAACATTACCTATTTAGCAGAAGATATTTTTTTGTACGATTTCTCAAAATATAATATTGATATTGCTTTGATAACGCTTACTTTACATCACTTTAAAGAGGACGAAATTATTAAAATCATGAAAGTTATTTTTAATCTCGTCAAAAAAGGAATCGTGGTTAATGATTTGCAGAGAAGCAAAATAGCGTACCGACTTTTTCAGGTCATTATTTTCCTCTTCCGATTAAAAGAAATGACTGCAAATGATGGTTTAATTTCTATTTTAAGAGGTTTTAAAAGAGAAGATTTAGAAAAATTTTCAAAAGATTTAGGTTTTAAAAATTATAGTATCAAATGGAAATGGGCATTCCGCTACCAGTGGATTATAGAAAAATAAATAGTAAACAAAAAGAAAAATTTAAAACCACAAAGTCACAAAAGTAATGTGCAAAAAGTATATGAAAATTGCTAGTAAAGACCACAATAGAAAATAAAAATCTAAAGATTTTCAACTTATGTGATCTTTTTTACTGTAAAATTTTCGATAGATCTTTTGTGACTTTGTGGTAAAAACTATACAGTTAATGAGTGTAAAAATAGTTGAAGTTGCCAAGCAATTGCCAAAGTATTCCCGAAAAACTTCTGAAGTTTTACCATTTTTAGATCAATGGCTCGTCGATCAGGACAGCCGTTTTGTACGAAAAGTCAAAAAGATTTTTGAAGGAGCCGCAGTCGATGAACGGTATTCCATTATGGATCCGATTGAAGTTTTCACCGCTACTTCGTTCGAAAATAAAAACGATATTTACGCTCGTGAAGTCGTTTTATTAGGGGAAAAGGTTCTAGAAAAATCTTTAAAAAAAGCCAATTGGGATCCACAATCTCTGGATTATATTATCACCGTAAGTTGCACTGGAATTATGATTCCCTCGCTCGATGCTTATCTGATCAATAAATTAAATTTACGCCAGGATATCGTTCGATTGCCCGTTACAGAAATGGGTTGTGCTGCTGGAGTTTCCGGAATTATTTACGCGAAAAATTTCCTTCAGGCAAATCCGGGCAAACGTGCCGCCGTAATTGCGGTTGAAAGTCCAACCGCGACTTTTCAATTGGAAGATTTTTCCATGGCAAATATTGTGAGTGCTGCAATTTTTGGCGACGGTGCAGCTTGTGTTCTTCTTTCTTCCGAGGAAAATGCGGAAGGTCCAGAAATTTTAGCTGAGGAAATGTATCATTTTTATAATAACGAACACATGATGGGTTTTAAATTAACCAACTCCGGGCTGCAAATGATTTTAGATATTGAGGTTCCGGATACGATTGCGCAACATTTTCCGGATATTTTACATCCATTTTTAGCCAAGCAAAATTTAGAAATAAAAGATATTGATTATCTTATTTTTCATCCGGGTGGAAAAAAAATTGTCCAAATGGTTGAAGCATTATTTTCTGATTTGGGCAAAAATATAGACGTTACAAAAGAAGTTTTGAGAATGTACGGAAATATGTCGAGTGCAACCGTGCTCTACGTTTTAGAAGAAATCATGAATCAAAAACCGCAGAAAGGCGAGAAAGGTTTAATGCTCAGTTTCGGTCCTGGTTTTTCTGCGCAAAGAGTTTTACTGCAATGGTAAGAAGATTTGAAAATACAAATTACTGGACGGTGATTTTGGGCGGAAGTTCAGGATTAGGTTTAGCTTCTGCTAAAAAATTAGCTTCGGAAGGAATGAATATTTGTATTATTCATCGGAATTCCCGTTCAGAAATGGAAACCATTAATCAAGAATTCTCATTGATTAAAACTCAAGAAGTTCAATTTTTAAGTTTAAATAAAGATGCTTTAAATATTCAACATCAACAGGATATTTTGGCAGAATTAAAAAATATTTTAGGTACAGAAGGAAAAATCCGATGTCTTTTACACAGCATCGCGAAAGGAAATTTGAAACCGATGACTGGCTTGGAAAATGAAAGTTTATCGACCAACGATTTCGCAATTACCCTTCACGCCATGGCAATTAGTTTATACGACTGGACAAAATTGGTTTTTAATGAAAGATTATTTACAGAAGACGCCAGAATCCTCGCGTTTACAAGTGAAGGCAGCACAAAACCTATCAATAATTACGGCGCAGTTTCCGCGGCAAAAGCCGCTTTAGAAGCCATTTCTCGAAACATCGCGTTAGAATTTGCACCATTTGGTTTGAGATCAAATTGTATTCAGGCAGGAGTTACTGATACAAGATCTTTGCAAATGATTCCGGGCAGTGAAGAAATAAAAGAACACACGAAAAAACGCAATCCGTTCAAGAAATTAACAACACCAGAAGATGTCGCAAATGTGGTTAGTTTATTATGTCAGGATGAAGCTTCCTGGATCAATGGTTGTGTAATTCCCGTGGATGGTGGCGAACATTTAAGTTAAAGTGTTAAAAAAAGATCAGCTCAATTGAGCCAATCTTTTACTATTTTCTAAAATCTTTAATATATTCTGAAAACTTTTTACACGTTAATTTGATTACTTTAAAGTATGATAATCAGTGTATCCTTTTGCTCCCGGCGTGTAAAAAGTATCTTGATCAGCTTCGTTTAATGGAGCATCGACCGCAAAACGCTGCACCAGATCCGGATTTCCAATAAATGGCACCCCAAATGAAATCAGATCTGCAAGATCATGCTCGAGTGCTTTATTGGCCGTTTCTTTTGTAAACCCGCCGTTGATCATAAAAGTTCCGTTGTAAATCTTTCGGTAATGTTCCGCAGTTTCCAGCACCGTTTTCAAAGGATCGTCGTCTTTTCCCGCAAAACCACTGAAGTGCAAATAAGACAAATCATAGTCATTTAATTTGTTAACCAAATATTCAAACATTTCTGTTGTTTCATCATCTTTCTTCATCCCGAAAAGACCGTCGCAATCTGGGGAAAGGCGCAAACCAATTTTAGAAAATGGCACTTTTTCTCCAACTGCATTTAAAACTTCGAATAAAAACCGACCTCTATTTTCTATTGATCCACCATATTTATCATTTCTTTTATTAGAACATAAGGCAAAAAACTGCTGAAATAAATAACCGTTCGCACCATGAATTTCTATACCATCGAAACCGGCTTTCATCGCATTTTCTGCAGCATTGACAAAGTCTTTCACGGTTTGTTTAATGTCTTCAACCGTCATTTGCTGTGGAGTAACCGTATCTTTAAATCCGTTGTAGGTATAGGATTGTGTATCTGGATTTACTGCCGAAGGTGCCAAAGGAAGTTTCCCATCGTGAAAATCTGGATGCGAAACGCGACCAACGTGCCATAATTGCGCAAAGATTTTTCCACCATTTACGTGCACAGCGGTAGTTACATTTTTCCAGGATTCAGTTTGCTTTTGGGTATAAATTCCAGGAACATTAATGTATCCAACCGAATCTTTACTCACATTTACGCCTTACGTTATAATTAAACCGGCAGTTGCTCTTTGTGCATAGTAGTTTTGTATCAGATCGTTTGCGATGTGTTCCTCATTATCTGCGCGACTTCTTGTCATCGGCGCCATTACAATCCTATTTTCTAATTTTAAATTTTTTGAAGTGTATTTTTCTAAAAGTTTCATATAATCTCTATTTAATGACAAATTTAACGGTAGTCATACTATTTATTAATATTTGATATAATAACGTTTTGTTAAAGTTTATCGGAATATTTTAATAAAATTGACCTGATCAAACGTAAGATATCTAATTTTTTCGCATCTTCACACAAGCGAAAACAAATTAATGAATTCAAATGAAATTTTAGAAAAACTACCCTATTCTACTCCATTTTTATTCGTGGATGACTTGGTAAGCATTGATGAAAATGGCGTAACTGGGACTTTCACTTTTAAAAAAGATCTTGATTTTTATAAAGGTCATTTTAAAAATAACCCAATTACTCCAGGCGTAATTCTCACTGAGACTATGGCTCAAATTGGATTGGTTTGTTTAGGAATTTTTCTGGTTGGAAATGATTTGACTGAAGAAAGTCAGATTGGTTTAACTTCAACAGATATTGAATTCTTAAAACCAGTTTTTCCAGGTGAACAAGTCACCGTGATTTCTGAGAAAATATACTTTAGATTTAATAAATTAAAATGCAAAGTCAAGATGCTGAACGAAGAATCCGAAATCGTTTGTGAAGGAATAATTGCAGGAATTATTAAAGTCAATTAAAATGGAAAAAAGAGTGGTCATCACCGGTTTAGGAGTCGTTGCACCAAACGGAGTTGGCTTAGAAAATTTTCGTTCTGCTTTAAAGGAAGGTCGCTCTGGAATTAAGTTTGATCAGCAATTAGCCGACTTACAATTTTCTTGTCAGGTTTCTGGAACTCCGCCCATTGATGATGAAAAATTACATAAATATTTTACCGATTTAGAATTACGAAATTTCAATTCTACCGGAATTATGTACGGCGTTATTGCAGGTTTAGATGCCTGGAAAGATGCAGGTTTAGAGGTTGCAGCAGATGAAAATCCAGATTGGGAAAGCGGTACAATTTTCGGTGCCGGAACTTCGGGAATTGAAAAATTTCGGGAAAGTATTTATAAAATTGATGCGCTTCAAACCCGAAGGTTAGGAAGTACCGCCGTTTCCCAAACCATGAATAGTGGAATCAGTGCTTATTTAGGCGGCAAATTAGGTTTGGGAAATCAAGTGACCACTAATTCATCTGCCTGTACGACTGGAACGGAAAGCATCTTAATGGCTTTTGACCGAATAAAAGCCGGAAAAGCAAAACGTATTTTAGCCGGAAGCACAAGTGATTCTGGACCTTACATATGGGCAGGTTTTGATGCGATTAAAGTTTGTAATTACAAATCAAATCATCATCCAGAAAAAGCTTCTCGTCCGATGAGTGCTTCTGCAGCGGGGTTTGTTCCCGGAAGCGGCGCCGGAGCTTTGGTCATCGAAGATCTGGAATCTGCGTTGGCGCGAAACGCAAAAATTTATTGTGAAATTTTAGGCGGAAATCTCAACAGTGGCGGTCAACGCGGCGGCGGAAGTATGACGGCTCCAAATTCTACTGCCGTTCAGAAATGTGTAAAAGATGCAATTCTAGATGCTGGAATTGAGGCAAATGAAATTGATTATATCAGCGGACATCTAACTGCAACTTCAAAAGATGCCACCGAAATTCAAAATTTATCATGCGTTTTAAACCTTTCAGGCAAAGAATTTCCTTACATTAATTCTTTAAAATCTTTAACGGGCCATTGCCTTTCTGCTGCCGCCAGTATTGAATGTGTTGCAACTGTTCTGCAACTGTCTGAAAATTATATCGCACCTAATATCAATTGCGAAGATCTGAATCCAGAAATCGCGTCTATTATTGATACTGATTGTATCCCATATGAATTAATTGAAAAAGAAATTGATATCGCGGCGAAAGTGAGCTTCGGGTTTGGAGACGTGAATGGATGTATTATCTTCAAAAAATATAAAAATTAATTTTTTTATTATGAGATTAATAAAATAATCTATGATATTTATCAAAATTATGTTAATGTTTTAAATATTAGTAACAAATCTATCTTTTATTGGTATATTTGCACCATCAAATAAGATAAAAAATTTCAGATATGACAACAATAATTATTGGATTATTTCCAACACAGAAAGAAGCAAAAAATTTAGCTGCGGATTTAGAATTGAATGGTTTTAGGATTCAAGATTACATCATTTATCTTAATAAAGCTCCAAATAAGGAACAAAATTTTTGGGAAAAGTTATTTGGTGAAAGAACACCGCAGATAAACACTAACGAAACCAATAAATTGATTGCGAGTGTTTCAATCGATAATGAACAACAACTCGCAATTGCAAAAGAAATTTTCGCTCATCATTCTGTAGAACATACTTATGAATTTGATGATGTAACTATTGTTGAAGCTCAAAATTTAGATTACTTAAAAACTAAAGTTGCTTTAAGAGCGAAATCTGAAGTTTATAATTCTGCACTTAAAGTTAAAGATGTGGCAAAGAAATTACAAGCTGCAACAAGTCCAGTTAAATTTGTGTAACCTATTTAGAGACTCTAAAATAACAAACCGGGAAATATCTCGGTTTTTTTTATTACATGTCGCAATATCAATTACTATTCAGTAAATTTGAAATAATAATTTAATATTCAGAAAGCACCTATCAATGGAGAAATCAAGCATCATCTTAAAATTAAAAGAAATCGTAAGACCTTACGTAAAAAATGAAGAAGCTCTAGATCACCTTAATGAAAACACAGACTTTATCAATGATTTAAACATCAATTCCGCTAATTTAGTCGATGTTATTTTGGATGTGGAAGAAGTTTTTGATATCGAAATCGATGCAGATTCCATGGAAAAAATGCGTGATGTAAAATCCGCTTTAGCAGTGATTGAAGAGAAACTCGCCACAAGATAATTACTGATTTTAAATTGAAATCATTTTCCCATTGTACCCGAAAATCTTACCTTTGCGAAAACAAAAAGTAATATGAAATTTTTTATCGACACGGCTAATCTGGAGCAAATTAAAGAAGCTCAGGATTTAGGAATTTTGGATGGAGTTACAACCAATCCATCCTTAATGGCTAAGGAAGGAATTAGCGGAAAAGATGCTGTAATGAACCATTACAAGAATATTTGCGAAATCGTGGACGGAGATATTTCTGCGGAAGTTCTAAGTACCACGTATGAAGAAATGATCAAAGAAGGTGATGAATTGGCAGCAATTCACCCAAATATTGTGGTAAAAATCCCAATGATTAAAGACGGAATCAAAGCGTTAAAGTATTTTTCAAACAAAGGAGTTAAAACCAACTGTACTTTAATTTTTTCTGCAGGACAAGCCTTATTAGCGGCAAAAGCTGGTGCAAATTATGTTTCTCCCTTTTTAGGAAGACTAGATGATATTTCTGTAGACGGAATGAACTTAATTGAAGAAATCAGAATTATATTTGATAATTATATGTTTGACACAGAAATTTTAGCAGCCTCGATTCGTTCCCCAATGCATATTATTAACTGTGCGAAAATTGGTGCAGATGTAATCACTTCACCATTGGATTCGATTCTTAATTTATTAAATCACCCATTGACGGATAAAGGTTTAGCGCAGTTTGTTGCAGATGCTAAAAAAATGGGATAAGAAAATCTTTTTTAATATCAAAACCGCCCCATTTGAGGCGGTTTTTCTTTGCTAATTTTATGAGCACAACTACTTCTTAATTATTTTCTTAGAAAGGTTTTCACCATTTTTCATCCTGATTGTAAGTAGGTAATTACCTTTTGGAAGTTGTGACATATTGTTGCCAACAAAACTTTTTGAGGTTAGAACTATTTTGCCCTCTACGCTATAAATTTGAAAACTTTCTGCATTTATTGTATTGGCAAAATTTAAAATATCTTTAACAGGATTTTCTACAGAAGGTTTCTCATACAAATCATTAGAGACAGCAAGTTTTTCATTGAGCATGATAAATTTTTCAATATTAATCTGAGATAAATTTTGAGCACTACCTGCAGAAATTGAACTGATATAAATAAAATCGCCAGCAACCTCTATTTGTTTTCCGCCTGTAAGTTTATAATCTCTATTGTTATTAATTATCAAAGGCGAGCCCGCTGAGGAATAGGCGTTCATGGCAATTTGAGTCGATTTTTGATTTAAAATGAAAAATACGTTATTAGCATATCCAGCATCTAAAAACTGCTCATTATCGTCAGACGTTACAAATCCCTGCATATTAAAATTAGAATCTAAATCTTCAGATTTTAGAACAATTAAGCGGCTAAAATCAGGTAAAGAATAATTTTTATATTCGAAAAGTGAATAAACCATACCGTCTTTTGTTATTTTAGTGGAGATATTGGACTTATTCTGCAATGGAACACCATTGTATTGATGGCAAACTTTAGCGTTTAAATCTAAAACAGAGTTAGCACCGGGAAAGTTGAGATGATAAAAGGAAAAAATGGAGGAAGCAAGCGAATTAATATTACAAGTTGCTATTTTCCCATTTTGAAACTGTCCGATCGGATAATGATAATTGTAATTAATTTGTCCATTATTTCCGTGAGACACGTCTAAAACACCATTTTTGGTATATTTCTTCGGGTTAACTTCTGTCGAATTAGTTACAACGAGACTTTGATCAGCTAGAACTAAAACACTTAACGCTTGTGGATTGATGCTTTCTGTAATTTCTTCTAATACTCCATTATTTCCAAATGAAGTATCTATGATTCCATTTTCTGTATATCTTACAATTTTAGAATCTTCATAGGAATTTAGTCCTGAACTTTTTGGACCAAAGTAAACGATCAACTTTTTTCCTTGCATCAGCGCGTTGACATAATTGTTCACGCCTAAATCCAAAAGACCATTGGTTCCAAAATTTTCATCTAAAGTTCCATTTGGTTTTACCTTTAAAATGTAATCTGTTTCTGTAGTTTGAATAATCTGCAGGAGAGAATTACCAGAAAGCAAAATCATTTTACTTTGTGTAATAATTTGATTTGGAGGTATTTGATAACTAAAATGACCAGAATTACCAAAGGTTTGGTCGAGATTAATAGATACTTGAGCGTAGCTCTGAAAGACCCAGAGAGCCATCAGAAGGAGGGAAATTTTTTTCATCGTTTTTGTGTTGTTCAAATTTAATACTATCCGCAGAATTATTTCGGGCGAAAAGACCTTTTTTTGTTAGATTATATTGGAATAAAATTTAAAAGGAAAATTTTTATTAAAATAGATGAAATAAAAATCGCCTCTAAAAAACTCTCACAATTATATTGCACACAATATAATTGTTTCCTATCTTTGCACCTGTAAATAAGAACAATTAAAAATAATACAGATGTCATTAATAGAAAATTTAAAATGGAGACATGCAGTAAAAGCTTATGATGCCAAAAAGAAAGTATCTCAAGAAGACCTTAATCAAATTTTAGAGGCGGCAAGATTAGCTCCTACTTCATCTGGTTTACAGCCATTCCGTGTAGTTGTAGTAGAAAATCAGGAATTAAAAGAAAAAATGGTACAAGGTGCGTTAAATCCAGAAGTTATGAAAGATTGCTCCCAAGTATTGGTTTTTGCTGCATGGGACAGCTATTCTGACGCGAAAATCGATAAAGTGTACGATCATCATACCGATGTTAGAGATTTGCCTAGAGGAAGGTTTAGCGGTTACACGGACCAAATTAAAGATTTGTACAATGGGCAAAGAAAAGAAGAGCATTTTGCACATACTGCCAGACAAACGTACATCGCTCTAGGTTTAGCCATGGCTCAAGCTGCGGAATTAAAAATTGACAGCACCCCTGCAGAAGGATTTAGCAATGAAGTAGTAGATGAAATGTTAGGATTAAAAGAATTGGGATTAAGAAGTGTTACACTCCTCTATCTTGGTTATCGAGATGCTGAAAAAGATTACTTGGCACACATGAAAAAAGTGAGAATTCCAATGGAAGAATTCATCATAAAAAAGTAAAATTAATCCTCTAGAATTCCAAATCATGGACAATCAAGAAACCCCCAAATTAGGAAATCAACTTTGCTTTCCATTTTACGTCATCGCGAAAGAAATAACCGGAATGTATCGTCCTTTTCTGGAGGAACTTGATATTACCTATTCTCAATATTTGGTGATGATGGTACTTTGGGAATATGAAAGATTAACCGTGAATCAAATAGGAGAAAAATTATATTTGGATAGCGGCACATTGACGCCATTACTAAAGAGATTAGAAGCAAAATCACTCATCGTTAGACACCGAAAGAAAGAAGATGAAAGAGTGGTAGAAATCTTTTTGACGGAAGAAGGCAATCAGCTGCAGAGTAAAGCTTGCATCATCCCTGGAAAAATGCAGGAGATGCTTAACTTATCAGAAGATGACCTGCTTGAAATGAAGGAGACCGTAACTAAATTAATGAAAATAATAGAAAAACAATAGAAATGAAAACATTGTATACAACTAGCGTTATTGCAAAAGGCGGGCGCGACGGACATATTAAAAGTGAAAATGAAATTTTGGAATTGGACGTGAGAACTCCAGAAGCCTTGGGCGGAGCAAGTGATAAACATACCAACCCAGAAATGCTTTTCGCAGCGGGTTATGCTGCATGTTTTGATAGCGCATTAAATTTGGTTATTAAGAGATCAAAAATGGAGACTGGTGAAACTATGGTAACCGCAAAAGTAAGCATTGGTCAAATTGAAAACGGCGGTTTCGGCTTAGCAGTTGAATTGGATGTAAATGTTCCAGGAGTTTCTTTGGAAGAGGCGCAGAAATTAACGGAGCAAGCTCATCAAGTTTGTCCTTATTCTAATGCTACGAGAAATAATATTGAAGTGAAATTGGCAGTTACCAATAATTAATTGCTTCAAATTTTTTAAAAACACATTCATTATATATAGAAGATTAAATCGATTAGGAGATTTAATTGAAATTAAAAACGGCAAAACTTAGATAAGTTTTGCCGTTTCTTTTGTGACCGCGACAGGGTTCGAACCTGTAACCTTCGGAGCCGAAATCCGAAATTCTATCCAGTTGAACTACGCAGCCATTTTTAATTCAGTAGTTGAGTTTTTGCGTGGTTAAGTTTTTAAGTTTGGGAATTACTCGTACACAAAAACTCCCAACCCAATTATTCCTCCACTCATTACTCGTTTACTCTTTAAAAAGAAATCTTCACTCCTCCCAAAATCTGTGCTCCCAAAACTTTATACCCTTTGAAAGTTTGATACGGTGTATTGAGTAAATTATTTCCGAGTGCGAAAATACTGAAATTTTTGTGAACTTGGTACTCTGCAGACAAATTTAAATCAGCAAATCCGCCTACTTTGTCATTTCTGTTCTCCGAAGAAATATAAACATCAGGATTGATGCCGTCATTATTTATCTGAAATGAATTGGTGGTTTGATCCGTTGCAAAAATAGCTTTCGCACCTAATTTTAGCTTTTTATCTAACATGGCGTACTTTCCACCAATACTGGCTTTAACCAAAGGTTTATAGAAAATATTCTCATAATTGTCCAAATTGTATTTTTCAAAATTAACTTCGGCATCAAGCGCTAAATTTGCCAAAGGAAAATATTGAATACTTGCTTTCGCTTCACTCACTGTTCCATTATCATAAACGGAAGAAAAGGTATTGGCAAAATCATAAGCTGGTCTATTGTAGTCCACCGTGGCAGTAAATAAATCATTCGCCTGGAAGAATAGAATATTATTCATTTTCCCAAATCCTGCACTAAAATCATACTTGATGTTTTGGTCAATATCTCCGCGTAAACCAAAATAAAATTTATACTTGGTTTCTGTCGCGCGTAATTCTTGATCAGAAAGCAAGTAAGGATTCTCTTCCAATAAATTAGCGTAAGAATTTAATTTTAATCCTCCTGTGATTCCTGCATAAAACTTAAATTCATTAGCGGCTGCAAATTGCAATTCTGCTTTAGGAAACCAGTAGGTTTTGTTGGATTTTTCTTCCTGATCCAGAATGAAATCATCACCTCTGGCTAAACTTCTGGTTTTGGAGTTAAGAAAAGAAAAATCAGAGCCAATCATTAAGTAGGAATTTCCCTTGAAAAAAGTTAATTTCGGAGAAACTGTCCCATTTAAATATTGCGAAGAATTTTGATTCCGTAATTCGAAATCTGTATTAACGGTTTCTAAATTCAAGCCCAAGTCCGCATTAAACTTTACATCATTTAAAGCTGGCAATTCTACACCATGCTTCGATAAGTTGAATAATACTTCAGCTTGATTTTCCTGCGCATTAAATTTATCTGTTAGGAAAGAGGATTTCACCCGAACATCATTCAAAAATTCATTCGCGTAAAAATCATAGTATCCATTTACTTTGATACGGTTAGTTCTTTGATTTAAATCAACATTATTTGAACGTGGAGTGATGGCGTAAATCCCGTAATAGTTATAATCATTCAAACCATAATCAGCATTTACACTCAATTTTCCTTTTTCACCGTATGAATTTAGATAAACACCTGCGTTCCCGGAATTTTGTTGAGAATCCCAGTTATACACCTTTCTCAATCCTGTGGTAGATAGAAAATGAACATCACCACCTACTTCCATTCCACTGTCTAATTTCGTAGAAATATTTCCGTCCGCAAGGATTTTTCCATAATTCCCCATTCCCAATTGGAAATAGTTGTTTTGATATTCGGCATCAAATTTTGGAGAAATATCTTCACCTTGGATTAAAGAGGTTTTGAAATCTGAAGATGCCGGAACATTCGTAATATTATACGTTGGAGGATTGGCAGATTTCTCCTCTGGCGGATAATTTTTCTCTGCTTCGATGGACGTTTTTTTCTTCTCTATTTTTTTGACTTCCGGTTCCCGCTGTCGGTCCAAAATCAATTTTTCTTCCTTGATTTGGGAGAATACCACTTGAGAAAATCCTAAAAACAATAGGGATAATATTTGAAATCTTTTGTTCATTAATTTAATTTTTTAGACCAACATTTCGCGACTTCGTCGCTTCTTGTGGAATTACAATATTTTTCTACCAATATTTCGCGACTTCGTCGCTTTCTGGATTTACTTTTTAATTTGCTTTTTTAATTCCTTTGCTTCTGTTACAATTTCTGGGAAATCACCATAATTAGCAATAATTTGATCAGCCGTATAACTCGCTTGGTAATTATCTTTCAAACCAATGTAATTTCTAACCATTAAAACCAAAGATTTAGCGCCCCAATATTCTTCAGAAGCATAATTATTAGCCAATTTGAAAATGGTTTCATTAGAGGATTTAAAGGCCTTTCCTTTGTTTTGATAAAAAGCTTTGGCGTACAAAGATTCCGCGGCAACTTCTGTATTAGAAGATTTTTCTAAGGCAGTGTATGAATTTTTCGCTTCCGCATCTTTACCATTGTTCATTAAACTTCTGGCTTTTATCACTTTCGCTAACTCATTGACTGACGTAGAATTTTTGGGATTTTGCAAAACTAAATCTGCTAAAGTTTCAGCTTTTCTAAAATCTTTTTCGTCTGCGTAAATTTTCATCAATTCTACATTGGCAAAGTTTTTCACGTTCGCATTTGTGGAGTTGGAGAGGGAAACTAAATATTTTTTCGCCTCATTCGTATTATTTTGTGCTAAGTAAATTTGGGTAATGCGCGTTTGAGCATCTTCTTGGTAATCATTCTGAACCTGCGCAACTTCTTGTAAAACCAATAATGCTTTTGTAGAATTTTGCGTTTGGAAATAACTTTCACCCAATTCATATTGTGCTTGATATAAACCTTCGCCTGTAGGATTTTGAGTTAAATATTTTTCAAAAAGTGGAATCGCATTTTTATAATCCTTAGAAGCGTAGAAAGTTCTAGCGCGGTTGATGTTAATTTCATCAATTTCTGAGGCATCAATTCGAACGCCTAAACTTTGCGCAAAACTTTGATATCCTGCGATGTCATTATTTTTCACATAAATCGGTCTCGCTGCCTGCACAATTTTACTTGCAAATGCGGTATTTTTATATTGATTACCCAGAGATTTTAATTCCGATAACGCTCTGGTATCATCATTCTGGTCGATGTAATTTTGGGCTCGATAAATTTGGGCGTTCGCTACCAAATCCTTGTCACTACTGGTTTTAATAACTTGATTAAAATAGTCATTGGAATTGGTGAAATCGTCATTCGCCGCATATGCGGTTCCAATTTCATATTGTGAATCATCAAAATATTCCGAATTTTTATATTGCGAAAGCAATTTTTTTAACTCAGAAATTTTTGCAACGGTATCCCCTTTGAATCCTAAAGCCATGGCTTTTTGAAACATCGTATAATCATCTGCACTTTCTGCTTTATCATAAATTGCAATAGCTTCGTTCAATTCATTATTTGCATAATAGGTATCTGCCAAACGAAGTTCTGCATCATTTTTAAATTCCAGTTTTGGATCTTTCAAATAAGCCATGAAATTTTCCTTGGCTTTGTCGAATTTCTTTAATTTAAAGTAAGCATAACCCAAATCATAATGAAGTTGCTGCTTTTCGGGAAAACTTTCGCTCTTTAATTTTTCAAAACGCGTGATCGCAGATTGATAATTCCCTTTCTGGTAATAGGTTTGCGCTAACCAATAAGTCGCTCTTGTATTGAATTCCTTGTTGATATTAAATTCTAAACCTCGCAGAAAATAACTCTCTGCAGCATCTAAATTGCCTTTATTAAACTCTTCCGTTCCTAATAAATAAGAAACTTCTTGGACTACCTTATCCGTTTCTGGAGTGGAGTTCGGCATTTTATCAATGGCCGCCAAAGTCCCTTTATAGTCCCCAGAATACAAATAAGATTTCACCAAAAGTGATTTCATTTCTTTCGTATCAGGACTGTTTGGATATTTTGAAATGTAACTTTGAATAACATTTGACGCCGATTCAAAAGGATTTCCCAGTTCGTAACTTAATTTAGCATATTGCAAATGCGCCAACTGCTGCACTTTTGGATCGTACGTCATTTGGTAAGAAGAGCGAAATGCAGAAAGCGCTTCTTGCTTTTTGCCCACTTCTAAATAAGCGTTTCCTAATTGATAATACGCATTTTGAGAAGTCGCCGAGTTGCTGTTCAATAATTGATTGTAATAAGAAACGGCTTCATCATATTTCTGAAGATTCGCGGACACAAATCCCATCTCGTACAAATCACTTTCTGAAGGGTTTTCTTTGCTGTCTAAGTAAATCTTTAGATGTGGATAAGCCGAATTGTAGTCGCCTTTCATGAAATAACTTTCTCCAATCATTTTATGAACTTCCGCTTTGTAATCTGCAGAAATATTTTCATTAAGCAAATCATTCCCTTCTACAATTGCTTTATCATAGTCTTTTTCATTAAAGTACAATTGCACATAATACGGTTTTACGACGCGTGAATATTTTTCATTGTCCTTAATTTGATCAAAAAACACAAAGGCTTCATCATTTTGACCATCTGCATAATACAAATGTCCTAACATGTAAGCAATGTCATTCTTGTCAGATCCTTCTGTTGATTTAAACGCTTCTTCCAAAGCTTCTATCGCTCCTTGAGAATCACCGGTCATAAACTTGGCATAACCAAGTTTCATGATGTACTGTGTATTTTCTTCTTTGGAAAGTTGGTACTGATTCACGTTTTTCAAAGTTTCCAAGGCTTTATCGAAATCTTTTTGAGTCAGATAAAAATCGGCCAACGGTAAATTTGCCTGTGCGAAATAAGCCGAGTTTGGATATTCTTTAATGAAGGCATCTAATCCTTCTTCTGCATGATTTTTTCGTAAAATAACGCCGATGACGTTATCAAAAAATTGAGCTGCTTCTTTTTTTGAATTGGAAAGATTTTCATTGTAGAAATACTGTCGCGCATATTCAAATTGAGAAGCGTTGTAAATTTTATTTTGGTAGAGATTTTCAGCGAGGTTGAAACGGTAATTTTCACGGTCGCTAAAAAATTTAGATTGTTGAGCCTCGGATAAGCCGAAATAGAAAAACGCAGTTGCGATTAAGATTTTTTTTGAATTCATTTAATCCTGATTTTCGGAGTGTTTTTAGGAACCAGATGAGCGCTGTCAGAACGTAAAGCTTTAATAGCGCTTTTCCACATTTAATCAACGAAAATAAAGAAAAGTTATTGCTTATACAAGTTTTTTTGTAGGTTGTGGAAATGTGGATAAGTCTTAAATTCCTGACGGAAATCTGCTGTAAATGTTTTGCAAGATGAATTCAAGATCCAAGATCCGAGATTCAAGAATCTAGAATCTAGATTTAGGACGCAGAAAATTCTAATTTCTATTTTTTAAGAGGATCCATCCTTGGCGCTGTTCAGATTTTTGCGTTACCGGGTCATACCAAGTTACCACATACCAATAGGCAGAAGTTGGCAGCGATCTTCCTAATTGTTTACCATCCCATTCTGTGTTGCTAGCGTTTTTCGACTCAAAAACTTTTGCACCATTGCGATCAACGATCATAATTGAAACATTTTCCATTTGATCCAGATTCTCAATTTTCCAAGTATCATTAATTCCATCCGCATTAGGAGTAAATGCATTGTTGATCTTGATAAAGTAAATGGTCTTCGGCGGACCAAAACATCCGGTTGCAGATTCCACTTGAATCTCATAAGATGATTCTGCGGGATTATTTAAAATATTAGAGCTCTGGGGAATTCCATTAAAATAATAACGATAAGGTTTTACTCCTCCATTTGCAATAACTTCAATCGAATTATTAGTCTGATTAATAACTTCAATAATAGGTTGATTTTCTGCTGATACTGTAAAATTATGCGTGTACGAACATCCTAAATTGTTAGTTAATAACACGGAATAATGTCCTGCAACCGAGAAATTCACTGTTTGCGTAGTTTCACCCGTACTCCACTGCCAACTCGTGTTTTCCGATCCTGCGTCAATAGTGATGGTTTCGCCATAACAAATAAAATAGGTTTCACTAAGTGTTGAAGATTTTGTAGGAGTATTAGCAATCAGATTAATCTTTGCTGAGGAAGGGCAGAAATTAGGCGCTGTAATTCTAATATAAATCGTTTGTGCAAAAGGTATTTCATTAGAATAAATCGGAGAAATGGTTTGCGTAAAAGCTGCTTCTTTAAAATATTCAAATACCGCATTAGGATCTGACGAAAAATCTGATTTCTGAGAATCGAGATTGAAAGATGTTTTCCCATCAAAATCGGTATCGCAAATAGAGTAATTAATTTCATTTTGGAGTAAAATTGAATTTCCACCTTTTACAAAAGTAACCGATTGCGGATCAGAGTTGCATAAAGTGGTTTTGTCTTTTACCAAAAATTGAACGGTTTTTGGCAAACTCGTCACGTCAAAATTTGCCGGAAGTGCATTTCCATTTAAGTCTGTAAAAGTGTACTGTGCTGAATTCGTAACCACTGCATTTTGAAAATTTTGAAGCGAATATGAAGTTTCGGCGCAAATCAAAATCTGACTGGTAGTTGCAGCTGGCTTTGGATAAAAACCTAAATCAAAATTGACGATATCGCTACAAGTGGTATTGTATACAACTTTAATGTAAGGATTTTGACCTAAGAGGTTCGAATCATAATTGGTGATTTGACTCGGTGTCAAAAGCGTTCCATTAGAAGAATAATATTCTAACACCACATTCACGGGAGGTTGCGCGTCTGTAAGAGCAGCTACATCCTTTGTTAAATTAAAGATTGAGTTTCCCTGACAATTCTTTAGTGTTACAGGATTTTGGGCAATAATATTAGGTTTTCGATAAACTCGTAGAACAATATCGTTTGAGTTTGAAAAACACGTGGGATTAATTTTGCTGATTAATTTTGCATAAACAAGATAATCGCCAATAATTGAAGTCCAAAAATATCCTGCAACATTCAGATTTGGTCCGGGACCAGAAGAAACGATGATTTCCGAATTATCACTTTTATTAAAAAACTTCACATCATATTGATTTGCAGGATCAAGGATTGATTTGAGGTAATTAAAGTCAAATCGATTCGCATTATTATCTGCACCTGCACATCTCTCCTGCACCGGGATTTGTGGCACCGAAATATTTGCTCCGGGTGTAAATGTCACTTTGGTAGTAGTGGAACAAGATGCACCCAAAAAAGTCGTTTTAATATTGACTGTTTTAGTAACATCTACAGCACTGCCATTCCCGGCCGAAGTTCCGTCAGAATAAGTGTAAGTGAAAATATAATAAGCCGGAAATTGCTGCTCAAAAGTAGTTTTCAAATCATAAGTTGGCTGATTTGAGCACGTAGTTAAATTGATTTTATCCGTAACGGAAATAAAATAAACCGGTGAACCTCCTGTGATACAAGATAAGTTGTCATTTTCATCTTTGACGGCAAAGCTTAAATTAGCGATCTGATTTGCATTAACCACGTAATTTTCTGGATTGGTAACCAATGTATTTGCAGATCCTTCGTAAAAATAAACATTATATTTTTCTAAACCTGAAGCTGGGTCATATTTCGGGTAAATAAGTTGGTACAGATTAACCACTTTGGTAGCCGCTGGAATTGTAGAATTATCACAGACCACTGCAGGATTAAAATTTAATGGTGCTGGCAATTTTTCTTTTAAATATTCTAATTCATTGCTAGTAGAACCAATTGCACAAGAACTTTCATCTGGTTTCTTTACTTTAACAAAGAATCTTCCAGGTGCGTCTGTTACTCTGCTTAAATAGAGTTCTTGAGCTGTACTTTTAATTGCGGGATTCCCTACTTGATACCATTCATATTTTAGGAGTGGATCGTAAGAAGCATTATCAATTTTAAGAATAACTTGGCAATTGTCAACTTGCTTAGAGATTACAGGAGTTTTAACCTTGTTAAAAGTCACCTGATCAGAAACCACCGCTCCTACTTGAATTCCACTTGAATCTAAATACGTGACTTCAACTTTTAAGACATCAGAATCATTAGGCGCAAAATTATTGAGGGTGTTGGTCGTCTCTGCGAGTTGCGTCCCATTTCTAATCCATTTAAATTTTGGCGTTAAATTTTGATTGGGGGTGAAAATCCAAGCTACACCTTCACTTTTCCAAGGTCCATTGTTATAGTTATAAATGGTATTAGAATGTGGGGGTACTTTAAACTTAGACGCATCTTCATTTTGTAATCCCAAAATTGCATTGTAGTTATCTTCAGTTTTGTTATTGACGTAAATAATAATTCGGCCATCTTCAACCATCAAAATATTACTGACATAAGACGTTCCTGAAATACCACCTAGACCATTGGTCCGAATCTGATTTTGATAAGAAACTAGTAAGGCATTAGATGTTCCTACCATCACGTTTTTATAGGAGTAAGTTACACTGCTGTTTTGGGAAGCAGGAATTAAATCGGTGTATCCAAAAAATATACTTGAAAAATTAAGTTGTTGCGGATCTGCAATTTTGTAAATTCTGTTATAATCACCAGAAGGTAATTGTGAGTAGGTATTATAGCCCGCTATTCCACTAAAAGTTCGGTCAACAAATATGGTATTGTCTCGAAGCGATTCTAGCAGTGGATCATTGGTGAAAACCAATCTGCCATTGCTACCTGCAACCACTTTACTGTAGGTTTTGCCATAGAAACTGAAATTAAAACCAATATTAAAGGAATCACTGAACTTGTCTTTACCCGTAAATGGAAAAACTATAGGAGTTGAACCAGCTCCTAATGGAAAAGCAGCAGCTGAACCTCTCGTAATTGAATAATCGCCAGTAGAAGTTGCTACAGCATCAACTTTTAAATTAAAAGTTTCTCCCGGGCAGAAATACAGCTGCGACGGATAAACTGAATTATCCGCTGGATTAAACAAACTGATCGATTGTGCAGGATTTAGAATAATCCAAAAAAGCACAACCAGAGCATAAAACTTCCGCATTCTATAAAAATTTACAGCAAAATTAAGGTTTTAATTTCAAGCGACATTTTAAGCATTTTAGTATTCGAAATTTAAAAAAAAATCAGTTTTCTAAATTTTTCTTTTACATTTGTGAAAATCAACGAAACTATGAACCAACTTTTCCGAAGAAAAAACTACAGTAAAGACGATCATTCATCAGGCTTAGCACGTGTTTTAGGCGTTTGGGATATTGTATTTTTTGGAATTGCTGCAATTATTGGCGCAGGGAGTTTTAGCAGTTTAGGCGAGGCCGTTTTTCGTGGCGGACCAGGCGTTATTATTCTCTATATCATTTGTGGATTTGCTTGTGGTTTTACGGCCCTTTGTTATGCCGAATTCGCGAGTAGAATTCCCACCGCAGGTTCAGCTTATACTTATGCTTACGCAAGTTTTGGCGAATTAATGGCGTGGATTATTGGGTGGGCTTTAATTATGGAATATTCCTTTGGAAATATTTACGTTGCCTTTTCCTGGAGTGATTATTTTACCAGTTTTATGGGAAGAATCGGAATATTTATTCCAGAATTCTTGAGTACAAGTTACCCCGAAGCTAAAAAGGCATTTCTCGGAAATTCACAAAACATGGAATTGGTGAATGCTTGGAAAAACGCACCCCTCCTCGGAAATTTAAAAATCATTTTAGATATTCCTGCTTTGGTTATAAATGGTTTAATTACATGGTTGGTTTACAGAGGAGTTCGGGAAAGCAAAAATTTCAACAATGCTTTGGTATTGATGAAATTAGCCGTAATCGTTTTGATTATTTTGGTTGGATTTGCCTTTGTAAATACGGATAATTGGACGCCAATCAATCCGGTAACTCAAGTTTCTTCTTTCATGCCCAATGGTTTTGCGGGGGTAATGGCTGCAGTTTCGGGCGTCTTTTTCGCGTATATCGGCTTTGATGCCTTGAGCGTTTTATCCGAAGAAACAAAAGATCCGCAGAGAAATTTACCGCGTGGAATGCTTATATCCTTGGTTTTATGTACCGTAATCTATATTATTCTCACATTGGTTTTAACAGGAATGGTGGATTACAGAAAATTTGAAGGAGTGGGAGATCCGCTCGCTTTTATTTTCGAAGAATCCAATGCCAATATTGCCTGGATGGAACTTACTGTTTCCTTCGTGGCGATTATTGCCATCACCACTGTTCTACTCGTTTTTCAAATGGGACAACCCAGAATTTGGTATGCCATGAGTAGAGATGGACTGATGCCGAAGAAATTCATGACCATTCACCCAAAACATAAAACGCCATCCTACGCGACAATCGTAACGGGAATTGTAGTGGGTGTTCCTATTTTATTCACCGATAAATCTTTCATTCTAGACTTTACGAGTATCGGAACCATCTTCGCATTTGTGCTGGTTTGCGGTGGAGTTTTGCTCTTACCCGCTAAAGAAAAATTACCCGGAAGATTTCATTTGCCCTACATCAACGCGAAAATTATTTTCCCCGTGATATTCTTAGGTGGTCTGGCTTTCTTCTACTTTTGGCAACCCGAATTTTTCCATAATTTGATGAATTGGAATGATCCTAAAGATGGCGAATTTCATCTTTCTATGTTCTTTTTTCTTTTGATAAACATGGTTTTGGTTGTATTAGCTTTTGTGAAAAATTTATCACTTATTCCATTAATGGGATTAAGTTCTTGTCTTTATTTATTAACGGGAATGACGCATAACAACTGGTTCTGGTTCTTGGTGTGGTTCGCAATTGGTATGGTGATTTATTTTGCATATGGGTACAGACATAGCAAATTAAATAAAAATTTCAACGAAGATTTAAACTAAATCAAATGTCCGAAAGAATTAAAACCTTCGATGAATTTTACAAATATTATTTGACAGAACATCAAAATATCTGGACGAGGATTTTCCATTTTGTGGGAACTTTACTCATGTTCTTGGTCATTTTTTACGTCGTCAAATCAGAGAAAGAAAGATTTCTTTGGTACGTTCCTCTGTTTGGATATGGATTCGCGTTTTTCAGTCACGCCGTTTTCGAAAAGAATCGACCGGCAACTTTCAAATATCCTTTCTGGAGTTTGCTTGCGGATTTCAAAATGTTTTTCGAATTACTGACGGGGAAAACAAAATTTAAAGCATAAAAAAAGCCCGATTAATTCGGGCTTTTCTGTGTTTCAAATGGGATTATTTAAAAATATTTTTTTCTACTTCGATGGCTTTGTTTACCGCTTCCGCAATTTTTTCAAGGGCGTTCTTATAAGTTGGTGGCGTATTCCATTTTCCTCTAATGATCTAAATTTTCATATGATTTCTTCTTAATTATTTAAGCATTCAAACAAAAAACCAACTTTTCGAAGCTGGTTTAATAGTTTACATAGTGATTAAAATTTATTCCACGGAAAAGGAGGAAACTACAGTCTGCTTTTCATCTAAAGCGTTTGGATTAGAAATAGTAATTCCGTATTCACCTGGACTTAAAGGGTTAGATAGTTTCAAAATATATGAACTTGTTCCAAATTTTTTTCCACTAAATAAAATATAATCCAGATTATTACTTTTTCCCGATCCGAAACTACTAATAGAAGCCAATTCCGCTCTTCTATATTTTTTCTTTACTTCAAATTTAAAAATTTTAATAATCGACATTGGATCTGTCATATTATCAATATTTCTAATAATAATTTTTACATCATCTGCTGCTCCAACTTTCGTGGATGAGGTGAAGCCGTCTATTTGCAATTGGCTTCTTACTTTCCCGATTCCAGATAAAATTAGTCCAGTAGATGCTACAGTTCTGTTTTGTGCTAATTGTTTTTCTAATGGAACAGCTGCTTGATCATTCTTGATCAGCAAACATTCCCCGATGAATTCTGGCTCTGCAACATCTTGTGCATTAGAAATCCCCATCAAACCAAGGAATAAAAAAGATAGTAGTAATTTTTTCATTGTGATATTTTTTTGGTAAATATATCAAAACTTCGCACATCATCGGGGTAAATCGGAAAATTCAGACAAAAAAAACCAACTCCGAAAAGTTGGTTTTTGCTTTATTCAAACGCAAAATATTATTTTACATCATCCATTTTTTGAGTTGCTGCCATGGAAACCATCAAATCATTCAACATTGAATTGGCTGCATTAGGCGAATTTGGTAATAAAACCAAACTGCTTTTATTGCTGGAACCAATCGCTTGAAGTGTGTCATAATGCTGTGTTACTACGATTAGAGCTGAAGCTTCCTGTGCGTTAATATTCGCTTCGTTCAGCATTTTTACCGATTCTACCAAACCAGCGGCAATTTCTCGTCGCTGATCTGCAATACCTTGACCTTGTAATTTTTTAGATTCTGCTTCTGCTTTTGCAACCGCAACAATTCTAATTTTTTGCGCTTCAGATTCGTATTCAGCCGCAGTTTTTTCACGTTCTGCTGCATTAATACGATTCATTGCATGTTTTACCTGCTCGTCTGGATCAATGTCCGTCACCAAAGCTTTGATGATATCATAACCATAACTTTGCATCGCTTCCTGAAGTTCTCCTTTTACGGCAATTGCCACATCATCTTTACGAACAAAAACGTCATCCAGTTTTAACTTTGGAACTTCTGCACGTACCACATCAAACACATAAGAGGTAATTTGATTTTCTGGATTTTCCAAACGGTAAAAAGAATCTGCAACTTGTGTTGCAATTACTTGATACTGCACCGAAACTTTCATTCTGATAAATACGTTATCCAACGTTTTAGTGTCAATAATTACGTCCAACTGCTGAATTCTTAAATTCATTCGTTTCGCTACTTTATCGATAAATGGAATTTTCAAGTGAAGTCCAGATTGACGAACCACCAAAAATTTTCCCAAACGTTCTACAATCGCTGCAGTTGCCTGATTTACCGTAAAAAAAGATGCGAATAATACAATCAATCCGAAAAAGATGATTACTCCTAAAAATGCCATAATTTAAATTTTAAATATTAATAATTTAATCAGAGTTATTTTTTCTGATTTGACCTAAAGATAGGATAAATTTTTCTATTTTTAAAGGAAATATTCTAAATGAAATTTGTTTTATACTTAACTCCGTTGTTTCTAATTTTTTCTTGTGAAAAAAAACCAGATGCTGATTTTGGCAATGATAAATGCTTCAATTTTAAAGAAGAAAAAAATACATACACAGATTTCAAAGCTGTTGATCAAAAAGTAATATTAGAAGTAAAATATCCTAATCTGGAATTTGAAGAAATTAAAAATCCGACAGCATTTGACCCGAATTATTCAGGTTATACTTATTCTTTCCCCGATGTAAAAAACTTGCTATCTCCGAACGAATTTCAATATTTAAGAAAATTTAATTATCAAAATATCGATTATTATTTAGCTCAAAACGATTTTGGATATTGGCTAATTGAGTATATCAATAAAGTTGAAAGACCTTATTTTTTAGGAATCGCTACAGACAAATATATTCATGTAAAAAATTCAGAAAAATTTCCATTAATAATCAATGGCAAACTTCAAGTTGAGTGTGCTTTTATTCGGCAAGTCGAACAAGAAATTCAATTACTTTCTGGTCCAAAATATGAAGCCGTAAAAGATAATTTACTGCTGAAAATAAATTTAGAGACGATAAAAAATGACAGTGACAATGATGGTTATAATGATTTGTTCGAAAATTACATTAGCTTAAATCCAAATTCAAAAGATAGTGATGGAGACGGAATCAATGATTTTGAAGATACAAATCCATTATACAAATCAGAAAAATCAGACTTCACTTCTTTATATGAAATTCTATGTTCAGAAATTGATTTTTATAATAAAACAATTACAACTGAGGAAATACAAAAATTGAGAATAAAAAATAAAGACGAAATCAATTCAAAACCTTTCGTTTTTTCGGTCTATTTTAATGATTGCCCTTATTTTAAACGCATCAATCCCATCTCTGAAAAAACTTTGATCTTAGATGAAAAATATTTGAAAAAAAATAATTTTTCTGTGGGAAATCAATTTAATTATTCTGATTTTTCTTTATTTAAAAAATTAAATAGTCATGAATTTGAAATCCGCAAGTATCATCACTCAGGAAGTGCGACATTTCAGTGCGAAAAAACTAAAGCAGGATGGCAAATTAACACCACTCAGATTGTTTCAATTTGAAATTTACATCGTCATTCCAATATCAATACCTTTAATTTTTCGGTAAAGATCCGTCGCGAAATTATCTGTCATTCCCGACACAAAATCGATTACGCCTAATACTTTCTGATAATCCGTTCCGTCTTCATACAAAAATTGATTCGGCAATAATTTCAAAGCCATTTTATCATAGGATTTATGCGTAGATTTTTCCTTTAAAATAGGTGGAATAAAATGATCGAGCAATTCATTCATCACATTGTAACCTGCGTTTTCTATTTCTACCACGGCTTTGTGACCATAAATTTTCTCGATGGAAAAACTTTCAATTTCCTGCAACGATTTATTCTCCGATTTATAAATATCCAAAAGTGCGCGATCCAGATTTCCCTCTAAAATCAAATTAAAATTCTGCTGATAAATTTCGATGGATTTGTTGATCAAAGCATTGATGACTTTCGCGCGCAGGTAAGATATTCTTTCGTTGGAATTAGTCAAAATCGCCAGTTTCTCTTCTACCCTTTTTGTATTTTGATTTTCTGATTTAATGAGTTCAAAAAAAAGATTCTCGCAATCCGAAGTGGACACAATTCCCAATCGGTGCGCATCTTCCATATCGATGATATTGTAGCAAATATCATCTGCAGCCTCTACTAACCAAACAAAAGGATGTCTTTTGAAAATGGTCGGTTCCGTACTTTCCGGAATCATGTTGACGGATTTTGCAATATCCAGAAAAGTTTCTTTTTCATTTTGAAAAAACCCAAATTTTTTCCGGTGAATCACTCCTTTTTTCTTTGCTACGGCTTCACACGGATATTTTGCAATACTCGCTAAAGTAGAATATGTCAGTTGAGTTCCACCTTCATCTTTTCCTTTTTGTTGATGCGTTAAAACCCGAATGGCATTAGCATTTCCCTCAAAATTGACGAGATCTGCCCATTCTTTTTCGGAGAATTTTGGCTTTAAATCGTTTTCATTTTTTTCGAAATAACTCGCAATGGCATCTTCACCGGAATGTCCGAACGCAGGATTTCCCACATCATGACACAAACACGCTGCAGCAATGACATTATGCAGATTATGCTGATAAAAATTCTGCGCATTTTCATCCAACTCATTTTCGAAATTTTTAAAAATAAATTCACCGATGACACTTCCCAAACTTCGTCCTACAGAAGAAACTTCCAAGGAATGCGTTAATCGGTTATGCACGAAAACACTTCCCGGAAGGGGAAAAACTTGTGTTTTATTTTGCAAACGCCGGAACGCTGCTGAAAAAATAATTCGGTCAAAATCCCGTTGAAAATCTGTTCTTGAGGCGGAAGTTGCAGGATTTTTTCCGGTTCGCTGATTGGTGAAAAGCGTGTTTAAAATCATAATAGGAAGCCAAAAATAAGCCTTAAATTTAAAGAATAAAAATTTTTGGTTATGAAAGTGTATTTATTATTTCTGCCCTTCCTTCTATTTTCCTGCAATAAAAAATCTACCGATGAAAATGCTGCAAAAAAGAGCGCAGAAGAACAATGTTTTATTTTAAACAGCGGTGTAAATTACGATGAAACGCCAGAAATCAATTCGTTGCCAACATCTGAAGAAATAGTAAAAAATCTCCCGAGACACATTCAAATGACGGAGATAAAAGATTTTAAAAAATTTAATTACGATAAAAAGGAAACTGCAACTCTAAAAGCAACGGAAAAAGAATATTTTGCTTCCGCAGATTATCAAAGTACTTTTAAAAACTGGATTGCTGCCTTGCCAGAATTTAATTACCTCTCGCAAGAAGGAAATTTTGCTTTAGCAAAAAATAAATATGGACTTTGGATCGTGGAGAAAATTAATAATAATTACAAACCTTATTTTTTAGGCTTAACGCAAAATGTTTATTTAGAGAATTTTTATGGGAAAAATCAAAAATTTCTAGAAAATAGTAAGTTTGCGATGAATGGAACTTTGGTTGATGTGCAGCGACTTTCCCGAATTCCAATGTTACCGAAATATAAAGTCATCAAAGAAAACGTGGCATTTTCTATCGATTTAAGTGACCTGAGAAAAGACCGTGACCAAGATGGTTTCAATGATTTATTTGAAGAATTTCTTGGACTAAATCCAAACGCAACTGATACAGATGGAGACGGAATTTCTGATTTTAAAGATCACAATCCGAAATACAGATCAGAAAGTTCAAAATTTACTTCTATGTATGAAAATGTAGTGGATCAACCTGCGAAAAATATGCATTATTCTTTTACAGAAGTTTTAACAGATTGTACCTACTTTCAATCCATTAATCCGAAAAATTTGAAGGTTTTACTCTACAACACTTCCGAAAAAGCGCCTATTAAAGAGGATGTTTTAGATTTATTTTTTCCGGGGAAATACAGCAAAATGAACACCTACAAAAATTATCCTGAAGTTTATTTTACCGATTTTTCTGATCCAACGGGTGATGGTACTTTTTCCGCAGAATTTCTAGAGGGAAAGTGGAAACTGGATAAAAAATATACGGTGACTTTTGGGATGTGAGAATTTTCAATATGTAATGAGTAATTAGGTGAGAATTATTTTGAAAATATTTTTTCTAAAACTTTTACAACTTCTATCTGTTCTATTTCTGAGAGGTTCGCTAACTTATTTTTAAGTCTTGATTTATCCACGCAGCGCAGTCGATCTAAAGCAATTTGCCCTTTTGTATTTTTTACCACACAGTTCACGGGCGAAGGATAATTTTTCAAAGTCGAAGTTAGCGGTGCGATGATTACAGTATTTAAGGCATTATTCATTTCATCTGGGGAGATAATAACTCCAGGTCTTTTGCTAATTTCTGATCCTTTTTTGGGATCAAATTCTACAAAATAAATCTCAAATCTTTTTACCACGTCCATCCTTCTTCCTCAAATTTGTTAGAAAAAGTCATCTCCATTGTTTCATCCTGCAATGAACCTGCTTTTAAAAATTGCTCTGTCCAATTGTTTGTTACCTCAGTAACTTTCTGAATTAAAATTTTGCCCTCTTTTACCACAATTTCCAATTCGTCTTTTGGTTCTATATTTACCTCTTCCAAAACGCGTTTGCTTAAAATCACCTGAAGAATTTCCTATTTTCCTTAATTTCGTTTTCATAAAAATAATTTCACCAAAGTAATAACCTTTCAAAAAAAATTCCTGACCATAATGATCAGGAATTTTATTTTTATGGAATTTTTATTAATCCATATAACTTTCAATCGGAGCACACGTACAGATTAAATTTCTATCTCCATAGGCTTCATCAACTCTGGAAACAGTCGCGAAAAACTTATGCTCACGAACCCAATCTAATGGATAAGCTGCTTTTTCTCGGCTGTACGGTCTGTCCCAAGAATCAGAAATGACGATCTGCTCCGTATGTGGTGCATTTTTCAATACATTATCTTTTTCATCTGCATCTCCATTTGCGATTTCATCAATTTCTGTTTTAATGGAAATCAAGGCTTCTGCAAATCGATCTAATTCCCTTTTGCTTTCAGATTCTGTAGGTTCAATCATCATGGTTCCGGCAACCGGAAAACTTACCGTTGGTGCGTGGAATCCATAATCCATCAATCTTTTCGCCACATCTGCAACCTCAATTCCTAAGGATTTAAACTGACGGAAATCAACGATACATTCATGCGCTACTCTATTATTTTTATTGGCATAGAGAATAGGAAAATGCTCTCCTAAAACTACTTTCAAATAATTGGCATTTAAAATAGCATGCGCGGTCGCTTTCATCAATCCATTTGTTCCTAACATTTTAATGTAGGCGTAAGAAATATTTAACACCAAACTGGAGCCATAAGGTGCGCCGGAAATAGCGTCAATCGCTTCTTTTCCACCGATTTTAATATTTGGATTTGAGGGTAAGAAAGGAACTAAATGTGCTGCAACGCAGATTGGCCCAACTCCTGGTCCACCGCCACCGTGAGGAATAGCAAACGTTTTATGCAAGTTTAAGTGACAAACATCTGCACCTACATTCCCAGGACTCGTGTAGCCAACTTGCGCATTCATATTCGCGCCATCCAAGTAAACTTGTCCGCCGTGATCATGAATTAATTGGGTAATTTCTTTAATATTTTCATCGAATAAACCATACGTAGAAGGATAGGTTATCATAGCGGCAGATAGGTTTTCACTGTGCTGCTCTGCTTTCGCCTTTAAATCTTCAAAATCAATTTCTCCATTTTCAAGATTTTTTACAACTACCACTTTCATTCCTGCAATTACGGCAGACGCCGGATTTGTTCCATGCGCAGATTGTGGAATCAAAGCAATATTCCGATGACCTTCGCCACGTGATTTATGATATTGACGAATAACCATTAAACCTGCGTATTCGCCTTGCGCACCAGAATTTGGCTGCAACGAAGTTCCGGCAAATCCTGTAATTTCTGCCAAGTCTTTTTCTAATTCTTTAATTAAAATTTGGTAACCTCCGGCTTGCTCTGTTGGAACAAAAGGATGAACATTTCCCCACTCGGACCAGGAAAGCGGCAGCATTTGCGTGGCAGCATTTAATTTCATAGTACAAGATCCCAAAGAAATCATAGAATGCGTTAGAGACAAATCTTTTCTTTCTAAGCGCTTGATATATCGCATCAATTCCGTTTCTGTATGATAACGGTTGAAAACTTCGTCTTGCAAAATCAGATCAGTTCTTAGCGATTCTGCTGGAATGTGAACTTCCTCTTTTACCACTAATTTAAAACTCTGCTTGTCCTTAAACTGTGCGAACGCTTCAAATAAACATTGCAGTTTATCCATCGTAGAAGCTTCATTCACAGAAATACTTACAATTCCCTCAGAGAAATAGTTCAGGTTAATTCTGCGGTCCCGCATTAAGCGCATCAAAGAATTTTTATCATCTTCATGAATGCGGAATTTTACGGTATCAAAAATAGCTTCTTCAACCAAATCATAACCCAAAGTCTTTAATCCATCATGCAAAGCATTGGCTTTAAAGTGAATTTGATCTGCAATATAATTTAAACCTTGTGGACCGTGATAAACCGCGTACATTCCTGCCATTACGGCTAAAAGAACTTGAGCCGTGCAAATATTGGACGTCGCTTTTTCTCTTTTAATATGTTGCTCTCTGGTTTGCAATGCCATTCGCAAAGCGCGTTTTCCATAAGCATCTTGAGAAACCCCGATAATTCTACCTGGAATATCTCTTTTATATTCTTCTTTACACGCGAAAAATGCTGCATGGGGACCGCCATAACCCATTGGGATTCCAAATCGTTGCGTAGTTCCCACGGCGCAATCTGCACCCATATCTGCAGGAGATTTTAGTTTGACTAATGCCAAAGGATCGCAGGCAACAACTACTTGCAAATCATGCTCTTTATAATACGCTATATTTGCAGTGTAATCGATGATGATTCCATTTTTGCCAGGATATTGCAACAAAATACCAAAGTAAGAATCGTTGAATTGATGGTTTTTATAGTTCCCAATAATAATATCAATTCCTAAACCTTCAGCTTTTGTTTTTAAAACTGCAATGGTCTGCGGCAAAACCAAATCTGAAACGAAAAACTTGATGGACCCACCTTTTTTCTGATTTTTAGTTCGGCTTTCAAAAAACATGTGCATCGCTTCTGCAGCGGCAGTTGATTCATCCAGCAAGGAAGCATTTGCCAATCTAAAACCTGTTAAATCACAAACTACGGTTTGAAAATTCAACAAAGCTTCTAATCTACCTTGTGCAATTTCTGCTTGATACGGCGTATAAGCGGTATACCAAGAGGGATTTTCTAAAATATTTCTTTGGATGGGACTTGGCAAAAGCGTACTGTGATATCCAAATCCGATATAATTATCAAATTCAATATTTTTAGCACCCAATTCTTTGGAATGAGATAACATTTCTTGCTCCGAAAGGGGCGCCGAAATGTTTAAATCTTTTTCTAGACGAATTTTCTTTGGAATTGCCTGATTAATCAATTCATCAATACTTGAAACGCCAATTCTTTCTAACATCGCCTCTTTATCGGCTTCGTTCATAGAAATGTGACGGTTTACAAATTGTGTGGTATTCATATTTTACTGTAGATTTTATTTCGAAATAAGGTTCGTAAAAATACAAATTTTTGTCTAACAGACAATTGATAAATATCAGGTAAAAAGCATTTTAGCACAATAGATGGAATAGATTAAGGGCAAAATTTTCGACATTTAATGCGAGTATTTATTGTTACTAAATATTTCTAAATGATATTTAATCACGATGTTAGAAATCTTCTAGGAAGAAAAATTCTTGTAGAGCAATAAAATAGCGATGAGCATAAACAAAATTGCCAAAACGATTTTAAGTTTACGGGACTGGTTGCTTGGATGCAGGGATGTTGCTCGCGTAGGTTTGAAAATTTCCTCGGCTGCTTCCCGAAATTTTTCCCGCTCATTTTCAAATGTTTCGGTGATTGTAATTCCGCGGACAATGGTTTTATTTAGTAAAGAATTGGTAGCATGGAGTAAAATTTGAAATTTACCATCTTTAAAATCATTGATTTTAAAGGTTCTTTCGCCATAGCCTTTTTCCAGGCCGAAAGGCATAATTTTCACCACATCCGCATTGAAGGTTTGCCAATTAATAATGACTTCATCACCCTTTTTCGCCCGGATTTTATTGGCAGAAAATGTTTTAACGGACGGCGGAGAGGCGGGTCGGTAGCTTCTTTGCTGATGACCTAAATTCTCATCATAAATGCGTCGCTTTTCTTTGTCACCTAAGATATCATAAGCTTCCTGAATTTCCCGAAAGCGATTTTCGAAAAAATCATCATTTGGATTTTTGTCGGGATGGTATTTAAGGGAAAGTTTTCGGTAAGCTTTCTTAATGTCTTCTTCGGAAGCATTTTCCAGAATTCCGAGAAAGTAATAGTAGTTCTTCATTGATCACTGCGAAAAACAAAAGTAAGAATTTTAAAATTTCTGCAAGAAAAAACGGAAAGAATAAGTCGTTCCGTTTTATAATAATATCGACGTAATTATAGGTTTAAATTTGTTCCGCATTTTCTTTCAAAAGATCGAAACCTTTTCTAAAACCAATGGTCATGTGGTCTTCATATTGGTGCATGGTGTGAACGATAGCTTGAATATGCGTGCGGTTTTGATCCACATAACGTAAAAAATATTTCTCTTCAGCACCACTCCATTCTTCTACGGCACTACTTGCGATATCTTCTACTCCATTTTCTATTTTTCCTAAATGACTGAAAACTACTTCAAATGGTGGGTTTAAAGTTTTAATGGTAGAAACCATTCCATCTCCGTTTTTATCCAGAAAATATGTTTTGCCATTAATTTCCCAGTCCGATTTCATCACGGAACCCGAACCGAAAAACTGGGTCCATTCAGCATACTTTTCCTGATTCCACAGCATCTCCCAAACTTTTTCAATAGGAGCATTAATTTCGATTTCATAATTAAGTGTTTTCATTTTCAAAAATTTAAGCTATTCTTTCTAAAGGTTTTTCTAGTTATTCTCCACGTATTTGTGAAAGTTGTTTAAAATCGCATACCAGTCATCACGCTGCATTTGCCGAGAAGTTTTCATTTCAGGTTCGATGATTTCTATTACTTTCGTCGTATTAGGGTCAATCTCTTCTACCAAAATTTCTACCTTCCTATTGCTTTCTGTTCGGTACACAATTTTTTCGAAAGGAATGATTTCTTCGTAAGTTGCAATAAAATCAAAGCCATAACTGCGGTCTTTTGCTTGCATGCGCACATTCATTTTTCCACCTACTACAAAATCATTTTCTGCTTTTGGGCAGTGCCAATTATCTTGTGCAAAATTCCATTTGGTAATGTGTTTTGGATTATGCATATATTCCCAAACTTGTTGTCTCGGTTTTAATATTGTAATTTCTATTCTAATGGGTTCCATAGTTTTTGCTTTGTCTAAATCTAAGGATAATATAAGAGAATCCCAAGTTTAGGGGAATTTATCATGTTTATTTTAGAGAATGAAGTCCAATATTATTGCCTTCTGTATCGGTCATAATTGAACAAAAACCATAATCTCCAAGAGACATTTTGTATTGAAATATGCTTCCTCCTGCTTTCACAACTCTATCCTCTTCCATTGCGCAATCTAGACAACTGAAATAAATAAGCGTGCCGTTTCCGCCACTTTTCATGCCGTCCATTTTCACCAAGGCTCCAGAAGCACCAAAACTATCACCTATGCTGGGGAATGCTTTCATCGATACTGAAGGATCGTTGGGGATCTGCCATATCACGAAGGTTTACTTGTAAAACTTCTTTATAAAATTTGGTGACTCGGTCCATGTCTTCCACGTAGATTTTCAAACCACACGGCAAGATTATTTTCTTGATTTTCCATTTGATCATTTTTTTGTGTTAAAGGCTATCTCAAAAATAAGAATTAAATTTTAATGCTGCGTAAACTGACGGTTGCCAGATGGGAGGAACATCTTAAAAGATTGCTACTTGAATTGAATTGAACAAAAAAAAACCTCGATAGATTTTTATATTCTATCCAGGCATTTTTTTAAATTTTTTGAGACTACTTATTTAAGGGCATACAGCGCTTTTTCATAATCTGGTTCTTGTGCAATTTCTGAAACTTGTTCTGTGTACAAAACTTTTCCGTTTTCATCCGTGACAATTACAGCACGGCTTAATAAACCTTCCATCGCAGAATCAGTCATGGTTACTCCATAATCTTCTCCGAAACTTCCACGGAAATCTGATAAAGTCTCTACATTTTCTAACCCTTCCGCAGCACAAAAACGGCTTAAAGCAAAAGGCAAGTCGCGGGAAACATTAAGAACTACCGTATTATCTAAGCTTGAAGCTTCTTCATTAAATCTTCTGGCAGAAGCCGCACAGATTCCTGTATCTATGCTGGGGAAAATATTAAAAATCATTTTCTTGCCGGAAAAATTTTCCGTGGTTTTTGATTTTAAATCTACATTGATTAAGTTAAAGTCTTTCACGGTGCTTCCAACTTCTGGCAATGATCCTACGGTATTTACAGCACCGCCATGTAAAGTAATATGTGACATAATTTTAATAATTTAAGTTTTTCAAAAATAGGGATTTTGAAGTAAAAGTAGCTGTTACAAAAGGTTAAATTAATCTTAAATCATCACTCTCCATCCTGATTATCCTTTAAAAAATGGATAAAATTTTTATAATTAGAAGTAAAATATTCAAATAGAAAAACTAAATAATGAATTGAAATTTCTAAATATAATTGAAGGACCTGGATAGAATAAAGGCATGATATAAACTCAAAATAAATTTTAGACCACATCATTTATTCTGCTAGAAAAGGTGAATCATAAAATCTTAAGGCGTTTAGCCGAAAAAATTTAAAATTTCCTTAAATTTGTGCTTCTTAAAATTTTACACAAAATAATAAATTGATAATGTCAGAAAATTCCAAAATCATTTACACTTTAACAGATGAAGCGCCCATGCTGGCTACCCATTCATTTCTACCAATAGTTAAAGCCTTCTCGAAAACTGCTGACATTGATATCATTCCAAAAGATATTTCTTTGGCCAATAGAATTTTAGCAAACTTCCCAGATTTTTTAAATGAGGACCAAAAAGTAGAGGATGCCTTGGCTGAACTAGGATTGATGGCCACAAAATCTGATACCAACATCATTAAATTACCCAATATTTCTGCATCTGCTCCCCAACTGGATCAAGCGATTGCCGAACTTCAACATAATGGTTTTGCGGTTCCTAATTATCCCTCTGAACCAAAAAATGAAGAGGAAAAAGTAATAAAATCACGTTATGCAAAAGTTTTGGGTAGTGCGGTAAACCCTGTTCTAAGAGAAGGTAATTCTGACAGACGCGCGCCAAAAGCCGTTAAAAATTACGCAAAAGCTAACCCACACAAAATGGGAACATGGAGCGCTGATTCTAAGACCAACGTCATTAATATGACGGAAGGTGATTTTTACGGAACGGAGAAATCAGTAACGGTAGAAAACGACTCGCAATTTAAAATCGAATTCTTCGGGCAAGATGGCTCCGTAAAAGAATTGAAAGGTTTAGCACCTTTAAAAGCCGGTGAAATCATTGACTCATCTATCATGAGTCTTTCAGCCTTAAAAACGTTTGTAGCAAAAGCAATTGCAGAAGCAAAATCCGAAAATATTCTTTTATCAGGTCACTTGAAAGCAACCATGATGAAAGTATCTGATCCTATCATCTTCGGGGCGATGGTTCAGGTTTATTTTAAAGAAGTGTTCGAAAAATATGCAGAAATATTTAATGAATTAGACGTAAATCCAAATAGTGGATTGCAAGATTTGTTTGATAAAATCTCCGGAAATCCTCAGGAAGAAGAAATTACAGCTGCGATACAAAACGCAATAGAGAACGGACCAGCCGTTGCAATGGTTAATTCTGAGAAAGGAATTACTAATTTCCACGTACCTTCTGATATTATTGTAGATGCTTCTATGGCTGCTTTAATTAGAGGTGGTGGTAAAATGTGGAATACTGCAGGACAAGAAGAAGATACTTTGGCGATGATTCCAGATCGTAATTATGCAGGTTTTTACCAGGCCACCATTGAGGATATGAAAAAACACGGCGCACTGGATCCAACTACAATGGGTTCTGTACCAAATGTTGGTTTGATGGCGCAAAAAGCTGAAGAATACGGTTCTCATGATAAGACCTTTCAAATGAGTGCAGAAGGAACAGTAAAGGTTTCTGATGCTAACGGAAAGGTTTTTATGGAACAAGATGTAGAGCAAGGAGATATTTTTAGAATGTGTCAAACGAAAGACGCACCGATTCAAGATTGGGTAAAATTAGCAGTAAACAGAGCTAGATTATCTGATACTCCAGCTATTTTCTGGTTAGATGAGAAGCGAGCGCATGACCGTGAAATGATTAAAAAAGTAGAAAAATATTTAAAAGATTATGATATTAGTGGATTAGATATTCAAATAATGAATGTTGAAGACGCCATGCATTTCACTTTAGATAGAATAAGACAAGGTTTAGATACCATCTCGGTTTCTGGTAATGTTTTACGAGATTATCTTACTGATTTGTTTCCCATTTTAGAATTGGGAACTTCTGCTAAAATGCTATCCATTGTGCCACTGATGAATGGAGGTGGATTATTCGAAACAGGAGCTGGAGGATCTGCACCCAAGCATATTGAACAGTTTATTGAAGAAGGTTATTTGCGTTGGGATTCTTTAGGAGAATTTATGGCTTTACAAGCAAGTTTGGAGCATTTGGCGCAAACTCAGCATAATGAAAAAGCACAAATCTTGGCGGATGCATTGGATGTAGCCAATGAAAAATTCTTGGCGAATGATAAGTCACCTTCAAGAAAAATTGGTTCTATTGATAATAGAGGATCGCACTTCTATTTAGCGATGTATTGGGCAGAAGCTTTGGCTAAACAAAACAGAAACGCTGAAATGGCGGAGAAGTTTTCGCCAGTTGCCCAATCAATGATTGAAAACGAGGAGAAAATTAATGCAGAACTCATTGGTTCTCAAGGAAAGTCTCAAGCTATCGGAGGCTATTTTCAACCGAATTTTATGAAAACGGACAGCGCTATGCGACCATCTGAAACTTTAAATGTAATTGTTAATGCACTTTAATTAGCTTATTTTTCTCAATGATAATCCAGAAACTCTTCAAATTTTTTGAAGAGTTTTTTTATTTACTGATTTTCACCTATTGAAAAAAGCTCGACTATTGACTAAATTTAAGAAGAAATGCCATTAAAAAATTAATCTTGGGTGCAGTCCCACTTACGCCTATTCAGCTGTTCCAAGTCCGAAACAAAGACGCAGAAAAATTAGGTGGCTAATCTGAAGTAGTTTCTAGCGTAAAAAATTGCAGCAAAACGACATTTTCTGCAGAAGGATTTCTAAAAATATAGAAACATAATGCAACTTACCCCGCTTACAAACGATGATTTGAAAGACATTTTACCGAAGAGCTATTGGGTTTAAAAAGACCAGAATTCTCTGTGGGAGATAACTCCATGCTTGCTGTGTTAACGCGCGAAGCCTAATACAGGGATAATGATAAGAAAAGCATTAAAGTAGAAATAATAGACGATGCGGGTGAAACCGGTAGCCCCGAAATTTCTATTCTAATGATACGTTTGAATATGAGTAAAGAGAAAACCACAGAAACAGGATATGAAAAAACGGCCGAAATCAATGGTAATAAAGCGATTATTACAGAAAATAATAAGGGACGCTATCTAACCTCAAAAACTTAAATGGTAGGGGGAAAACCGATATTTAATTTTCCTAAACGGTGATGACATTTCCTTTGGTGATATGAAAAAAGCTACGCGTGAATTGCATCTTTCCGCGTTGAAATAAGGTTTCCAAGCACAGCACCAACAAACAAATAAAAACCCTTTCTGCACAAGCAAAAAGGGTTTTGTATTTTATTATAAAAAATTTAAAGCATCTTCAGATTGTTAACTTCCAAGTCTGTTAAAATTCTCCAATGTCCTCTTTTAATATTTTTCTTTGTTAAACCGGCAAACATCACACGATCCAATAATTCAACTTCGTAGCCTAATCTTTGGAAAATTCTACGCACTACTCTATTCCATCCGATGTGAATTTCTATTCCAACTTCATTTTTTGGCTTACCTTCAATATAAGAAATACTATCAACTTCTGCGATTCCTTCTTCTAAACGAACGCCTTCTGCAATGGCATTAAGATCTGCTCTATCTAATTTACGGTCTAATGTAACGTGATAAATTTTCTTCATGGTAAATGAAGGATGCGTCAATTTTTTCGTCATCAAACCATCATTGGTCAAAAGGATCACCCCAGTTGTAGAGCGGTCTAATCTACCCACGGGAAATACGCGATAAGGAGACGCATTCGCAACCAAATCCATTACGGTTTTTCTTGCTTTCTCATCTTTCGTGGTAGAAATATAGCCTTTCGGTTTGTTTAATAAAACATAAACGGGCTTCTCGGGAGTAATTCCTTGTCCATCAAAAATAACCTTATCGGTTTTATGAACTTGGTGACCCATTTCTGTAATCACTTCTCCATTCACTTGAACCAATCCTTGGGTGATTAATTCATCTGCTTCTCTCCGAGAACAAATTCCAGAGTTGGCAATATATTTATTTAAACGGGTTGTTTCTTTCGGAGTCTCTTTCGCTAATTTATCGAACCTTCTTTTCTGCACAAAAGATCGTGTCCGTTCCCCTTCATCATTCTTATCAAAAGCTTTGAAAGGTTTTTTATAATCGATTTTCTTCTCGCTCTTGCCGAATTTTTTAGCAGTGTCAAAGGATTTACCTATCCTTTTACCTGCAGTTTTGTTGAAGGTTTTTTCGTAGGATTTAGCTTCAAACTCTGACATTAATTTCGGTTCGCGCAATTTTTTCTCTGCTTTCGGTTCAGAGGAACTTTCAGTTTTTGGGGTACGAGAAGGAGCAGGTCTTGGACTCCGTGTTGGAGTAAATTTGGTCTTTTTCGGTTTGTCGTTGCTGTTTCTTTCTCGGCTCATCGTCTAAAAAATTTTTGCAAAGATAAAACTAATTCATTGAATATGAGGAATATCTTTTCCGACCCTAATTTTTAAGAATTTTGTAATCTGAAAATTTATCAGATGACCCTAGAATCTTTCCATGATGCCATCCAAAAGCATGGCAAGAATCCCAATAAAAATCCAGACTCTTAATATATTTAAAGCAAAGAAGTTGTTTTTTTTAAAGGTATTGAGAACGAGATAAACTACAAAGACAGTAACAAATAATCCTGCTGCAAAATATAAATTGAGAATGTGGTGTATGCCTTCATCACTTATAATCAACATGGAAACAATCATTAATAAAACCGACAATCCAACGATAATTCGTCTAGTAATTGGAAGACCAAGTTCATTGGGAATAGTGGAATAGCCAAAAATCTTGTCTGCTTTATGGGTTAAGATATCTTTGACTACATCGATCATTAATAAAATAAGGAAAAGAAAAACTGCCATAAAAATAACTCTCCAAGACAAGGTTCGGTAGTATACGAGCATTCCGAAAAATGGATATAGCGTTAAGATTACAAATGACAAGTTGTTGATTATTAAAACTTTGCTTAGTTTATGACTGTAAAACCAAATCATAAATTGGTAGACGAGGAAGAAAAAGAAAACCCGTGGAGAAATCAAAAAGGCAATCCCTAAAGAAATTAAATTTAAGGTGATGTAAGCATACAGAAAATAGCGCTGTTTCAAAAATTTTTGAAATCTGGTGCGGAAAGGTTTGGTCACTTCATCTTTTTCTCGATCGTAAAATTGATTGATAATTCCGCCGGCCGAAACACTCAAAATTGTACAGAAAATAATTCCATGTACTTTAAAATCAAAAACAAAATTGCGCAAACTCTCTTCTCTGTTAAAAAGAAAAAAAGTAGAAACGTATAAGGCAAATGTTAGGAGAAGGGTAACGAAAACACGGGCTCCCAAAAGGAAACCGATGAATTGAGAAATTCTGTAAAATATAATATTATTCATAAAAACAAGCCGACCAAAAATAAGAGATATTAAAGTTTGGACTGTATATTTTTAGAATCTGTAGATGACTTCTTTATGAAAGCCTTTAAGCATTTTTTCTGCTTTGGCGTAATCTTTAGTAAATCCTAAAATATAACCGCCGCCGCCGCTGCCACACAATTTCAAATAATACGCATTGCTGTCAATCCCTTTTTTCCAGGCTTTGTAAATGCTTTCGGGAATCATTGGTTTAAAATGCTTGAATGCCCAAGTTGAAAGACTTTTTAAGTTTCGGAAGAGCGGATTCATATCTTTTTTCAAGAAAGCATCAATACAAGCATCGTTATAACGAATAAATTCTTCTTTCAATGTTTTTCTAAAACCCTCCGTTTTCATTTTTTCGAAGAAAATCTGAACCATTGGTGCAGTTTCACCCGTTGACCCGGAATCAATTAAAAAAATCGCTCCTTTACCAGCTTGGCTTTCTGGAATGGAAACTTTGTCAATGGTATCACGGTTTTCTATAAGAATTGGCAAATTCATATAACAGATTAAAGGATCCATGCCTGAACTTTTACCATGGAAATAACTTTCCAAAGTTCCAAAAACTTGCTTCAGCTCCATCAATTCCGCTTTCGAAATTTTTTCTGCTACATATTTGATTTTGGAATACCGTTCGAAAATAGCAGCAACTAAAGCTCCTGAACTACCAACTCCATATCCTTGAGGAATATTAGAATCGAAAATTAATCCATTTTCTATATCCTTTTCAAAATGGGAAATATCTAATTGAAATTTTTCTGGGAGTTCTAAGTGATGAACATAAGAAGCGTATTTCAGCAAAGATGAATTGGATTCTTTATCAAAATCTGATTGCAAATCGGAAAACTTTAAGACCCCTTTATAAAAACTATATGGCACCGTAAGACCCTGAGAATCTTCGATAATACCATATTCGCCGAACAAAAGAATTTTTGCGTAAAATAAAGGGTTGGTCATAGTTCAATTTAATCCTTTGATTATCAGTTGCAAATGTACTGAATTTTAAGTAAAGTTAACATTTCTCTTTTAACAATTTTTAAGCCAGAAATTTAACAATTCTTAATTAGTGAGTAGGTACTTCTTCTTTCGTGCTTTTTACCTTCAAAAATCGAATAAGAATTAAACCAATGAAGAAGAAAAACGTCATGGAAAGTGCAGCATATCTCATGTTACTATACTTTTCAATCATGGTTGCAAAGATGAAAGTTCCTAAAATAATTGCTAATTTTTCTAACACATCATAAAAACTAAAGAAAGTAGTGTTATCCATGGAATCTTCGGGTAATAATTTAGAATACGTGGAACGGGACATTGCCTGTAAACCACCCATCACCAAACCGATAATACCCGCGATTACATAGAACTGCATCTGAACGTTAGGATTTTCTTTGTTGAGGAAATATGCTGATAAACATGCGACCATCCACAGGACGATTGTAATAGATATCACATTTTTATTCCCAATTTTTCGGGAAAGCCAAGAGAAAAATAAGGCACCAATAATGGCTTCGATTTGAATTAATAACAAAGTCATAATCAATTTATCTTGTGCTAAATTGATTTCACTTTTTCCAAATAAAGTTGCCATGAGAAAAATCGTCTGCATTCCAACGCTATAAAAGAAAAAGCTGGAAAGAAAAAACTTCAGATTACGATCTGCAAAAAGTTTTTTTCCCACCTTGAAAAGCTCGGCGAAACTTTCTTTCACAACATCTTTGTAGAAGCTGATGTTATCTTTCATTACCTCCCAAACTCCACCTTGTTCTTCGTGCTTTAAAAATATATTTTTGTAATTCAGCAATACCAAATCTTTTGGTAACTGATCTTTCACATTTCCAAATTGTGGCAAATGTTTAAAGGTGTACTGAGAAAACCCAAACCACCAAGCTCCAGTAAGAAGGAAGGAAATTCGAGTGTAAAATTTGGCTTCTTCCGCATCTTTGGCAAAAACCTGGATAAGAACTAAACAAATTACGACTAAAACTACAGATCCTAAATATCCATAAACATAACCTTTGGCAGACAAAGCATCTTGTTTATCTGGTGTTGCAATATCTGGTAAAAAGGAATTATAGAAAACCAAACTCCCCCAAAAGCCGACACTTGCAGTAATACTAAATAGTAAGCCAAGAAAAACGTTTTGCATGCCTGTAAACATGGCCAATCCCATACAAGATGTTGCGCCTAAATAACAGAAAAACTGTAAAAATGATTTCTTATTTCCGATGGTATCTGCAAGAGATGATAAAATGGGAGACAGTAAAACCACGATAAGAAAAGATATGGTTAAAGAATACCCATAAATTGCATCTGGTTGATATTCTTTCCCGAAGATGGTAATCATATTTCTTACGGGTACCTTAATCCACTGCCCCGTTGCTTCTACATACTCGCTTTTTTCTGAAGCTGTAGTGATGATGGAATAATAAATGGGAAAAATAGTAGAGGTAATGACCAAAGAGTAAACAGAATTCGCCCAGTCATACAAAGCCCAAGCTTTCATGATTTTCGGATTGTTTTTTATATTTGGTGTCTGCAGATTGTCGTTTTCGGTCATTTTGGAAATAATTAATGGAACAAAAATAAAAAAACCATCAAGATATCAATGAGAAAATTCATTAATAATTCTTAATGGTCTTTTTTAGAGTAAAAAAAGCTTACATATTTTCTATCACAATGGCACTTGCACCACCACCACCATTACAAATAGCGGCAGCTCCGTACTTTCCTTTATTTTGTTTTAGAACGTTGATGAGCGTTACAATAATTCTGGAGCCCGAGCTTCCAAGTGGGTGACCTAAAGAAACCGCACCACCGTTCAAATTAACGTTGGCCGCATCTAGTCCCAAAATTTTATTATTTGCTAAACCTACAACAGCAAAGGCTTCATTGAATTCAAAATAATCAATGTCTGAAATTTCCATGTTTGCTTTTTTCAAAGCAATTGGTAGTGCTTTCGAAGGTGCGGTAGTAAACCATTCTGGCTCATGGGCAGCATCTGCATAAGAAATTATCTTTGCCAAAGGTTTCAAACCTAATTCTTCCATTTTCTCTTTAGACATCAATACTAAAGCAGAAGCACCATCATTTAGGGTTGACGCATTTGCAGCAGTTACCGTTCCATTTTCTTTCTGGAAAACAGTGGCTAAAGTTCCAATTCTATCGAAATTTACGGCTTTAAATTCTTCATCTTCTTTAAAAATAAGTGGTTCACCTTTTCTCTGCGGAATTTCTACAGAAACAATTTCATTGTCAAATCTTCCTTCTTTCCAAGCATTTGCAGATCTTTTGTAAGATTCTATGGCAAAATTATCTTGATCTTCTCGGGTGAATCCATTTTCTGCTGCACATTTCTCTGCACAAACTCCCATGTGAACTTTTCCGTACACATCTGTCAATCCATCGAGAACCATTCCGTCTTGCATTTTCACATCACCTAATTTGGTGGCGTTTCTGGCTTTATAGTAATGTGGAACGGACGACATGTTTTCCATTCCACCGGCAACAATAATATCTTGATCACCGGCTTTGATGGCTTGTGCCGCCATCATCACTGCTTTCATTCCAGAGGCGCACACTTTATTGATGGTGGTTGAAGGAACGGTATTGGATAAACCAGCACCCAAAGCTGCTTGACGCGCTGGAGCCTGACCTTCACCAGCTTGTAAAACATTTCCCATATATACTTCTTGAACCAAAGAGGGATCTAAATTGATTTGGTCTAATGCTCCTTTTATGGCAACAGAACCTAATTTGGTAGCAGGAACACTGGATAAACTACCCAAGAAACTTCCCATGGGAGTTCTGGCTGCTGCTACGATGAATACTTCTTTCATTTTAACTTTTTTAGAATTTTTTAAGTACGCCAAATTACAAAAAAAAACACACTTCCTGAGGAAGTGTGTTTATTCAATTTTTAAAGAACTTATCTTAATGCGTTACTTCTGTAATGACCTCTGGATCATGTTTATGCTTAAACATTACGGCAAACAGGAGCGCAACTACTAAGGCATAACCCGCGAAAACGAGCCAGATTTCTTGCCACATTTTATCTCCATTTTCTAATGTAAAATATTTCTGGATGAGCCATCCACTAACTAAACTACCTGCAATTGCTCCAAAACCATTGGTCATCATCATAAATAAACCTTGAGCCGAAGAACGTATTTTGTAATCTGTAGTTGTTTCTACGAAGAGTGAGCCAGAAATATTAAAGAAATCGAACGCCATTCCGTAAACGATACAAGACAAAACGATGAGTCCTAAACCAAAGCCAACGGGAACACCATATGCAAACAATCCAAATCTTAATACCCATGCAAACATTGAAATAAGCATCACATTTTTTATTCCATATCTGCTGAGGAAAAAAGGAATAGCAAGGATAAATAAAGTCTCTGAAATTTGGGAAATTGACATAATTAAGGTGGACCTTTTCACTACAAAACTATCTGCATATTCTGGTATTTTTCCAAAGTCAGAAAGGAAAGTATCACCGTACATATTGGTCAATTGCAATGCTGCTCCAAGGAACATAGAGAAGAAAAAGAAAAGCGCCATTTTGTAATCTTTAAATAAAGAAAATGCGTTTAATCCTAACTTTTCTGCAAGAGTTGCGTTCTTCGGTATTAAATTCTGTGGTGGGCATTTTGGTAATGTAAATGAATAAATTCCCAAAATAATTGCAACTACTGCCGCAATGTAAAATTGATTTCCAGATGCCTTGTTATCCGTAAGATTAGTGATCCACATGGCTGCGATGAACCCGATGGTTCCCCATACTCTGATGGGTGGAAAAACTTTTATAACATCGTAATTATTGTTCTTCAGCACGTAATAGGCGATAGAATTAGAAAGTGAAATAGTAGGCATATAGAACATCATGGCGATAAGCATTACCCAAAAGAAATTATCTGGCGTAGTAATGGACGGCAAAAAGAACAATGTTATTCCGTAAAATATGTGCAAAACCCCAAAGAGTTTTTCCGCATTAATCCAGCGATCTGCAATAATTCCCGTCAAAGCAGGCATGATAATAGAAGCAATTCCTAAGGTTGCGAAAACCTTCCCAAATTCTTCTCCACCCCACTGTTTTGTTCCGAACCAGTAGACTCCAATTGTGATCAACCAAGCTCCCCAAACAAAAAACTGGAGGAAAGACAAAACGGTTAGTTTTAATTTTAAATTCATTTTAGGTTAAAATATATTATTCAATTTTCTTATTTCGTCTTTTGATTTCGTGCTGAAGTTCTAAAGCCGTATCAAAATCTTCATCTTTTACAGCATCATCTAAAAGTTTTTTCAAATCCTCTAAAGGCAAAGATTGTAAATCCCCTTCCATGGAAACTACATCAATATTTTCATCCGTATTGGTTGGATCATTTAATTCTAAAAGAATTCCGGCTTCATTTAAAACTTGAGGCGTGGTATAAATAGGGGCTTCAAAACGAACTGCCATTGCAACTGCATCCGAAGTTCTGGCATCTAAAATTAGTTCTTCGCCGTTTGCATTATTTTTAAAATTAATGTTGGAGAAAAATACACCATCTACAATCTGGTAAATGATGACGGAAGAAAGCGTGTAATTAGTAGAAGTCACGAATTTTGAAAACAAATCATGCGTAAGCGGACGAGGCGGCTGAATATCTTTTTCAAGTCCTAAGGAAATTGATTGCGCCTCAAAATTCCCTATTACTACAGGTAATTTTACGTTTGTTTCTTCATCTTCTAACAAAAGTGCATAGGCACCAGATTGTGTTTGACTGTAAGAAATTCCGCGTATGATTAATCGTTTGTAATCCATAAATACAAATATAAATGAATTTTTAGATTTCGTATTTATTTTTAAGGATATTATTGAAATGTTTTAAGATATAAAGCCTATTGCATCTTTAAATCAGGAATTTTGTCAGTATTAATTCGGATCATAAAAGCGCTACCAATTTCAGTTTCTTCTTTCGAAAATTTTCCATTTAAGATTCTAACTCTGGATTCTATATTATCAAAGCCAATTCCACGGGAAAGATTCTCGAAGGTAAAACCTTTTCCATGATCCGTTATCTTCAACTCTAATAATGGTTTAAAGTAGGAAATGGATACATGTGCAGTTTTGGAGTGCGAATGTTTTACCAAATTATTTAAAAGTTCTTGTGCGATTCTATAGAGATGAGTTTCGGTGGAAGCCTCTGTATCTAATGGTTCACCGACATGAGTAAAAGTACATTTAACAGCATATAATGTTTCCAAACTTGCACAGACTTTTTCTATAGAAGCAATAAGCCCATAATTTATAATAGAATGTGGAGATAGATTATGAGATATTTCTCTAATATGCAAACAAGATTTGTCTACGATTCTGATGACATCATTAATAATTTCTACATTTTGTGGATTATCATCCACATATTTCAAGCGCTCCAGATTAATCCTAATGGCAGATAAATCACCCGTAATTCCATCATGAAGTTCTTCTGCAATGCGGTTTTTTTCTTTTTCTTCACCTTCGATTAAGCCATTAATTTTGCTGATGTGCTGTTTGTATTTATGGTGCGTCACAGAGATTCTAATCCTCGCTCTTTCATCATTGATGATTTTCACCTTGTACGCCAAACCTAAACTAAAAAAGATGGTTTCTACAATTAATCCAAAATAGAAATAAGAAATAGGACTTTTCATCTCCAAAGAAGGAATATTACTGCCTGCAAATGCGGTAAGTCCGCAAATGATAAAAATAAATACGCCTATAATAAGATAATATTTATGAGCACCGGAAAATTCAAGTACACGAGTGACACTTGGGATAAAAAGAGCAATTAAACTTGGTAAAAGAATGAAAGAAAATAGTTTGATGTATAGATCTGAATTTTGATAATAATAGCAAATGAAGGCTGCGACAAAAAAGAAAACGGTGAGAAATCTTACTAACTTAATAATCGTAGCAAAGTATTTCTTGGTGTGCCTGTGAAGATCTAAAAAATACATGACAAAAATAACGTAAAGATTATAAAAGCAAACCTGAACGAAGAAGCAAAGAATCGAAGTAAAAATTAGTGCCCGATCTGGACCCAAAAATTGTGCGACATAATCTACGAAACCATCATAAATTATATCATTTCTGCTCAGAATATAGATAATTAAAGTAAGATTGTATAAAGCGTAATACTTGAAACTTTTGTCCCGAATGAAAATAAAAATCACACTGCTAATTACAACAAATAGCAATTGATAAGAGGCGACCATGTTCCATAGAAATACTTCCATATAAAACCCGCTAAAAATTCACGCCTCGTAAAAATACAAAATTTTTTGCCTAATAATAAATTTTACATCTCTAAAACAAAAAAACGTCGGTAATTACCGACGTTTTATAATATTTAAGAATAAAATTTATCCTTTGATTGCTTTTATTTTTTCATTTAAAGCTGGAATAATTTGGAACGCATCTCCTACTACTCCATAATCTGCAGATTTAAAAAAGGGTGCTTCTGGATCACTGTTAATTACAACAATTGTTTTAGAAGAATTAACACCAGCTAAATGTTGAATAGCGCCAGAAATCCCAATTGCAACATACAAATTGGGAGCAATTGCTTTCCCAGTCTGTCCCACGTGTTCGGAGTGAGGTCTCCATCCGATATCAGAAACGGGTTTGGAACAGGCTGTAGCTGCACCTAAAGTGTTTGCAAGATCTTCAATCATTCCCCAGTTTTCCGGACCTTTCATCCCACGACCTGCAGAAACCACAACATCAGCTTCTTTCAAATCTAATTTGCCTGAACTTTGTTCATGAGAAAGAACTTTCGTGTCTTCATTAGCAATGGTAAGTTCTTTAACTTCTTCTGAGCCGGCCACTGAATTTTCTTTTACGCCGAAAGCATTTTGAGAAACTGTTACAATTACACCAGCTGCATCAGCTTTTGCATGCATAAAACCTTTTCCAGAAAATGCTTTTCTTTTTACTTGAAAAGGAGCTAAGTTTTCTGGTGCTTCTAAGACATTGGTAATTAAAGAAAATCCATTCATAATCGCTAACATTGGTGCGATAGAGGACGCATCAGTAGTGTGTGGAAATACAATGGTGTTTCCTTTTGCTACTTCATTTACTGCTTGCGCATAGGCTTTTGCACTGAAGTTTTTCAATCCTTCATCTTTTACATTCACTACGTTTGTTGCACCGTATTTATATAATAAGTCTGAAGAGTCAGTTGGATTAATAGAAATTGCGGTCACAGTGTCGCCCGCTTGATCTGCAACAGATTTTGCATAAGAAACCGCCTCGAAAGCTGCTTTTTTATACGTTCCGTTTATATTTTCTGCATATACGAATATTGCCATTTTGATAAATTTTAAATTTTAATTGTGAATTCTAAATGATCAGCAGACCTTAAATTACTTTTGCTTCTTCATGAAGTAATCTTACCAATTCATCCAAATTGTCTGGAGAAACCATTTTAACTGCAGCTCTGGCTGGAACGGAATCATAAGAGACACCTTCCACTTTTACTTCAGCACCTACTGGCTCCACAATATGTAATGGTTTAGATCGTGCAGACATAATTCCTCTCATATTTGGAATAATCAAATCTTTTTCGTCCACCATGCCTTTCTGTCCTGCTATTACCGCTGGTAATTTTACAGAAATTGTCTCTTTACCACCTTCAATTTCTCTCACGGCATTTACTTCTGCACCGTTTACTTCCAATCCAACACAAGCGTTTACGAAGGGTTGATCTAAAAGCTGAGCTACCATTGCAGGAACTGCACAACCATTATAATCAATGGATTCTTTACCGCAGAGAATCATATCATAACCTCCAGTTTTTGCAACATTTGCTATTTCTGTGGCTACAGAAAAACTATCTTTTGGGTCTGCATTTATGCGGATGGCTTCATTTGCACCAATTGCTAATGCTTTTCTAATCACCGGTTCTGTAATAGTTTCACCTACATTAATTACGGTAACCGTAGCTCCCTGCGATTCTTGTAATTTTACAGCTTTGGTTAACGCAAATTCGTCTAAAGGATTAATCACCCACTGAATTCCGTTTTTTTCAAATGCAGATTTATCTGCTGTAAAATTAATTTTGGACGTAGTATCCGGAACACTACTGATACAAACTAATATTTTCATGTGCTAATATTTACTGTTTTAATTTTTGCTAAGTTAAATAAAAATATATTATGCATGCATAGTACATTTAAGAATTTTATATTTCATACATAATTTAACCCTTTGGTTTTAAAGGTCTAATCTCAATTTTACTGGGCAAAGTGCGAGGATTCATTTTGAACATATCCAAAACTAAATTCCCGATATCTTCTGGTTGAATTTTCCAGGCATCTTTTCCGGAAGGCTCATTACCCGCGAAATGCGTAGAAACGGAACCTGGCATTATGGTAGAAACTTTAATATTATACTTGCGTAAATCCAGCATGGCGGCCTGCGTGAAACCTACGGCTCCAAATTTAGAAGCATTATAACCCGTACCATTTTCGAAGAAATTAGTTCCTGCTAAACTAGAAATTGAGATAAAATATCCTTCTGATTTTTTCAGTTCTGCAACAGACGCTTTCATCGTGTGGAATAATCCCGTAAGATTAGTGTCAATCATAGAAGACCAATCCTCTAATGAAAGTTCATCTACCGGTTTGAAAACTCCTAATCCTGCATTTGCGACTACATAATCCAACTGTCCAAAGTGTTTCTTAATGTCAGCTACTGCTTTTTCCTCCTCCTCGAAGTTTTTAACATTTGAAACAATTCCTAAAACTTTAGATGCATCTGAGGAGATTGATTTTACGGCTTGATCTACATCTTCTTTTCCCCGTCCACTAATCGCTACTCTGATGCCATTTTCTGCCAAAATTTTAGCAATTCCTAACCCAATTCCTTTCGAGCCACCTGTAATATATGCTACTTTATCTTTCATATTTTTTATTTCTATAAAGGTAAAAAAAGTAAATTAATTATGAGATTTCCACTGATGGTAAAAAATGAAAAAGACCATTTCGATAATCTATCACATTAAAAAAAGCACCCCTTGAAAGGTTCTTAGAAATTACAATTAATTATTTAATCTTTTAAAATTTTCTGAATGTACACCTTCCCATCGTTCGCTTTCACTTTAAGGATGTAAGTTCCCTTTGGATGATTCGCTACATTTAATTCGGAACTAGCTTTTGCTGCATTTGAGGTATTTACTTTCTTACCCTCCATATCATAAATCTCCACAGACTCCACTTTTAGATTATTAGCCATTCTAAAGTTTAAAACGTCTTTAACTGGATTAGGATAAACTTGAAGATTTTTTGAGTTAATTATTTATGTAACTCCTAAATTATTTTCACCAGTAATCGTCATCACCCACTTAGAGTTAGCAAACCCAATGGATGCTGTAGTTACGGGCGTAGTTAGACCGCAGGTTGCAGATTTAATGCAAGATGGTTTTGTTTCCGCACTTGTATTGGTTCCTAGGTAAAATCCGAAAGTAGAATTACCATTGTACGCAACTTCTAAAACGATTTGGGACCCAGCTGGAATAATTTGTGTTAATGTAGTTTCCGTATTAACAATTTTTAAAGCATCAGCAGGAGTTACCGGAACTTGTACATTTTTCAATAGCGTAGAAATTCCATCCACCTGGATACACTCCTATCAAACTATAAACATTAAAGTTTACATTGTTTGGTGCGGTTGCAGTCTCAACACCAAACGCAATATTGGTAATTTTGTAATCATAAGTAATCGCATAATCAGCCAAAGTAAAAGCTTTGGACATAAAATTATCTGCGGCATTACCACCACTACAAGTCACAGAACCGCCGGCAATTACCGTGGTTTGATTTACATTTTAGGAAATAGTTTAAAAGTTAAAATGAGCAGTAAAAAATGCCATTGTTAAAAGAGTAAAGGTTACTTTCATCATAAAAATATTTGTTTATAACATTCAGAATTAATAAAAAGTTGATTATCACTATGATAATCAACTTTTTATTCTCTCTTTTTACTTAGAAAATTTTCTATTTAGAATAATTTTGAAAGAAAAGAGGGATACTTTCAATTCCCTTATAAAAATTAAATAATCCATAATGTTCATTCGGCGAGTGAATAGCATCTGAATCTAAACCAAATCCCATCAATACAGATTTCGCTTTCAGGACTTGTTCAAACATTGCTGTAATAGGAATACTCCCTCCACTTCTGTAGGGTAAAACTTCTTTCCCAAAGGCAGTTTCCATAGCCGTTTTAGCGGCGGCAAATTCCTTAGTATCACTTGGAAGAACATAAGGCATTCCGCCGTGATGTGGGGTAACTTTTACCTTTACATTTGAAGGTGCAATTTTCTCAAAATATTTGGTAAACTTTTCCGTGATTTCTTCTGGTGTTTGATATGGAACCAATCGCATGGAAATTTTAGCAAAGGCCTTAGAAGGAATCACGGTTTTAGCACCTTCACCGGTGTAACCTCCCCAAATTCCATTGCAATCTAAAGTTGGACGAATTGAAGTTCTTTCTAAAGTGGTGTAGCCATCTTCACCTTCTACTCCACTTAATCCAATCGATTTTTTAAAGTGTTCTGGATCGTCTTTTAATTTGTTCATTTCTGCCCGTTCTTCTGCGGAAACAGTTTCTACATTATCATAAAATCCCTCAATCGTAATTTGACCTTTATCATCAATTAAATTAGAAATCATTCGAGAAAGTACGTGGATTGGATTAGGAACAGCGCCACCATAAAGACCAGAGTGCAAATCTCGGTTTGGTCCTTCTACTTCTACCTCTACGTAACTCAGTCCTCTTAAACCTGTAGTTACCGTGGGTTGCTCATTGGAATAAATATGTGTGTCTGAAATTAAAATCACATCACAAGAAAGTTTATCTGTGTTTTCTTTGACAAAAGCTTCTAGACTCTTTGATCCAACTTCCTCTTCCCCTTCAAAAATAAATTTAACGTTGCACGGTAAAGTATTGGTTTGCATCATCGCCTCAAATGCTTTGATGTGCATAAAAAACTGTCCTTTATCATCGGCAGAACCTCGGGCGAAGATTGCACCTTCTGGATGAAGCTCCGTTTTTTCGATATACGGTTCGAAAGGTGGTTTCGTCCACAACTCTAGTGGATCTGGTGGTTGTACATCATAATGACCATACATTAAAACAGTTGGTAATTTTTTATCAATAATTTTTTGACCAAAAACAATAGGATATCCCGCTGTTTCACAAATTTCTACATCATCTGCACCACCATTTTTTAAAAATTTCGCAACAGCATCTGCACATTTTAGCACTTCATCCTTATACGCGGGATCTGCGGAAATGGAGGCAATTTTGAGCAATTCAAAAAGTTCATCCACATAGCGCTGTTTGTTTTCTTGTATGTAATCTAAAGTCTCTTTCATTTTATTTGAATTAAAATTATTTAAAATCGAATCTTGTAAAAATAAAAAAAATGTCTTGCAGAAGCAAGACATTTGTATATTAAATAGAAAACTTTCTTATTATTTAGCTGGTGCAGAAACTGATGGTTTTGGTGAAGCATTCATAGTGCTGTCTGCTTTTACCATTACTTCTGGCTTTATTGAAACTGCTCCAGAGTCCATTGCAGGCGTAGATTTTTTAGCTTGCATCGCACTTACTTTCGCGCTAGCCTCATCACTCATTACATCATCTGTGTATTTTTGCGCGCCCTCTTCCATCTGTAGAACACCAAGATTTCCACCGGGTTGAACTTTTTGACAACTTGCAACTAAACCTGCTACTGCTACACCTAAAATAATTTTTTTCATAACTCCTTTACAATTATTACGGACCTTTTAATTTTGAATGCTCAAAAGTATGAAATATTAAGATTTTTAGCAAAGGTTTTTTCTGTAATTCTAATAACTTCTTAGAATGACTTTAGCTTTTTTAGTTTGCGTAAAAATCAAATACGCATTACCACCATCAGAAATTTTATACTTTTTCTTAATTTCTTCTGGAGTTAAAGGATAATTTTTTGATATGATATTGAATTTTTCGTCCTTTTTAACGCGTTTTGCGTCAATGATTTCCACTTTTAAAATTCGTCCTGGAAAATGTTCTAAGAGGTAATCAGACGTGTAAAAATGAGAATTCGGGTGCAACTTTTTTACATTGAAAAGCTCAGAAATACTATTAAATCCTCCCGATTTCAAAACTGAATTGTTTGGTATATATAAGTATTGAAGTACTTCTGAAAATTCTGAGGCGGCTGATTTTTCATTTCCGTAAATAAAAGAGAATGGAAGATCATCACTTTCAAGATTGACACAAGTTATGTTTGTATTCGCGTTGCATTTTTTTGAAGTGATGAAGACTAATAATTCTTTCACTTCATTTCTTATGGCGATTATTTGAATTTCCGCAATATTTTTTAAAGTAGAAATCAGGTAAGAAATATCGATAAGCGGTGAAAGTTTGATGATAATCTGCTCCGAAATTTTCAATAATTCATCTTGAACCTCCAAAAGGTTTGGCGACAAGTCTTCCAGCAAGAATTTCTTATTTTTATGTTCATCTCTTCTGGCTGGATCAAGATAAATTAAATCAAAGGTCTTCTCATTACATTGTAAGAAATCTTCTAAATTATCATTGAGGAAAATCGCATTTCTACTTAAAATTTTCCAGTTGTGTTTTACAATTTCGAACAATTCAGAATTCTGTTCTACTAAGGTAACTTCCTTAAAATTTTTAGATAAAAAGTAAGCATCTATTCCAAAGCCGGTTGTTAAATCAATAAAACTATTTCCTGTTAGATTTTTCGCCTTAAATTCTGCCGTAGCTTGCGAAGATGCTTGCTCTAAATTTAAATTTGGAGGAAATACAATTCCATCTTTGAGCAAGTAAGGAAACTTCTTTTTTGCGACTTTCTTTCCCTTGATCTGCTGAACAATATCTTGCATAGAAACTTCTACAAAGTGCGATTTTTTTAATAACAAAGAATGCAAATCCACAGTTAGATTTGCATTGATGTATTCTTGAACTTCTTTATTTAATATAGAATTGATAATGAATTTATTAAAAATTTACTCAAACATTTCCGCCAAACGAACTTTTTTAATTTCAAAAGTTGAATACAAGTCTAATACAGATTTTGTTTTCTCTAATTTTGGATAAAGATTCACGCCGATGATTTTGATTTTTCCTTCTTCAACCCAGTTTTGCTCTTTAATGGCTTCATCGTAAATTTTTTGCTGAATATAACCTGTTTTCAACAATTCACAATATCCACCTTTTTCTTCCATTTCTAAAAAAAGTTGCCAGGATTTTTCCGCGAATTGTTGGGTTAAATCCTCTACATAATATGATCCATTTCCCGCATCATCAAAAACGTTAATGATGCTTTCATATGCCAAAACGATTTGTTGCTTGAATGAAATTTCTTCGGAAACAGAATTAGAATTTTCTATTTTATAATCATTGCTGAAAACTGCATCTGCGCCACCAATCATAGCAGCAGATAATTCTAAGGAAGAACGAATCAGATTATTCTCAGCATCATTTTTAGATTTATTTCTTAAAGATGTTTCCGCAAAAATAAAGGGAATTTCATCTAAGCCAAACTCTTTAGAAAGTTGGTTAAAACCCAATTTTAGCGCACGAACTTTAGCAATTTCAAAAAAGTAATTTGCGCCAATGGCTACTTTAATGGCAATCTTATCTAAAATTTCTGCGCCAAATACCTCCGTTAATTCTTTGGTTTTTGCTAATACAATTGCCAATTGGTGAATGATTGTTGCACCGGAATTTTGATGTAAGGAAACATCAATGCAAAGATTTCTTTCAAAGTTTTTCGCTAATAGTTCTTTTGCTAATTGCTCATTCAATGTACCATTATCATTCTCAGAAAAAACATCAATTAAAGAAAAGTAGCGGTTGCTATCATCAATTGAAATATGTTCCGCCAGGTCTTTATCATTCACGATAATGATCTTCTCCTGCAAATCTTCAACATTATTATTGAGAAGAAATGCGAAAACATTTTCTTCCGCACTTTCATGATACAGAGAAACCAGATGCGTAGATTCTTCCACTTTCGGCAGATTGTTCAAAGCTTTAGGAACTGAATCGTAATAAGGCTTTACAACAATTCCCTCCAAATTTTCTTTAGATAGAATCTCATAAATATTTTCATTTTTGAGCTGCTTTTGAACTAAATTTTCCCAGTCTTGAAGGGTTTTTTTTTCAAACATTTAATTACAATTGTGTACGTTAATTTAGTCGGGTTTGGGTTTTAAATTCGAGGAGTCCACCACCAAAATAAAAATTTCTTCATTAGGCTTTTTCATAAAATAATTCTCGCGCGCGAATTTTTCTTTTTCGGATTTGTTGTCCATCAGTTTTCGGTAGAAATCATCATTCTTTTTGTACTCTTTTTTGTAATAATCCAGTTGCTCTGTGTATTTATTAATTTCGCCATTTAATTCGTTTACCACTAAGAATGACGTATTATCGAAAAAAACCATCCAGATTAAAAATAGAAAAACCGTCACAAAATATTTGTTGACCACATATTTCTGCAAAAATTTCAGAGCGGGTGATTTTTGCTTAATTTCTTTAATGAGTTCTTTCATTTCAATATTTTTTAGGAAGAATCAAATATAATTAATGACAACTAATGGGTCTTTTTCAAAGTGTTATTAATCACTGTAGAAAGAAAATCAATAGCAACCGTATTTTGCTTCATATTTGGCACAATCAAATCTGCTTCATTCTTAGATGGCTCTATAAACTCTTGATGCATAGGCTTTAAAGTAGTTTGGTAACGGTGCAAGACTTCCTGCAAATCCCGACCTCTTTCTTGGGTATCTCGTCTAATTCTTCTAATTAATCTTTCATCAGAATCGGCATGGACAAAAACCTTTAAATCATATTCCTTCAGCAATTCCGAGTTGGTTAAAACCAAAATTCCTTCTACAATCAGCACACTTTTCGGCTCAATAGAAACCAAATCTCCAGTTCTAGAATGGGTGACAAAGGAATAGATCGGCTGTTCAATGGGTTCTCCATTTTTTAAGGCTTTTACGTGTTTGATCATTAAATCAAAATCAATCGATTTTGGGTGATCATAATTTAAAACCTCCCTTTCAGACAAAGTAAGATGCTGATTATCATGATAGTAATTATCTTGTGACAATACATTTACACCTTCTACATTAAGTTGCTGTAAAATTTTGTTTACCACTGTAGTTTTTCCTGAGCCAGTACCACCTGCAATTCCGATAACGAGCATATTTTTTTCTTTTGACAAAGATAATATTTTGAACGTGTTTTCAGAAGAATCACTTGAATAATTCTCCTTAAGTACGATTTATCCTTTCTTTTCTATTCCCAAAACATAAAAAACTACGGCAGAAACGCGCGCCAGAAATTCCCTTGATTGGTTGCGGTAATAACTTTGATTAGAAAGAACGTCTTGCGCATCAAACCCTAACGCATTCATATCATTATTTCTGGCATAAAAAAGTGCCCGTAAATTGTGAAAGCCCTGAGAAACGATGATTACATCATTTTGCTTATAAACCTCTTTACAATTGTTTATACTCGCTTGCGTTTTAAAACCTTTTGGATCTTCTGTAATTATATTCTCGGGAACTCCTTCTTGATACACCAAATAATTTTTCATAGCAGAAGGTTCATCATAGCCACGGCTTTTTTCTCCACTGACGATGATTTTTTTAATTTTCCCATGGTGATACAATAAGGCTGTAGCATCCATTCTAGAGGTGAAATAAGGATTTGCCTTGCCAGATTTCATTTTCGGAGAAGTACCTAAAACAAGAGCAGTTTCCCGCGGTGGAATTTTAGAAATTCTAGTAAAAGTTCGTCCATTTGTTAAGGCAAAAACCCAAATATTTGCCAATATCATTAGCAAAATAAGGAGTTCCACCGTAGTAAAAAAGGAACGTAATATATCTAGAATTTTTTTCAATACATTTAATTTAGATCAAAATTAACCTTAATTTTCTTACTCAAGATGACCGACATGCAAGCCAAAATTCGACCTGAATTTTCTTCAGTTTCAGTTAAATATTCATTTTCCAGCAATTCTACTTCACCTTCTTCTAGAATACACTCGCAACTTCCGCAGATCCCAGATTTACAAGAATATGGAACCGGAAATTCTTCCATCAAAAGTTGCTGCAGCAATTTTACTTTGTTGTTTTTAAGTTCTGTAGTGTATTTATTTCCATATAATTTAAAATCAACTTCAATATTCTCTAAGAGCGGAAATTCTTTTTCTACCGGATAGATGTCTTCATTAAATTCTTCGAAAAGCTCAAAGTGAATATTTTTTTTCGGTATGCCATTATTGTAGCAAGCATTTGCAAGAGATTTAATCATCTCCCCTTTTCCGCAAATGAGAACTTCATCCACTGCATCCCAAATGGTGCTTTCTTCATCTGTATCATCTAAATGCAAAATCTGATTGATAATTAAGCGAACTTTTTTTTCGTCTAACCGACCATGAAATAAGTGATCATCTGTAACTTCTTGAGAATAGAAAAAAAAGATTTGAAGACGGTTTCCATATTTTTTTTCCAGTGCATTAAGTTCTTCTACGAAGGGTATTTCTTCCGATTTCCTATTGCCGTAAAAAAGGAAAAGCCTAGTTCTAGGTTCAGAGTGTAGAATATCTTTAAAATGACTCAAAATAGGTGTAATTCCTATTCCGCCAGCAAATCCCAAAATTGTACGAAATTCGTGCGGTTTAGAAACTACCGTAAATCGTCCTCTTGGTTCAGAAACTTGCATCTTATCTCCAATTTTGGTAGTGTTACAAAGGTCATAAGTAGAACTTTCTGCACTGCTTATTTTAATTCCAAGCGTAATTTTATTTTCAAAGGGAGCCGAAGTAAGAGAAAAATCATTTTGAAAGAGCTCACCTTTAGATTCATATTTTAAGGTAATATATTGCCCGGCTTCAAATTGAAATTGTGATTGGAGAAATGGCGGAATTTCAAATTCCAACGCAAAGACGCTTTTGGTCAGTTCTTGCTTTTTCGCTAATTTTAGCCAGTGAAATTCTATTGGTCTTGCTTTAGATAAGGGATTTTCCATAGTTAAGAATTCAAAAATAACAAAAATATTATGAAAAAAGTACTTTTTAGTATACTGATCGCCTCCATCTTTGTTGCGTGTAATAAAGAAACCAAAACAACCGAAGATATGGATATGATCACTGCTGATTCAGTAACCGTTCCAGAATCAATGGATGGCGAAGCAGCCGTAATTCCCTTCAAAAAAATTGAAATTGATGCAGCACAAGCTTCCCAACTTTTAGGCAAACAAAATAACGACACTTTGTATGTAAACAACTTTTTTGCAACTTGGTGCGGTCCATGTATTAAAGAGATGCCTTATTTTAAAAGAAAAATGGCAGAGGTGAAAGGTCAGCCCGTAAAATTCACCTTCATCAGTTTAGATAGTAAAGATGATTGGGACACCAAGGTGAAGGCATTTGGAGAAGAGCAAGGACTTTCTGAACACATCGTTTTACTAGATGGCGCGAGTCTTACTCCCGAATTTTTTTCCGCGAATTTCAAGCAATGGGATGGTGGTGCAATTCCTTTTACCTTTATCCGAAAAGGTGATAAAACAGACGAAACCTTAGGTTCTATGAGCGAAGAAATGTTGGGTGAAAAATTAAATTCTTTTAAATAAAATAACATCTTTAATACGTAGAAAACATCTCTCAAAAGATGTTTTCTTTTTTTATCAGCCCCAGATTTTTTTTTTGATGTCTAAAAATTTTAAAATAATTGCTTTTTTATTGATCATCGGGATTATAATTTCCGCGGTGGTAAATTTGAATATTGGTTTTTTAAATTTGAATATCGGAGATTTTTTTTCCTCTTCTTCAGATAACGCTCAAATTGCTCAACTTCGGATAAATCGTGTTTTAGTAATGCTTCTCGCAGGAATTTCTATCCCAACTTCGGGATTTCTGCTGCAGGAATATTTTCAAAATCCTTTGGCTGGACCTTCGGTTTTAGGAATTACATCTGTAGCAAGTTTAAGTGTTGCCTTCTATATATTTTTTTCTCAGGATTTTATTTTACCTGAATTTTTGCAGAACAGTTTTTTAAGTATTTCTGCAATCGGTGGAAGTATACTTTTAATGTTGGTTCTACTCGCATTTTCAGGAAGATTTCAGGATAAATCTTTCCTTATTATTTTTGGGTTTTTAATCTCTGCTTTAGCTGGAGCAGTTGTTTCTATTCTGCAATTCTATGCGGAAAATCAGAGTTTAAAGAATTATATTTTGTGGAGTTTTGGCGCAAATAACCAAGTCTCTACGAATCAGATTATTGTTTTAGCAATAATTGTGGGCGTTGGATTATTTTTAAGTTTTAAAACCATCAAACCTTTAATTGGGAATTCATTGGGAACGGCTTATGCAAAGAGTTTAGGCGTGAATTTAAATCTGTTGAAATTCCTGATAATCATCGCTTCTTCATTGTTGGCAGCTTCTGTAACTGCTTTCTTGGGACCGATATTATTTATCGGAATTGTAGTTCCCCATTTCTGCAGAATGTTATATAATCCCGCAAAATTGTGGCAGCAATGGATCTTAAATATGCTTTTAGGAATTTTAATTATGGAATTTTTCTCCATTATTTCGGAATCTACGCAGTTTCCTTTGAATGTGATTACTTCTTTGTTTGGAATTCCGGTAATTTTGACGATGATGTTAAATAATAAAAGAACCAAGTGAAAAGTAAAAAAAGCCAAGTGAAGACCTATTTGACCTAATTAAAATGTTTCTACAACTTAAAAACACAACAATCGGTTACCTAACTCCTTTAATTGAAGGGGTGGAAACTTCTTTGGATTTAGGTGACATTTGTCTCTTAATAGGAAATAACGGCGTCGGTAAAACGACTTTAATTAAAAGTATTCTTCATCAAATTTCAACTTTAAAGGGCGAAATTTTTCTTAATGATAAAAACATAAAAAACCTTTCAAATAAAGAGATTGCAGAGCAAATCGCAGTAGTATTTTCAAAATCTCCAATTCCGGCGAACTACACTTTAACTGATTTAATTTCTTTGGGGAAATATATTCACTATCCGTATTATTTTGAACTCTCCACTTCCGATAAAATTCATGTAGAAGAAATCATTGAAAGTTTAAAACTAACGCAGTATAGAAATTTTCCTTTGAATCAATTATCCGATGGGAATCTACAAAAAGCCTTTATCGGAAGAGCATTAGCTCAAAATTCACCACTGATTATTCTGGACGAGCCTACTACTCATTTGGATGAGGAAAATAAGATTATAATTCTTAAATTACTTCGAAATTTAGCGAAAGACCACCATAAACTTATTCTCTTCTCTTCTCATGATTGGCGCCTTTCCAAAGAGTTTGCAGATAAAATATGGATCATCAACGAGGGAAAATTGGATGCAGGAATTACGGAAGATATTTTGCTAAAACATGATGAACTTTTGAATCCTCAACTTTTCAAAATCAATAAAGAATTTTTTCCCCCGCAAATTAGTGCGCCGGATTTACACAAAGAAATGCTCTATTCTTTTCTGCAAAAAAACTTCAGTAAAAACCTCTCCGTCTACAAATTTGAATTCAAGGAGGGCTTTTGGGTGATTTCTGCAAATAATTTTCAACAAAAATGCACTTCTTTTGAGGATATTTCCAAATTGATGCAAAACCTTCATTAATTCCTTATTTTAAAGGTCATTTGGCAATACTATGCATGCATAGTATTATGTATTTCATACTTTTTAAACCCTTGACTCTCAAGCATTAACTTAAATTTAACTATTTGAAAGTACTATGCATGCATAATATTTTTTATATTTGACATAACCACATTATTACTATCGATATGAATAAATCTCCTCATGAAAAAGTAGAAAATGTAGATCTCATTTTGAAATCTACTTGGCTTGCTGTTTCGAAAATGTATTCGGAATTAGCGCAGGACCACGATGCAACAGCTGTACAAGCTTTGACCCTTTTAAAGATTGATCCGAAGGAAGGTACACGCAGCACGAATTTGGGGCCCAAAATGGCCATTGAACCAACATCTTTAACCAGAATAATTAAACTTCTGGAAGACAATGGCTACATCTACAAAGAGAAAACACCGAACGACAAAAGAGAAGTGATTATTAAACTGACCGACAAAGGTCTGAACAGCAGAAACCTATCTAAAGAGGTAGTCGTAAATTTCAATAAAAAAGTAATTGAGAAAATCCCTGCTGAAAAAATGGAAATTTTCAAGGAAGTCATGACGGACATTTTGAAAATTGCCAACGAATTAAATAATAAAAAATAAATAATATGAACAGAAGAATCAAACACGTTACGGTTTTAGGTTCAGGAATTATGGGCTCCGGTATCGCGGCACATTTCGCCAACATTGGTGTACAAGTGCTTTTGCTCGATATTGTGCCATTCGAATTAACTGAAGCTGAACAGAAAAAAGGTCTGACCAAAGAAGATAAAGTGGTAAGAAACAGGATCGCTTCTGAAAACTTTGTGAAATTACAGAAGTCAAGTCCGGCGCTTTTATACTCTCCCAAATTCGCGGAAAGAATTTCCGTTGGAAACTTTGATGACGATTTAGAAAAGATTAAAAAAACAGACTGGATTATTGAAGTTGTTGTTGAAAGACTCGACATTAAAAAATCGGTTTACGAAAAGATAGAGCAGTTTAGAAAACCTGGTACTTTGGTTTCCTCCAACACTTCTGGAATTCCAATTCATTTTTTGATCGAAGGAAGAAGCGATGATTTCAAAAAGTATTTTGCAGGAACGCATTTCTTTAATCCAGTAAGATATTTACCGCTTTTAGAAGTTATTCCAACACCGGAAACGGATCCGGAGATCATTCAATTCTATATGGATTATGGCGCGAAGTTTTTGGGAAAAACAACCGTGTTAGCTAAAGATACTCCGGCGTTTATTGCAAACAGAGTTGGCGTTTTCTCCATGATGAATTTGCTGCATGAGATCAAAGGTTTAGGCTTAAATGTTTCTGATATTGATAAATTAACCGGTCCAATTATCGGCCGACCGAAATCTGCCACCTTTAGAACTGCAGATGTTGTTGGTCTGGATACTTTGGTGATGGTTGCGGATGGCGTTCGAAACAGTAAGATGGAAGCGAACGATTTTAATGACGTTTTCAAATTACCGGATTATGTTCAAAAGATGGTCGACAACAAATGGTTGGGATCTAAATCTGAACAAGGATTTTACAAAAAAATTAAAAATACAGAAGGTAAATCTGAAATTCACGGGTTGAATTTGGATACCATGGAATATGAACTTCAGGGAAAAACGGAATTCCCTACCCTTGCTTTAACTAAAGCGATTGATAAACCAATCGAACGTTTCAAGGTTTTGATTAGTGGAAAAGACAAAGCTGGAGAATTGTATAGAAAATCATTAGGCGCTTTGTTCGCGTACGTTTCTCACAAAGTCCCGGAAATTTCTGATGAAGTTTATAAAATCGATGATGCAATGCGTGCAGGTTTCGGCTGGGAAAATGGACCCTTCGAAATTTGGGATTCAGTGGGAGTTCAAAAAGGAATCGAATTGGCAAAAGACGCCGGATATGAAGTTTCTGACTGGGTGAAAAATATAGAAAGTTTCTATAAAGTAAATGACGAAGGTCAAAGCATCTACTTCGATAAAAACTCTGGAAACTATAATAATATTCCGGGTCAGGAATCTTTTATCATCCTCGATAATATCAGAAAAAATAAAACGCTTTGGAGCAATTCAGGTTCCTCAATTCAGGATTTGGGCGATGGAATTATCAATTTTGAGATTCATTCAAAAATGAATTCTTTGGGTGGTGAAGTTTTAGATGGTTTGAACAGAGCCATTGACTTAGCAGAAAAAGATTATGATGGTCTAGTAGTTGGAAATCAAGGGGCAAATTTCTCTGTCGGAGCCAATTTAGCCATGATTTTAATGATGGCAATCGATCAGGATTGGGATGATTTGAATATGGCGATTGCCTATTTCCAGAAATCCATGATGCGCGTTCGTTACTCTTCAATTCCCGTAATTGTTGCTCCACACGGAATGACTTTGGGTGGTGGTTGCGAAATGACTATGCATGCTGACCGAGTTGTTGCAGCAGCAGAAACCTATATCGGTTTGGTAGAAACCGGAGTTGGTGTAATTCCTGGCGGTGGTGGAACAAAGGAAATGGCGTTGAGAGTTTCCCGAGAATTCCAAGCTGATGATGTTAAAAACAACAGACTTCGTGATATGTTTATGAATATTGCGATGGGTAAAGTAGCGACTTCTGCTTACGAAGCCTACGATATGGGAATTCTAGAAAATCATAAAGACATCGTGGTGGTCAATAAAAACCGTCAGATCAAGACTGCAAAAATGTTAGCCTTGAGTCTAGCGGAACACGGTTACACGCAACCGATCGAACAAAAAGTAAAGGTTTTAGGTCGCGATGCATTGGGAATGTTCCTCGTTGGAACCGATCAAATGTTAACCGGGAAATATATTTCTGAGCACGATAAACTGATCGCAGATAAATTAGCAAATGTTTTAGTTGGTGGAAATCTTTCAGAACCAACTGTAGTTACTGAGCAATATTTATTGAATTTAGAAAGAGAAACCTTCCTTCAACTTTGTGGAGAGAGAAAAACTTTAGAAAGAATTCAGTTCATGTTAACTAAAGGTAAACCGTTGAGGAATTAGAAGTTAGAAATTAGATACTAGAAGTTAGATGAAAACACACAGATTAAGAGATTTAATTATTTGGCAAAAGTCGATGGTTTTGGTTAAAGATATTTATCTATTGACTGAAAACATTCCTTCGACTGAAAAATTTGGTTTGATCTCACAAATTAGAAGGTGTGCAGTTTCTATTCCTTCTAATATTGCAGAAGGTGCTGGAAGAAATAATCCTAAAGAATTTAATCAATTTTTAGGAATTGCAAATGGTTCTAGCTATGAATTAGAAACCCAATTAATTTTATTAGTTGATTTAAATTTTAAAAGCGAGGACGAAATTCAGCCTCTGCTAAATATTTTAACAGAAATTCAAAAGATGATTTATAAATTCAAAAGTAATTTAATGAGCAGTTAGAATCTAATTTCTAACTTCTCATTTCTAATTTCAAAATAAAGAATTATGTCAAAACAAGCATATATTATAAAAGGTTTCAGAACCGCCGTTGGTAAGGCACCAAAAGGTAGTTTAAGATTTACAAGACCCGACGTCATGGCAGCAACCGTTATCGAAAAATTAATGGCTGCAGTGCCGCAATTAGATAAAAACAGGATCGACGATCTGATCGTTGGAAACGCAATGCCGGAAGCAGAACAAGGTTTGAACGTGGCGCGTTTAATTTCGTTAATGGGATTGCACACCGATCAAGTTCCAGGTGTTACGGTGAATAGATATTGCGCCTCAGGAAGTGAAGCAATTGCGATTGCTTCTGCAAAAATTCAGGCAGGAATGGCTGATTGTATTATCGCAGGTGGAACAGAATCCATGTCTTATATTCCGATGGGTGGTTACAAACCAGTTCCGGAGAGTGATATGGCAAAATCCAATCCTGATTATTACTGGGGAATGGGTTACACTGCAGAAGAAGTGGCGAAACAGTTCAATATTTCTCGTGAAGAACAAGATGCGTTTTCCTTCGATTCTCATAACAAAGCTTTAAAAGCTAATGAAACTGGAAGATTTAAAGATCAGATCGTTTCAATTCCGGTTGAATACAATTATCTGGATGAAAACCAGAAAATGCAAACTAAGAAATATGACTTTGCTGTGGATGAAGGTCCAAGAAAAGGTACAAGTTTAGAAGGTTTGGCAAAATTACGTCCGGTCTTTGCAAATGGCGGAAGTGTAACAGCTGGAAACTCATCACAAATGAGTGACGGTGCGGCTTTCGTAATTGTAATGTCGGAGGAAATGGTGAAAGAATTAGGATTGGAGCCGGAAGCAAGATTGGTTGCTTATGCAGCAGCAGGTTTAGAACCAAGAATTATGGGAATGGGTCCAATGTACGCAGTTCCAAAAGCTTTGAAACAGGCAGGTTTAGAATTAAAAGACATCGATTTAATCGAACTGAATGAAGCATTTGCTTCTCAATCCGTTGCGTTGAAAAAAGAATTGAATCTCAATCCAGATATTTTAAACGTAAACGGAGGAGCCATTGCACTTGGACATCCTTTGGGTTGCACGGGAACAAAATTAACCGTTCAACTTTTGGACGAAATGAAAAAACGCGGCAACATGAAATACGGAATGGTTTCTATGTGTGTGGGAACGGGACAGGGAGCGGCTTCGATATTTGAACTGCTTTAAAAGACGGGTAGATAATAGACGGATAGATGATAGACGGATAGACGGATAGACGGTTGACGGATAGACGGTTGACGGATAGGTAATAGATTTTAATTGTTGAATTAATGAGTGAATTTAAAAGACATAATTTCAAGAAATTGAAAATTTGGCAGATGGGTTTAGAAATCGCTAAAAACATTTCAGATCTTACAATTACATTCCCTTCTTATGAAAATTATGGAATAAGAAGTCAGATGGACAGATGTTCAGTATCCATTCCTTCCAATATCGCGGAAGGTTCTAGTAGAACAAATAAATCTTTTAGTCACTTTCTAGATATTTCTCTCGGGTCATCTTTCGAATTGCAGACTTAACTTATTTTAGCAAACTATAAAAAATATATTCCAGATGAGATTACTATTTCATTAGAAACTAAAATTGAAGAATTTCAACGTGCTACAATGGTTTTCCAAAATACTTTAAAAGACTGAAAAAGACTAAGATATAATAGATAAAAAGATAATAGACAAAAAGATGAAGAATAATATGAAGGATATAACATCTATTATCTATCCGTCTATCATCTATTCGTCTTAAACAAAATTTAAAATTAATAAACAATGAGCGATACAACAAAAACAACCCTAAAAGGCGGTGAATTCATCATCAAAGATATTCCTGCAGCAGAACTGTACAGTTTGGAAGAACTGACAGAAGAACAAAAAATGCTTCGTGATTCTCTTTATGAATTTATGGAAAGAGAAGTCCTTCCAAACAGAGAACGTTTTGAACAAAAAGATTACGCATTGACTCAGGAAACCATGCGTAAATTGGGTGAACTGGGAACTTTGGGAATCGCGGTGCCGGAAGAATATGGCGGTCTCGGAATGGGATTCGTGAGTACGATGTTGGCGTGTGATATTGTTTCTGGAGCCAATGGTTCTTTGGCAACCGCTTACGGAGCGCACACGGGAATTGGAACGCTTCCTATCCTATTGTACGGAACGGAAGAGCAAAAACAAAAATATTTACCAGCTTTAGCGACGGGTGAGAAATTTGGAGCTTATTGTTTGACCGAACCAGATGCGGGTTCCGATGCCAATTCCGGTAAAACAAAAGCGGTTCTTTCGGAAGACGGAAAACACTGGATCATCACTGGACAGAAAATGTGGATCTCCAATGCAGGATTTGCAGAAACTTTTACGCTTTTTGCGAGAATTGAAGATGATAAAAATATCACCGCCTTTGTGTTTAATAAGTCTGAACTCGAAGATCCGGGCAGTTTCACTATGGGCGAAGAAGAACACAAATTAGGAATTCGCTCCTCTTCTACGCGTCAGGTTTTCTTTAACGATATGAAAATTCCAGTGGAAAATTTGTTAGGAGAAAGAAACAATGGTTTTAAGATCGCCTTGAACGCTTTAAATGCAGGTCGAATTAAACTAGCCGCCGCAAACATTGATGGACAAAGAAGAATTACATCTTTAGCTATTAATTATGCAAATGAAAGAAAACAGTTTGATGTTTCCATTTCCAGTTTCGGTGCGATCCGTAAAAAATTGGCAGAAATGTCCACTGGAATTTTCGTGTCAGAATCTGGAGCGTACAGAGCCGCGAAAGATGTAGAAGATAAAATTGAGGAATTCGTTGCCGGTGGAATGACACACGAAGAAGCAGAATTGAACGCTTTGGCAGAATATGCCGTTGAATGTTCTATTCTTAAAGTTTATGTTTCAGATTTAACCCAACATATTGCAGATGAAGGAATTCAGATCTACGGTGGAATGGGATTCTCTGAAGATGCACCCATGGAAGCAGCCTGGAGAGATTCCAGAATCGGTAGAATTTATGAAGGAACGAATGAAATTAATAGACTTCTTGCCGTAGGAATGTTGATCAAGAAAACAATGAAAGGCGAACTTGATCTCTTGAAACCAGCCATGGCAATTGGAAAAGAATTGATGGGAATTCCCTCTTTTGAAACTCCGGATTATTCAGAATATATGTCTGAAGAAAAAGCAATTGTTCACAACTTGAAAAAAGTATTCTTAATGGTTGCAGGAGCCGCGCTTCAGAAATACATGATGGAAATCGAAAAACACCAGCATCTTCTCTTAAACGCATCTGAAATCCTGAACCAGATCTATATGGCAGAATCTGCAGTGTTACGAGCAGAAAAACATTTTGATACCGATTCGGTTCAAGCTTCAATGGCTCGTTTAAATCTTTACAAAGCCGTGGAAGCAATTTCTACCGCCGCGAAAGAAGGAATTGTATCCTTTGCAGAAGGCGACGAACAGCGCATGATGCTTTCTGGTTTACGCAGATTTACAAAATACACCAATATGCCAAATGTAGTTGCATTAACTGAAAAAGTTGCAGCCCATTTCGTGGAAAAAGGATCTTACTAGAAATAGTTTGATATGTGGTTTGAACGCTCTGAGAAATCGGGGCGTTCTTTTTTTTTGTGCTTTGAAAAATTATAAACAAATAAAAAATTGAAAATAAAGATTATAAAATTTCATACATTTATATAAAATTTGCAATGATGACTTTCACAGAAAAAAATATTATAGAAAACTACTACAGATTATTCGAAAGTTTAAATTCAACCAGTAAAATAGAATTGATTGAACGATTAAAAAAATCTTTGAAAGTAGAGACCAAATCTAAAGAGAGTGATTTCTACAAATCTTTTGGTGCATTTTCCGACGAAAAATCTTCAGATGAAATAATTTCGGATTTAAAATTGAGTAGAAAATTCAGAGAAAAAGAAATTAATTTCTAATGAAATATTTATTAGACACCAATATCTGCGTCCATTTTCTTCGTGGAAAATTTGAGGTTGATCAAGTTATTAAATCTAAAGGTTTAGAAAACTGCTATATTTCCGAAATTACGGTTTTAGAATTAAGATTTGGTGCAGAAAAAAGTTCTGATAAAGCAAAATCGCATCGTGCAGTAGATTTATTTTTGAAAGGAATTGTTATCATTCCAATTTTTGGTTCGATAAGAAAATATGCAGAAGAAAAAGTTCGCTTAAATAAAATTGGAAAACCGCAGAATGATGAATTTGATTTACTGATCGGCGTAACTGCAATAGAAAACAAATTAATATTAGTTACAGAGAACACTAAAGATTTTGAAAGATTAAAAGGTGTAGAAATTGACAATTGGATTGTGAGGAAGTAAAAAATTAGATTTATAAAGACGATTTTGCTTTCTAGCTGAAAAAGTTGCAGCCATTTCGTGGAAAAAGGATCTTACTAGAAATAGTTTGATAGGTGGTTTGAACGCTCTGAGAAATCGGGGCGTTCTTTTTTTTAAGAAGATTAAGCAAAAAATAAACTATTAATAATTTTTAAACCCAACTGTTAAATTAAACAAATTTTAACATAAATAAATTGGTTAAAAGTTAGATTGTGTTATATTATTGTATTCTTAAACTAAATGATGATGAAAAAAATAACTTACCAATCTGATCTCAATGAAATAGGAAATTCATTGATGGATTGTTTATCCCAAATAAAAAAGGAGGGCGAAACTAAAGAATTAAAATTTGAAATGCTGTTGAAATATGGTCGTGTTCTATTTTTGAAAAATAAAATAGAGAAAGCATATCAAACTTTTCAACAAGGAGCTGTATATGCTATGGAAAATAACATCACTGAAGTGAAAGAAATATACTTCTGGACTGCAAGATGTATTGAAGAAACAGGTGATAAAAACATTGCTTTGGGAAATTATTTAATGCTTTTGGAAAACAATCAATATTCTGAGAATGATTCTGAATTCGTAGATGCTATCTTAGATCGATTCAATTTTTTTACAGACCTAGAAGATAAAATCAGGGATTATAAATTGAAAAGAGATGAAGCATTAAAAAATCCTAAAGATTTACTCAGTAAACTCAATAAATTTTTAAAAGAAAAAAAAATTTAACTATGGATCGTAAATATGGAAGTACAACAGTTTGCAAAAAATTTATATTAGGTACCCTAATTGAGAATATCATAAATTGGAAAAAGAGATTTTAAAATATTTAATAATTGATTCTAAAGATTTAGAAATTGATTACGAATGTTTCAAATTTGGTTAAAATTAAAAAATTTAAGAAAAATTTAGAAGAAAGAATTTTCGTAAAAATGTAAACTTTTCATTGGGAAAATTCAATTATAGAAGATTATGAATTCTTGACTGAAGTTACTGATTTAGAAACTTATTTCGGATTGGGTTTGGATAGTGATTGGAAATAATTATCAATATGTAAAAAATTTTTATATGATCATTAATGAAATTTTAGAAATAATTACTGCGGAAACCAGAGATAGTTTTACTTTTCGAGTTTTTTTGTCAGAGAGAACTAATGAAAATATCAACAAAGATAATTGTGACGATATAAAATTTAATGCTATTCAGAAAATCGTTATAAATCATTCTGAAAAATGTTTTTCACATTTTTCACCAAAAGGCGAATTACATCCACTTGCATGGTTTTCTTGGAGACTATTTCCAACAAATGAAATCGGAATTGCTGGTACTTTCAGCAAAAGTGGTTTTATTTATCATTACATTGATATTGAAAAACTATTGAAAAATTATAACAATAAAATCATTAATTTTATTTTAAAACAAAATACCGAGTTTAATATTAATCGAAACATTTTAAATAAATATGAAATACAAAAGTTTTTGAAAGAAAACAATTATGGTATAGAAGCTATTAAGGATGAAATTTTAAATATTGACAATACTAATACTATACGCAGAGTTGAAATTAAAAATGCCCAACAACCAGATTTTCCTATAAAATTATACAGCTTAAAACAACAAACAAACTTTGATTATAGTACAGAAGGTACTGTTTACGAAATAAATTTTGATAGCAACAAAAGTATTTTTTTTGAAGGATTCAATTTTTTAAAAAAATTACAAAATATTACCTATTCAGAATTTAACAAAATCGTAAGAGCAAACAACCTTACAATATTTCAGATTTTTAATTTTATTTATTATTTACCAAAACTTCAAATAAATAATAAGACTTTAAATAATACAAATACTGTATTTATCTTAACAACAACCGAAAATTTAACAAAGAATTTTAATAATGTACATTATTTTCAAAATGAAATTATTGAAACCTTACAAAATAATTATGGTAATGAAAATATAAAAAGGGTCATAGAAGTAAATGGAAAATCCCTTGAAAGTCAGTTCACTGACTTTCAAGCATTTCATATTTGTAAAGGAATAAAAAATAAATCCCATCTTTTTGATAGATATTCAAACAACACAAACAACAAACAACACGATTTCGATGCTCATGATATTGCAATGCGAACACTGCAAAAAAACGGTAAACCTATAATTGATTTTATTCTTTCATTGCCATCAACACCATTTAAATGCGAGAATTTTAAACTTCTTTTTAGTTCATTAGATCGTCAGATAAATAACGAAAATCCAATAGTTAGATTAAAATTAAAAAATATAAAAGGGAAAACAGAAGAAATTGAATATTGTTTTATAATTGAAAATGGAACCAAATATAAAAATCAGGTTAGAATAAAAAATAAAACTACAAATACTAATCTTTTCGAAGTTTCACGAGATGGTTTTGTTATCTGCGAAGAAAACATTGGTATCCTAGGGGTAAATAGAAACATAACACCCGTAATTCAACTATTTTATCGAGTCACAGAAAATGAAGAAAAACTTAAGAACGCAATTTTAACATATGGTATGGAATCAGGTAAATGCAGTATTTGCGGAAGAGAACTTACTAATCAAATTTCAAAAATAAAAGGAATTGGACCAGTTTGTGAAACTTATTTATAAATAAATATTTTCCGATGTCGCGGATTTACAATCCGTGACAATACTAGATCAACTTCAATAACCCTTCAAAAACCACAAAAACATTCAAAGGAATTTCTATATCAGCATAGTTCCTCGCACTTTTGACCTCAAAATTCTCATCTTCCGTTAAAATTTTTTCTTTCACAGGATTACAGAAAAACCTTGTCAAAGTTTAAAACTTTGACAAGGTAAATGAAAAATAATCTGGTCACAAGTTGAAGAGATTTTTCAGCATTCAATCATAATTATTGATTTTATATAATTATTGCTTCCCAAAACTTCATAAAAAAAAACGGGCAAAAAGCCCGTTTTCTATTTAAAATGTACTAATTATTTAACACAGTAGCGATCTGAGTTCATAACTTTCACCCAAGTCTTTACGAAGTCTTTTACAAATTTCTCCTTGTTATCATCTTGTGCATAAACTTCTGAATAAGCACGAAGAACTGAATTAGACCCAAATACCAAATCTACTTTGGTCGCCGTCCATTTTGTTGCTCCGGTTTTTCTGTCGTTGATTTCATAGACATTGTTTCCGGCAGATTTCCAGGAATTGTTCATATCCGTGATGTTCACAAAGAAATCATTAGATAAAACGCCAACTTGATTCGTTAAAACACCGTGATTGGTGCTGCCATAATTGGTTCCTAAAACACGCATTCCGCCAATTAAAACGGTCATTTCTGGTGCTGTCAATCCCATCAACTGTGTTCTGTCAAGAAGCAATTCTTCTGGATTCACGTCATAATCTTTCTTCAGGTAATTTCTGTACCCATCGTGAATCGGTTCAAGATCTTCGAACGATTCTGCGTCGGTCATTTCAGCAGTTGCATCACCTCTACCTCCCAAGAACGGAACTTTAATAGGAACTCCACCTTTGTTTGCAGCGCTTTCCACAGCGGCAGTTCCACCCAAAATAATTAAATCTGCTAAACTAATATTGGTACTAGAATTATTTTTAATGTCCGTTAAAACATTCAATACTTTCTCTAGTTTCGCAGGTTCATTCCCTTCCCAATTATTTTGTGGAGAAAGTCTGATTCTTGCTCCATTTGCTCCTCCTCTAAAATCAGAACCTCTATATGTTCTTGCGCTGTCCCAAGCGGTAGTAATTAATTCTGCAGGAGAAAGACCGCTGTTTAATAGAATGCTTTTTAAATCTTCGATTTCAGTTTCCGTTAATTCAACATTACTTTGCGGAATTGGATCTTGCCAAATTAAATCTTCCTGAGGAACATCATTTCCTAAATATCTGCTTTTTGGACCGAGGTCACGGTGCGTTAATTTAAACCAAGCTCTTGCAAAAACATCTGAAAAGTAAGCAGGATCTGCATAAAACTTTTCTGAAATTTTTCTGTATTCAGGATCCATTTTCATTGCCATATCTGCATCGGTCATCATCGGATTTCTTTTAATATTTGGATTAAAAGCATCTACGGGCATATCTTTTTCCGCGATTGCTACAGGTTCGTATTGGTTTGCTCCAGCTGGACTTTTAGTGAGTTTCCAGTCGTGTTCTAGTAATAAATAGAAATATTCATTATCCCATCTTGTCGGATTAGTCGTCCAAGCTCCTTCAATTCCACTCACCACGGTATTTGCACCATTTCCAGTTCCTTGCGGATTTTTCCAACCTAAACCTTGATCTTCAACATCTGCTTCTTCAGGATCACCTCCCAAAATACTCGCATCACCATTTCCATGCGATTTTCCAACGGTGTGTCCTCCTGCGGTAAGAGCGCAAGTTTCCTCATCGTTCATTCCCATTCTTTTAAAAGTCATTCTAATGTCATGCGCCGTTTTTACAGGATCCGGATTTCCATCAACTCCTTCTGGATTTACGTAAACTAATCCCATTTGCACTGCTGCCAAAGGATTTTCTAACGTGTCTCGATTATCGTCATTATCATATCGGTTTTTGGTTTCAGCCAACCATTCTTTTTCGCTTCCCCAATACACATCTTTTTCCGGATGCCAAATTTCTGCACGACCACCACCAAAACCAAAAGTTTTCAGACCTGCCGTTTCATAAGCAACGGTTCCCGCCAGAATAATTAAATCTGCCCACGAAATTTTATTGCCATATTTTTTCTTTAAAGGCCAAAGTAATCTTCTGCCTTTATCTGTATTTACGTTATCTGGCCAGCTGTTTAAGGGAGCAAATCGTTGATTTCCCGTATTGCTTCCTCCTCTACCGTCCGCAGATCTGTACGTTCCCGCAAGATGCCACGCCGTTCGCACGAACATTCCTATATAACTGCCATAATCTGCAGGCCACCAATCTTGGCTGTCTGAAAGCAAAACTTTGATGTCACTTTTCAAAGCCTCTAAATCTAATTTTTTGAATTCTTCTTCATAGCTAAAGTCTTCATCCAAAGGATTTGTTTTGGTATCGTGTTGACTTAAAATATCTAAATTTAAGGCCGTTGGCCACCAATCCATTACGGATTTAGAATTCTCCGTTAATGAACCGTGAATAATGGGACATTTGCCAGAAGTTGGCGCCTGTGTTGTCGTATTTTCATTTTCACTGTGAATAGTTTCACCTTGGTTCAAGTCATTATCAGTTTGAGCCGATTGATGATTAACTGGGCATTTGTTTTCTCCGGAATTTGTCATTGATTTAGGTTTTTGTGAACTCCAAATCTAGAATTTATTTACCACTACTGATCATATTATCAATGAAATATCAAAATCTATGATATAGACATTGACAATTAATTAAAAATTTATAATTCATTCAATCTATGATTAATTAATATAATGCCGTGCTACATTCTTCTCTAACTTTTGATATTAGAGATTTTTCAAAATTTTAAACCTAACGTTACAATACTTCTAGAGCATTTGTAAATTAAAAAAAGACAGAAATACATCAAAAAATTTCTATTTTGAGTCAGATTCAAAGCGAGTCACGATTTTCTCATCTGCTTTCGTCTCACTATAATGAGTATTTTTGTGCTGAAGACAAAAGACTATGCAAAAACAAGAACCAAAAATATACATTATCGGAGCTGGTGTGAGCGGTCTAATTGCCGCCCAAACTTTAGAAAATCAGGGTTTTTCACCAACGATTATTGAAGCTACAAATTCTGTGGGCGGTCGAGTAAAAACTGATATTTTTGATGGCTATCAATTAGATCATGGTTTTCAGGTATTACTGACTTCTTATCCAGCGGCTCAAAAGTTTTTGGATTATGAAACTTTAGAATTACAAAATTTCTTACCGGGTGCCGCGATTTTTAAAGAGGGAAAAGAGTACCAAATCGGCGATCCATTGCGCGATTTTTCACTTTTAATTCCAACCATTTTTTCAAATCTTATTCTCTTGCGTGACAAAATAAAAATTCTTCAATTAAATCTAAAACTAAAGAGTAAAACCATCTCAGCTATTTTTGAAGAGAAGGAAAAAACTACTTTAGACTATTTAAAAGACTTTGGCTTTTCAGACCAAGTAATTGCACAGTTTTTCAAACCTTTTTTTAGTGGAATATTCCTGGAAACGCAATTAGAAACTTCAAGCCGAATGTTTGAGTTCGTTTATAAAATGTTCGGAACAGGAAATGCCGCTTTACCAAAAGCCGGAATTCAAGCCATTCCGAATCAATTGGCTGAAAAATTAAAAACGACAAAAATTAACTTCAATTCAAAAGTGAATTCGGTGAAAGATGGAGAAATTATCCTGGAAAACGGAGATATTTTAGAAAGCGATTTTACGATTATCGCGACAGATTCTACGAGTTTGCTTTCTAATTCAAATAAAGAATCCATACAATGGAAATCCTGTTTCACCCTTTATTTCGAAACGGAAAAACGTATCATTACAAAACCTTTGATCGGACTTTTGCCAAAGGAAAATACCCTTATCAATAATATTTTTTATCATACCAGTTTAGGCACCACTCAGAACGGCGGAAAAGAATTACTATCCGTAACTGTAGTAGATACTCAAAATTTAAAAGGAAGTGAACTCGTAGAAAAAGTAAAGACTGAACTGAAAGAACATTTTATTATTGAAGTTATTAGATTGATCAAGCAATATGAAATCCCACAAGCGCTACCCGATTTGAAAAATATAAAATACAGTTTTAGCGCCGCTGAAGCGCAATATTCCAATCAAATCTTCCTTGCTGGTGACACTTTAATAAACGGCTCACTCAATGCGGCTATGCTTTCCGGTGAAAGTGCTGCTCTTGCGATGATTGAAGCGTTACAACAAATCGAAAGATAATTAAGCAAAAAGAAAATAGTTTTCCTACAGCTATTTTTTAAAAGAAGAGTTTAAAAATATCTGATCTTTTTTAAATAATCGGGAATAAGTTTGATGAAAAATATTGGTGACCGCTTTTTTAGAGACCTTCATTAAAATGATCGTGTAGTCCTTATTTTTAACATGATTTTTATAAGGAAAACTTGTTCCTTCTTTCTTCTGTTTTGACCTAGAAAAACCCTAATTTGCAGTAATACACACGCATAATTTATTCTATAAAAATGGAGACCAACAAAACAAAGTATTTTACAAAATCGGTCGCTGAAATTTTAAAAGAATTTGGGATTGAATCCTCCAGTGGTTTATCCCAAGAACAAGCCCAAAATCGAATAAAAGAGTTTGGACCTAATCGCCTGCAAGCCAAAAAGAAAAAGCCGATTTATAAGATTGTACTTTCCCAACTACAGGATTGGCTCATTTATGTTCTTTTTGCCGCTGTGATTATTACCTTTTTCATGGGCGAATATATTGACTCGGTTATTATAACGCTCGTTATTTTGATCAATGCTGGGATTGGAACCTTTCAGGAAGTAAAAGCCGGAAAAGCCATTGCGGCACTCTTGAAAATGTCTTCTCCGAAAGCGTTGGTAAAAAGAAATGGACAAACCAAAGAAATAGAGAGTTCAGAATTGGTTCCGGGAGACCTCGTGATTTTAGAGGCGGGCAGAGTCATTCCGGCAGATTTGCGTCTGATCGAAACCATAAATTTACAAATTGAAGAATCTTCGCTCACAGGCGAATCTCTTCCCGTCGAAAAAAATGCAGAAGAATCCTTTATTGATCCCAAAGTTCCCTTGGCAGAAATGGTCAATATGTGTTTCATGTCCACCGTGGTTACAGCAGGAAGAGGTTCAGGCGTAGTAGTAGAAACGGGAATGAATACCGAAGTGGGAAAAATCGCCGATCTTCTGGATACACACGTTGATCAGAAAACACCTTTAGAAAAAAAACTGACCGAACTCGGCAAAACGTTGGGAAAAGTAGCGGTCGCAATTTGCATTGTTATTTTTGGAATCTCTTGGATTCAGGGAAGAGATCTCGCAGAAATGTTTTTAATTTCTGTTTCCCTCGCCGTGGCTTCCATTCCTGAAGGTTTAGCTGCAATCGTCGCAGTGGTTCTTTCCATCGGTGTTACTGCGATGTCTAAAAAAAATGCGATCATCAGAAAACTGCCGGCGGTAGAAACTTTAGGCTCCGTCAATATTATTTGCTCCGATAAAACAGGAACGTTAACCTTAAATAAAATGACTGTTACCGAAGTTTACACGCTAGATGGTGTTGCATCTTTGGATGATATTAAAATAAATTCAATTTCAAAATCAGTTCAAATGTTGGCCGAAGGAATGATTCTTTGTTCCGATGCAACCCTGGAAAATGAGGAAGCGACGGGCGATCCAACTGAAATTGCACTTCTTATGATGGGTGACACCTTAGAAATTGACCGAAATAATTTAGTACAAAAGAATCAAAGAATTGGCGAGAAACCTTTTGACAGTGATCGCAAAATGATGTCGGTTTTAATCAAATCGGAAACGGATTGCAAGGTTTTTACAAAAGGAGCTTTGGGAAGTTTGCGGACGGTTGCCGATTTTATTTTGGATAAAGGCGAAGTTCGTCCTATTACCGCAGAAGATCAGCAGCATTTCAGTGAGGCGGCGCGAAAAATGTCAAATAACGCTTTGCGAACCTTGGCTTTAGCCTACAAAATAACGGATTCCGATACTTCTTCAGATCAAATGGAGGAAGGCTTGGTTTTACTTGGATTGGTTGGAATGATTGATCCCCCAAGAGAGGAAGTTAAACCTGCCATACAACTCGCGAAAAAAGCTGGAATCAAAACAATTATCATTACCGGAGATCATAAAAACACGGCCTTTGCCATCGCAAAAAACCTGGAGGTTGCAGATAAAATGGAACAAGTTATTACGGGGCCGGAACTGGATGACTTAAGTGAAAAGCAATTTCTAGAAAATGTGGAGAATTATCGGGTATTTGCCAGAGTTTCGCCACAGCACAAAGTGCAAATTGTGAAAGCACTGCAGTCCAAAGGAAATATTGTATCCATGACTGGCGACGGCGTAAATGATGGTCCTTCGCTCACTGTGGCGGATATTGGAGTCGCCATGGGAATTACGGGAACCGATGTCGCTAAAAATGCAGCAGATATGATTCTCACAGACGATAATTTTTCAACCATCGTGGTCGCCATAGAACAAGGAAGAAATATTTTTAATAATATTAAAAAATCGGTAATTTTCCTCCTAACCTGTAATCTGGGCGAAGTCTTCGTGATGTTTGTGACGCTTTCTTTAGGTTGGCCCGCTCCACTTATCGCAACCCAACTTTTGTGGATCAATCTACTCACCGATTCTCTGCCCGCAATTGCGCTCGGCATGGATGGCGATGATGCAGAAGTGATGAAAGAAAAACCGCGGAAGGCGGGTGACAGTTTCTTTTCTCACGGTGCCGGAATTCATGTTGTTTTAGGCGGAATTCTCATCGGTGTTATTACGATTGTTGCCTTTTGGTACGGATTCTATGAACTTGGCTATTCGCCTTTTGACAAAGATGTGCCAGAAGAAGTGATAAAAAATGGGCGTACTTTGGCCTTTCTGGTTTTAGTATGTTCGCAGCTTTTTTATTCTTTAGGTTTAAGAAATCTTAAAAAACCTTTTTATCAATTTAAAATTTTTAGTAATAAATTTTTAAATGGCGCAATTCTGTTGGGATTATTTTTGCAATTGATTTTACTTTTTATTCCCATACTTCGGAACGCTTTCAAACTACATATGCCCGATTTAAATGGTTGGTTGATGGCTTTAGGTCTGGGAATTTTACCGTTGGCCGCGTTGGAAATTTATAAGATATATTCAATGAAAAGAAAATAGGAAAAGCATCATCGTATTCTTGACAATCTTTCTGAACAACTTATTATTTTTCATGCTCTTAAAATTTTTGAAAGATTATTGAGTTGATCAATGTCTTGACTGTAAAATATAAACTTTGTTAAAAATTGGCACAGTGATTTAAATCACAGTATTTTTGAAGCAATGAAAAGGTTTTTTCCACAATCTATATTTTTAAAAGCATCTACTTTCCTGGTACTGATTTTGGTCTTGGCTTTTTCGCCGTGTGGATTAAAACAATCGGCACAGAAGATTTTCAACGTTCAAAATCTTTCCTCGAACACCACCAAATCTGCGACGTCTTGCCAATATGTTCAATTGACGCAAACGCAGAAATCTCAGCAAATTGCAGTGATAAATGAAGGTCATCGGGAATCAGTTCTTCAAATTTCTGAAGAGATTTCGCCTTTATCATACAACAAAACTGGTTTTCGAAAAGCCAGATCGGTTCCGCTGTATATTCTCTACCAGCAATTACGCACTTCTTTAGTTTAGTATTTTTTGATCAGATGACTTTGCATTCTACCGCAGAATGTGCAATTTTTAATGTGAATTAAGAAAATCTTTATGAATACTCAAACAAAAAAAGTAATGACAAAATTATTCAATATGGCCTTAATTGGTCTTTTTCTCTCCATAGTTTTTGTGCCCGAAGTGAAGGCAACGATGCATCAAGGTTTAATGAAATTAGGATTATTCCAGCCAGACTTAAAGGTAATTCCAACCTCAATAGATGCTGAAACTTCAAACTCAAAAACTCCAAAACCTGCAAATTACATCATGAATATGCAGGATCAAAAAGGAAATAGAATTTCTTTGGAAGATCTGAAAGGCAAAGTGGTTTTTATTAATTTCTGGGCAACCTGGTGTGGTCCTTGTATCGCGGAAATGCCTTCTATTCAAAAGCTTCACGATAAATTTAAAGGTAATCCTGATGTCGTTTTTATCATTTTAGAAGCGGAAGGAAACAAGGCGAAAGCCACGAAATTTATGGAAAGCAGAAAATTAAATTTACCGGTCTATTTTCCGGCCAGCGAAATCCCGACGGAGTTTTTCCGGGGAAGTTTACCGACAACCGTGATCCTAGATAAAGCTGGAAATATTGCCCATGTTACGGAAGGTATGGCAGATTATTCGGGACAAGACATTGTCGATTTTATGAACAGGGTTTTAGCAATCAATACTTAATTCCTATAGTAGCATCAATAAAATTCAAGTTTTTTTTAGACTTGGATTTTATTAAATTTTCTTCAAACTTCTTTTCACAATCCTCAGTTCAAACCTTACAAAATAGAAAGTTGATTTTCTGCAAAATCTATTTAAAAATTAAAATTTCTCATAAAAAATATTTTTATTTTACTCATTACAACGCTTACCAGTATGATTCAAGCCCAAAATACCACAGCGCCAATCCTTACCGCAAAGGTAATTACAGACGGAACAATTCTGGAAGGCATTAGATATCTGGATAAAAATATGCCAATATTGGATGGTAGAGTTAAGGCGGGATTAACGGCGTTGACCGAGAAATAATTAGAGAAAAATCTTTGATTGACGTTATACGTCGCGAAAATTCTTAATATAATAATATAATGTACTACACTATTTTAGAAACTTCGGAAAACGCGGGAAAAGAATTGCTTTCGCTAAATATTATTAATTATTAAATTAAAAAGGTAATGAACTGGAGAAAAATTTAAAAGTATCCGATGGGAAAATTGTAAGATTTTTTCGGCTCCTAAAAATCTATGAAATTCCAAAAACGTTACCTGATTTAAAAAACCTTCAGTGCAATGTAAAACCAGATCAAACAAAATATTACAATCAGATTTTTCCATCTTGAAAGTGAACCGAAAATATTGCACCTTCTATATTAGTACTCATTTTTTTTTTAAATGACACCAATCGTTTATTGCTCCTATTTTTAGGCTTGGTTGGAATGGTTATTGAAAATTATTGAATCTAAAAAAAAAGTATGAGTACCAAAGAAATCTCTTCCATAAAAACGGTAAATCCGTTTAATAACGAAATTGTAAAAGAATTCCAAGCAATGAATAAGGACCAAATCGCTTCGATCATTGACAAGGCAGATGTGGCATTTAAATCCTGGCGAAATACGCCCGTTAAAGATCGCGCAGCAATCATGGCAAAGATTGCGGCGTTACTTTTAGATAAAAAAGAAGAATTAGGAAAATTGGCAACTTTGGAAATGGGTAAAGTTTTAGCTCAAGCCATTGGCGAAGTTAAAATTTGTGCTGCCATTTTTAAATATTATGCAGATAATGCGGAAGAGTTTTTAGCAGATAAACCCCTGAAAGTTCCACACGGCGAAGCTTTTTTAAGTTATGAACCCATTGGTGTTATTTTGAGTGTTCAACCTTGGAATTTTCCATTCTATCAAATTACAAGATCCGCTGCTGCTCATATAACCGCGGGAAACACCATGGTTCTGAAACATGCGTCAAATGTTCCGCAATGTGCACAAATCATGGAGGACATATTTACTGAAGCTGGCTTACCAAATGGCGTTTACACCAACTTATATGTGTCTGGTAAAGATATTGAGCCGATTGTTGGAAATCCAAAAATTAAAGGCGTTACCTTAACGGGTAGCGAACCAGCCGGGGCGAGTATTGCAACAGCTGCCGCTAAAGTGGTTAAAAAATCAACCTTAGAATTAGGTGGAAGTGATCCATTTATCGTTTTGGATGATGCTGATATCAACTTAGCGGTGCAAAGTGCCGTGGGGGGAAGAATGGCAAATGCGGGTCAGGTTTGTACTTCGCCAAAAAGAATTTTGGTTGCGGAATCCATTTATGAGGAATTTTTGAACAAAACAAAAGAAGCTTTTGCTCAAATTAAAGTCGGAAATCCGATGGATAGCGATACTACTTTAGGTCCCCTAAGCTCAGAAAAAGCAGCACAGGACGTTATCGCTCAAGTTGAGAAAGCAGCTGAACAAGGAGCAACGATAGTTCTTGGTGGTAGAAGAATAGAACGCAAAGGCGCATTTATGGAACCCACTTTAATCACGGATATCACGGCAGAAATGGACATGTATTTTGAAGAAGTTTTCGGGCCAGTTATGATGCTTTACAAATATAATACCGTAGAAGAAGCGATTGCAATTGCCAATGCTACTGAATTCGGATTGGCAGGAACAGTTTTCGGGACAGACACCAAAAAAGCCGTGGACGTTGCTAGGAAAATCGATTCAGGAATGCTCTACATTAACCATGCGACCAGCGTTGCGCCGCAACTGCCTTTTGGTGGAACCAAAAACTCTGGTTATGGTAGAGAACAGGCGATCGAAGGATTGCTAGAATTCGTGAATATTAAGATGATTAGGGTAACGGCACCAGATCAACCGTATTAAGTCTATAAAGCAGAATAGATTTCTATTTAAAATGAACCGTGCAAAAAATTAATCCTTTGCACGGTTTTTTGATTGAATGTTCCTTATTCCTAAAATTTCTTTTTGAACATATTCAAAATAACAAAAGCATGCGGAAAAGTGATCGCAGCAATAAAGGAAAAGAAAACAGCGTCAAACAGTTTTTCTTCTCTTAAGAAAAAGTACAAAATTCCTATTCCTAGCAAGGAAACTGCCCAATAAAAAAATGCTGATGTAAAATATAATTTGAAATTGGAAAAGGAATATTTTCCATAAAGAAATTTAATCTGATCATGTAAGGAAGGGATGCTATGCCATAATATAAAGTAAATAGCAAATCCCCAAATCAAACTTCCCAGTTTGAAAATGATGGCAAATACACCTAAATAAATGAGTTCTGTTCCGACTGTTTTTTTAGCATTGGGCAATGCAAAAAAATTATAAACAAAGAAAAAAAGAAGCGTTGTTCCAGAAATAATCAAAGCAAAAGGAGAATCAAAGAATTGAAGATCGTAGGACGTGATGCTTCGAATAATTTTTTGAACTTCAATACTGTGGAAATAAAAGAGGAGCAGTAAAATAAAACTTCCATAAACGAAATAAAATAGAGATTTTAACCATTTCCAGCGATACTCTTCTAAATCTTGAAAATGCTGTTCCCCAAAATGATACGCGCTTATTGCGATGAATAAAAACAATACAATCACGGGAATAGTTAAAAATAGGAGTGCCGAAATTAAGACAACCGTTACATACAAAGTCAAGAAGCTAAAATATCGGTTTTTCTTTGCTTTGAGGTTTTTAAGTAAAACCAAATCATTAGCACCATGTAATATTCCGAAGGAAAATATAAAGACAAAACCAATAATAGTTTGAACATCATTTTCTAATCTAGAGGTGATCCACAAAGCAACGAAGCTAACGATGATAGATATTTTGGAAATTTCTTTCATTTAATAGTTGGGGAATATTATATCAAAATTAAAAATTTATTGGGGAAATGAAATGACTGAATTCCAGCAACTTTTTATGATTTATAAAAACAAATATATACAATTTAAATTATTAGTAAAAAAACATACTTTATTTTATAAATAGGTACAATCTATTACTAAATATATATTTTTGATGTACATTTGAATCAACAAAAAATTATACATTATGAGTAAATTATTATTTCTTTCCGTTGGAATGAGCAAAATGCTTCCAGACGATTACATTGGATTTACCTTCTTTGTGGGAACCATGGCAATGATGGCAGCATCTGCATTTTTCTTTTTATCATTGAGTCAGTTTGATAAGAAATGGCGAACTTCAGTTTTGGTTTCTGGTTTAATTACTTTTATTGCAGCAGTGCATTATTTTTACATGAAAGAGTATTGGGGAACGTTTCAGGAATCACCTACTTTTTTCAGGTATGTTGACTGGGTTTTAACGGTACCCTTGATGTGTGTTGAATTCTATATCATCTTAAAAGTTGCGGGTGCAAAAATTAGTTTACTTTGGAGAATGATCGTTCTCTCCCTCGTAATGTTAGTTACAGGCTATTTGGGAGAAACAATTTTCAAAGAAGACGCTGCAATTTGGGGCTTCATCTCCGGAGTTGCATACTTTGCAATTGTGTATGAAATTTGGCTCGGAAATGCTTCAAAATTAGCAAAAGCTGCAGGCGGAGACGTTTTGAAAGCGCACAAATTGCTCTGTTGGTTTGTTTTGGTAGGTTGGGCAATTTATCCTTTAGGTTATATGTTAGGAACTGATGGATGGTATACTTCAATTTTAGGAAAAGGCAGTGTAGATGTGGTTTATAACATTGCAGATGCAATTAATAAAATTGGATTTGGATTGGTGATTTACACTTTAGCGGTAAAATCAACCAAAGAAGTTGAAATCATTTAAAGTTCAACCATCATAAATAATTTTTAAGAATATCTTTTTCTTAGTTTATTATATTATATTGTTAGAGATTTATCGAACTTGGTTTCGGTAAATCTTTTTTTTATATCAATTTTAAATTTTGTACAATCGGTTTGATATCTTGTGTGGCCTTTAAGCTCATTTACTTAAAAGAATAGATACCGATTGCAAAGTTTGTATAAAAAAAGAGAGTAATAACCTGACCACTCTCTTTCTATTTTTAAAGTTGAATTATTTATTTCGAACTTGATTTCTCATTGCTCTTCAATTTGTATTGTTCTTGCTCGTATTTCAGGCACATTTCCCCCATTTCTTCGGGTACTACGTTTCTAAATTGATGAACATCTTGCGGAATAATTTCTACCATGGCATCAATCATAATTTGTGGATCCAGTTGTCTATCCAACAATTTTTTCGAAGTTTTCTCAATGGTTTTTTTCGTGGTAAATGTTTCAACCTCATCAAACCATTGCTCGTAAGTATCGTACATTCTGTCATTGAATCCAGTTTCAAAAGGTCCTGGATTAATTGTGGCTACTTGAACCCCAAAATCATGCAATTCGTCACGAAGACTTTGAGCCACCGATTCTAAAGCGTGCTTAGAAGCGTTGTAAGCGCCTAGATACGGAGATGTTGTTAAGCCCGCAACAGAGGAAACGAAAATAATTTTTCCTTTTCCTTTTTCCACCATTTTTTTAATGATGGGCTGTGTGAATTCTAAAGTAGAGAATACATTGGTTTCCATCACTTCTCTTAACAATCCAACCGGCATTTCGCCAACTGGTCCAGAATGACCCATTCCAGCATTGTTTACTAAAATATCAATGTCATAAGATTGCGCATGTTGACAGTCGATCTCATCGAAAAGATCTAGTTTAATAATTTTCAGATGATCTTCTAATTTTTCTTTTTTAATAATTTCCAGCAAGGCAGATTTTTGTTCCCAAACTTGAACTCCTGCAATTACGTGATGACCTTTCTTCGCTAAACCTATTGCGGTGCCTTTTCCTAAACCGGATCCAGCACCTGTTATTAATATTTTTTTCATTTAACAAAAGCTTCAAAAATTAAACCATCCTCTAAGTCTTTTCTTATTTGATAGTTCTGGGAATATCAGCAGAAAGTCTGGTGAGCAATTCATAGTTCAAAAGGTTTGCGTATTCACTAAAAGAGGAAACGGAAAGCTGTTTATCGGCCTGATTTCCGATGAGCACCACTTCATCCGTACGTTTAATATTTTCTAAAAGCGTCACGTCAACGACCATCATATTCATATTAATGGTACCAATGACTACACACCTTTCCCCATTAATTAAAACGCGCCCAATATTACTCAGACTGCGAGTATAACCATGTGCATAACCGACAGGAACACACGCAATTTTCATGTTCTCATCTGCCATAAAACTGGTGCCATATCCCACAAATTCGCCGCGTTTCACTTTCTTTACACTCATTACAGAACTTTTCCAGCTGATGACTCTTTTTAAAGGATCTTCTCTTTTCCTTTTCGTGTTGTAGTAATTGACCAAAACTTCTGGACTGGGCCAAAAACCATATTGCATTATTCCAATCCTTACCATATCCATCTGCGTTTCCGGATACATCATGGCAGCGGCAGAACAGGCGGCATGTCTTTGCATGGGTATTAAATTCTTGGTGCAAAACTGTGAATAAATTTCTTCAAAACGCTCAATTTGCTTTTTAATCCGGTAATAATTTGCAATACTTTCTGCTCCCGCAAAGTGCGTACAAAGTCCTTTAAACATCAAATATTCTGCATTTTTATGTAGAAATTCTTGTACCCATTTCAATTCGCTGGAATTAAAGCCGGTCCGGTTCATCCCAGTTTCTATCTCAATATGGACAATTGCTTTTTTTCCTCTTTTTTTCGCAATAAGTGCTGCGGCGATTAATCTGTGCTTTTCAAAGACAAAAAATTCAATTTCATTTTCGATGATCCAAGGTAAATCCTCTTCATTATCTAGCCATCCCATTATTAAAACAGTGGCTTTTCCACCAGTAACTTGGTGAACGCGCCATGCTTCATTGCTATCAAAAACAGAGAAATGCCGCACCTTTTGGTCAAAGGCAATTTCTACCAATTTTTCAATGGAATGTCCGTAAGCATTTCCCTTGACCACCGAGGAAAAAAGGGTGTCTTTATTAAGGTGTTTGCGTAAAAAGTCGATATTATTTTTATACGAAGTGGAATCGAGTTCCAAATATGAATTATTGTGCATCTATTAATTGGCTTATTTTATAAAAAATTTCGGCTCCGGTTTTTGTAATTTCATCGGGCCAATCATAATCTGGATTGTGGAGATTTGGCGTATGAAGTCCGCTACCCAAACCAAACATGGCTCCGGGATAATTTTCCGTGAAAACTCCGAAATCTTCGCCCCAGGAAAAGGGAACCTTTTGCTCCGTCAACATAAAACTGCAGCTTTTTGCAGCTTCTCTCACCAAATTAACTGCGACTGGATTATTTTCATTTGCGCTGAATCTCTGGGTCCAAGAAACTTCTGCCTTTAATTTGAATTGATGTGCTGTGGTTTTTGCCACTTCTTCCAATTCCTTTTCCAATGCTCGCATTTCTGAATTTACAGCCCTTCGAATGGTATAGTGAACTTCTCCATACCCCGCAGAAATGCCGTAGTCTTCTGTCCCCATGTTCAAATAAATTGGTGTCAGAATAGTAAAATTTTCCTTTTGAATATCGGGTTGATTCTTCTTATTAAATTCTGTAATAATCTGCGAAATAGCCAGCGCGGGATTTTCTCCATTGTGAGGTTCACCTGCATGAGCGGTTCTGCCAAAAAGTTTAATAATGATGGAATGAACGGCACAACTGAAAGTATTATTTTTCACCACAATTTCATGATGAGGAAAACCGGGTAAATTATGCAGGGCAAAAACAAAATTCGGCTTAAAGGTTTTGAAACGTGGGTCATTGAATATCGAAAGTGCTCCTTCCCCATTTTCCTCTGAAGGTTGAAAGAGCAAAATTATTTTGGTATGCTTCAATTTCTGAAGAGATAATTTTTTAGCAAAGTCGCAGAGGATGCTCATGTGCCCATCATGGCCGCATTTATGTGAAATGCCGTTCACCGCAGAGCGATAATCAAAACCATTAATTTCTTGAATGGGCAAAGCATCAAGCTCGCAGCGGAACATTACCGTTTTTTTTATTTCTAACTCAGGATGATACACCGCGATAATGCCCGTTCCAATTCCTAAATTTTCCAGCAATTCATCAGGATTTTGAATTTTTAAGTAAGCAGCAATTGTTTTTGCCGTTTTAAATTCTTTCCCTGATAGTTCAGGATTTTGGTGAAGTATTTTTCGGAGCTTCGTGATTTCGGTCATCATATATTTTATTTACATTAGGAGCATCAACGCCTTAGTTGAGTTTTAAAATACAAAAAATATATTAAAACCACTTTTTACTTGACTCGATCACAAAAAAGCATTGAAAATAGATTTCAATGCTTCTTAATAAAATAAAATGAAAAAATTATTTTTTAATAAGTTTAATGCTCAATAAAGTTTGACCATTTACCATTGGTTTTAGAATATAGATTCCAGGGCTCCAGTTCGCGGTCGGAACTTTTAGCTCACCATTGTTTGTACTTGATTGTTTGTAGGAATATACTTTTTTTCCGTCCATCGAGTAGATGTCAAATCTTATGTCTTTTACATTGGTATTAACCTTTAAATTCAATGTCTCTTGAAAAGGATTTTGCATTACGGAAAGTCCGGGATTGCTAACACTTTGTGTATCAACACCCAAAAATGCACCAGCATTGAAAACTATTTGCCAATTGTTTAGGCTGCCTGTATCTCCAGCTGCACTATCAAATAATTTTAGAGACCATGTTCCATTTACTGCTAAATTAGTAAAGAGGGTATTTAAATCTGCTACCGTGTAATCAGTTGGATTTAAAGTCGCACTCGCAGTTGGAAGATAGGTCCCTGCGGGCACACTTAGCGTAGTTCCTGGGGGCGGCACTATTAATGAGGTTGCTAAAGAATTAAAAGAAAGAACATTGCCCGCTAAAAAATTTGTACTGGACCCAACACCGGTCGGAGATGTACTTCCTAATCTTTTAATTAAGGCATTTGCACCAATCCCTGTAGATCCCGGAACAACGAGCGCCACGGTAACGTCTCCACACCAAGTATGGGTTAGATCAACATTAACAGTCACTTTGGAGGCATCCGAAATTGTTTGAACGAGAGCCACAGGAATATTTGATTGACTGCCGACCGTAGAATTATCTGGTATCGCGGTTAACGCAACATTGCTGAACGTTTGCGCTCCTAGTAAACTTCCTAAAAGCATTGCAAAAAATAGATTTGTTTTCATAATAAATATTTTAAAGTGTAGAACAAAGCTACAATTTAGATAAATAGAAAAAAAATAAATAACGCACTAATTGATAAATTTATCCTAATTATTACCCCAAAGTTTTATGAATAATTAAACACTTATTGATTTTAGTTAATAATTTGATAAACACAGTGCAGCGTTTAAGAAGAAATTTTTTAATATGAAATTCCAAATTATCAGCGCAAACAAATACATATAAATCATTACAAACCAGCAAAATCCTCAAGTTTTAAGAGGTAGTTTTTCAATTCGATCCAGAGAAAAAACTCAACTGCATTTTAAATTGTTATTTTTGCAGCATTAAAAAATGACAATCATACCAAGGTCTAATTTTTATTCGCACTGAATATACTCCTATGAAAATAGTTCTTAATCTCTTCGACTTTAACCAAAAAGTAAATTACCGTAATGAAATTTTAGCTGGATTAACGGTGGCCATGACGATGATCCCAGAATCCCTTTCGTTTGCAATTTTGGCTGGATTTCCACCCTTAGTTGGATTGTATGCTGCGTTTATTGCGGGTCTAATTACAGCCATCTTTGGTGGTCGCCCTGGAATGGTTTCAGGTGGCGCTGGAGCTACAGTAGTAGTTTTAATCGCATTGATGAATTCTAACGGGTTAGAATATGTTTTTGCTGCCGTGGCATTGGCGGGAGTGATACAAATCTTAATTGGGCTTTTTAAATTCAGCAAATTTATTCGGCTTGTTCCGCAACCTGTAATGTATGGATTCGTCAACGGTTTAGCAGTGATTATATTCATGTCTCAGCTTGATCAGTTTAAATCTATATCTAATGGTCAACTGGCTTGGTTGCAGGGTGAAACCTTATTTATTATGGTGGGTTTAGTTGCTTTAACCATTGCCATCGTCGTATTATTTCCAAAAATAACAAAGAAAATCCCCTCCTCTTTGGTCGCTATTGTTGTTGTCTTTGCTTTGGTTGTCAGCTTTGGAATTAATACGAAAACGGTACAGGATATTGCTTCTGTTGAAGGAGGATTTCCGCCGTTCCACATTCCCAATATTCCATTAACCCTGGAAGCTTTAAAAATAATTCTCCCCTATTCTTTAATTTTCGCCGCGGTAGGTCTTACGGAGGGACTTTTAACTTTAAATCTGGTAGATGAAATAACGGGAACGAAAGGCAATGGGAACCGCGAATGTATTGCACAAGGAAGTTCTAATATTGCAAATGGTTTCTTTTTCGGAATGGGTGGTTGCCCCATGATTGCGCAAACCTTAGTGAATTTATCGGCGGGCTCCAGAGCGCGACTTTCTGGAATAATTGCCGCAATTACCATATTAATCATTATCCTTTTTGGCGCACCCATTATAGGGCAGTTACCAATGGCAGCGCTGGTTGGAGTAATGATTATGGTGGCTTTGGGAACTTTTGAATGGGCAAGTTTTAAAATCATTACCAAAATGCCGAAGCATGATATTTTTGTGGGAGTGTTGGTTGCAATTATTACGGTGTTGCTTCATAATTTGGCTTTGGCTGTTTTGATTGGAGTCATTATCTCTGCGCTTGTTTTTGCGTGGGAAAGTGCAAAAAGAATTCGAGCCAGAACCCATATCGATGACCAAGACGTGAAACATTATGACATTTATGGACCTTTGTTTTTTGGCTCTGTTATGGCTTTTTCGGAGAAATTTAAACCAGAAGAAGATCCAGAAGAAGTCATTATTAATTTTCAAGAATCCCGCGTTTCAGATATGTCTGCAATAGAAGCACTGAATACTTTAACCAAAAAATACAGCGCGGCTGGCAAAAAAATTCACCTTCAAAATTTAAGTTCAGACTGTATCAGATTATTAGACAATGCAGAAGCTGTGATTGATGTGAATATTATTAAAGATCCAGAATATTTAGTCGCGATTGAGAAATAATTGCACCTTTTTTAATTCCAAAAACAATTTGAAAGAAAGTGCATAATGCGATTCATATCTTGTCTCATAGAAAAAGCGAGCAGATATTTTAGTTGAAAAAGCATAGGTTCAAAACCATTCGCAAGCTTTAGAAATTCGCGCTCTGATATAACTCCGTAGCACTTGCCCTGATGCATAATATTTAACGCATGGTCACCCAGAGAAACCGTCATGCTGCCAATTTTTTTGTAAAATGTATTTTCACTCACGCGCTCAAAGCCATCTTCTAGCATTTCTGCTATTAATTTGTTAAATAATTTTTGTCCTTCTGGCGATAAATTCATGAGTATTAAATAGGATACGTAAAATTAAAAAAAATTTGTAAAGAAAAAAGGCTAAATTTTTTCACTTCATATTCTTCAATGAAAACTGCGAAAATGAGCGATTTAGTACGTCAATCTATTTTTAATGTTCGAAAACAGTTAAATAATAGCCCAGAAAAAAGCATCAAGAGAATTTTTAAAGCAGAAGAGACCAATCTGACAGAGAGAAAAATATCTAGATTTAGCCAATTTTAAAAACTGTGGATAAAAAAACGCTCTAAAATTATACAGTATAAAATATTGAACTTAAATTTAGAGTATATAAAAACGCCCCATAATCATGTCTAAAAACGAACTCCTCAATAAAGCAATAAAAATAGCCCAGAAAGCGCATAAAGGTCAAACCGATAAATTTGGCGCGCCTTATATTGGACATCTCTTACGAGTAATGAATGCGGGAAAAACTTACGACGAAAAAATTGTCGGCGTGTTGCATGACATTATAGAAGATTGTCCAGACATCACCTGCGATTTTTTATGCAAAGAAGGATTCCCGAACGAAATTGTTTTCGCTATAGAGTGCCTCACAAAGAATCCGCCTGATCAAGATTATACAGAATTTGTAAAGCAAACCGAGAAATCCCCGCTCGCCGTTTCGGTAAAAATGAATGACTTGGTAGATAATATGGATTTAAAAAGATTCATTCAGCCACTCACGGAGCGAGATCTGAAAAGACTGAATAAATACTTAACAGCGTACCTTTATCTAAAGGAAAAATACTAAAATACACCACTATAAAACCTTACCTACGATGTTAAAGTCTACATCAATAAATATTAGGATTGTTTAAAACCTAAACATATTTATAGATAGTAGAACTCATTTTTATATGCAACCCATTGTATTTTTAATTATATTTGATAAAAATTACATTATGCATACAAAAAATTACTTTATTTCTGCTCTTTTCGTATTTGTAAGCAATCTATTCATTGCCCAACTAAGTGGAACATTTACTGTTGGTGGTGGAACATCTACTTATCCAACCCTGACCTCTGCAATTGCCGATTTATCTAGTAATGGAGTTGGCGCCGGTGGCGTCATCTTAAATATTGCGCCGGGAGTCTACCAAGAAAACATTGTTTTAGGAGGAATTGCGGGTCTGAGTTCTACCTCTCCGCTTACAATTGCAGCAGCACCAGGATCAGTAACATTTCAAGGAATAGGAACCAGTACTTCTACGGATGCTGTTTTTCTAATTAATGCCTTAAGCTATGTGACTTTAGATGGCATTAACGTAGAAGACATCAGTCCAGCTGGAATGGATGTAGAATTTGGGATGCGTTTTATTGGGACTGCTACTGCTGGTTGCCAGAATAATACGATCAAAAATTGCAATATTAAGTTAGGACCGAATGGCGTAAGACCGTCCAGCTCATCTCGTGGGATTTATTTTAAATCTAATGCAACAAGTCCTGCCGCAGCGAACAATAATAACGTTATTAATAATGTGAAAATTGATAATGCCTCGTGGGGAATCCAATTCAGTTGTTCTGCCAACTTTTTCGGGGCCATCACGCACGCCGACTTTAATAATGCCATTACGAATTCTATTTTTGGGTCCATCTTACCGTTAGGACATGACTTTAGTTCTGGAGCTATTGGAATTAATGCTTTGGGTGGTCGGAATATGCTTATCGAAAATAATTCTATCGTTGCTATTTCTAATCTTCTCTCTTCACCAGCGTTGCCTGTGAGTACTTCTGGAATTAGTTTGGACAGCTGCAGCGGAATCGTTCGCAGCAATAAGATAGACAATTTAGAATATCAAGGAACGATCGGGGCTGTGTTCGGTATTAGAAGCAGTACTTTTCTAGGAGACGAAACACTGATTGCGAACAATTCAATTTCTAATTTAAAGAGAAGCAATTTTACTGCAAGTACCACAGATCCAAGTTTGACCATCACAGGAATTTGGATTTTTAATCAAAGTGGGAATAATGGTTTGGCGCAAATCCTCAATAATTCCATCATTTTATCTGCAGATAATCCAGTGAGTTACAGTTCAGGAGGAATCAATTTAAGCGGTGGTTCTACCGGTAAGTTTCCTGGCGATGTTTACAATAATATTGTAGTAAATAATATTTCAACAGAACTCCCGGCTTATAGAAGTTTTGCTTTGGTTGATGGCAATACGAACCGCGGCTTTCTTCGCAGCGATTACAATATCTTGTTTGCAAATGGAACCAATGGCTATCTTGGAGTGATCGGTCGGGAACTTGGTGGTACGGAACAATTCACCAATGATTTAAGTGTCTTCCAAACCATATCGGCAACCAACCAAAACAGTAAAAGTTTTTCGCCCGCATTTACCAATATCGCAACGGGAGATTTATCCATCTCTGCAACAGCAACTAATTTGACAGATTATCTGGTTCCAATTCGTCCGAATGTTTTATTTGATATTGATGACAGAGCACGGTTTTCGCCTTTAACTTTTGCTGGCGCGTATGAAAGTGCAGTTGCATTAAGTGTAAGCAATGCGAACAAATCTGAATTTAAAATCTATCCAAATCCTGCACAACATGATCTTTATGTCGCCACTGCAAAAGGTGAAAAAATTAAGTCGATTAAAATTTACAATGCAGCAGGTTCCAGAGTGATGGATTTGAGCATTAATCAAATTAATCCCGATTTAAAAATTAATGTAAGCAAGCTCACCAGTGGAATATACTTTATTTCCATCGAAAGCGACAAAGGGTTCACCAATAAAAAATTCTTGAAAAAATAATCATTCATTTTTTTTCATTAGAAACGGTCTCCGTGAAAGGAGACCGTTTTTTCTTTTTAGAAGAAATTTTGCTAACGAATATGATGAACAGTTAAATTTCTAATCATTTTTTAATCCACAGTTTTATCAGAATCACTGAGTAATTTTTGAAGCTCGCTCATCTCATTTTCTGTAATATCGCGCCACTTCCCCACCGGAAGATCGAGTTTAAGATTCATAATTCGGATGCGTTTAAGCTTCTTCACTTCGTATCCACAGAATTCACACATTCTTCGGATTTGACGGTTAAGACCTTGCGTCAAAACAATTCTGAACGATAAATTATCAATTTGCTCTACCTCACATTTATTGGTCGTGGTATCTAAAATTGGAATTCCGCCACGCATTTGCATGAGGAATTTTGGGGTGATGGGTCTGTCAACACGTACAATATATTCTTTCTCATGATTGTTTCTGGCGCGTAAAATTTTATTTACGATGTCGCCATCTGAAGTAAGCATGATTAAACCTTCACTTGGTTTATCTAAACGCCCAATGGGAAAAATTCTTTTCGGATGATTTACAAATTCTACAATATTATCTCGCTCCCTTTTGGTATCGGTTGTACACACAATTCCAACTGGCTTGTTCAAAAGAATATAGACGTGATCTTCTTCCGTTTTTTTAATGGAAATTCCATCCACAAAGATTTCATCGGAATCGGAAACTTTTGTGCCCATTTCGGGAATCGCGCCATTGATGGTGATTCTACCTTGTTCCAAAAGTCGATCGGCTTCTCTTCTTGAGCAATAGCCAACTTCTGATAAATATTTGTTGATCCGTGTCTGTTCCATAATGCTAAAGATTTTTATTGCCGAATAAGATGATGCCGTAAGTAATTCCTATAAAAATATTACCCTCTCTATTAATAATCTGATTGTCTAAACTCACTTGAAATTGATGACCAAACCTTTTGCTCAAAGGCTCTATTTTCCCAATTCCCACTCCTACAAATGAAGCTTTTTCTGCCGCTGTTTCATTTAGTTTACTTCCCACATTTGCAAAAAGATAGAGAAAATCTTGGTCACTAGAATCTCCCAAATAAAAGTTGGGTTGAATTTTATAGTAGACTAAATGGTAGTTTGGATCAATGTAGCTGTAGCGCAATCCTGCACTCAGAGAAAACCAATTTAAGGGTTGAACGCCTACCAATAAGCTTGTTCCGTAATTGAACTTTCCGGGCGGCAATTGGCTTAATTCATATTCATCTTTCGCTTGATTCGTTCTGATGATATCTCCTAAATCAAAACCAACATTAAGATCAAAAGAAGTGAAGACTCCCAATTTACTTGATTTTTCTTGAGCAGAAAACACCGAAGCAAAAATCAGAAATCCTAGAAAAAGTGATTTTTTCATACCGGATTAAATTGAAATTGATTGTCCAAATAGGTTGAACTGGCATTCTCTACAGAATAATCGCCAATTTTCGTCCGTCGGAGATTGGTAAGATAAGCACCAACTCCCAAATCCTGACCGATGTCGTGCGCTAAGCTGCGGATATACGTTCCTTTGGAACATCCCACTGTAAATCGTACAAATGGCAATTCTATGCTGATATTATTGAGATAATAAATGGTTGTTTTCCGGGATTTCATTTCTACTTCTTTCCCAGCTCTTGCTAAATCATAAGCGCGATTTCCCTCGATTTTGATGGCAGAAAAAATGGGCGGAGTCTGATCAATTTCCCCGATAAATTTTTCCAGCGTTTCCTTGATCTGAACTTCCGTTATTCCTGAAATGTCCTGAGCAAGAATTTCAGGTTTTTCCGTATCGTAAGATTCAGATTGAACGCCAATTTTTATTTCGGTGAAATATTCTTTAGGTGCGTCTTGAATTTCAGGAATAATCTTCGTGAATTTTCCCGTGCAAATAATGAGCAAACCTGTAGCACGAGGATCCAAAGTTCCGGCGTGACCAATTTTAAACTTTTTCGGAAGATTAAATTCTCTTTTGAGTTTAAATTTTAATTTATTCACTGCCTGAAAACTCGTCCAATCCAAAGGTTTGTCGAGGAGGATAATTTGTCCGAAAAGTAGATCTTCTTCAGTCATTTTTTAACATGAAATTAATTTGGAAACAATTTTCTAGTCCGAATATTTTTATAACAATTAATTGCTTTTACAAGGAAAACTGAATACCTAAATTACGGAAACTGGGTAAAGTAAATCAAGAGCACAATTCCCACAATAATTCGGTACCAACCCCAAGGTTTAAAACCATATTTATTCAATAATTCGATAAAGGATTTTATAGCAATCAAAGCAACCACAAAAGCAACGATATTTCCCACTACGAAAGCAATAATATGTTCTGAAGAAGATAAAATCATTTCATATCCTTTCATGGGCATTGCAGTTTCTTTTCCCCAAGTTTTTACGAAGATGGAATAAACCGTCACCGCCAACATTGTTGGTACCGCTAAAAAGAAGGAAAATTCCGCCGCAGCTTTTCTCGTTAAGCCTTGCGTCATCCCTCCGATAATTGAAGCGGCACTTCTGCTTGTTCCCGGCATCATGGCTAAACATTGCCAGAAACCAATAATCACAGCTTTTTTAATGGACATATCTTTCTCATCATTAATTTTAGGGTTTTTGAACCAAGAATCCGCAAAAAGTAAAAAGACACCACCCACTATCAAAACGGCAGAGATGGCAATTTGATTCCCTAAGACGGCCTCAATTTTATCATCAAATAAAAATCCTAAGGCGAGCGCTGGTAAAACTGCAAAACCTAATTTGTAGTAAAATTTAAGATTAGAAAGATCAAAGAATTTTTTCCAATACGCTACAACCACTGCTAAAATTGCCCCGAATTGAATAGAGACCTGAAACATTTTTAGAAATTCTGTTTCTTCCATGCCCATTAAATTTGCGGCAAAACCCATGTGAGCAGTTGAAGAAATTGGAAGGAATTCTGTAAGTCCTTCAATAATTGCAATGATAATTGCTTCTATTAAATCCATTTTATGGTAGAAATTAAAAAAACTTTGTCAAAGTTATGCAACTTTGACAAAGTAATATATTGATTGATAATTAGTTAAATTTTATTCCGACGAAGGATTGCGTAAACTTCTACTACAAAACCCGCAATCACAAACAAAGGCGCAATTCTGATCCTGCGGATGGAGAAAATCCCTTCATTCCAAACATTTGGATCGTACTTTCCATCTACTGTATTGGCATCTGGTCCGAGCATTAAAAGGAAACCTACCAGAATTAAAGCCAATCCAATTAGCATCAATTTGTAATTCTCTTTCCCGAAATAGAAGGTGTTTTCCGGCACTCTTTTCACTTCTGGCTTTCCGAAATCTGCCGCAGAAAACTTTTTATTTTTTTTGCTCATTTTTAAGAATAATAAAGATCATCTACATTAGACTTCAAGAATTTCCACGTTGCGAAAATGGTACTGAAAACGGTAATCAAGACACCCAATAAAAAGATTCCTATCACCAAAATAATCAGTTGATTATTGTCTTGCGCGAAGGGAGTTCCAATTTGAGTAATGAAATAATACCAAGCCCCAAAAAGTACAGCTAACCCTAAAAGCGCTCCTACAACGCCTAAAATTATAGCTTCAATGATAAATGGCTTCAAGATAAATCTGCGTTTTGCACCCACCAATTGCATGGTTTTAATGATGAAACGTTTTGAGAAAATTTTGAGTCGTATGGAATTATTAATGAGAACCACGGCGAGAATTAAGAAGAGGACAGAAAATCCGAGAATCCATTTCAAGATATTGTTCAAGTTATTGTACACTTCTACCATCAACGTGCTGTTGTTTTTCACGTCTATAATGCCGGGAGTTGATTTAATTTCTTTGATGGCTTCATCAATTTTTGCCGGATCTACATATTCTGGTTTCAAGGCAATTTCTACAGAAGAGGGGAAAATATTTTCCTCAAAAAGTGCACTCGTCTCTATGCCCATACTTTTTCTGGCTTCTTCTGCGGCCATTTCTCGGGAAATGTAAACTGCACGTTTCACAGGAGTCAATTTCTGAATTCTTTGAAAAGCTTCATTTTCTTGTCTTACAATTTTTGCAGAATCTTTCGCTTCATAATTTTCATCAAAATAAGCGTTTACTACCAATTGCTCTTTGATATAATCAGAATATTTCTGCGCATTGATCAGGATTAACCCCATTAAACCTAGTAGAAATAATACGAGTGCAATACTCACCACCACCGTAATATTACTGGAACGTAGTCGCCTTTTGTTAAAATCCTCAACTGTCTTTGCCATTAAATAAAAAATTTCTGCTAAAATAGAGAAAATCTTCCGTAATTTGCCGAGAAACCAAGAAAATCGGTGTTAAAAAAAATATAAATGTATTTTGATTTCGCCCTTTAATTCTACCCATTGAACCGTTTATCTATGAGCGTAAGAGCCAAAAAACATCTCGGTCAGCATTTCTTGACTGATGAAAATATCGCCAAAAAAATTGTGGATTCTTTAAGCATGAATCACTACCAGAAAATATTAGAAGTGGGTCCTGGAATGGGCGTATTGACCAAATATTTATTGGAGAAAGAAGCTGAAATATTTGTCGCAGAAATTGATAAAGAATCTATTGATTATCTGCAACAGCATTATGAAAAACTAGATGAGGCGCACTTTACAGGAGATTTTTTAAAATTAAATCTCGAAGACCAGTTTAAAAGTCAAGTCGCTATTATTGGTAATTTCCCCTATAATATTTCTTCTCAAATTTTATTTAAAATCATAGACTATTACGATCATGTCCCGGAAATGGTTGGGATGTTTCAAAAGGAAGTTGCAGAAAGAACTGCCGCTGTTCCACGCACGAAAGCCTATGGAATTTTATCGGTGTTGGTTCAAGCTTTATATGATGTGGATTATTTGTTCACGGTCCATGAAAATGTTTTTAATCCGCCGCCAAAAGTAAAATCAGGCGTCATCCGATTAACCAGAAATCCAAAAGAAGGTTTGGTGGGGAATGAAGTTTTATTCAAAAAAATTGTGAAAGCAGGCTTTGGCCAAAGAAGGAAAAAATTATCAAATTCTTTGAAAGTGTTGGAAATTCCAGAAGCTTTGCAGACGCACATTTTTATGGATAAACGTGCAGAAGAATTATCCATCGCGGACTTCATATCATTTACACAGGAATGGAAAGACGCGATGTAAAGTAAATTTTTATACTACTTCTCCTCCTCTTTCTTAAGCTCTTCTAATTGTTTTTGCAGGGAGGCGATAACTTCTCGCATGGCACGAATGTCACTTTTGTTGGAGGAAACATTGCTTTTTAACATTACGTTTCGGGCGCGTTCATTGTGATCTTCTTCGTCTTCATCTTCCGCGATATCTTCAATATCTTCTTGAATATCATCAATGTCCACACTAATTTCTTCGATGTCTTCGCTGATTTCCTCAATGTCTTCACTGATTTCTTCGATGTCGTCTTGAATTTCTTCAATATCTTCTCGGATATCATCAATATGTTCCTGACTGCGATTCACAGACATTTGAATGAAAATAGCAAGATAAATGGCTTCTAAAGACAAGACTGTCGTAAGAACCAAAAGCATCTTATCAACTTCTACCACGCCAAAAACTGGGAGTAAAAAAGCTGTCAAAAAAATGATAGAGTGAATAATTAAAGATGGAATAGATCCAATCCACCACATGACCCAATCCGTGATTTTGGTCAAAAATTGTATTTTAACTTCCTGCTCCTCTTTTTTACTCATCGCCGTATCAATTTGCGCAAATTTAGTTAAAAATCTTTCGAAACACCCAAACCAAAAAGGGCAAAATCATATTGTGCAGGATCATTCGGATTTAGTTTCCGAAGAATAACATCCAACTCTTCTACGGTTTTCCAGTCATTTTGTTTGCGGGTAATCAACTCTAACCTTCGGGAAATATTTCCGGTATGAACATCTAAAGGAACGGAGAGAAATTTTTGGTCAATATTTTTCCAGATGCCAAAATCAACTCCTTTATTATCATTGCGAACCATCCAACGCACAAACATCATCAACCTTTTGGCGGAGGAGTTTTTATAGGTCGAACTCACATGCTTTTTGCTTCGATGGAGATTTTCTCCAATAAAATTCTCCCGAAATCGATGAAAAGAATGGTAGAAATTAAGTTCTTCTCCATTCACTAAAAATAGATTTTCCAAAGTCTCATTCTCTGTATAAATTCTTTTCAGATTTAAAATAAATTCGCGGAAATCTTCACCGATAAAAGTTCGATGAATACTTATTTTTTCTAAAGATTTCAACTCTTTCACTGAAACATTTTGCACGAAATCATAGGGAGAGTTTTCCATGAAACTCATCATTTTCTCCGCATCATTCAATATTGCTTTTCTGTTCCCCCAAGAAATAGTGGCTGTAAGAAAGCCCGCAATTTCAATATCTTGTTTTAAAGAGAATCGGTGCGGAATAGCAATAGGATCATGCTCGATGAAATTAGCATTATTATAAAAGTCAGCTTTTTCGTCGAGAAAATCTTTAAGTTCGGAAAAGGTCATTGAAAAGGGGATAATTTTGGATATAGATCAAGAAGAAAGTGTTACAAACGATTTACATTTTCTTATCATAAAACAAATAAGCGATAATTAAAAAGCCAATTCCTGTAAGCGCAGGCGGAATCATTTTTCCGGTAATCCCAATATATAACATGGCGATTGCCAAAATCAGAAGCGCGATAAGTAAGAAATTTTTAACCATTTTATCCAATTTTTATAAGTTAGTGGAGGAAAGGTAATAATTTAAATAAGGTTAGAACAATGTTAAAGGTCTATTCCCAAATTTCAAGAAAAAATCCTACCCAATTTTGACTGCTTCCAAAGCTTTCGGTAAAAAACTATTCGGGAAAATTTCTCGGGCTTCGTTAGTGAAAACACTTAAATCTCCATAACGATTAGAGAAATGCCCCAGAATTAGTTTGCCCACGTTAGCTTTGCGCGCTATTCTTGCAGCTTCCAAAGCAGTAGTGTGTCCCGTATAATCTGCCATTTCTTTTAAATCATGAAGGAAAGTAGATTCATGATACAACACATCTGCTTCTTCAATAATAGGAATAACACTTTCCAAATATCTGGTATCGCTGCAAAAAGCATAAGTAACAGATTTAGAGGGCTCCGAGGTCAAGGTTTCGTTTTTTAGAATATAACCATCATTGAGTATAAAATCTTTACCGAGTTTTAAATTATGATAATCGCAGGTTTCAATTTCGGGATATTTGGACACTTGCTGCATATTCAAATGTCGCTCTTTTGGTTTTTCTTTAAAAAGATAGCCATTGCAGTAAATGCGGTGATCAAGTGGAATGGTGTAGACTTCTACTCTATTATCTTCATAAATTTTTTCGGAAGTTTTACTGCTCAATTCATGGTAAATGACTTCAAAACCACGATGCGTTTCTGTCAAACGAAAAATTGTTTCCATCATTTCTTTGATGCCTTTTGGTCCGTAAACATTCAAAGGCATATCTCTACCCAAAAGCCGGAAAGAGGCAATTAATCCCGGTAATCCAAAGCAATGATCACCATGAAGATGGGATATAAAAATATTATTTATTTTAGAAAATCTGGCTTTTGCTTTCCGAAGTTGCACCTGTGTTCCCTCCCCACAATCAATAAGAAAAGCACGCTCTTCCATTTCTAAAAACTGTGCGGTAGGTGAAGAAGTTATGGTAGGAATGGCGGAGTTAAAACCTAGAATGGTGAGGTATGTGCTCAATTTTTATGGGGTAGATTTAGAGATAGGGTTCACAGTTAATTCCGGCAAATTTAAGAATTATTTATGGCCTATGAAAGGAGGAACACATAGGGCTTTTAGCCGGGATGGAAGTGGCATCCTCTTTTTTCCCGATTCCAATCGGGAAGAAAGAGATAGAACGGACAGCGCGTTCAATCTTCCTAAGAAGCCCAGATTGCTTTGCTCCAAAAAAAATCCCGAAAAATATTTTCGGGATTTTTTATCAGCTGCCTAATTATTTTTGTAAATTTTTAAATCTCCAGTAGGATAGCCCAGTCAAAGTTAACATTCCGGCTATTCCGATATAAACCCACGCTGGAACCGGAACAGGATCTCCCGCGGCGTAGGAATGTAGTCCACTTAAGTAATAATTTACTCCGAAATAAGTCATTACAATCGTACTAATACCAAACAGTGTAGCTACGTGAAAAGCCCATCTTCCTCTTAATCCTGGAACCAAACGCATGTGTAAAACGAAGGCATAAACCATGATGGAGATAAAGGCCCAAGTTTCTTTTGGATCCCAACTCCAGTATCTACCCCACGATTCGTTGGCCCAAATCCCTCCTAAAAAAGTCCCAACTGTTAAGAAATAAAGTCCAATTGTTAAAGACATTTCTGAGACAATTGTCAATTCTTTAATGGTAGAATCATTATGGATTTTATAATATTTTTTATTGGCGAAAATGTAAAAGAATAGCGCGATAACAGCAATGACCATGGAGAGGCCGAAAAAACCATAACTCGAAACGATAATTGCGACGTGAATAATTAACCAATATGATTTCAGTACTGGAACCAGAGGCGTAATTTGCGGATCGAGTGCAGAACCACCGTGTGCAAAACCCATCATAATTACGGCTACCATAAATCCAGCTGCAGGAATTAGAGCATTAGAGTTTCTGTATAATAACAAACCAGCAGTAATTCCGACCCAAGATATGAAGATAATGGCCTCATAACCGTTACTCCAAGGTGCATGACCGGAAATATACCATCTTCCTACCAAACCTAAAAATTGCAGGAAATAGCCAACCAACCCAACAATAATTAATCCTCGTATTATTTTATTTAAAATCTTTTTCGGCTTGAATAATTCGATAAAACCTAAAACCAACATCAGACCACCAATTACAGAATAGAACATCAATAAGTAAAAGTTGATGTTCGCTTTGTTCATCAGTACTTCGAGGTTCACTTTCGCTCCATTTGGCACTACATTTTTTCCCCAATTTTGTTGATAAGCTTCTAATTTCTTTAACTCTTCGTCTGCTTTGGACCAGTTGCCTGTTTTCTGCGCTTCTAAAACGCTGGAGAAATAAGGTCCCATCACTTTTTGAGAAGCTTCGTCTGGTTCGAAATTTTGATCTAACCAAGAATGCCACGTATTATTGGGATCATTTTGTACGGGAACAATTCTCATCAGCTGACCGCTGAAAAATTCATTGAAGACTTGAACCCTATCATTAACTGCAATTACTTCTTTGTCATAATTGGTCTGATCTGCCGGTTTTTTTCGGAAAGCTGCATTGTAATCTTCTTCTAAAACATAATGTAATGCACCGGTTTCATCTGCCGGAAACATTTGCATCAATGAAGTGTAACCTTCCTCATTAGCTTTTGTTTTCTTCTGTAATTCTTCGCCACCTTTTGTTCCTACTTTAATCATTGGAACCATGGTCCAACTTGCCGTATCGGTGTTGATGGATAAAAACCACTGATTGGCATCCAAATTTGCATCGGTACCACGGAATGCATCTCGCTTATATAATTTTCTTAAAACGTCTAAAGCCTGTGTGTTCATCGGCACAATTCGGCCATCATAATTTTGAACTAACAAATATGCAAATTTGCTTGCGTGCTCTTTAGAAATTTTATTTCGAGCAATAATCTCATCTGCCGTAATGGGTTTTGGAGATTTCAACATTCCTACCGCCTGTGTTTTTTTCGGAGCAGATTCAGGAGTTACTATATCGGCAGATCCATGATCATGCCCATCATCTGCAGAATGCTGTTGCTGACTTGATTGATCGGAACCATCTGAAGTACCATGAGTTTCAATTTTCTGTGCATTGAAATTTAAGGTCATTAGAATGACTAAAAGCGTGGCTGCTTTCTTTTTGCTTACATTTTTTAGCATTTCATTTAATTTCCAGAAATGAGTTCCTTTCCAGAAAAAGATCACAAACATACCTCCAAACAAGAAGAAATAACCAATGTAGGTAATTAGCGTTCCCCAAAAATCATGATTTACAGACAATACTGTTCCTTTTCTGTCTGGATCAAAACTGGCTTGAAAAAATCGATACCCACTGTGATTCAAGACGTTATTCATATAAATTTTATAAGGCGTTTTTTTTCCTTCGTCGATGATGCTTACATGACTTTCATAAGCACTTGGTGCGGAACTTCCTGGATAAGTTTCCATCACGAATTTCTCCAATTTTATAGAAAAGGGAACATTGTAAACTTTCGGTCCGAATCCTAAAATAATATTCATTCCGTCTAAAGCGATCTGTTTAAAAGCATTTGGATTTCCTTTTTCTACGGGTAAATCAACCACTAATTTTGATTTTGGTCCTGTAACTTCTACAGTTAGCTGATCAGAAACGTCTTTGTCTTTCACTTTGTCTCCTTCATAAGAAATCAGTTTTCCTTTTATCAATCCAGTGGGAACTACTAATTTCAGGTCATTGATGGTGTACAAACTCCTTAGAACCAAAGGTTGATATTCATCTTTCTTTGTATTTCCTTTGCTTTGAGTTGCCATCACCATATATTCCGATTCTACGGGAGTTTTTATGAGTAAGGTTCCATTGGTATTGTTGAATTCCACAGCACCTTCGATGGCACGGTTAAAGGCAACCAACATTCCATTCACCAATTTAGAATCACCTGCTTTAATGTAAATATTTTCCCGACCAGATTGGCCTGTAGAAACTACATGAAGATATTCAGTTCCTGTAGGAGAAGCGACTAAGCTATCTTTCTTTCTTTGGGTAAACTGCAACTGTTTTACAGATATTTGTTTACCATGGTAATCATAGCCTGCTTTGAAAGTTTTTCCGACCAATTTGGCAATGAATTTTGTTTCACGTGCTTCATCTGGAATCGGTGTAAAGGGAACATCTTCATAATTTAGAATGTCGCCTTTTTCTTCAATCTGAATTTTAAAATAATTTTTATCCGTAATTACTTCATTAGATGTTGCGCCTTCCCGAATATGCATAATTCCTTCATAACTGATATATCTGGTAACAGCTCCACCGATAAAAATAATGATAAAGGAAAGGTGAAAAACCAAAGTTGGCCATTTCTCTTTTCGTAATAAACGGTAACGAGAAATATTTGCCACGAAATTAAGGATGAGCAAAATCATGATGATTTCAAACCATTTCGCTTCATAAATAAGCGCTTTCGCAGTAGGAGTTCCGAAATCATTCTCGAGAAAAGTTGCATACGCCATAGAAAAGGCATAAAAAAGCAACAAAACCGCCATTGTCCTCGTAGAAATAAATAGATCCAGAATTTTTTTCATAAAATAATATTTTATTTTGATTCTGTGGGGGGAATTCTTACATCAAAACATCTCAATTGAACCCAAGAATCGGTAACGTGCAAAAATACATTCTAATTTCTTAAAAATCGAATTTGATATATGTTTTTTATCAGTAAATAAGATGTTTAAGGTAATTGTAGAATCTCAAAAAAAACCGCGAAAATAGTAGTGATTTGAAAAAAAGAATTGCAGGAAAGAGACAAGCCTTTTCATCGAAAAGGCATCAGAATTTGGTCAAAAATCAATCAAATAAGAATATTAGTGATTGGTATTGTTCAGCATGGGAACAAATTTGTAGGCTCCAAATTCTTCCTTTTCAAATTCTTTTTCAGAAATTTTTGTAAACCTTGTGAGCGTTTGCTCCTCCGTTTTACCTAAAGGAATCACCATGGTTCCCCCAATTTTTAATTGATGCAACAATTCTGTGGGCAAAACTTCTGCACCACAAGTAACCAGAATCTTGTCAAATGGAGCAAAAGTGGGCAAACCTGCAAAGCCATCGCCGAAACTCTGAAACTTCGGACGAAGGTGCAATTCCCGTAATTTTTTTTGCGAAAAATCATGCAAATCTTTTTGGCGTTCTACGGTATAAACCAAAGCTTTCATCGCAACCAAAACGGCTGTTTGATAGCCACTTCCCGTTCCAATTTCCAGTACTTTTTGTTTCTCTTTTAATTCCAAAAGTTCTGTTTGTTCTGCCACCGTGGACGGATGAGAAATTGTTTGACGGGCAAGAATAGGAAAAGCGCGATCTTCATAGGCGAAATCTTCAAAAATACTTTCCAGAAAAAGATGGCGCGGAACTTCATTAATGGCGGTTAAAACATTTTCATCCGCAATTCCCATTTTTTCCCGAAGATAATTGACCAAAATTTTTCTTTTTCCCTTATGAACGTAAGTATCCTGCATTGCACAAAAATAGACAATTAAGTTGACGGTTGTTGGTTTTCAGTTGATCGTTTTAGAATTTTCCGTGAACTCTCAACTCTCAACTGCCAACTAATTATTATATTTACCAAAATTAAAATTCTATGCTAAAAGCGGGTTTGGTTGGCGCAGGTCATTTGGGAAAAATTCATTTAAAATTACTGGATCAGTCGGAGAAATATGATCTGGTTGGTTTTTACGATGCCGATGCAGAAAATGGAAAAAAGTTAGAAGCCGAATTCGGGTATCAATATTTTGATAATCTGGAAGAACTTTTACGTCAGATTGAAATGTTAGACATTGTTACGCCCACTTTGTACCACTACGATTACGCCATAAAAGCGATTGAAAAAAGAATTCACTTTTTCATAGAAAAACCCATTACCCAGACTTTGCAACAAGCTGAAGAAATTTTGTATAAATGCCGAGAATTTGGTATTAAAGCACAAGTCGGTCATGTGGAAAGATATAATCCAGCTTTTATTGGTTCCAAAGATTTTATTAAAAACCCAATGTTCATCGAGATTCATCGATTGGCAGAATTTAATCCGCGCGGAACTGACGTTTCCGTGGTGCTGGATTTAATGATTCATGATTTGGACATATTACTTTCTTTGGTAAAATCGAAAGTGAAAAAAATTCATGCGAGTGGAGTTTCCGTGGTGTCTAAATCACCAGATATTTGCAATGCCAGAATTGAGTTTGAGAATGGGTGCGTCGCAAATTTAACTACTTCCAGAATATCCATGAAGGCCATGAGAAAGTCTAGGTTTTTTCAGAAAGACGCTTATATTTCGGTAGATTTTTTAGAAAAGAAAGCCGAAGTTATCCGAATGAAAGCTGCACCAGAAAATCCAAGCGATTTTGATATGATTATAGAAAATGCAGAAGGTGAAAAAAATCAAATTATTTTTGAGTATCCTAATATTCAACCCAATAATGCCATTTTAGACGAACTAGAAAGTTTTGCAGATGCCATTACCGAGAATAAAGACGTGGAAGTTTCTTTGGAAGATGGGACTGAGGCTTTAAAGGTAGCGCTGGAAATCGTACGATTGATTTCTTAAATTTTTTATTTTAATTCATGACGACGAGAAGATTTTTTTCACTCCTATTTATTTTAGTTGGTATCCTTACATTTTCTCAAAGCAAATGGAACATTCGGTTTTACAATGAATTGGTCGGTCGCGAATACTTAATTTATGCAGATAATGAAGAGGAAATGCCTATGTCTGCGAAATTTAAATTTATTCTGAAAAACATGCAGAGCACTTTGGAAAGTGATAGTATTGTTGTGATTCCACCAAAGCAAAAAGGATTTTTAGTTGCAAAACTTTCCGCGGTATCACCTACCCTTTCTAATTCATTTTCTTACACCAATACTTATAATTTCGGGAATGTTCTGGCTCAAAATCATGATGACACATACGTTTATGATTTGCCCTTCGAAAAAGGAAAGACCCACTTGGTTTTTCAAGGATACGGTGGGAAATTATCTCACCGCGGTCAACTTTCTCTAGATTTTAACTTGAAAATTGGTGATAAAATTTATGCTGCTCGAGAAGGAAAAGTGGTACAAACGGAAGAAAAACACAACTCCAACTGCAGCACTGAAGGTTGTGCAAAATTCAATAATAAAATCATTATTCTCCATACTGATGGAACCTTCGCCGAATATTTACATCTGAAACAAAACGGAGTTGAAGTAAACATTGGCGACGATATTATTAAAGGGCAATTTCTCGGATATAGCGGAAATACGGGGTGGTCAACGGGGCCACATTTGCATTTCGCAGTTTTTTTTAATCGGCTAAATGCAAAACGAGACTATATTCAAACGAAATTTAAAACCTCAAGTTCTGAAGGAGAAATCTTGCAGGAAAAGAAAAGTTATACTAAGAATTACTAAGCTTCTAACATGAGAAAAAATTTACTTGCATTTGTTATAATTTTGCTGTCCGTCTTTACTTTTGGTCAAAATTTTTATGGCTTGAAGAAGGATGTTAAAAACATAATCAAAGATAAAAATGCGACCGTAGCGGTTTCTGTTTTAGATTTTGAGAGTGGAAAGTCCTTCAACATTAACGGAAATAAAAAGCTTCCAATGTTGAGTGTTTTTAAATTTCACATCGCCTTAAAAGTTCTAAATGAAGTTGATCAAGGAAAATTCAGTTTGGATCAAAAAATATTGATCAAAAAATCTGACCTTTTAGAAAACACGTGGAGCCCAATTCGAGAAAAATATCCGGAAGGAAATATCGAAATACCTTTATCGGAACTCTTGAAATATGCCGTTGCGCAAAGTGATAATAACGGCTGTGATATTTTGTTACGCTTATTGGGCGGACCTTCAATCGTTCAAAAATTCATGAACGAAAATGGAATTGAGGACGTCAATATCATCTACAACGAAGAAAAAATGCACGAAGGTTATGAATTTCATTATGGAAACTGGACCACTACCAATTCTGCAAATTTTCTTTTGAAAAAATTCCACGACAAGAAATTAATCTCAAAAGGTTCAACTGATTTTTTGATGAATACCCTTCTTGGAACGACTACAGGAGCAACAAAATTAGTAGCCCAACTTCCGAAAGGAATTCCGGTTGCACACAAAACGGGCTCATCTGGGAAAAATGAAAAAGGATTAACCATCGCAGAAAATGACATCGGAATCGTCACTTTACCAAATGGAAAAAAATACGCGATCAGCGTTTTCGTTTCTAATTCCATGGAAACAGAAAAAACCAATACCAAGATGATTGCGGACATTTCTAGATTAGTTTTCAATTTTAATAATAAAAAGTAAGAGCATGCTGAAAGGAGTTGTCTTTATATTACTTACATTTTCCACCTGCCTGTATTCGCAAGACTCCATCAATTTAAAAATTTATCGGGAGACGGCAGAAAAAACTTATATTCTCTATGTTGACAATGCGGAACATGCTCCAATTTCTTTGGAATACAGTTATACAGCAGAAAACATGGGTTCAAGTTTACCTACGAAGAGTGTTACTGTGATACCTGCCTTGGCAAAAAGATTTCTTTTGACGGAATTAAAAACTCTTGATCCACAAAAAAAAACACACTTCAATTATACCGTTTACTACGTTTTAGGAGATGTAAATGTAGATTTCAAAGAGAAAAATATCAGTTACACTTTGCCATTTTCTCCCCAAAAAAAACATTCTATTTACCAAGGTTATGGGGGCAGATTTTCTCATGAAGCGGCGAAAGCTTTAGATTTTAGCCTGCAAATTGGTGAAGCAGTTCACGCCGCAAGAGCAGGTAAAGTGGTGCAAAACTTCACAAGCAATTCCAAGCGATGTCTCACAAAAGAGTGTGCGAAATTCAATAATAAAATTACTATTTTGCACGATGATGGAAGTTTGGCAGAATATGTTCACCTCAAGCAAAACGGTTCCGTGGTTAAAAATGGCAGTCAAGTTCATGAAGGTCAATTGATTGGCTACAGCGGAAATACAGGTTGGTCAATGGGTCCACATCTTCATTTTTCCGTTTACACACCCAAAATTGATGGCGGCAGAAATTACATCAAAACAAAATTCAAAGTAAGCGGGCAAGCAAAACCTATTTATTTAGAGGAGAAAAAAACGTACTCCAGAAGTCTTTAAAAATTAAAAAATTACAATAGAAAAATATGAAAAACATAGTAGTAATCGGAGCGGGAACCATGGGAAATGGGATTGCACACACCTTTGCACAAACCGGATTTAAAGTGAGCTTGGTAGATGTTTCAGCTGAAGCTTTGGAAAAAGGAGTAAAAACAATTACGGCAAATTTGGACCGAATTATTTCTAAAGGAAATTTAACTGAAGACCAAAAATCGACCACTCTTAACAACATTACCACCTTCACAAAATTAGAAGATGCTGCAAAAGAAGCAGATTTAATCGTGGAAGCAGCGACCGAAAATTTAGATTTGAAATTGAAAATCTTCAAGCAAATGGATGAATTGGCTCCCGAAAATTGCATCCTTGCGACCAATACTTCTTCCATTTCTATTACAAAAATCGCCTCGGTTACGAATCGTCCGGGAAAAGTAATTGGAATGCATTTTATGAATCCAGTTCCCATTATGAAGCTGGTAGAAATTATCAAAGGTTATTCTACATCGAAGGAAACTTTTGATCAGATTTTTCAGATGAGTCAAACTTTGGGAAAAGTTCCAGTTGAAGTAAATGACTATCCAGGTTTTGTGGCGAACAGAATTCTGATGCCGATGATTAATGAAGCGATCGAAACTTTGTACAATGGTGTTGCGGGCGTAGAAGAAATTGACACTGTAATGAAATTAGGAATGGCGCATCCGATGGGACCTTTGCAATTGGCGGATTTTATTGGTTTAGATGTTTGTTTAGCAATATTAAATGTGATGCATGATGGCTTTAAAAATCCGAAATATGCACCAAATCCATTGTTAGTGAATATGGTAATGGCTGGAAAACTGGGTAGCAAATCTGGAGAAGGTTTTTATGATTATGCTGAATCCAGAAAAGCAGAGAAAGTTTCTAAAATGTTTTTGAAGTAGATGTTAGACGTTAGACGTTAGACGTTAGATGTTAGATGTTAGATGTTAGATGTTAGATGTTAGAAATTTCGGTTTATAAATTTTAGTAATTTTCTTAGTGAAAAGAAGACAGGAAAAATGGATTCAAATAGGATTGATCATCGCAACTTTTGTGATGGTCATTCTTCGTTTTCTCCTCAATGAAAAAGGCAGAACCAATCCGGATTCTATTCGGTTTATGCGGACTGCAGATGTTTTTCCTGTTATTGATAACACCACAACTCCACTCGGTTACCCACTCAGTTTAAAATTCTTTACACTCTTTGGGTTCGATGAATTTTGGGCCAGCAAAATCGTGGGCTTAGTTGCAGTTGCAGTCATTCTTTATTTTGCGTGGGTGAAAAAATTCTTCTGGAAAGAAACCATTCTCACAGTAGGACTATTCAGTTTCGTGTCTATCTTCTCTTATACAATGAGTGAAGGGCTGATTTTACCTTTCGTTCTTCTCTTCATGTTTGTGGCGCGCCAAATTATCATCGATAAAATTAAGGGTATTAAAGCTTATTTATATCTTACGTTAATTTTGATTTTGCTCTACAATATTCGCTATCCCGCCCTATTTATGATGGGTGGCGTTTTTCTTTTTGGAGTTTTAAAATTTCGAAAACATTACGGAAAAACCTTTATTGCAGCCGGAATTACAGGAATGATATTCGTAGTTCTATACAAGTTTTTGTTCATTGATTACTTTAATGAAGAATACTTGGACACTTTTCTGGAAATCGGTTTACATTCAACCTCGAAATTATTAGTAGAACTTTTTCAGGGTTTAACCACTGTTTTCAATCCTTTCATTCACATTGCAAATCCTGCAGGCGGAATTATTAACGTCGGAATTTATGGAATTGGGTTGCTCAATATAATGCTCATGATTTTTGTTTTCTTGAAAAATAAACTTTCGGAAACTGAATTTTTCTACGTTTTTATGGGAATCATCGGCGTTGGATGTTCCTATTTTATTCAATATTTTTATTCGGTGAATCCCATTGATTATCGATTAATGGCGCCTTTTTCTTTTCCTGTTTGGTTGGTTTATTTTAGAAAGTTGTATTCTATTTTTGGTCGGCTTACTTATGTAATCACCATTTTAAGTCTGATGACGGGATTGCTTTTTACCTATTTATCAAAGGGCAATTATTTAGAAAACCGGAAAGAAATCACAAAGTTTCTAAAGTCGGAAAACCTAGAGAAAGGTCCCATTAAATTTTTCCTGAAGAATGAAAAAGAACTTGATAAATATCAGCTTGCAGAATTAATAAGCACGGTAAATCCAAACGTGGGAATTACTTTCAAACCAAGTGATACGCTGAAAAAAAATGTCTTAACGCAGTATAAAGTTTTACAAAAAATAAAGATTGACACGAATCAATTTCAATAATTTTTCCTATTTTTGACCAGTTAAATTAATTATTATGAAATTACCAAAGTTTTTATTAGCCGACAATTCAGATTTCCCTGAAGATTTGTTCGTTGTTCACACAGAATATCCAAGATTTGTTCTAAATGTGGAGGAAGAAGAAGTAGAATGGTTTGATGATTTAGAGGGCGATGATGAAGAAACAATGGCAGATGAAGCCACTAAAGTTGTAGAAGCCGCCTTCAAATGGTGTGACGAGGAACTTGCAAAATATGACGAAGAAGAAGACGAAGAATAAATAAAAAAGGAACTCAAATTTGAGTTCCTTTTTTTTTGGTCTTATTTCAACTATTTTAAAGCTTATTTAATTTTATAAGCAACAAATTCCCTTTGTAAAGCTGGAGCGTATTTCCTTCTGACACGTATTTGTCAGCTTCACTCAGCATTTTCATAAAATTAGATTCTACTTCCATATTATCGCACATTTTCTTGGTAGCTCCTAAATCACTCGTACTGAAATTTCCAGCGGTAGGATCTAGTCTCAGTTTCCCGAAATAATTATTGCATCCACCATTTCCTGTCACTTTACCAGATTCTAAAACCAAAGTAGGTTTTGCGCCTTTCACATCGTCTGCCAAAGTCCAACTGGTATTGATAATATTGGGTTGTGCTGTTCCCACTTTAGAACTGTTCATGGTGGCACAAGAAACTACCGATAAAACCGCCCCTACAGATAGAAATAAATTTTTCATATTTTTTATTTTACCAAATTTACGGAAATTTATCCATCTTTAGTTTCAAAAAAACCATGAAAAAAGCATCTCCGAAGAAATGCTTTCTGTGCTAAAAATGTATTTTTTAGGATCTCAATTCCGCGCCGTATTCTTTTTGAAAAGTTTTAATCAAAGAGTTCATTACCTCCGATATATCTTTTTCCTCCAATGTTTTTTCTTCATTTAACAATTCAAAACTCAAAGCGTAAGATTTTTTTCCTTCCGGCAAGTTCTTCCCTTCATAAACATCAAAGAGATTAATGTTCTTTAAATATTTTGAGGGATTATTTTTTGCCGTTTTGTATAAGTCTGCATAATTCACATTTTTATCTACCAAAAGTGCTAAATCACGTCTTGTTTTATTGAATTTAGGAATATCTACAAACTTCAAATTCTCCAGGGCTTTCAATTCCTGCGCAATTTCCAGCTCAATTTCTGCATAGAAACACTCTTGATCCAAATCTGCATTTTTTAGCATTTCTGCCGAAACTTTTCCTAAACGTGCAATCGTTTTTCCCTGCGAAACCATTTCTAATCCATCAGAAAAGCGATTGTCATCTAAAAATTTCTCTTCGATGGTGATGTTCAGCTTGTCCAAAAGTATTTTCACGTAAGATTTCAGGTAATAGAAGTCCGTCGCAGATTTTGGTTGCAACCAGTTTTCAGAAGCATTTCTGCCTGAAATTAAAATTGCGACTTGTTTTCTTTCTTCGTATTTGGCTTTCTTATGATAAATTTTACCAAGCTCGAAGAATTTAATATCTGCGTTTTTTCTTTTGATATTATAATCTGCATTAACCAAAAGGCCTTCTAACAAAGACTTTCTCATAAATGCTAAGTCACCACTCAAAGGATTCAAAAGTCGAACTGCATCTGTTTCATCTTTTACAGAAGTTAAAGAATTGTTCATGACCTCGTTAAAACCTTGACTTTGCAACGTTCTCGCCCAGGAATTTTCTAAAGCGTCCTGATCCTCAAAACTTAATTTTACGGGCGTGAAAGAAATTTTCTGTGGTGAGTCAATTTTATTGTATCCGTAAATCCTTAGAATCTCTTCAATTACATCAATTTCACGTGTAACATCAGCTCTGTAAGCTGGTACGGATAATTCTAAACCATTTTGAATCTCATTCAGAACAACAATTTCTAAAGATTTCAAAATTTCCTTCACCTTTTCCCGGTGAATCTTTGTTCCTAAAATCTGCTCTACTTTGGAGAATCGCAAAATAACATAATGATCTTCTAATTTTTTGGGATAGTTTTCCAAAAAATCACTGACTAATTTTCCACCGGCAATTTCTTCAATCATGGCGATAGCATGCGTCAACGCGGTTCTCGTATTATTGGGATCTACGCCACGTTCGAAACGGAAAGAAGCGTCTGTATTTAAATTATGGAATTTCGCACCTTTTCTTACGGCAACTGGATTGAAATAAGCGCTTTCTAAAAATATTTGCGTAGAACCTTCAGAAACTCCTGAAGTTGCGCCCCCAAAAACTCCCGCGATGCACATCGGTGTATCTTCACCATCTTTAATCATTATTTCGGAACCATTTAAAGTTCTTTCCACACCATCTAAAGTTGTAAACTTCGTTCCCACAGCACTCACACCAATCTTTACTTTTTTACCTGCAATTTTATCGGCATCAAAAGCATGAAGCGGCTGACCAAAACTGTGTAAAATATAATTGGTAATATCTACAATATTGTTAATTGGTCCTAAACCAATGGCTTTCAAACGGTCTTTTAACCAAGCCGGAGATTCTTCAACCTTTACGTTTTCTATAATGGCGCCAATATATCTTGGACAAAGTTCTGCATCTTCTACTTCAATTTGATAATCTGATGTTCCTTCTATGTTTAAAGGTTTCGAAACAATTTTCTCAAACTCAGATTTCAATTGGTTTGATACCAAAAACGCGTTTAAATCACGTGCAACACCATAATGAGACATGGCGTCTGTTCGGTTGGGCGTTAACCCAATTTCCAAAACTTCATCTGTAGCCAAATCAAAATAATCTGCGAAATTTTTCCCGACTTCATATTTTTCATCCTCTAAAATCATAATTCCACCATGATCATTACTGAGTCCTATTTCATCTTCTGCACAGATCATTCCTTGGGAAACTTCGCCCCGGATTTTCGCTTCTTTGATGGCAAAAGAATCTGCACCTTTGTGAATCATAGTTCCCACAACTGCAACTGGAACGGTCTGTCCGGCGGCAACATTCGGTGCGCCACACACGATATTTAAAACTGTTCCGTTTCCAACATCAACGGTGGTTTTCTTTAGTTTATCGGCATTTGGATGCTGTTCGCAGGTCAATATTTTACCAACTACAATACCTTCTAAACTACCTTGTACGGATTCAAATTTTTCAATGCCTTCAACTTCAAGACCAATGTCCGTCAAATATTCCCCGATTTTATCGGTCTTCAGATCTGTTTTGATATATTCTTTAAGCCAGTTATTGGAGATTTTCATGTCTGTTTACTTCTTGTGTTGGATGTTGGATTTTGCCATTAATCAGGTCAAAATCTGAAAGTGGCAAATATCGTGTTTTTTGAGGAAAACCGCAATGTAATTTTAGAGAAACGGTTTTGCCTATACATGACTTTTTCCCGTATTCCACTAAATTTTGAAAAAGAAAAAAGTCCGAAATAATTCGGACTTTAGATCGTTAGTATTTTCTAAATCTTTTAAAAATTACATTCCAATTACGGGCATAGAAAGCATCAAGATATTTTCTTCTGCATCTAAACCATCTACTGGCTCAATGATTCCAGGTCTGTTCGGCTGAGACATTTTCATGGTAATGTCATCTGAACTTAAAACGGATAGCATTTCCGTTAAAAATTTGGAGCTAAAACCGATATTAATATCTTCTCCATTGTAATCGCATGGAATCTGCATGTCTGCTTTGTTCGCGTATTCCGTATCTTCTGCATGAAGGTGAAGAATATTCCCCGACAGTTTAAATCTCACTTGATTCGTGGATTTGTTAGACATGATGGAAGCTCTTCGGATGGAACTCAACAATAAATTTCTGTTAATGGTCAAGACGTTTGGATTTTCCTTTGGAATAACTGCAGTATAATTTGGATATTTTCCATCAATTAAACGGCAAATCCAGATGTTATTTCCAAAAGTAAATTTGGCCATATTTTCATTGAACTCAATGGTAACATCATCGTTAGAATTCGCTAAAATATTTTTGAAAATCGCCAAAGGTTTCTTCGGCATAATGAATTCGATAGGATCAGCATTAATTAAATCTGTTCTTTTGTACACCACCAAACGGTGAGAATCAGTAGAAACAAAATTGGTTTCATCCTCTTTAAACTGGAATAAAACGCCCGTCATTACTGGTCTAAGAGAATCATTACTGGTTGCGAATAAAGTATTGGCAAGCGCTTCTGATAAAATGCCGGCAGCAATTTTAACACTTTGGGAAGCATCAAATTCTGGAAGTTCCGGGTAATCATCTGCATTATCTAAAGCGACCGCGAAGTTATCCTTCTCATCTAAAATTTCCAATAAACTTCCGTTTCCATCTGCTGCATCTTTTACAGATAAAGTCAAAGGCTGTTCGTTGTAAGTTTTTACAAAGTCTTGAAAGATTTTAGCTGGAACTGCGAATTTTCCCGTGTCATCAGATTTTACTTCTAGGGTCGTAACCAAAGTAGTTTCGCCATCAGAAGCAGTTATTTTCAGATTATTTTCTTCGAGTTCAAAAAGATAATTTTCAAGAATTGGTCTGGATTGGGAACTGGAAATCACACCACTCACTGTGTTCAATGCTTTCTGTAATTCACCACTTGCAACAATAAATTTCATTCGTTTTTATTTATTTTGGGTATTCATCAAATGAAAACGCACGCATTTCCATTTAAAAAATAATTTTCACAAATATATGAAAATGAAGCAAAAAAAGGAAACAATCCTTAAAATTAAAAGGGAAAGATCTTAAAAGTTATCAACATTAATCAGCGCCGTGATTAGGATAATTTTTTTCCTCATTATTATCGATGTTTATGCTCAAAGAGAGATACAAAAAATGGAGGTTTTTGTTACCCGTTTTTCCAAATTCTCTTTGCCACAAATAGCCAGTAGACATTCCAAAAATCTCATCAACTTGATAATTGAATCCGCCATAAACGCGATTCCGTGCAAACGTGGGTTTTTCTGTGGTGATGAAGAAAACTTCATCGTAAACATTGGCAGAAATAGTTCCCGGTTTTACAGATTCTGCGTTCAGAGGTACTGAAATATTCATTCGGTATCTCAGGCGAATACGATCTGAATGTAGATCCTTTTGCGGTTCGTAGAACCAACTTTTCTCTGCACGGACTCTATTTTCTAATTTAAATTTTCCCGCTCTCAAATCCACCACATCTTGAAGCCAAATCCGGAATTCTTCTTTGTCCATCCGTTGATTTTTATAATTTCCGTACCGACCAATCCCAATAAATGGCTTATGATTTTTAGTCAGGTTATAGCCGATTCCACCCTTAATTTCATAATAATCTGGATAGGAATAGTCTTCAATTCCCCGAAGTTGCCCTTCAGCGAAAAGGAAAAATTTCGGATGAAACTTATAGGTTACATTCACAGAATTAAAGCTGGAAATATGTTCCTGCTGTGCAGAAATATTGATAGAAAAAAGACTGATAAACAGTGAAAAAAAATTTATTTTCATGTTGCGAAAATACGGAATTTGTTAACATTGGAAAAATCTAAATGTTAAAAAGCACTCTACTCAATAGGATCATAATCCAATTGAGTAGGTGAAGCCAACATGGAACCAACGTTTAGGCATCGGAACTCCGAATGTTTCAGTATAGTCAGAATTGGTAATATTATTCACCAAAACGTACAGATTTAAATTTTTAAAATCATAAGCGATTTTCTCATCCAGAATTTGGTAACTGCCCGTATTTACTCTTTCATTGTATCTGTAAATCAACTGATTTGTAAAATTCTTCAGGAATTTATGCTCCACTTTTGCTACAAACTGATGTTTTAAATTTTCTAAAACGTAACGAGAAATCGCATTATCAGGTTGCGATGATTTGCTGTCAATGTACGTATAACCAACGGAGTAGGATTTCAGGAATGAACTAAAATTTTGCCCAAGTTCAATTTCAATTCCTTTGGTTATAATTTCTCCAATATTTTCCGCGCGCCAAATATCATTTAAATTTTCTTTGGTCCAGTCGATGGAATTATCGGAATTGCGTAAAAACCCACTTATTTTTCCGAGGAAATTATTTCTTTGAAAGCGGTAACCCAATTCGGCAGATACTGCATTTTCTGGCAAGAGAGTGGGATTTCCAGCTTCGGTCTTGCTCACATAATACAAATCGGTAAAAGTTGGGATTCTGTTTACTTTTGTAATGTTTCCGTAAACCTTATGATGGTCACTAAAGTCAAAACCTACATCCAATCCGGGATAGAAAAAATCTCCTTCCTGATCGTAGTTCGCCCAAGAAATTCCGGGAGAAATATTCAATTTATTCTGAAAAAATGAGAAATTATGCTCCAAAAACAGCTGCGTGACAAATCGTTCCCGATGACCTAAGTTGTTACTTGCCAAAAATTCTTTTCTTAATTCAACTCCAAGTCCCGTAGTTCCAAATGATGATAAATAACTTCCATTAATTTCTGCTCCCACATTATTGCCGATGTGCATATTGCGGTAAATTTCAGGTTTATTTCGCACAAATAAATATTCGTCCTGTCCTCTTCGCCAATAAATATTAGAGTTGATATTCAGGTTAGAAAATTTTTTATTAATCCCTAAACTGACCACAGAAGCTTGCGTTTCTTCATACTGATCTTTCGCGTTTGGCGAAGAATAAAATCCATTGGCCCCAAACTTTTTCTCTTGAATTCCAGCCTGGAAATTAATTTTTCCATTTTCAATAAGATACTGACTTTGGTAAAAAATATTGCTGATTTTATAATCGGTATTGTAGCGGTATCCTTCAGAACTTGACGTACTGGCTTGAACAAAATTTCTAAATTTTTCACCACCAAAACTGGTCGCTGCTCCTAAAGAGTAGGTTCCAAAATCTCCGCCACTTCCAGAAATAATCACATTGTCTTCTGCAGAAGGTTTTGTAATAATATTAACCGCTCCCGCGTAGGCATTTTGGCCAAAACGTCTTGCAGCAGGACCTTTCACCACTTCAATTTTTTCTACAGAAGCCAAATCAAAAGGAAGACTCATGGAATTATGTCCTGTTTGGGAATCATTCATTCTAATTCCGTTCACCAAAATTAATACTTGTTCAAAAGTACTTCCCCGCATAGAAATATCGGACTGCACTCCATTTCCACCCCTTCTTCTAACATCAAATCCCGTAAATTGTGCTAAAAGTTCATCCACACTTTTTGCGGGTGAATTTTGAATCTCTTCTTTGGAAATTACTGTAATATTTTCGTTGACTTTTTTTAAGGGGAGTTCTAAAAATTTTCCTTGCACGAGAACTTCAGAAATAGGGCTTTCTTTTTCCTGAGCACTTAAATTTTGCATAGTTGCTAAAATAAAAATGCTAGTAATTCCTTTCTTCATTAAATTTATTTTGATTTTTTATTAGGTTGAATCACTTGATTACAAAAAATGAAGCGGCAAATATATTCTAGAAATGCAGAATAACAAAAGGATTTTTAAAAAAATATTGGGCACAAAAAAAGTGCAAATTTAATATTGCACTTTTAATTCGGACACTATCTTTTTCTCATCAAATGCGTAATCAGATCGTTGAATAACTTTCTCATATCGTATTACTTATTTGTTTAGCAAATATTCAAAATAATTACCATTTACACAAGACTTTCTCAAATTAAATTCCAAAAAATTTCTCTAAAAAAATCCGTATTTTTGTTCCTCCAATTTTCCCTATGATTACAACTCCAGAAATCGATATTAAGAAACAACTTTTCGTAAAAAACGCACATCTTAACAACCTAAAACATATTGACGTACTTCTGCCGAAGAATAAGCTCATTGTAATTACAGGCGTTTCTGGAAGTGGAAAATCTTCTCTTGCATTTGATACCATTTATGCAGAAGGGCAAAGACGATATGTAGAAAGTTTAAGTTCTTACGCCAGACAGTTTTTAGGAAAACTAGAAAAACCAAAAGTTGATGATATTAAAGGTTTAGCACCTTCCATCGCGATTCAGCAGAAAGTTATTTCCTCAAATCCTCGTTCTACCGTCGGTACTTCTACCGAAGTTTATGATTACATGAAATTATTTTTCGCGCGGGTTGGACGTACTTTTTCTCCGGTTTCTGGAATTGAGGTTAAAAAAGATTCCGTTACAGACGTTATCACTTTTATAGAAGAGCGTACAGGTCAAACTTTTCTGCTCAGAAGTCCTTTAAATTTTGAGGTAGATCAATTCACAGAGCTTTTAAATACTTTAAAAGTTTCAGGTTTCACCAGGCTTGAAGTCAATGAAAATGTAGCCGGAATTGAGGATTTGGAAAGTTTCGGGTTTGTGCCGGAAAAAGACATGCAGATCTTTTTGGTCATCGATCGTTTTAAATATGAAGAAGATGAAAGTTTTCTTCAAAGATTAGCAGATTCCATTCAAATGGCTTTTTATGAAGGTCATGGCTATTGTTCCTTGAAAAATATTGAGACTGGTAAAATCACAGAATTCTCCAATAAATTTGAATTAGATGGCATTGAATTTATGGAACCCAATGTCCATTTTTTCAGCTTTAATAATCCTTACGGCGCCTGTCCAGAATGTGAAGGCTACGGAAAAGTAATTGGAATTGATGAGGATTTAGTTATCCCCAATAAAAATTTATCCGTTTTTGAAGATGCAGTTGCAAGCTGGCGCGGAGAAACTATGAGCCAATGGAAAAAAGATTTCATCAAGAAAAATAAAGATTTTCCTATTCATAAACCTTACTTTCAATTGACGAAAGACCAGAAAAATTATTTGTGGAAAGGTGACGGCTCAAAAAGTTTCCCTTCGATCAAAAATTTCTTCAAAATGCTGGAGGAAAATTTATACAAAATCCAATACCGTGTCATGCTCTCCCGCTATCGTGGAAAAACCTTATGTCCAAGTTGTGAAGGTTTGCGTTTGCGGGAGGAAACAAAATGGGTAAAAATTGATGGTCATAACATTCAGACCATGATAGAATTGCCTTTGGATGAACTTTTACCAATGGTAAAATCCCTAAAACTGAACAAACATGATGCAGAAATCGCGAAACGTTTGCTCTATGAAATTACCACTCGCTTAGCTTTTCTGGATAAAGTAGGATTGGGATATTTAACGATTAACAGGACCTCTAACACACTTTCTGGTGGAGAAAGTCAAAGAATTAATTTGGCCACGAGTTTAGGAAGTTCATTAGTGGGATCGATTTACATTTTAGATGAACCTTCCATTGGTTTACATTCCCGCGACACCGAAAATTTAATTGGAGTTTTAAAAAATCTTCGCGATTTAGGAAATACGGTAATCGTGGTAGAACATGATGAAGACGTAATGAAAGCGGCAGATTATATCATTGATATTGGTCCAGAAGCAGGTTATCTTGGGGGCGAATTGGTATTTTCAGGACATTTCGACGAATTGAAAGATTCTGATTCCCTCACTGCACAATACCTAACGGGAAAATTAGAAATTAAAGTTCCTACAAGCCGCAGAAAACCTAAAGAATGGATTCACATCAAAGGAGCTCGACAAAATAATTTGAAAAATATCGATGTAGACGTTCCACTGGAATGTTTAGTCGTAATTTCAGGCGTTTCCGGAAGTGGAAAATCAACTTTGATGAAGGAAATTCTGACGAATGAAATTCAAATCCAACTCGGAATGGGTGGCAAAAAAGGCGATTACGATTCTGTAGAATTCCCTAAAAAACTCATTAAAAATATTGAGTTGATTGACCAAAATCCAATCGGAAAATCCTCCCGCTCCAATCCGGTGACTTACTTAAAAGCTTACGATGATATTCGAGATCTGTACTCTAAGCAAAAATTAGCAGTAATGCAAAATTTGAAGCCTAAACATTTTTCTTTTAATGTAGATGGCGGAAGATGTGATGATTGCAAAGGCGAAGGCGTAATTACTGTATCCATGCAGTTTATGGCAGATATTGAACTCGAATGTGAAACGTGTCACGGAACTCGTTTTAAAGATGAAATTTTAGAAATTAGGTTCGACGAAAAAAATATTTCCGATATTCTTCACCTGACGGTGGATGAGGCTTTGGAATTTTTCGCCGAAAATAAGCAGACAAAAATTGTGACCAAGCTAAAACCTTTGCAGGAAGTTGGTTTGGGTTATCTGCAACTGGGACAAAGCTCTTCTACCCTTTCTGGCGGAGAAGCGCAACGTGTAAAATTGGCCTCATTTCTCGTAAAAGGCGTTACCACGGACAAAACTTTATTTATTTTTGATGAGCCATCAACAGGTTTGCATTTTCATGATATTAATAAATTACTGAAATCGCTTCAGGCCTTGATTGAATTGGGACATTCTGTAATTGTGATTGAGCATCAACCGGATATTATTAAAACGGCAGATTACGTCATCGATATTGGTCCAGAAGCTGGAAAATATGGAGGCGAAATTGTTTTTGCGGGAACTCCGGAAGAATTGGTGAAGAATAAAAAATCGCATACCGGGAAATATTTGAAGGAGAAATTGTAGTAAGTTAGATGTTAGATGTTAGATGTTAGATGTTAGATGTTAGGTTAGATGGTAGATGTTAGAGAAAATATAGTTTTTAATTTAAATAATAAGCCAGCTTTTCTTAGTTGGCTTTTTTGTGAGCGCTGTTAGAGCTTAAAGCTCTAACAGCGCTTTTAAACCAATTCTAATTTTCTAAATAAGAAGTTTTACAAATTTTTTGTACCAACAACATATTAATTCAAACTCCACAAAAAATGAGAGATAATTTTTATCTTTATTCCACAATAATTTGCATACACAACTCCCATCGAATTCCCAACTACTATTTCAGAAATCCAGCAAAGAATCAAAGAAATTGACCCCATCAAATATGGAATCACCCGTAATTTTAAAGATGGCGCCGTCACAAAACTCAGTCCCTACATTTCCCGTGGCGTTATATCTACCTGCGATGTTTTTGAACATTTGAAAACTTTAAATCTGCTATGGTTTGAAGTCGAAAGACTCGTGCAGGAACTAGCGTGGCGCGATTTTTTTCAAAATGTCTGGAAAATTGAAGGTGACCGTATTTTTTCCGACCTAAAACAACTCCAGGAAAATGTAGAAAATAACGGAATTCCAACTGCTATTTTAAAAGGAGAAACTGGAATAACAATATTAGATGATGCGGTAAAAACACTGTTTGAAACTGGTTATCTTCACAATCATTTGCGGATGTATTTGGCTTCCGTGTGTTGCAATATTGCGCATTGTCATTGGTCAGAACCTGCAAAATGGCTCTATAGTAATTTGTTAGATGGTGATTTGGCGAGCAATCATTTAAGTTGGCAATGGGTTGCAGGAAGTTTTTCCAATAAAAAGTATTTTGCAAATCAGGATAATCTTAATAAATATTTCGGCGGAAGTCAAAAAAACACTTTTCTGGATGTGGATTATTCCGAATTTGACACATTAAAAACTCCAGAAATTTTAAAAGAAACAGAAAAATTCAATTTGAGAACTTCATTAGAACTAAAGGAAAATCCTTCAATAAAAAATGAAAAAACTCTCATTTATACGTATTATAACTTAGATTTCGATTGGCATCAAGAAGAAAATTTTCAAAGAATTCTCTTGCTGGAACCTTCCTTTTTTGAAAAATTTCCGATTTCTCAAAAAGTTCTGAATTTCGCTTTGGAGTTATCTCAAAATATTTCCGATCTCAAAATTTTCGTCGGCGAATTTTCAGAATTAAATGAAAAAATTCCTAAAGAAAACATCTATTTTAAAGAGCATCCTACTAATTCTCATTATCTTGGAACTTCAGAAAACAGAAAATCGCTCTCAACTTTGGAAGGAAATTTCCCCTCCTTTTTTAACTACTGGAAAAAGATCAAAAAAGAATTGCAAAAAGAATTTGAAACTAGATAAAATACTGAAAAATTATGTCCAAATCGATTAATCTAATTTTTCCGAATCAGCTATTTCATAACCATCCTTTACTTATAAATGGCGGCGACATTTATTTGATTGAAGAACATTTATTTTTTAAAGAATTCAAGTTTCACAAACAAAAAATCGCTTTTCATCGGGCTTCTATGAAATCATTTCAAATTTATTTGGAGCAGAATGGCGCAGAAGTAATATATATTGAAATTAAAGACAAATTATCTGACATCAGAAATTTTCACTCCGAGATCAAAATGAAAAATATCACGGAAATCAATGTTGTTTCGCCGAGTGATGATTGGCTGGAAAGAAGAATAAAAAAAGTTGCTGAAACCATTAAACTCAATTTTCTTGATTCTCCGCAATTTATCAATAACAAAAGCGATTTAGCCGAATTCTTTAACCCCGGAAAAAAATTCTATTTTCAAACTGCCTTTTACAAACAGGAAAGAATTCGCCTCAATATTTTACTGACCGAAGACGGAAAACCCGAAGGTGAAAAATGGACTTTCGACACGGAAAACCGAAAAAAATATCCTAAAAATCAATCGCCACCGCCAATTTATTTCCCTGAAACATCAACTATTTGGAAGGAAGCTGTAAAATATACCGAAGAAAATTTCAAAAATAATCCCGGCGAAATCTCCGAAAATTTGCTCTATCCTATTACTCATGAGGAATCTCAGAAATGGCTCGACCAATTTTTGGATTATCGTTTTCACGATTTTGGCGTTTATGAAGATTCAATTGTTCAAAAAGAATCCTACCTTAATCACAGCATTTTGTCACCTTTGATCAATTCCGGACTGTTGCAACCGATCGAAGTCATTAATCAAACTTTAATTTTCGCCGAGAAAAACAAAATTCCACTTAATTCTTTGGAAGGATTTATCCGCCAGATCATTGGTTGGCGCGAGTTTATGCACGGAATGTATCTCTACAAAGGTCGCTTTTCCCGAACGCAAAACTTCTTCAACTTCACGCGAAAAATTCCCAAAAGTTTTTACGATGGAACCACTGGAATTGTACCCATCGATGATACCATCAAAAAGGTTTTAAAAACCGGTTATGCTCATCATATTGAGCGATTAATGGTGCTTGGAAACTTCATGCTGCTCTGCGAATTTGATCCAAAAGAAGTGTACAAATGGTTTATGGAACTCTTTATTGATGCCTATGATTGGGTCATGGTGCCGAATATTTATGGAATGAGCCAATTTGCAGATGGCGGAACTTTCGCCACGAAACCTTATTTAAGTGGTTCCAATTATCTGAAAAAAATGAGCGATTACGGAACAGGCGACTGGGAAAAAATTTGGGACGGATTATTTTGGAGATTCGTCGGAACGCAGCAAGAATTTTTCAAAAAAAATCCGCGCGTTTCCATGATGCATTATTCCTTCCAGAAAATGGATGCGGAGAAAAAGAAAAATCATTTGAAAAATGCCGATGATTTTTTAGAAAGTTTAGATGACTTGTAGTTTTTGGAGTAGACAATTTGATTTTTTTGCAAAGAGCAGACCCGCTTTATGCTACAATCTTTTTGTTTAATCTATCGATCAAACAAAAAGGATTTCCACGTCAATCGGGACTAGAATGAAGAGTATTTCTTCTTTTGGAAAAAGAAAAAACCAATTTGGACTTCAAGAAATATTTTCAGAATCAAGCACTTATCCACAAAAATTTGTAACTAAGTGGTGAATTTTAACATTAAATACACATTGGATATTAAAAAATTTATTATTTTTACTTCGAAATAAAAATTGAGATGAAGACCAATTTCTTTTCGCACAGATTAATTAAATTATTTAAATTAAATATAAAAATTTAAGAGAAGCACCGTCGGCTTCTCTTTTTTCTTGGAGTCTAACTAAAAAATGAGATCATTTTATCTACTGAATCCGCTTCTAAAGAGCGGATTCTTTTCATAAAAAAAGTCCCTGAAATATTCAGAGACTTCTATAAAACTTTTGAAAAATTATTTTCTATCAACGATTATTCTGTCTTTTCTATTCGCCAATTCCCAAGCGGTGGCGAACACCAGTTGCGCTCTTTTCTGCAAAGCCATGTAATCAATTTTATCTGGCGTATCGCTAGGTTTGTGGTAATCTTCATGAATTCCATCGAAGTAAAAAATAACCGGAACCCCATTTTTCGCAAAGTTGTAATGATCGGAACGGTAGTACAATCTTTCTTTATCATTTGGATCGTCATATCGATAATTCAGCTTCAGATTAACGGTTTCTTTATTGGCTTGCTCATTAATTTTTTTCAAATCGGTACTCAACATTTCTGATCCTATTACATACACATAATCTTTACCGCAATTTCCCGGATCGCAACGGCCAATCATATCAATATTCAAGTTTACCACCGTATTTGTCATAGGAAAAATTGGATTTTCCGCATAATATTTTGAACCTAATAAACCATGTTCTTCACCCGTTACATGCAGAAAAAGCACGGAACGTTTCGGGCCATTTCCTGATTTTTTTGCCATTTGAAATGCTTCGGCAATTTCCAAAAGCGCCACTGTTCCACTTCCATCATCATCTGCACCATTATAAATTTCCCCATCTTTCATTCCCACATGATCGTAATGCGCAGAAATAACGATGATTTCTTCCGGTTTTTCAGAACCTTCTACAAAAGCCAAAATGTTTTCCGATTCTGGTAAGTTGCCTCTTCGTCCCGCCAAAGCTTCTTTTGGTACGGTTTGATAATAAGAAGTCATGGCTTTCGGATGCGAAACCCCCATTTTTTGATATTCCTCAATTAAATATCTGCCCGCTTTTTTTTGTCCTTCACTTCCTGTATCTCTTCCTTGCATTTCATCTGAAGCTACAATGTAAAGGTGCTTTTTCAGCTCCTCAGAATTGATGGATTGAAAAGATTTTTTAAATGCAGCATTGGAAAATGTTGAAGAATTTGTAGTAGCAGATACAGTTGAATTGCTTGCAGAAATAGGATTTACGGCGCAACTTTGCAATAATGCAAGTGCGATAACCGGAATGTAAAATTTGACGTTTCTCATGAATTTTCTATTTTTTTTGAAAGCTAAAGATAAGTTTATTTTTAAAATGAAAAACGACTTTTGGAAGTTTGATGTTGGATGAAATTGTAAATCATTAATTTTTGAGAATTTTTTTTATTGATGTTATTTGGGCAGACAATTCCGCCTTCCGTTCCCTCCCGATTTTACATCGGGATCCACTCAAGTCGGGCTGCAGATGGGATTTTTAAATAAATATTTAGATAATTTAGTGGGTTTTATTTTTACGATTTTAGTTCTTCAAAGAAAATTATTTTTCTTTTGAATTTGTTCCATTATTAGTTAACTTTGTACATGAAAATCATTAGAGTTATCGTTTTTTATAAAGATTATTTCGAAGAGTTTTTTGAAACCCTTATTGATAAAGTAAAGGATAAAATTGACGAAGTACTTTTTATAATAACCATTCTTGAACGCGTTCCCACTAAATTTTTTCAAAAGCATTGAAGGTAGAAAAGGTCTTTTTGAAGTTCGGATTGAATATGAAAGTAACATCTACAGAATATTCTGTTGTTTCGATCAAGGTAATTTAGTTATACTGTTTAATGGATTTCAAAAGAAAAGCCAAAAGACACCAACAAAAGAATTAAAAAAAGCAGAGAAAATAATGGAGGAATATTTTCTAGAACAAAAAGAAATTAAAGATGGAAACAAAAAATAAAAATATCAAACCGTTCACTCAGCATCTTGACGAAAGACACGGTAAGATAGGTACAGAATCAAGAACCAACTTTGAAAGTAAAGCCAAATCTTTTGCAATTGGCGAATTAATAAAAGAAGAAAGAAAATTAGCAAACATGACCCAAGAACAACTTGCGGACAAAATTGGCGCAAAAAAAAGTTTCATTTCAAGAATCGAAAACGGACACAGTGACATTCAACTTTCAACGCTTTATAAATTAATCGAGTTGGGACTTGGACGAAAAATCAACTTGACCATTCAATAGAAACCAATTTTTTTTAAAATTAGAGATTCCCTTTGCTAAGTGAAACGCCTTTGCGACCGTAATTTCAGAAGCATTTTTGTTAAAACTCTTTGCGTCTTTGCGTTAAGAAAAAACCGCAGTTTCAACACCTATTTCACCACCATTTTATTCCGCGGCAAGCCAATTTCACTTTCCTGCGGATATGGTTTTCGCCACGTCATGCTCACGTCTTCATTGATTTTCTTGTGAACTTCATAACTTTTCTGCTGATCTTCCGCATATCTCGGATCCGGAATGAAAGGCATTTTGGCCATCTTGAAAATCGTGATCGTGGGGAAATGAAAATCCACTTCAACCTGTCCCAATAACAAATAACAACCACCTCCCTGAAAAGGATATTTCTGCAAATTATCCGGGAAATGTGCCGTGTCGAAAAAGTTTCCTTCCACATCAATCCAGGTTCCAAAAAACATGGTTCCTTTCTTGGTCGGAACGTGTTTTCGGGAAATTAAATACGCCAACATTTTCACTTGTCGTTTATGATATTTCGGCAGATCATTTGCCATTATTTTACCCCGAAATTTCGTTTGCAATAAATCAAAGGGACTGCAGGAAACGGAAAATCCCAAAATTTCTATTTCATCAAAAGCGTCTTCAAACCGATTTCTGTTTAAGACCGGAAGTTGATATTCCTGAACAGGTGTTTCAAAAAAAGTTGGCAACCGATATTCTGGTTTAAAATGGATCATGAGCAATCTGGCTTCAATCAAAAGTTCATTTTTCGGTTTATCGGTAAAACGAAAAGCACCTACAAAAATCAAGGTCTGCAAGGTTTCAATTCCCACTGGAACGCGTTTGATAAAGTTTTCCAACGAGGTGTAATCTCCATTCTTTTCTCTTTCTTCGGGAATGAAGTTCGCGATCCGGCTTTCGAGTTTTTCAATGTGCATGAAGCCTAAAAAAACATCTTCGCCGTAAACCGTGGTTTCAAATAAACCTTTATTCACACACGGATTATTAATTTTTCCACCGCCCATTTTACATTCGTGAACATAAACTTCTGTCCGATAAAAACCACCACCATTATTGATGGCCGAAACCATAAATTCTATGGGATAATAGACCTTTAAATACAAACTCTGATAACTTTCTACCGCATAAGAAGCGGAGTGAGCTTTGCAAAAAGAATAACCCGCAAACGATTCAATTTGCCGATAAACTTCTTTTGATAATTGCTCGGGATGACCTTTTCGCGCACAGGATTCAAAAAAATGTTCCCGAACTTCCTGTAATTTTTGGATGGAACGCGTTTTTCCACTCATCGCCCGTCGAAGAACATCACCATCATCTGCAGAAACACCTCCGAAATGAAGTGCAATTTTAATCACATCTTCCTGATAAACCATAATTCCATACGTTTCCCCAAGTTGCTCTTTAAAAACATCGTGGAAATATTCAAACTTCGTGGGATTGTTATGTCGGAAAATATATTCCCGCATCATGCCACTTTTCGCCACACCCGGACGAATAATAGAGGAAGCCGCGACCAAAGTTTTGTAATCTTCACATTTCAGACGCCGCAACAATCCTCTCATCGCTGGACTTTCAATATAAAAACACCCAATTGTTTTTCCAATGCTCAAATAATCATTGCAATTTTTATCATTTTTAAAAACGGCTGTTTTCTGAATATCAATGTTAATTCCCTGATTTTTCTTCACGAGTTCCAAAGTATCTTTAATCGTCCCCAATCCGCGCTGCGAAAGGATATCAAACTTTTCAAACCCAATATCTTCCGCCACATTCATATCAAACTGAACGATGGGAAAACCTTTTGGCGGCATTTCCAAAGCCGTATAATTGGTGATCGGTTCCTGGGAAATAATAATTCCACAGGAATGCATGCTGCGTTGATTCGGGAATTTTTCGAGCAACATTCCGTATTTCTGCACGAGTTTTACGACTTTATTATTATCGTGAATTTCCATGGGATTTTTGGCCAAAACATCCAGTTCTTCTTTGGGCAAACCAAAAGCTTTCCCCACTTCCCGAAAAATGGAACGGTATTTAAACTCGACATTGGTGCCACAAAAAGCCACATGTTCTTTTCCAAAACGCTCAAAAATATAGGTCAAAATTTCATCCCGTTCCCGCCAACTCCAATCGATATCAAAATCAGGTGGATTATTTCGGTTTTTATTGAGGAAACGCTCAAAATAAAGATTCAGTTCGATGGGACAAATCTCTGTAATTCCGAGCAGATAACTCACAATGCTGTTTGCGCCACTTCCCCGACCAACATGCAGAAAACCCCGACTGATGCTGTATTTCACAATATCTAAAGTGATGAGAAAATATCCTGAAAAGTTCATTTCGGTAATGACTTTCAGTTCTTTTTCAATACGTTCGAGAACGATTTTGGATTTTTCGGGATATCTTTTCTCCAAACCATCATACGCGAATTTTCTTAAAAGGGCATCGTCATTTTTTTTATTTCGGGTAAAATGGATTTTGTTTTTTGGGGTTTTAAAATCAAAATTAAAGGAAGATTGATCTAAAATATATTGTGTGTTTTCAATGATTTTCGGATGATTTTTAAATTGTTCTTCAATCATTTTTACGGACTGAAAAACTTCATTTGGGGAACAAAAATTTTTTTCCGAGAGTTTTGAAATCAACGTATTCTGATCAATGGCTCTTAAAATTTTATGAAGATTAAATTCCTTTTTCGTTTTAAAGGTAATCGGATGCAAAACGACCATTTTATCTAAAAACCTTTTCCATTCCGGTCGAATTAAAAGATTTAGTTCTTCTGCCCGAACTCCGATAAATTCATTCTCCTTTAAATATTCCGGAATATTTGCAAATGGATAAATGACAAAGACTTTCTGAAAATCGGGGGAAACTTGGGGAAGTTCTGCACCGTCACAATTGTGGTTGGTTAGCAAACGGTTGATCTCCGCAATTCCAGTTTCGTCTTTGGCAATCGTAATATAAAGGAGTTGATTTTCTTTACGGATTTCTACGCCAACAATTGGTTTAATATGGAATTTTTCACATTCTTTTTTAAAATCATAAATCGCTGTTACGGTATTGATGTCGGTCAAAACTAAACTTTTCGCGCCGGAATCTAGGGCTTGCTTCACCAGTTCTTCAACCGATAAAGTGCCGTAACGTAAGCTGTGAAAAGTGTGGGAATTGAGGAACATTTTTGAGGTTGAGGTTGAGATTTAGAGATTTACTGAAATTATTTACTCGCAAGGGACGCAAAGATTTTTTTTACACTTTTGATGAATAATAAGGTCGCGAAAGCGTTTCTCTCAGCAAAGGGAAGTTGCTGTGAAAAACATTTCGGAATTTTCAACATTAAGAATGCGTGCAGGAATTAAGAGAATTAAGATTTCCTTCGGAAATTGAAATATGTTAGACTTTTGTGATTAAAGTATTTTTTAATGCCGCGAAGGAAGGATTTGAACAAATACTGAGATTTATAAAAAATAATTTAATCTCTGTAATCTTTCATGGATTTAATTTTATTCCCAAGGAAATTTTTTTATTAATCGAAGTTGAGGCAGTCCACCACCGTGAAATTCGGAATTTGGATATTCTTCAACCCATTTTTCAAAATTATCTGCGATGTAATATATATTCCAACCGTTTTCATCTATTCCAACTTTTTGCAGACTTTTTTTCTTTTCAATAAGACTTTCACCTTTTAAAATTTTTTCAGTCATTTTTTACTTTGAGATTTTTACAGAGTACACACCACTTTTTAGATTCAGGATTAAAGAGTTTTTAAAATACTTTTAAGCTTATAATACGAATATATTTAATTATACTATTTTCCCACACTGATATTCAAGTTTGGCAATTCTACCTGCAATTTTACCTTCGCTTTTAAAGCAGTAAAAACTTTCAATAAAGTATCTATTGTTGCATTACTGGCGTTACTTTCTAATCTGGATATTTGAGCTTTTTGTACCCCTACTAATTTCCCTAATTCTTCTTGGGTCAAATTCCTTTCCATTCGGGTTTCCTTTATCGCCTTACCAATTAAATCCATTTGAAGTTCATATTCAAATAGGTCACGTTCAGATGTTCCAATTTCTCCTATCAATTGATCTTGAACTTGATTTAAAGAATATGTTTTCATTTTTTCTTATTTTTTAATTGTTGATCTGCAAAATATTTAATTCTTGCATTAGTTGCTTTTTGAACTTCGTTATCAGGAACTTTACTCCTCTTTTTTATAAATCCATGGGTTGAAATAACCAATGTTTGTTTGGAAGAAGTTTTATCCCCAGAATGCAAGAAGTCGATATTGAAGACCTTGATAAAGCGTTCTAAATTGGCTTCGCCGAACCACTTCGTTAGGTTTCCCAAATTTCGTCCATCAATTTTTTGAAAAGTTCCGCATCGTGATTGATTTGGGACTTACGAACATTATAAAGAATCTTTTCATAATGCTTCTTTTCCAAGTCCACTTAAAAACTCAAATGCTTGCTCTAAAAAGATAATTTCAAAGAGATTCTTCATTTGTTAAATATTCGGTCGAATCAAAGATAAATAAAGTTTCGTTATAATGAAACTTATCAGATTCATTTTGTTTATATTTTCTTGATTAATTTGTCATAACTTATACATTTAAAGAAGCCAACTCAAATCCAGAAGCTCGTCCCAAAGCATTTTTACCAAATCGATTTTTCATGCGATCCATGGCTTGGTAAAGATTCATGAGTTCTTCGCTGTCTTCGAATAAATTCATTTGATAGGTTCCATGAACCAGGTTCGTAAAACGCAAACCAACCAATCGAAGTCGCATTCTTCGGGTATATAATTTCTCGAATAAATCCAAAGCAACTCTCGCCAAAGTGTGATCAATAGAAGTATAAGAGATTTTGCACTGTCTCGTTTCGGTATCGAAATTCGCATATCGGATTTTTAAAACCACCGTGGAAGTGAGCCATTTTTCTGCCCGTAATTGATAAGCCAAGGATTCTGCCATGCTCGAAATGAGTCTTTTCAGTTCAAAAATATCCATCGTATCATTGGTGAAAGTGTGTTCGCTGGAGAGTGATTTTCTTTCGGAATATGGAACAACGGGAGTTAAATCAATTCCGTTGGCTTTTTTCCAGAGTTCGCCCCCATTTTTACCAATCATTTGTTGCAAAACAGTTACAGGCATTTCCGCTAAAGTCTTAATTTTTCTGATGCCGATTCGGGAAAGCAACTGAAAAGTGACGTCTCCGACCATGGGAATCTTCCGCACCGATAAAGGATTTAAAAACGATTTTATATCGGGAGCAGGAATTTCAAATCTTCCAACGGGTTTAGATTCTCCGGTGCCGATTTTGGAAACCGTTTTATTCGTAGATAAAGCGAAACTGATGGGTAATCCCGTATTTTTCGTCACGGAATCTGCAATTTCTTTGGTCCATTGATAACATCCAAAAAACTGGTCCATTCCCGATAGATCCATGTAAAATTCATCGATGCTGGCTTTTTCTAAAACGGGAACTTTTTCCTGAATAATTTCGGTAACCTCTTTGGAAAATTTCGAATATCTTTCGTAGTCGCCACGAATTACTTTTGCTTCCGGACATAATCTTAAAGCCATCTTGATCGGCATTGCAGAACGCACGCCAAAATAACGTGCTTCATAAGAGCAGGACGCTACTACTCCACGATCTCCACCACCGATGATGACGGGAATTCCGTTCAGTTTTGATTCCTGTAACCTTTCACAAGACACAAAAAAAGTATCCAAATCCATATGTACAATTGCTCGATTCATGGGTACAAACTTAGTAGGTTTTATATCAATTTTTTGTACCTTTGTTGGTATAATTTATAGCAATGTCAATTTTATCAGAAAACATGCGGTATCTGAGAGCTCAGCAAAAATATGCGCAACAGAAAACCGCAGACGACCTTTTAATCACTCGCGGACGGTACGCAAAATATGAAGATGGCGCCACAGAACCGCCCATAGAAATCCTTATCCGCATGTCTAAATATTACCGCGTAAGCATTGATTTGCTCGTAGGAATGGATGTACGGAAATATTCTTTAGAAAAGATGATGCAACTGCCGGACAACCGAATTATTCTGCCCATTATGGTGGATGAAAAAGGGGAAAATCAAATAGAAATTATTCCAGAGAAAGCGCAAATGGGTTATCTGCAAGGGTACAGCGACCCGGAATACATTGAAAAATTACAGACCATTTCTCTGCCTTTTTTGAGGAACGGAAAATTCCGGGCTTTTCCCGCAAGTGGTGATTCCATGCCGCCTTTTAAAGATGGAACCTTCATCGTAGGGAAATATGTGGAAAATGTGAATGAGCTGAAAAGCAAGAAAACTTATATTTTCATTACCCAAAATGAAGGGGTGGTTTATAAAAGATTTGGAAAGAAAACCTCGAAATCAATAACCGTGAGTTCGGACAATCCTTTATATAAACCTTATGACATTAAACTTTCTGACTTGGTGGAGATTTGGGAATATGCCTGCAGTATTACTACGGCGGAATTTGAGACGGAGACTTTGGATATGATGACCGTGAAAGAGATGTTTTTGAGTTTGAAAAAGGAGATTGATTTGATAAAGAGAAAATAAGGAAACTTAACTTTCAGAATTTTTAACATTAAGGTTCATTAAGTGATGAAGAATTATTAAAATATCCTTCGGAAAATTAAGGTGAATTTAAACACCAATATCACAAATATTTTCACACCAATGACACCCATTCGGTAAAAAAAACCTCCCAAATTCAAAATGATTTGAGAGGTTAAAAATTGCCGTAAAATTTATTCTTCAGTATTGACTAATACTACTTTTTAATATTATTTTGTGATGATCAACTTCTGAGAAGCGCGATGTTCCTTATTTGAAGTAGAGATGATGTAAACTCCTGGTTGTAAAAATCCAAGACTTACTGATTTACTTTTTCCACTTTCTAAATTAACTTTCAAACTTTTAATTCGTTGACCAACATAATTCGTTACGGTTAATTCATAGTTGCCACTTTTCATCGATTTAATAAATACATTTCCCTCAGATTTAGCAGGATTTGGATAAATTGTGGGAGATTTATTATTGTTATTTTCGGTGGTTGCTAAAGTAGCTGTTTCTAAAATATTGTAGATCTGATTGGTTGCAGGATTATTAATCACCTGATGAATTCCTGATGGCCACTCAATTTCAATTTTGTCAAGGGCAGAAGCTGATCCGATACCGAATGTATGAACCAAAGTACTTCCTGTATATTGACCTGAAGAAGACGAAACTTGTCGGGTCTGAACTTTTCCATTGGCATAACAAACGATTCGGGCACCAATCCCGGAGCGGTTAGATTGTACGCCTTGTAAACGCAAACTGATCCAATCATTAGCTCCGCCAATATTTTTATACAATCCATGAATGAGTGTTGCAGAATAAGAAGGCGTGAAAATATCTGGATAACCATCATTATTATAATCAGAAACCGTGGAACAGTAATCCCGAAGTGGTGTTGTGGTCACACCATCTGCAGCTTGATTGGTGAAAGTTTCATCGCCATTATTAAGATACAATTTATTCAGGCGTCTTTGAATTGTTCCGTTATTTGAAACGGTAAGATCCAGAAAACCATCATTATTCATATCAAGCCAAGCTGATCCATAACCTGCTCCACCATCAACTGAAGGAGCAGCGTTGAGGACTTCAAAATTTCCATTCCCTAAGTTTTTGTAAAGAAAATTATGTTTGATATCCGCAAAATCATTAACGATCATAAAAAGATCCATCAAACCGTCATTGTTATAATCTCCCCAAGAACTTCCTTGTGAAGCCGATGCATCATTTGCGATAATAGAAGTTGTATTTTTCGTAAAAGTTCCATCGCCATTATTATGGTAAAGGCAGTTATTCTGCCCTGGCAAAGAATTATTAAAATAATTCACCACATACATATCCTGAAAACCATCATTGTCATAATCAACCCAAGAAGCACTGTAGGTATTAAAATCATCGGTCACTATTGCACCTTCTGTAATTTTGGTAAAAATTCCGTCACCATTATTATGATACAAACGATTTGGCTGTGTAAAGTTATTAACAATTTCAGCCTAAAAAATAAAAAAAACTATCTTAATTCTTTAAGAAAAGTTGTTGGAGATTGGGTCGCATCATAATTATCTGTTGTCACGGAAAATGTTCCATCCCCATTGTTTGCAAATAAAGTTGTGGGAGAACTAATGTTGCCTACAATTAAGACGTCATCAAAACCATCAGTATTATAATCAGCCCACGAAACACTGTAGGTTTTTATAGGCGTTTCTACCAAAGTTCCTGTACTTACTTTCGTAAATATTGTGCTGCTAAAGATTGGGTGAGAAAGACAAAAAGAGTCACGATTAGCAATTTTTGCTGCAATAAACTACTCTTTTTCTGAAACTGGAAAAAGTCGATTTTTTTCATAAAAAATTATTTGTTAAGAGATTATACGGGAGATGATCTCCTATTTTTGACCAATAAAATTATTAATATCTCTATAAAAACCTAAGGCAGAACAATTTAGGGATACATTTAATTAATTCTTTAAACTTCTGACTTAAAATATTGACGATTACAAAAGAACAGAATGGTCGCATAAATAATATGCGTTTTAGAAGAAAAATTCCCAAATCTTAAATTAGTTAAATAAACAACGCGCAGGATCAAACTCATTGGGGCGTAGAAATTGCTGATTACAAAAAGTCAAATACTTTAATAACACAAAAAAAATAATTTTATGAAACGTGACGGTGAAAATAGAAGCTTATGGCAAGACGTTCAAATGCCATCATCAAAACCAATGAATGAGGACAAAAATTACGATGTAATTATTGCAGGCGCAGGAATATCAGGAATTACAGCAGGTTACCTTCTCCAGAAAAGCGGAAAAAAATGTCTAATTATTGAAGCTGATAATATTGGTTTCGGTACTACTGGAGGAACTACAGCACATATCAATACTTTTTATGATGCTCAATATGACCAAGTTATTGCCGATTTTGGGGAAGAAAATGCCCAACTTTTAGCTCAAACCGGACCTGAAGTTATCAATCAAATAAAATCCATCATCGCCGAACATCATATTGACTGCGAATTTGCTGATCGAGATTCCTATATCTTTTCTTTGGATAAAGATCAAACCAAAAAATTAGATGATTTATTTGAAGCGACCCAAAAAGTGGGTATTCCGACAGAAAGAATATCATCAAACCCCTTTCCTATTCCTTTCGACACTATTATTAAAATCAAAGATCAGGCACAATTTCACCCCACAAAATATATCGAAGCGGTAAGCGAAGAATTTCTAAAAATGGGCGGAACAATTTCTCTGGGCAAGAAAGTTACTGAAGTTTCCGAAAAAGATAAGATGGTAGAAGTAAAAACCGACAATTTCACGTACAAAACTCAGGATTTTATCTGGGCAACACATGTGATTCCCAATATGAATCGTATGAATTTTCTCGCCGCACCTTATAGGAGTTATGTTTTGGCATTTACTTTACAATCGGATGATTACCCAGAAGCTCAAGGTGCAGATATGTATGAGCCATATCACTATTACAGAACGCAGGAAATTGACGGTCAAAAGTACATTATTGCCGGTGGTGAAGATCACAAAACCGGTCAGGAAGAAAATCCAGAGGAACGATTTGAAAATTTAGAAAATTATGTAAGACAATATTTTGATGTTGACAAAATCACACATCGATGGTCATCTCAATTTTATACTCCGACAGATGGTTTGCCGTTTATTGGAAAAAGTCCGGGAGATGAACATATTTATTGGGCAACAGGTTTTGATGGAAATGGAATGACCTTCGGTACGCTTTCTGCGATGATGATTTCGGACTGTATCATTGGAAAAGCAAATAAATATGAGAAACTATTTAATCCTTCTCGGCTTAATGTTAAAGCGGGAATTGCAGATACGCTGAAAGAAACGGCAGATGCAGTTTTCCATTTGATTGCTGATAAATTTACCGCAGAGAAAATTGAAAATTTAGAACAAATAAAAAATGGAGAAGGAAAAACGGTTTCTTTACAAGGGAAAACTCTGTCAGTTTATAGAGATGAATCTGGAAAGTTATTTGCCGTGAAAAGTTCTTGCACCCACATGGGTGGGACTATAGGCTGGAATAAAACGGAAAAATCCTGGGATTGTCCGTGTCACGGAGCTCGATTTGATATTGAAGGTAAAGTTTTAAACGGACCTGCGACGGTAGATTTAGAAAAAATAGAATTGCCGAATTAAATTTCAACATTTCTTTACCTCTTTTTTAAAATTGCGAATCCCTTTTGATTCGCTTTTTTTTATTAAAAATTTTGTGGATTAATTAGAAATCATTCGCCGGTTTCTTTATTGTATTCTCGTAAGCCAAACTTTTATTTTTCTTTCCGATAAATAAAATAGGAAATTAAGAGACAAATATTAACCAAAACCGCAAATCCATTAGACAAAATAATAGGCAATTCATCCTTCAGAACACCATACCAAACCCAAAGCGAAAGTCCGATAATTAAAGCTAGGATCATCCACAAGGATAGATCTTCAACGTCTTTTTCTTTCAAAATTTTGAGGAGTTGCGGCAACATTGCCACAGACGTAATTCCACCCGCAACAAGACCTAAAATATTTTCGTCCATGTTCAATTATTAGAAAACTAAAGTAAGCAAAAGTAGCGGAATTTTAAAGAGAAATAGAGAACTGACATTCTCCGAAGTTTTACTTTGTCTTGCCTTCTTGTTTTTCTACATATAATTTATTCACCAAAGTCATCACGATCGCGATAAGGGGAGTTGCCAGCAAAACGCCCCAAAATCCTGCAATAACACCCATTCCAACCTGACCAAAAACCAATAACGCAGCTGGAACACTCACCATTTTTTTCTGAATTAAAGGTTGCATGACAGCGGTTTGAATAATTTGAATAAAAGTATAAAGTCCAAGAACCCATAACGCAGTGTTGGTTCCCTGCATTAAACCGAGCAAAACAGCCGGAATAAGCGCAATTAAAGGTCCAAAATTGGGGATAAAATTAAGTATTCCCGCCACTAAAGCTAAGGTTAAAACCAAAGGCATTCCCAAAATCCAAAGCCCTAACCCACTTAAAACGGCAATAAAGAAAAACCCAAAAATCTGACCTTTCAACCAATTCTTCAGAATATGATGCAATTCATCCCACAAATTTTCCGCTGTGGCTTTACCTTCTGGCGGAATAAGATGAATGAGCCCTTTGCGATAAACTTTCGGACTCGCCGTAAAAAACATACCCAATAAAACCACAATATAGAGATCGCTTAAAATTCCAAAAGTAGATGAGAAAAACGATTTGATCGTGGAACTTGCTTTTCCAGAATCCAGAGAATTCGTAGAATAATTCAGAATTTTTTCACCTAACGGTCTTTCCGAAAGCCAACTTTTCGCATGCTCCAAGGTTTGAGGCAGTTTGTCTGAAAGTTCATTCACTTGCGAATTTAAACGTGCCCCGACAAACCAAAAGAAAATTCCTACAATAATGATATTCAAAATCACAGAAAGAATAAGCGCATATGGAGAACCCATTTTTAACTTCCTTTTTAAAAAATCTGCACACGCATGAAAATAAACGCTCATTAAAACACCTGCAAGAACTAACAATAAAAGATTTAAAAGCGTAGTAAATAAATACGCACTCAGAAAGACCAAAAGCACAATTCCAGTCGTGATCCAAATTTTATTTTTAAAAGTTTTATTATTGTCGGGAGTGGAGGTTTTTTGGTCCATAAAATGATTTTCAAAAAATTTTGAAACGGAAAATGTTTCGGAATTAAAGGCTTATGATATTAAAAAATTCTGGAATAAAAAAAACATCAAATATCAAACCCAACTATTTATCTTATTTTTAACATATAAAATTACCAGAAGATGAGCTTAAACAAATGGTCCCGAATTTACTACAACAAAATGGTAGAAAGCATCGCCTTTTACCCCGCTTTAATTGCCGTAGGGTTTTTGTTTCTGTCCTATTTCATGTTGGTTCTGGATTTTTCTCCTTTCGGAAAAGAACTAAAAACTAATTTAAGTTGGCTCAGTTTAAAAGACGCTGGAACCGCTCGAACCATTATTTCTACCGTTGCAGGTGCCATTATTTCCCTCACCGTTTTTAGTTTTTCTATGGTGATGATCGTGCTGAATCAAGCGGCATCACAAATGAGCAACCGGGTTTTGACCAGCATGATCGAAAACCGTTTTCAGCAGGTCATTCTCGGAATTTATATTGGAACCATCGTGTATGCTTTATTTTTATTGAGTACGATCAGAGACATTTCCAGTGGAATTTATGTTCCCGCACTCAGTATTTATCTTCTGATTTTATTGACGGTTGTGGATATTTTTCTCTTTATTTATTTTCTGGATTATGTAACGCAAACCGTGAAATACGAAACGGTGATTGATCGTGTAAAAAAGCAGACTTACCAAACCATGGAAAAAGATTTTGAACCCATTAAAGCAGACTTGCCAACGTGGGACCATCTATCTGCCCAAGAAATTAAAGTTAAAAAATCTGGATATTTTCAAGGATTTAATGAAAAAAAAGTGTTGAATTACTGCGCGGAAAATGATCTGTATATTTCCTTCTATTTTTCTCAGGGAACTTTTATTTTAGAAAATACGCCATGTTTGCGCGTTTATGGAAAAGAGGAAATTACGAAAGACCAATTAAAGATTATCTCAGATTCTGCAGATTTTTTCAGCGGACAACCGATTGACAGAAGTTCAGATTACGGTTTCAATCAGTTGGCAGAAATCGCGCTGAAAGGTTTAAGTCCCGGAATTAATGATCCGGCAACTGCAGTTCTTAGTCTTCACGCGCTATTTTCTTTACTTCAATATAAAATGACGCATGAACTTCCCGAAATTTTATTTGATGACCAAAAAACCGCAAGAATTTATCGCCCAACTTCCACTTTTTTAGAGAGTTTTGAAAAATGCATTGTCCCGATCTGGAATTACGGGAAAGAAGATCAATATATTCAGGATGAATTATTGGCGATGATGAAACAATTGAAAAGCTTGGATTTAAGAAGAAAATTTAGCAGTTTGTTTGAGAAATGGATTCCGAAGATTGAATCAGCGAAAAAGAATAATTAAATTCCACCTGAACTTTCAAAAATTAAAATTGAGTTTTTTAAGTGATCATTCGTTTAAAATTTTTGAAATAATTTCTAGGTCATCTATTCAAAAGGAGCCAATGTTTATGGCTATATTTGCAAAAATTTTCCACTTAATTTTCTTTCCTTTATGTCTTTACCTTACTTTAATCCATTTGTGAATTTGATTTTCGATGAGCAATTTTGTTTTCTTACAGGCGATTTAACCACCGAAAAAATGAGCGTTTTTCCAGAATGGTTGATGGAGCATTTTAAATTCGGTACCGATCGTATTGAGATGATGGACAAATCCAAATCTTACGAATACCAAGATTTGCAATTGCCGTGTTCACCCCGCGTAAAGAAAGCTTTTGAAGAGTTGGAAGAAAAAATTCAGGCTGTTTATCAATTAGGTTTCGAAGGTATGAATGCACTTGATGAGCACTCGCTTTTTCTCTGGACCGGCAGAATGGTGTATGGAATGCTCTACCACGAAATGCGCTATGAAAGCAACCGACAACTCAAACTGCGGGATCAATTTAATTTGTCTGCAGCACTTCGGGAACGGTTTGGAAATTTTCATCTGATGTTGCAATCCATCGTAGAACCCATCACTTTTTTAGGTCAAAAACCTTGGAGTATCGCGGTTTTTCCGCTTAAATATTCTGCGGATATTTTCAGTTATCGAGATGATACGGTGAATCTACTCTTCCAGTTTGGCGTCAATGGTTTTGGTTTTATTGCATGTTTGCAAGACAATGGAATAATTGGGGAAAAGCAGGAAGACATCCTGGAAAAAATGGAAGGTCACGTGCTGCATCCCATTCAGTTTGAAGAATTATTCGCGCGCTTTCATTACTCTGATTATATTTTGCAGTATAAACCCGAATATAAAATTGAAAACACGGAAAAGGGAATTTCCATTGAAGCAATCCCAATTACTGCGACAGCAGATCGTCCTATTTTCGGTTTTTGGGATGAAGATATTTTTGCGCAACTGCTCTCCAATTACTGGTCGGTGTACGGAATCCAGCGGGAAGATATTTTGCAGTTCCAGAAACCACCCCTCAGTTTTTTGGAAAAACACTACTCAAAGGATTTTATTCTACCGGAAGGAATTGATTTGCCGTTTTAAAGGATTCAGTTAAAAAAAATTGTACGAAATTATTCGATGCCGGAATACTACTCAAAATAGATTCCATGATTATGCGGAAACTCGGTGAAAAAATTGAAAGCCTTCATCTGATCGTTCAACATCAAAAAAGGTCTGGCTTACAAGACCGCAAATCCCGCGATATGTACTATTCCAACGTTCAACAAAATGAAGACACGATGGATATTTTCTTTCAGGAATAAAATTTGTTTCTATAAATAAATATTTTAGAATTAATGCTTTGAATGAGCAGCTGGACTTTGATTGATATTAAAACCAGTTTATGATTTCGAAAATAAAATAAATATATTCATTTAATTACTGATTATGAAAAGATCCAAAATCACCCTTCTCGCGCTTGCGTCCGTACTTGTATTTTCCTGTACCACGCTGCAAAATACTTCTAATGAATCAACGTCACAGGAAGAAAGTCAAAATACCTCCAACAGCATTGATCGTTTTGCCGATATTGAAGTCCTCAAATATGAGGTTCCAGGTTGGAAAGAATTAACCTTAAAAGAAAAAGAATACGTGTATTACCTGAGTCAGGCAGGATATGCAGGTCGGGACATGATCTACGATCAAAACTATAAACACAATCTTAAAATCCGCCGTGCCCTGGAAAATGTGTACCAGAATTTCACGGGGAATAAGAACACAGAAGATTGGCGAAATTTCGAACTTTATCTGAAACGGGTTTGGTTTGCCAACGGAATCCATCACCACTACTCTAACGAAAAGATGAAACCCACCTTTTCAAAAGCTTATTTTGAGCAACTTTTACAGGCCACCAAGACGAAGATGGAGCCACAGGTTGCTGATATCCTCTTTAACAATGTGGACAATAAAAAAGTAAATCTTGATCTGAGCAAAGGTTTACTCCGCGGTTCAGCCGTGAATTTCTATGGGGAAGACGTTAGTTCTGAAGAAGCAGAAAGATTTTACGCCGCGATGAAAAGTCCCGATTCGAAACGGCCATTATCTACGGGATTAAATTCTCAACTGGTACAAGAAAACGGAAAAATCAGCGAAAAGGTTTGGAAGAGCGGTGGAATGTACGGTTCAGCCATTGACCAGGTTGTTTATTGGTTAGGGAAAGCAAAAACAGTCACTGAAAATCAAAAGCAGGCAGAAGGATTAGCCTTGCTTATCCAATATTATAAAACAGGCGATCTGAAAACCTGGGATGATTACAACACCGCTTGGGTTAGCGCGACCGAAGGTAATATTGATTATATCAACGGTTTTATTGAAGTCTACAATGATCCTTTAGGACACAAAGGGTCTTACGAAAGTGTAGTTCAAATCAAAGATTTTGACATGTCGCGAAAAATGGAAGTGCTTTCCAAGGAAGCGCAGTGGTTTGAAGATCATACACCCTTGATGCCGCAACACAAGAAAAAAAATGTGGTAGGCGTAAGTTACAAAACAGTGATCGTGGCTTCAGAAGCCGGGGATTCTTCTCCAAGCACGCCAATCGGTGTGAATTTACCAAATGCAGACTGGATCCGCGCTGAACATGGATCGAAATCAATTTCTCTCGGAAATATTATCGATGCTTATAATCAAGCCGGTGGTTCTGGTCGCCTGAAAGAATTTGTGAATGATTCGGAAGAACTTCGTTTGGCGGAAAAATATGGCGAGCTTTCCAGCAAACTGCATACGGCACTTCATGAGGTGGTAGGTCACGCGTCGGGACAAATTAATCCGGGTGTTGGAACGCCGAAAGAAACTTTAAAAAGTTACGCTTCTACCATGGAAGAAGGTCGCGCAGATCTGGTTGGACTTTATTTTCTGTACGATCCTAAATTGCAGGAACTAGGTTTAGTGGATGACTGGAAAGCCTTGGGAACAGCCGCTTACGACAATTATATCCGAAATGGATTGATGATGCAACTCGTGCGTTTAGAGCCGGGTGCGGATATTGAAGAATCTCACATGCGAAACCGACAATGGGTAAGCGCCTGGGTTTTTGAAAAAGGCAAGAAAGACAATGTCATTGAGAAAGTGATGCGAGACGGTAAAACTTATTTCAATATCAACAATTATGAAAAGCTTCATGATTTGTTTGGTCAGCTTTTGCGGGAAACACAACGTATCAAGTCTGAAGGTGATTACAACGCCGCGAAAAATTTGGTCGAAAATTACGGTGTAAAAGTTGATCAGGCCATTCACAAAGAAGTCTTGGCGCGCAACGCCAAATACAAAGAGGCCGCCTATCGCGGTTTTGTAAATCCCTACATCACGCCTGTGAAAAACACGAACGGCAAAGTAACTGACTATGTTTTGAAATATCCGAAAACCTTTTCGGAACAGATGCTGCAGTACGCGAAAGAGTATAGTTTCTTACCGGATCATAATTAAAAAGAAAGCCACTGGGTTTCGACAAGCTCAACCACCGAGAGATGTATTCTTATTGAAGATTCTGCTATTTCTTGTGCCTGAGCCTGTCGCGGTGCCTGAAATTGTCGAAGGCGGTTTTTAATTTCGAGCGGCCCCTGAGCTTGTCGAAGGGCAACCACCACGAGGAGCTCAACCTTCTCCACGGAAATTATATTACATTATCCGCTGCCTGAGCTTGTCGTGGTTTGGCTTCGACAGGCTCAGCCACCTCGACAGGCTCAGCCACCGAGGGAACAACCCTATCGACGGAAAAACTCTTACTGGTGCCTGAGCTTGTCGAAAGCTCAGCCACCACAAGGGCACTGACCACACCAGTAAAATATATCAAATATCGAATATCTGCTGGTGCCATAACTTAGCGCGGTGCCTGAGCCTGTCGAAGGCACTCACTCATCACTTTGATTATTTTTAGACAAAAGCGGCAAATCTTCAGGTCTATTTTCAATCAGCGCTTCTTTCTTTTTTCGACTCCAGCCCTGTACTTGTTTTTCTCTGTAGAATGCATCTGCAATGTTCTGATATTCTTCGTAATAGACCAAGACTACCGGGAGCCTTTTCCTGGTGTGGTTAGCTCCTTCTCCATTCTGATGTTGTAGTAATCGCAATTCAAGATTTACGGTACTACCAGTGTAGTAACTGTCGTCCGCACATTTTAAAATATACATAAATCCTTTAGCCATTAGAATCTTATTTTTTAATTACTTGGGACTTCGACAGGCTCAGCCGCCCCAAAAAAGCACTAACTTCTGGTGCCTGAGCCTGTCGCGGTGCCTGAGCCTGTCGCGGTGCCTGAGCCTGTCGCGGTGCCTGAGCCTGTCGCGGTGCCTGAGCCTGTCGCGGTGCCTGAGCCTGTCGAAGGCACCATCTAATTTCGAACGGTCCCTGAGCTTGTCGAAGGGCAACCACCTATACGATCCAAACATTTAATTAAGTTTTTAATTTCTGTAGATACCTATTAAAAAAAACTTTTTAATAGTATAACTGTTTATAAGCGGTCACTTTCTAAATGGTTTTTTAAAAGAAAGATGAGCAAAATTTGGAGTGCAACCACCACGCAGATTTTGAAGAAGAAACTTTTTTTGGCAGTTTTATGTTTAAAAAAAACCATGCCCAAGACGGCGCCAAAAGTTCCCCCCACAAAGGTGAGCATGAGCAAGACATTTTCCGAGATCCTACCCCGCTCTTTTTTCGCCAACCATTTATCCAGCCCAAAGGTGAGGAAGGTAATGAGGGTCATGGAAATGAGGAGGTATTTGGTGAGCATAATCGTGGTAGGAATGTTTGAAGTCAATAAAAAGAAGGGTCGCAAAGTAAAGATTAATTTCCTAATTTTTTACCTCTTAATTTGATAAGAGCGTTGTTGAGTGTATTGTTCATCTCCTCCCAGAAAAATACTCAAAGTAAATTTCATGATTATCCAGCAACTCGGTGAACAGATCGAAAGCGGTCATTTGATTTTCCAGCTTCTCCAAAAGTTTAGCTTCTATGTTTTCGAAATCACTTTTCAAAGCTTTACAAACTGCATCAACATCTTTAACGACTGCACATCTTTCATATTCAAAGTTTGGACTTAAATCCTGAAGATCGACTCTAATTTCATCGGAACTGACGGTGAGCCAGATTACGCGGCCACGGTTGTCTGAGTAAATTTCCATAAGGTTAAAATTAATCAATATTTTGATCGTTCCAGCAATTGACTATACTTTTAAGTTTTTTCTGTTTCGAAAAACCATATTCTTTACGAGTGGTGTCATTGTGCTTAATAAAAAAAATGAGAACTATTCTCAGGCTTAGTTTTTACTTTTTTTCCGATTTTGTTCTAACTGCTTCGCTTTGTTACTTTCATTTTGAGCATTTTGTGTGTTGGAGCCGTTTGTGCCTTTATTTTTATTTTGCATATTTGCGGCATTTTGTTCTGGAGTGATTTTCTTTTTCATTGTTTAAAATTTTAATTAATTGTTACTGTTGATCTGAATTCCTTGATTACTTAATTGAATAATTACCCACTCTATAGCTATCGAATTAGGGACTTTCGAACTAAATATTTCATTAATATATAAGTCGCCTGTTTCCGTATCCTTTGCTGGGTATCCGTAATTACTAGCGTAATCTGCCCAACCATCTAATTCTGCAACTGAAAACATAAATCTGCGAAGCATTGCAGGGTGAGCTAAACAAAATGCCAACTCAGTAATATTTAACGATTGTTGCGCTTTCTTTAAACACAAGTCTACCTCAAATTTTCCATTTAAATAAGTTGTTGTCTGATTAAAAATAATCTCACAACGATAGCCTGCCATTTCTAAAGCATCGACCAATGCACAAATCATCGCACCTCTTTGGATGATCACTTCTGAATTTATGGTCCATGAAAAAGATATTGAACACACCAAGGTTACAATCTTACCATTAAGTTCTTGTTCTGTACACTTTTTAATTAAAAAATACTCTGGCGAGCTACTTAGAAACATTCCTACATCAATTACATTTCCCGCAAAAGCATGCTCTGGAATCCATTTTTCTATTTTAGAACTTACAATTTCAGATAATTCCATACTCATTTTTTTTACTTCGTCCATTCCTTCAGTCCATCCCCGCTTCCTTCACGCCGTTGTGAATTGCTTTCAAAAATTATTATCTTCGGGACGAAGAACAACAAAACGGCAATTAGTTCGATGCTGAACTTGGTTGTGAATTGCTTTCAAAAATTATTATCTTCGGGACGAAGAACAACAAAGCACCTGAAATCGCAAAGATTATAAACGTTGTGAATTGCTTTCAAAAATTATTATCTTCGGGACGAAGAACAACGGCCTAAAAAAGAAGTGATTAGCGAGATTAGTTGTGAATTGCTTTCAAAAATTATTATCTTCGGGACGAAGAACAACTTTCCTGCAACTATTGATAATGCACTTGGTGTTGTGAATTGCTTTCAAAAATTATTATCTTCGGGACGAAGAACAACGTATATATGGTTACTCCTCCACTCTCCGCGGTTGTGAATTGCTTTCAAAAATTATTATCTTCGGGACGAAGAACAACTCAAATGAAGAATTCGACAAATTGTTTTCGGTTGTGAATTGCTTTCAAAAATTATTATCTTCGGGACGAAGAACAACTTAAAGACAATGATACTAAAATACATTCTAGTTGTGAATTGCTTTCAAAAATTATTATCTTCGGGACGAAGAACAACTATTATAGACTAGAAAGCGTCGCATTGTCGGTTGTGAATTGCTTTCAAAAATTATTATCTTCGGGACGAAGAACAACTTTCTTTAAGAAATTAGAAGCTTTGGATCAGTTGTGAATTGCTTTCAAAAATTATTATCTTCGGGACGAAGAACAACGCAGTTGGTGGCAATACAATTAATCAACAAGTTGTGAATTGCTTTCAAAAATTATTATCTTCGGGACGAAGAACAACTTACAAGTTTCAGAATACGAGGTACTATTTGTTGTGAATTGCTTTCAAAAATTATTATCTTCGGGACGAAGAACAACAAAGGATGAACTTAATAAAACTCCAACACCGTTGTGAATTGCTTTCAAAAATTATTATCTTCGGGACGAAGAACAACAATGTAAGTGAAATTATCACGGCAATTATAGTTGTGAATTGCTTTCAAAAATTATTATCTTCGGGACGAAGAACAACACAATGGATTGCAGGTATCTTAAGAATACCGTTGTGAATTGCTTTCAAAAATTATTATCTTCGGGACGAAGAACAACAAAATGAGTGAAGACTTAAACAAAGTTATTGTTGTGAATTGCTTTCAAAAATTATTATCTTCGGGACGAAGAACAACTTCTACCGTTTTAGAAAGGGTATTTGAAGTGTTGTGAATTGCTTTCAAAAATTATTATCTTCGGGACGAAGAACAACCCGATGTAATTTCTTAACATGTAAATCCGTGTTGTGAATTGCTTTCAAAAATTATTATCTTCGGGACGAAGAACAACATAAAAACAGAAATGGCAGTTATTCCAGGAGTTGTGAATTGCTTTCAAAAATTATTATCTTCGGGACGAAGAACAACCATACAAATTGTTTTTCCGCTTCATTTTCGGTTGTGAATTGCTTTCAAAAATTATTATCTTCGGGACGAAGAACAACTGAAAAGGCTAATCCCACAAAGTCATATGTGTTGTGAATTGCTTTCAAAAATTATTATCTTCGGGACGAAGAACAACATCTTATTCCTGGTTAAAGTCCGATGAACTGTTGTGAATTGCTTTCAAAAATTATTATCTTCGGGACGAAGAACAACTTTTGTAGTTCCTTTTCGTTTATTGCGTTTGTTGTGAATTGCTTTCAAAAATTATTATCTTCGGGACGAAGAACAACTCCAAAGGCATATTTCCAAAACTCATTTTAGTTGTGAATTGCTTTCAAAAATTATTATCTTCGGGACGAAGAACAACGAAATTAACGATACTACACCGTCTTTAACGGTTGTGAATTGCTTTCAAAAATTATTATCTTCGGGACGAAGAACAACCAGAACGTAAATAAGGACGTTATAGCGTGGGTTGTGAATTGCTTTCAAAAATTATTATCTTCGGGACGAAGAACAACAAACAAAATCATTTTCACAGCTGAAAACGCGTTGTGAATTGCTTTCAAAAATTATTATCTTCGGGACGAAGAACAACTAAAAAAACATCTGGACCAACACCTGGTGAGTTGTGAATTGCTTTCAAAAATTATTATCTTCGGGACGAAGAACAACCTTAAAAGTTAATCCACTGATTTTCAGTGGATTTCTTTTGTTTTTAGAAAATATTTTTTAGAATAACTCAAGCTGTTGATACATTGGTGGCGGCTCTTCTTTATTCCTGGCAAAAAATATTTCAATGTCCCCGAATTGCTTATCTGTGATACACATGATGGCTACTTTGCCCGCTTTTGGGAGAATTGCTTTTACTCTTTTCATATGAACTTCTGCATTTTCCCGACTTGGACAATGTCGCATATACATGGAAAATTGGAACAGCGCAAAACCATCATCCAGCAATCTTTTTCTAAAAAGATTAGCATCTCTCATATTGGCTTTTGTTTCTGTTGGTAAATCATATAAAACCATTATCCACATAATTCGGTAAGCATTAAACCTGTCGGCTTTCATATCAACTCAGGATAAGAAATAAGGCGTTTGTCTCTTGTATAACATTTATATAGAGAAGATGCAGTAGTTTTTACAGCAACCATTAACGGCCTCTTGAGTCCGTCTATTTTAACATCTTTCGTTGCAATTTGTAATAGATAGGCCTTAAAATCTTTGGTTAATTCTTCGGTATCAGGATTTTTTTCTAAAAAGCTCATCACCAATAAATCGACAAAGGGACGATAAGGTTCCATTAAATCATCGGCTAAACAGTAAGGGTTGTATTTATTTTTATGGAAAATCCCTAATACAGGAAGCAATCCAGTCTCTACAATCGCTCTTGCAACAATACTCCGAAGAACCGCATATCCAAAATTGAAGAACTGATTAGGTGACTCCCCAAATCTTTGCCGAAGGAAATCTAAACTGATCAGATATTTCCAGTAATGTTGTGCAGCGACTCCCTCCATATTAGTAATGTCGCCACTTTTCACGTTATTTTGATAGCCAATCATTGGTTCATAATAATTTCCCAACTGGAGCAAAACTTCTTTTTGATTTTCAATTTTACATTCTATCGTTTGTTTCCACAATTGTTTTTTAAGCGGTTCACTTGCTTCCAATTGGTCTTTTACCCGGTCTGAATGTTGGGTGTGACCGTGCAGGGGAAGCATTATTCCGTGTGGAAGATGATGCGCATCACAACTGATGATCACCACATTGTTTCCCATCATTTTCTGTATCAGTTGATGGGAAATGGTGATTTGAAAATGATCCAGCATGAGTAATCCTAGATCTTCAACGGGAACTCTTCCTTTAATTTGTCCACTATCGGGTTCCATGATGCACATCTGCTCATCTTTTAGTCTGAGATATGCTGGATTGCCTATGTAGATAGAGCGGGTGATCATAAGCTTAGACTATTGATTTAATATTCGCCGATTTTTACGATATCTCCTAGGTGATTAAGGCGAACTTTGATAATCTCATTTATTCCCCCCAATCCTTCTCTTTTCCATGTAATCCCTTTAGACAAAGACTTGTCTTCAACATTAGTTTCTAAGTGATGTCGGAAAAAATAATCCCTAATTGTAAATTTCTGCACCCTAAACAAATTCGGACTTATTAATTTCTTATTATTAACATCTAATAAATCAATTCCTTTAGGATTAAAACCTGTATTTGAATTTGGGAAAACAAAATATTCATTCTGCTTCATAGTAAACAAAAATTGCCACCCCAAACCTTGGTTATAATCTTTTGAAATAATTGGCTCACCTGCATTTACTAATTGCACCGCTTCAAATAATGATACTACCCTTTCCTGCAAATTTCCTTTTTCATCCCTATAAATCGCAACATGATGGTTATTCCCAGTACTCACAAAATCTACAGGAATCTTTTTATCATTCTTATCTAAAATATCATTTCCTAAATGGTCTTTTTTATAATGCAAAAATTCTGCATTTTTTACCCCAGAAATTGTTACTCTTTTAATAGAAATACCTTTTTCTTTATTGAGCCAAATAGGATTTTTATCTAAATCTGAAAATGCTTTTTTCGGATCACTACCGTATTCTTCCAAGCGATTTTTCAAAATTCTTTTTACGCCTTCGTCTAATATTTTATCGATCGTTTTTATATCTTTAAAATTCTCCGGAGTAATATCTTTTCTTATGGAATAATCTTCTTCCAGCCAAGTTAATTTAACCGTTTCGGGCAGCTTTTCTGTTTTCGCTTCATCAATATAAATCGGATTTTTACTAAGAAAATTTTTACCAGTAAATGCTTTTTTAGAATCGTTTTCATTTTCGGAAAGCCTCTCCATTAAAAGTTTTTTATACACTGCATTTGAAACCTTTTCAATGGTTTCTTTATCAAATCTTCCGCTTACTTTTTCTTCTTTATTTACATAATATTGGTATTTTCCATAAACCGTCTCTTTATGCAATTGTCCACGAGGAGTGAGTTCTACCTTTACTTTTTCCCCTTCTTTATTTTTTGTCTTATTCTTGTTTTTGGTTACAACTTTATTTTTTGCTTTATGTGAAACCAATACATTTTCCAAATGTTCTTTAGCTTGTTCTCTGAAATTTGTAATCGGTAAGTTAAATACACGCTTTTTGTTTCCGTCATCATCATAAATCCACGTAGTTTCCTTTCCTTCAATACCTATTATTACGTTATGTTTTTGATGATGTTCATCTTTTCTCGCATTTAAATAATTGAGAAACTGTATATGACTATTCTTCGTAAAAGCTACGGTTAAAGCATCCATGGCATGATGGCGATGGTCATTCCGTTTGCTCCAATCTACAATACGTTCTTTAAAACTACCGTCTTTCTTTTCCACCATTTCTGTTAAGCCTAATTTTTTAAATTTATCAAAATTAAGCTCTTGCATTATGTTGATTAAACCCCAGTCTTGGCGCAATTTATCCGTAACACTTCCAGTAGTTGGTGTTACAACTCTGCAAATTTCATATAAAATATTTCTTGCTTTCTTAGCAATATACTGGCTGTCTCTCAAATCTCTATCAATAAAACCATCTCCAATTTCAGATTCTTGTTTCTGTAATTTTTGGTATTTTGCTATGGTAATTTTCTTTTCTTTATAAAGTGTTTCTACGGTTGCTAAATATTTTTCAAAAGTGTCTGCGGATTTATTGGACATATAATCATTTGCTGTTTTATTTCCTTTATCCAAATTTGACTGTCTTGGAACCAATACTTTATTTGAAAAGCTATCATCAAAAACTTTTGACTGCGGAATAATGTGGTCTATATCATAATCTTTGCTGTAGAGTTTTTCATAACTAATTTTTTCGTCCGTATATAAATTTTTAAAAGCATTGAAAGACAATTCCTGATACAATTTGTACCGAACAATATCATTCTTACTTGGGTTTTTCACGTTGGGAAAATCCTTTTTAATGGTATCTCTTATTTTATCATTATCAAGTTTTGAAGCATTGATATTTGTAGTCATTTCTGCCCTTTCCTTTGCATTTTTTTTAAGTTCCCGTGCTAATTCTATGCGAATTTCATCAAATTTAAAATACTTGGTAATATGGAAAAAACGCTCAAATTGACCACCAATTTTCGGAGCAAATTGACCACCTGTTCCGGAGTAAACTGACCACCAAGATTCGGAGCAAATTGACCA